>JBBCKB010000072.1:0-62150 GCA_037189965.1 Chthoniobacteraceae bacterium | reverse complement strand
TACCATTTCTCTGAAATAGGGAGACTTTAAGGCGCAGGGATTTTTGAGCTAGGCAAGGCGGAGGGCGGAGGCGCTATCTCTGATAGCGACTCTGGCCGACAACGCCGCCTCGCTCAAAAAGAACCAGCTTAAAAGTCTCCTTATTGATGAGAGATGGTATTAGTCTCTTGTTAGGTTAGTTCCTTGAAAAAGTCCGCGGTGATTTGAAAAGGAAATAGGCTAACACGACACTAGCGAAGGAAGGCCTCGTGCAACCCGCCATCCACGGTGAGCACTTGCCCCGTGGTCTTGGAGAGCCGCCCGCTGATCCAAAGGAAGTACGCTTCGGCCTGGTCTGCGGGGGTGATCGGCGCTTTCGTCAACGTACGCTCGGCGTAGAACTTCGCGAGCTTGGCGACGAGGCTCTCTGTCGCCTCCTCTTCGGAATAGGGGATGGCGTACTTGGCCAGCGAACCGATGACGCGCTCGCGCGGAAACATGGCACTGCCTTGCACGACGGTGGCCGGAGCCACGCCGTTGACTCGCACGAGCGGCGCAAGCTCCACCGCCAGCTCACGCACCAAATGGTTGGCGGCGGCTTTGGAGGTATCGTACGCAAGGCTTCCTTTCTTGGCGACGACGGCGTTGGCGCTGGTGGTCAGCACGAGCGTGCCGGGCAGCCCCTGCTCGCGCCACGTTTGGCCCGCCTCATCCCCCACCAGGTAGCTGCCGGTGACGTTAATAGCAAACGTGGTGGCCCACATAGCGTCGGGGATGTGGCCGCTCGTGTCCGAAGGCACAAAGATGCCCGCGGTAACGGCAATGGAGTCAAACCCGCCGTACGCGAGCGCCACTTCGTCAAGCATGGCGCGGATGGAGGCACGGTCGGTAATATCAGCCCCGAGCCCGATGGCCGGGCCGCACCCGCTGATGCCGCTGCCCGCCATGCCGATGCCGTGGCCGAGCTTGGCGGTCAGCTCTGCCGCCACGGCTTGCGCCGCCTCGGCGTTGCGGTCCACCACCACAAGGTGCGCCCCCTCGCGGGCAAGGCGGTGGGCCGTTTCGCGGCCGATGCCGCTGCCCCCGCCGATGACGATGGCCACGCTCCCTGCCAGCTCCTTGGGCGCGGGCATGCGGCGCAGCTTGGCTTCCTCGAGCAGCCAGTACTCGATGTCAAACGCTTCCTGCTGCGGGAGAGCGGCGTAGCGGTCGATCGCCTCGGCCCCGCGCATGACTTCCACGGCGCAGTTGTAGAACTCTGCCGTCACGCGCGACTCCGACTTATCCTTACCCCACGCCACCATGCCGAGCCCGGGGATGAGGAGGACGGTGGGGTTGGGGTCGCGCATGGCGGGGGAATCGGCCCGCTTGCAGGCTTCGTAGTAGGCGGCGTAGTCGGCCCGGTAGGCAGCCAGCCCGGCGGCGAGCTTTTCCTTCAGCGTGGCAAGGTCTTCCTGCTGCGGGTCCCAATCGACATAAAGCGGCTTGATCTTGGTACGCAGGAAGTGGTCCGGGCAGCTCGTGCCCATGGCGGCGAGCCGGGGGGCTTCCGCGGAGTTTACAAAACGCAGGAGTGCTTCATCCTCCTGCACAGTGCCGATGAAGCGGCGGCCCGGCAGGCTCACCTGGCCTCGCAGCCACGGCAGGAGCGCGGCCCACGTGGCGCGGCGCGCCTGCGGCTCCAGCGTCTGGTACCTGGCCCCGCCAAAGGCGCGCGCATGGCCGCCGTTGGCTTCGTAGCGGGCTTCGATAAAGGCTGCCGCCTGCTCGATGAAGCCGAGCGTACGCTCGTAGCACGTTTTATCATCCTCATCCCACGAGATAAAACCGTGCTGCCCCATCATGATGGCGCGCACTTCCGGCTGTTGCCGGGCGATTTCCTGCATCGCCAGCCCCAGCTCAAAGCCCGGGCGCATCCACGGCACATAGGCCATGGTGCCGCCAAAAATCTCCTGCGTAAGCGCCTGGCACCGCTCGCTCGCGGCGATGGCGATGATGGCGTTGGGGTGCATGTGGTCTACATGCTTGCCGGGCAGGAAGCTGTGCAGCGGCGTGTCGATGGAAGGGGCGCGCGGGTTGAGGTTGAAGGTGGCGTGCGGGTACATGCCGACCATCTCGTCTTCGGGCGCGGTTTTGAGCCCACGCCCTTCGCGGCTGGCGTAGAGGCTCTGGAGCCCCAGCAACTTCTGCTGGTAGAGGGAGGAGAAATTCTCCCGCGTGCTGGTGCGCAGATCTCCCCCCGAGCCTTTGACCCAGAGGACTTCCACGGGCTCGCCGGTGAGCGGATCCCCCTCGGTGAGCTTGGAGGAGGTATTGCCCCCGCCGGTGTTGGTGATGCGTTGGTCGGCCCCCAGAAGGTTGGAGCGGTAGACGAGGCGGTCTGCCGGGCAGAGCGCGGCGGCCTTGGCATCTTCCCAAAGGTAACGGACGTGTTGGAATCGGTTCATAAAAGCTGGGTGAAGCGCGCGGCAGCAGCCTCCCACGCGGGGCGGGCGCTCGCTTGCGGGGTGAAGATTTCGGGCGGAAAGCTCTCGCGCACGACGCGGCGGATCGCCTCCGGAGAGTCGAGCACGCCGAGCGCGGCGGCCTGGATGAGAAGGTTGCCGATCGCCGTCGCCTCGGCGGGCCCGGCGTAAACGGGGAGGCCGGTGGCATCCGCACTCCACTGGTTCAAGTAGCGGTTGCGGCTGCCGCCTCCGACGACGTGCAGCTTGCGAATCGGCTCGCCCGTCAGCCCCTCCGCCTCGGCAAGGGTGGCGCGGTAAAGGAGGGCCAGGCTTTCGAGGATGCAGCGCGCCACCTCTCCCACGGTGCGCGGCTCGGGCTCGCCGTTTTCGCGGCAGGCGGCGCGGATTTTCTCCGGCATGCCGCCCGCAGAGGCAAAGCGCGGGTCGTTGGGGTTGATGAGTGAGCGGAGCGGTTCGCTGGCGGCGGCGGCCTCGGCCAGTGCGGCGTAGTCGTACACCTCCCCGGCGGCAGCCCACGCGCGGCGGCACTCCTGGAGGAGCCACATTCCCGCGAGGTTCTTCAAAAGCCGGGTGGTGCCGGCGTACCCGGCTTCGTTGGTAAAGTTGGCCTCGCGGCAGGCGTCGCTCAGGAGCGGTTCCTTGCGCTCCACCCCGAGGAGCGACCAGGTACCGCTGCTCAAGTAAGCCCACCCCTCCCCCTCGGCGGGGGTGGCCGCCACGGCGGCCCCCGTATCATGCGAACAAGTGGCGATGACCTGCGCGCCAACAAGCCCGCACTCCACCGCCAGCCCCGGCTCCAACGGCCCAAGCACCGTGCCCGCCGCGACGATCTGCGGGAAGAGCGCGCGCGGCAGCCCCACCGCCTCCAGCACTTGCGGGGACCAGGCGCGCTGCACCGGGTCGTAGAGCTGCGTGGTGCTGGCAAGGCTCTCCTCCGCATGGGGCGCGCCACCGAGCAGGGTGTTCATGGCATCGGCAATGCCGAGGCAGGAATCCGCAGCGGCAAAGAGGCCCGGGTCTTCGCGGAAGTCGTGCTCGATCTGGAATAGGGTATTGATCGGCATGAACTGGATGCCCGTGGCCGCATAGAGCGCCTCGCGAGAGAGCCGCGCAAAGACCGGCGCGCCCGAGGCATCCACCCGCCCATCGCGATAGTGGTAGGGAAGAAAGGGGACGCCACGCCGCAGGAGCACGTAGTCTACCCCCCAGGAGTCGGTGCTCACCCCCGCGACCGGCACCCCTCTCGCCCCCGCGAGCTGCAGCCCCTGGCGCACGGAAGAGTATATGCCCGGCAGATTGACGCGCAGCGCCCCATGCAGCGGGAGCGTGCCGGTCTCAAACCGATGTAACTCTCCGAGCAAAAGGCGCGAGCCCTCCAGCGTGCCGAGCATGACGCGCCCGCTCTCCGCACCAAGATCAATAGCCAATAGATTCATCATGATAAGGGGGGAATGCCCGCCACGCGCAGCCGCGCCGGGGTGGCATCGGTGAGGAAGGAGCGCACCTCCCCCCACGACACCAACCGCGCCGGGGCTTGCGCGCCGAGCTTGGTTGCATCCAAAAGAAAGTGGGCCGAAGCCGCCCGCCGCAACGCCGCGCGCTGGAAGCGGGTGAGGTCGGCATGGGAATTGTAAATCCCCCCCGCATGGGCAGCCTGCCCACCGAGAAACACGGCATCAAACCGCCAAAACCGGAGCGCGGCACACGCGGCATCTCCCAGGAAAACGGCCTGCCGGTTGAGGTACTCCCCCCCGGTCAAGAAAACGCGCACCCCCTCCGCCCCCCCGAGTGCCTCGGCCACGGGGAGGCTGTTGGTCACCACCTTCAGCTCCCCCACCGGGGCCTCCACCAGCCGCCGAGCCAATGCCAGCAGGGTGGTGCCCGCATCAAAAAAAACCGTCTGCCCCGCGCCGAGGTGCCGGTGGGCCGCACGGGCGATCTGCTCCTTCCCCCCCACCGCGCGCCCCTGCCGCTCGGCAAAGGAAGCAAACCCGCGATCATAATCTCCCAGCGCCCCGCCGTGGGTCCGCAACACCTTCTCCTCCCCCGCGAGCGAGCGGAGGTCGCGCCGGGCCGTCGCTTCAGAAATACCGAAGCGTTCGCATAGCTCCGCCACCGGCAGGTAACGCCGCTCGCGAAGTAGCGCGGCCATCTGCTCGCGCCGCGCCTGCACTAAGTGAAGGGGGACTTTCATGCCTCAGAACCTCGCCACCGTGCCGCGTTTTATGATCGGAATCAATCATAAAAACCGCAAAGGCTCCGCCCGCTTATGACAACAATGATTTTCCTACCCCTTTGCCTCGGTGCCGTCTTTGAAGCGACGGCGCAAGTGGGTGCCGATGGCATAGGGCGGCAGGAAAAGGAGCGCATACCCCAAGCCATAGGCCCACCCGTAGACAGAGGCCACGGTGCGGCGGCCTTGGTTGGCCTTCCACTTCAGTGCGAGCTCCTCGGGCGGGTTGGGCCCGGCGGCTTGCATCTGCTCATCCAGAATTAGCCGGTTATAATGCGCGGCTCCATTGAGCAGCCCCCACCCGATCCCCGACATCAGCAACGCCAGCAGCCACCACGGCATCCACCGACGGCGGAAGAAGCGCAGGCCAAAGAGGAAGATCGGGTAGATCAACAGCAGAAACGTGCAGGTGATTTCTAGATGATGATAGCTCATGGCAGGGAGGAGGCAATTTGTCCGCTCGCCCTCTCTTTGGCGAGCGGGAACTCGTAGGCATTGCCAGCGGCGGTAAAACAGGGTAGTCTTTACGTACCCCTCCCATGAAACACCTGCTCCTTCTCCCCGCGCTTTTCTTCTCCTTTGCCGTGGTTGCCGATGCCTCCTCGCTTGCCGAGGCCCAGCGTGCCTTTACCACGGGAGATCTCGCCACCGCCAAAACGAAGTTTGAGGAAGTCCTCAAAACCGATCCCAAGAACGTCACCGCCCGCAACTACCTGCGGATGATCGCCAGCGCCGAGGAGAAGAACGGGGGCAACCGCTCCGACCTCAAAGCCCAGCTCCAGACGATCTCGCTCCCCTCGCTTGAGTTTCGCGAAGCCACGCTCGGCTCCGCTCTCGACTACCTGCGCCAGCAGGCTGAGAAGCTCTCGGATGGCAAGGTGAAGTTCACCTTCGTCCTCCACCCGGGCGTGGAGGCTTCCACCCCGCTCACCCTCAAGCTGGCCAACATCCCCTTCCCCGAAGCACTCCGCTACGTGGGCGACCTTACCGGGGTGAAGTTTACGGTAGAGGCCTACGCGATCGCGGTTACCAAAGCGTAGCCACCTGTTTTTTTGGCAAATTGGCGTTTGCAATTTGCGGGCAAACCCGCCAACTTCTGCAACTCGCTGCCGATGGACTTCGGCGATTTTAGTGTAATGCTCACGTGGCGGAATGGCAGACGCGTACGGCTCAGAACCGTATGGGGAAACCCGTGGAGGTTCGACTCCTCTCGTGAGCACCACTTTCCCGCCTGCGCTTGGTTTGCGCCCAAGCCCCCGTCCCCCGCCCATGCCCGCCAATTGCTTTAACGGCTTTACCGATTACGGCATCGGTATCGGCCTGCGGGTACCGCACTACCGGCACATCCTCGCGGAGCGCCCGGTGGTCGATTGGTTTGAGATCATCTCCGAAAACTTCATGGTCGATGGAGGCCGCCCGCTGGAGGTGCTCGACTCCATTCTGGAGCAATACCGCGTCGTCCAGCACGGCGTGGGGCTCTACTTCGGCTCGGCGGGGCGGCTTGATAAGGGGCACCTGCGCAAGCTCAAGGCGCTCGTCAAACGCACGCGCACCCCGTGGCTTTCCGACCACCTTTGCTGGGGCAGCGTGGATGGCCGCCACACCCACGACCTGCTCCCCATGCCGTACACGCTCTCCGCCGCACGGCACACGGCGGAGAAGATCCGCCACGCGCGCGATGTGCTGGAGACCCCCATCTGCGTGGAAAACGTGAGCAGCTATGCCGAGTTCCACGCCTCTTCGATGACGGAGTGGGAGTTCCTCTCCGAAGTCGTGGAGCGGGCGGATTGCGGCATCCTCCTGGATGTAAACAACATCTACGTCTCCTCGCGCAACCATGGGTTTGACCCGGCTGCGTACCTCGACAACATCCCCCACGGGCGCGTGGGCCAGATCCATATCGCCGGGCATTCGCAGTTTGAGCAGTACACCCTCGACACCCACGACCACCCGGTGCTCGACCCCGTCTGGAAGCTCTACGCCCATGCCCTGCGCCTTTGCGGCCCCACCGCCACCCTGCTGGAGTGGGATGACCGCATCCCCTCCTTCGAGGAAGTCCACACCGAAGCCCTCAAGGCCAACCAGTTTCGCGATACCCATGGCTGAGTCTCTGGCCGCCCTCCAGCGCACGGTGGTCGAGGCGATCATGCGCCCGCTTGGGGCTCAATGGCAGATGCGCCCCACGGCGGCGGCGCGCAAGGCGGTCGCCCTCATCAAGCCCGGGCCCACGCTCCCTTCCTTCGAGCGGCTGGAGATTTACAACCGCCAGTATTGGTTCCGCCTGCTCGATTGTCTTTACGACGACTACCCTGGCCTGCGCGCCATCTTTGGCGAGCGCCGCTTCATGCGGCTCGCGAGCGCCTACCTGCAAGCCCACCCCTCGCGTTCCTGGGCCTTGCGGGACCTTGGGCAACGGCTGGAGCCGTACCTGCGCACCCTGCGCAAAGACCCCGCGTGGGCGGGCGACCGGCTGGAGGCCGCCATCGAAATGGCCCGGTTTGAGTGGGCGCAAGTTATCGCCTTTGATGGCGCGGCACTCCCCCCCATCACCCCCGCAGAGCTTGCAGGCACGCCACCGGGGGAGCTGCGGCTCCGCCTTCAGCCCCACCTCGTCCTGCTGGAGCTGCGCTATGCCGTGGATGAGCTGGCCGGAGCGGCAAAGGAAGCGCTCCGTACCGAAGCCAGCCAAGCCGCTGCCGAAGCCCCCGCCCCCAAGGCACACACCCGCGCCCGCCTCCCCCGGCGGCACCCCCGGCTCGTGGGGCTGGCCGTCCACCGGGTGGAAAACGCCGTCTACCTCAAGCCGCTGGAGCGCGAGGCCGTGCGCCTGCTCCGCGCGCTGCGGCGCGGAGCTACGGTGGAGGGAGCGTGCGTGCGCGCGGTGACGAGCGGGCGCAAATCGCTCGATTGGCCCGCCACCTTGCAGGAGTGGTTTGAAACGTGGGCGCAGCTCGGCTGGCTCGCGAACGCGCGGGAGTAGGTTGCGATTTCTTCCACCCGGCACCTCCTGCAAATGCGCGAGGCCGACGACGCTCAACCTCCGAAGAAACGGTGGCGCAAGTATCGAAGCAGCACAATGGCGAAGGCAACGATTGCCGCTAAGGCGGAGTAAAAATAGGCCACTTCGGGGAACCCGGAGTTCCTCATCGGCAGAGACGAGAAAATGCCGTCGTAGAGGTAGTGGACACACAAATAAAGCAGCAGGCTATTGGCCACGAAGCCCAAACACCCACCCACCCAATCGTGCCATTGCAGGTGAAGGTGGGCTGTATCAAAGCGCCACAGATTGCGGAGACCCGTGAAAACAGCCCATAAGGCCGCAATGCCGATCAGGAAAAGCAAAAGGGTCGCGGTCCCGGGCTTTTTAAACGCGATTACAAAGGCGATGCCGCTGCACCACAGAGCAATGAGCGAGATCGGGAGCCCCACCGCGAGAAGAAGCACAATCCGCTTTTTCCGGGGCGTTTCCATAAGTGGGGCTCCTACCCGAGCAACTCCTTCGCATGGGCGAGCGCGGAGTCGCTCTTGCCACCGAGCATCCGGGCGATCTCCTCCACCCGGGGCTTGCCGCTCACTTCCTTCAAATGCGAGAGGGTGCGCCCTTCGCGCACTTCCTTGGCGACGACGAACTGCGCGCCCCCCGCGGCGGCCACCTGCGGGAGGTGGGTGATGCAGAGCACCTGATGCCGCTCGCCGAGCGAGCGCATCTTGCCCGCCACGGCGTGCGCAATCTCGCCGCCGACATTGGCGTCGATCTCGTCAAACACCAGCAGCGCCACATGGTCCTGCCCGGCGAGCGAGGTCTTCACCGCAAGCATGACGCGCGAAATCTCGCCACTGGAGGCGATCGCCTTGAGCGGCTTGGCCGGCTCCCCCGGGTTTGGCGCAAAGAGGAACTCGATATTCTCCAACCCATGCGGCCCGGGGCTTTCCTGCGGGAGGAGGGCGATTGCAAACTCACTTTTCTTGAACCCAAGGTCGCTAAGTTGGCGGCAGACATCTGCCGCAAGCTTGGGCGCGGCCGAGGCGCGCTTGGCGGAGAGCTTCTTGCCGCGCGCAAGCAAGTCGGCCCGGCCGGTGGCGATGGCTTCCTCCAGCCGCCGCAGCTCGTCGCCGCGCGTCTCGATCTTGTGGAGCCGGGCGGCGGCTTCGTCGCCAAAGGCGACCACGGCTTCCACGCTGGGGCCGTATTTCCGCTTGAGGGTTTCAATGGCATTCACCCGCTCTTCCAACGTGGCGAGTTGCTCCGGGTCGAGCTCCAGCCGCCCGGCGTATTGTTGCAGGCTGGCGGCCAGGTCTTCCAGCTCGGCCACGGCGCTCTCGTGCCGCCGGGCCAGCTCGGCCGTTGCAGGGTCAAGCCGCTCCAGATCGCGGAAAAGCCGGGTGATCTCGCCGAGCCCGGGCAGCAGCGCCTCATCCGCCTCGGCAAGCCGCCCGGTGATCTGCGCCGCCACCTCCAGCAGCCGCCGCGCGTTGCCCGCCACTTGGTAGCGAGCGGTGAGCGCCTCTTCCTCCCCCGGCAAAAGCGCGGCTGCGGTGATCTCGGCGACCTGGTGCCGCAGCAGATCCACCTCGCGCTCCAGCGCGGCCTCGCTGGAAGAGAGCGCCTCATACTCCGCTACCAGCGTGGCCACGGCGCGGTGCTGGCCCTCGTAGTCGCGGCGCAGGGTGGCGGCTCCGGCGTAGGCGTCGAGCAAGTCGCGCTGCTTCTCGGTGGAGAGGAGCGATTGGTGGTCATGCGGCCCGTGGAGGTCCACCAGCGTCTCCCCCAGGCTTTTGAGGACGGCGAGCGTCGTCGGGCTGGCATTGATAAACTGCCGGTTGGCCCCGCCGGGGGTAAAGGTGCGCTTGAGCAGGAGCTGCCCGCCCTCACACGGCTCGGCCCCTTGCTCCTCCAGCCAGGTATTAAGCGGTGCGGCCTCGGGCTCGGGAAAATCGAAGACGGCCTCCACCGTGCAATTTTCCGCCCCGGTGCGCACGAGGCTTTTATCCGCCCGTTCGCCGATGAGGAGCTTCAGGGCTCCTAAAATGATCGATTTACCCGAGCCCGTCTCCCCCGTGATGGTGGTAAAGCCGGGGCCGAGCCGCCATGTCAGCTCTTCGACAAGGGCGAGATTGCGGATGCGCAGGGAAGTGAGCGTTGCGGGCACAGCGGGTGAGTATGTAGAGTATGGCGGTTTTTTCAATTCCCACGATGGCCGACCTGCAACTTACCTTTCTGGGCACGGGCACCTCCCAAGGCGTACCGATGATCGGGTGCGACTGCCCCGTCTGCCAATCCGCAGACCCGCGCGACCGCCGCTCGCGTGCCTCCCTCTACGTGGAGACGCCCGAGTGCGCCTGGGTGATCGATACCGGCCCCGACTTCCGCGCCCAGTGCCTGCGCGAGCGGGTGCGCCGGCTCGATGCCGTCGTCTACACCCATTCGCACACCGACCACATTGTGGGGTTTGACGATCTGCGCGCCTTTTGCCCCCCCTTTGGCCGCGCGCTCCCGATCTACGCGGCCCCGCCCACGATGGCCGATCTTCGCCGCGTCTTTGCCTTCGCCTTCACGGGGGAGGCCCCCATCCCCGGCTATGTGAACCCGGAGCCACACGAGATCACCGGCCCCTTCGAACTGGGGCAGACGCTCGTGACCCCCCTGCCCGTCGAGCACGGGCGCACCCCGGTGCTTGGCTACCTGCTGGAGCGCGGGGGCCGCAAGCGCGTCGCGTATCTGAGCGATTGCAAAGCGGTCGTCCCCGATATCGTCGAACAAATGGCCGGGGTGGAGCTGCTCATTATCGATGGCTTGCGCCACCGCCCTCACCCCACGCATATGAATGTGGAGGAAGCGCTCGCCCTTGCCGCCGCCACCCGCCCCGGGCGCACCCTATTGACCCACCTTTGCCATGAACTGGGCCACGCGGAGACGGAGGCGGGGCTTCCCGAAGGCGTCCGCATCGCTTACGATGGCCTGCGCCTTACCCTATGAAAGCGTATCTCCTCTGTTTGCTCCTGCTCCCCGGCCTCCTACGGGCTGCGCACCCGGAGGCGGGGGCCATCGTCGTCCTCTATAATGAGGCAGACCCAGGCTCCCTCACGCTCGCCGCCGCCTATGCGGAAAAGCGTGGCATCCCGTTTGACCGGCTCGTCGGCCTCTCTACCCCGGTGCAGGAGACGATCTCGCGCGAAGAGTACGAGGCCACCATCGCCGCCCCGTTGCGGAAGATCTTTGTGGAGCGCGGCTGGTGGAAGGGGACGCAGACGGAGCCGATCTTTGTCACCGAAAGCACCCTGCGCTACGCCGTCCTCATGCGCGGGCTGCCGCTGCGCATCGCCCCGAGCGGCGGCCCTGTGGAGGGGGACCAACCGAACGGTATCCCCAAGCCACTCGCGCGCAATGAAGCTTCGGTCGATTCCGAGCTGGCCATGCTCGGCTTCGGCAAGCGGCAGATCACCGGCCCGGTGGAGAACCCATTCTTCCGCAGCACCCGCCGCATCGGCGAGGCGAACCTGCCGGGGCTTCTCCTCGTTTGCAGGCTGGACGCCCCCTCGCCCGCCACTGTCCACCGGATGATCAATGATGCCGTGCAGGCCGAGAAGACCGGGCTATGGGGCTTTGCGTATATCGATTCGCGCAACCTCCCCGGCAAAGGCGGCATGGCCGAGGGGGATGAGTGGCTGCGCAACATTGTTAAAAACAGCCTTCGCAAGGGCACCCCCGTCATCCACGAGAATACGCCGCAGATCTTCGCTGGCGACTACCCGATGCGACATGCCGCGCTCTACTTCGGCTGGTACACCGAGCATGTCGCCGGGCCGTTTGCTTCCGAGCGCTTCCGCTTCGTGCCGGGGGCCGTGGCCGTGCACATCCACTCTTTTAGCGCGCGGACCCTGCGCGACCCGAAGCGCAACTGGTGCGGCCCATTGCTGGAGCGCGGGGCCGCCGCGACGCTGGGCAATGTGTTTGAGCCGTACCTCGGCTTTACCCCGCACCTCGATATTTTTGAAGAGCGCCTGCGCCAGGGCTACACCTTTGCCGAGGCAGCCTACGCCTCACAAAGCGCCCTCTCGTGGATGAGCACCTTCCTTGGTGACCCGCTCTACCGCCCCTTTGCCAATGCCGCGGGCAAAGGCGCACCCGCCAGCGCCGCCCCGTGGCTCGCCTACCGCGAGGGGGCCTTGCGCTGGTTTGGCGAAAACCGGGGTGCCGGGCTGGCCCTGCTGCGCCAACGAGGCACGGCGCTCAAAAGTGGGGTGGTGTTTGAGGGGCTTGCCTCCCTTCAACTCGCCTCGCGCGACCCTGCCGGGGCCATCGCCTCGCTCCAGCAGGCGAGAGCGTTTTACCGCGACGAGGCCGACCAGGTACGCTGCACCCTGCACACCGCCGGGTTGCTTTTTACAACCGGTAAGAAGAAAGAAGCGCTCGCCCTGGCCCGGGCGCAGCTTGCCGCCACCCCCCAGGCCGATGGGGCAAAGCTGCTGCGGCAGCTCATCACCCAGCTCGACCCCCCACCCAAGCCCGCCGCCACCCCCGGAGGCAAGAAGTAGCGCTTGAACTTCGCTGACCGCTACTCCCGCTGGCTAGCCGCCTCTGCCGACCGCCTGCGCGACGAGCCGCCGCTGGAGCGCCCGCGCGCCGTCCCCGAGGCCGAGCTGCAGGCCCGCTGGTTTGCCGGAGAGTTTGGGCGCGAATTCGCCGCCGTCTGCGGGGGGCGCGTGCGCATCCACCACTTTGGCGAGTGGAACCGCGAGCCCGGCCCCACTTTTGTCGGGGCCTCGCTCTCCTATGGCGAGGCTCCCGCCGTTTGTGGAGGCGTGGAAGTCGGCCACGGGCTGGAGCCCGAGCCGGGCGTGGCGCGCCCCATCCTGCACGTCTTCCCCGGCGGCGGAGTGGGGGGAGACCGAAGCTTCCCCGAGCCGCCCGATGGCGTCCCCCAAGTGCGGCTCGACATCACCGCGCTGGAATTTGGCCCGCCCCCGGTGGGCAAGTGCACCTGCCCCGCGCCGCTGGAGGGAGCGGAGCCCGAGCGCATCCGCTCCTTGCTGGAGGCCGCCGCCCAATACCGGCTCTGCCGCAAAGCCGCGCGCCTGCGCACGGTGGTGGATCGCTTTGGCCCCTCCGAGATGCTCTACCAGGCGCTGGCCGAAACGCTCGGCTACCGGGAGAACCGCTTCCCCTTCACCCTGCTTGCGCAGCGCTTCCCGCTCGCGCTGCTACGCGGGCAGCCGGGCAAGATCGGCATGCTCCTCTTTGCCGGGAGCGGCTTCCTCCCTTCTTGCGACCTGGAGCACTACCCCGAAGCCGCGCGCGGCTACCTCGGCGAGCTTTGGCGGCAATGGTGGCCCCACCGGGCGGAGTATGAACGCCTGACTCTCCCGGTAGAGCTCTGGGCGGTGCGCGGGGTGCGCCCGGCCAACCACCCTCAGCGGCGCATCGCTGCGCTGGCCGAGATCGTCCGCCACTGGCCGCTGGTGGAGACGCTTGCGCACACGGTGGATGCCACGGCGCTCGCCGCCTTCTTCACCCGGCTGAGCCACCCCCACTGGGAGCGCCACTACACCCTCCGATCCGCCCCGGCAAAGGTGCGGATGGCGCTGATCGGCAAAGCGCGGGTGGCTGCCATGTTGGCCAACGTCTTTTACCCCATCGGCATCACCGCCAACCCGAAGATCTGGAGCGCCTATGCGAAGCTCCCCGCCGAGGGAGGCAACCGCAAGCTGGCGGATGCCCAGCGCCGCCTCTTCGGCGAGCAGCCCCTCCCAGCAAGCCTCCTGCGCCGGGCGGTGTACGAGCAGGGGCTCCTCCAGCTTTATGACGACGCCACCGCCCGCTGCCGGGGAGATTGTGCTGACTGCGCGCTGCCGGGGTGGTTTGCGCGGTGGTGAGGGAAGCTCGTGCGAAAGCGGTCGCCCCCGACCGCTTTGGCGCTTGGCTTTCTACCGCCTCCGCTGCGACGGCTCGGCGCGGCGGGGGGGGCGGGGTTGTTCCTCGCGAGGGGCGCTATCTTTGTAGAAGAGGACGCCGTGGCGACGGATGTTCGAGATCAACGCCGCGAGGTTCTCGGCCACCTGCCGGTTATTCAGGAGCATCGGCACGGTACCGGGGCCGGACTGTGCGGTTTTGAGCACCTGCTCGGCCTTACCAATGGCTTCGCGCGCATCAGAGATCGCTTTGCGGATATCTTCGGCGGCGAGGTTGGCGGTCGTCATCGTCTGCTTGGCGCTGGCGATGGTCTCTTTAGCCTCATTCACCGCCCCTTCGGCGCGTACCAACACGTCGTTGATCTTCTCTGAAGCGGCCACGAAGTTCTCGCCCGTGGTGCGGATACTCACAAAGGAGTCGCGCACGTTGGTGAGGTTTTCATCACTAAGCAGGTTGGACTGAAGCTTGGTGAGGCTGATTTTAAGCTCATCCAGGTTGGCGTTGAGCTTCTCCATCGCTTCGTCGCCCTTGCGGGTCAGCGCGTCCATACCGGGGGGCGGCTTGGTGCCTTCGATCGTCTCGCCGGGCTGAATGGCCTCCTTCGGGTCGTTGGGGTTGTAAGTCTTGTAGTCAAAACCTTCGGGGAGCGAAATGGCCACAAAGCGGTCGCCCAACAGGCCGGAGCTGCCAATCTCAAACGTGCACCCCCGGGGGATTTTGATCGATTCCTGGATGGCCACCTTCACCGTCACCGTGCCAAAGCGCCCGGGTGTGGTGGCGGGCTTGGCAAGCACCCGGCCCACGACGGCACCGGCGAGCTGGACGTCGGAGTTTTTGAGCAACCCGCTCGCATTATCAAAGATGAGGGTGAGCTCGTAAACCTTGCTCAGCCCCTGCCCGAGGCGGCCAAACTGCACGGCCATGATGGCGATGGCCAGCAGACCAAGAAATACGAAAATGCCAACGCGGGTTTCCAGACGGGTGGTTTCAGTGCTCATGGGGTATCAATCATCCGTTTCGTGGGAACGGCCGTGGACGAAGTCTTCAATTAACGGGTCGGTAGAGGCCATCAGCTCCGCCGGAGTGCCGTAGAAATAGATCGCCCCTTCGTGGATGTAGGCGATCTTGTCGGCAATGTAGGCGGCGCTCTTCATATCGTGGGTGATGACAATGGATGTCACCCCAAAGCGCTTTTGCAAGCGGCGAATGAGGTGGTCGATCTGGTCGGAAACCACGGGGTCGAGCCCGGCAGTCGGCTCATCATAGAGGATGCAGGAGGGGTGGTTGATGATGACGCGCGCCAGCGCCACCCGCTTCTTCATGCCGCCGGAGAGGTTCACGGGCATCTTGTCTTCATGCCCGGAGAGGTCGACCACGGAGAGGGCTTCATCCACCTTGCGGCGGATGAGGGCGACATCTCGCTCGCCCGCTTCTCGCAGGGGGAAGGCGACGTTTTCCTGCACGGTCATCGAGTCAAACAATGCGCCGCTCTGGAACATCATGCCGACGTTTTTGCGGATGACGAGCAGCTCGCGCTCGGTAAGCCCGGTGAGGGCTTGCCCATCAATACGCACCTGCCCGGAGGTGGGGGTGAGCAAGCCGACCAGATGCTTGAGCAACACGCTCTTGCCGCCGCCGCTGCGCCCGATGATGACGAGCGTCTCGCCCGCCGCAACTTCGAGGCTGATGCCTCGCAGCACCTGCTGGCCGTTGAACTCCTTTTTGAGGTCAACCACAGAGATCATGGCAGTGTTCGGCATAGACACTAAACTCCTGCGGGATAAAGGATGTTGAGCACCATGGTGAGGAAGAAGTTGCTGATCAGGATCGCCAGCGAACCGATGACGACCGCCTCTGTCGTCGCCCGGCCCACGCCCACGGCCCCTTCCCGCGCTTTGAGCCCCTCGTTACAGGAGATAAAGACGATCAAAATGCCAAAGACGAACGCCTTGGTAAGCGCCATCTTGATGTCGCGCGCGCCGGTGAATTTGAGCATGTAATCCACATAGTAGACGCGTGAGACGCCCAGCAGGTTGACAGCCACAAACTGCCCCGCCACGATGCCCAGCCCCACGCACTCGGCCACCAGCAGCGGCATGGAGAACATCATCGCCAGCAGCCGGGGAACGACGAGGTAATCGATCGGATGGACTCCCAGCGCGCGCAGGGCGTCGATCTGCTCGGTCACCTTCATGGTACCGATCTCGGCAGACATGGCGGCCCCCACGCGCCCCGCCACCATGAGGCCCGTGAGCACCGGCCCCAGCTCGCGGAACATCGAGACAGCCACCACCGCGCCCACCGCGGTATCCATGGAAAGGCGGTGAAACTGAAAGTACGTCTGCGCGCCAAAGACGGCCCCGGTAAACGCCCCGGTGACCATGACGACCATCTGCGAGCGGTACCCCACCTCCAGCACCTGCCGGAGCACGAGCCGCCAGCGGATCGGTACGCGCACGATGGAGTGGCCCGCCTCCATCGCAAGGAAGAGGAGGGTGCCAAGGTACTGGAAGAGCGAGAGCGCTGTGCGGCCGAAGAATCGGAAAAACAACATTCGGGAAAAAAGGGGTGGCCCCCGGTGCCTTCCAAACAGGCCCGGGTGCGCGGGCCATGACGTTCCGGTGCCTTGGCCCGGATTGCAAGGCAAACCTTGCACCGCCCGGCGGCAAGGGGCGGTAGCTTCCCTGTAAGAGGCTCAAGCCAACCGCACAAACCCGGCCTCTTGGCGGGGCACCCCGGCCTCTGCCTCCAGCCGCCCGTGGGAGATCGCCTCCGCAAGCTCGCCGAGCACTTCGTCGAGAACCTCCAGGAACCGGGAGATCACCCCCTCCCCATGCGCCAGCATCAGGTAGCAGACCCCGCCCACGAGGTAGCCGCGCGCGGCCATTTTGCGCGGGTAGAGCGCCTTGGCCAGCGGGGCGTCGGCTCCGAGGGCAAAGGTGGTGGAGGGCGAGGCGGGCATCCCCCCCACAGTAAAGGCGCACGCCGGGTGGCGCGCGGCGATCTCGCGCATCGCCCGCTGCATCCGCTCGCCCTGCTTCCACACCACTTGGGAAGCGCCGGTTTTCTCCACCTGCTCCAGCACGGCGAGCGCGGCGGCGGTGCCGATGCCATCGGTCCAATAGCTGGAGGAGATGAAGCTCTCATCGGCCCCGGCCATGACCGCCTCGCGCCCCACCACGGCGCCAAAGGGGTAGCCGTTGCCAAATGCCTTGGCGTAGACCGCGAGGTCCGGCTCCGCGCCGAGCCGCGCCAGCGCGCCGGGGGTGCCAAAGCGAAGCCCGGCGGTGATCTCGTCGACCACCCAGACCGCTCCCGCCGCGCGGCAGAGGGCGGCGGCTTGCTCCAAAAACCGACCATGCGGCCACTGCGAGCGCATCGGCTCCATGACCACGGCGGCGAGGTTCCCCTCGTGCCGGGCGATGGCGGCCTTGAGCGAAGCCAGGTCGTTATAAACAAAAGGGGTGCTCGTACCGGCCAGCTCGCGCGGGACGCCCTTGGGGTTGAGCCCGGGGAGAAGGTGGCCATCGAGCGCGGTGCAGTCGCCCAGGTTCGCGGCGAGGTACCAATCGTGCCACCCGTGGTAGCCGCAGAAGACGACCCCGCTGCGCCCGGTGGCCGCGCGTGCGATGCGCACCGCCACAGCCATGGCCTCGCCCCCGCCTCGCGCATAGCGCACCTTGCCTGCCCACGGATGAAGCGCCAGCAGCCGCTCGGCAAGCACGCGCTCCTGCGGGTTGACGAGCGAGGCGTAGTTGCCCAGCAAGATGCGGCGGCGCACGGCGGCATCCACCGCCTCGTCGCCATAGCCGAGGAAAACCGCGCCGATGCCCCCGGCAAAATCGGCGTAGCGACGCCCGGCCATATCCCACACGTCGCACCCGCGCGCTCGCGAAAAGCAGGTGGGCCAGGCGCGGGGGTCGAACATCTCGGCGCGTTTGGAGAGCAGCCCCGTGCCGCCGGAGATGACGGCCCGCGCCGCGCTCCAAAGCTCCGGGCCGCTGGGCTCGGTGGGCACGGCGCTTTCCGGCAGGTGCGGGGCGAGCGTGCGCAGGGCGTTGTGGAGGAAGAGATCGGCCATGTCGCCCTCTGTCAGCCCGCAATCCTCCGCCGCTTCGCACAAGGTCACCAGCGACTCCATGCCGACCAGTGGAAAGTGGCTCGCGCGGGCCGAAGGCGGGGCTGCCGTTGTCTCGGGGTGGAGCCAGTAGAAGGCTTGGCCCATCGTCACGCATCGGCCGCGCAGCTCGCTCACAGGGAAGTCCGAGCCCCAGAGGATGCGGCGCGGCCCGAGCATCCGCAGGGCGGTGCGGAAGGTCTCGGCCTCGCAGATGGCCGAGGTGTCGATAAAGGCGTTATCGAGATCCGCGATGGAGGCGAGCCCTTTGCGGACGGTGCGGTAGTTGAAGGAGCGCGCCACGTGGGCGAGGATGAGGC
This sequence comes from Chthoniobacteraceae bacterium, assembly GCA_037189965.1. GTDB lineage: Bacteria > Verrucomicrobiota > Verrucomicrobiia > Chthoniobacterales > Chthoniobacteraceae > DATMFV01. The sequence goes on along the minus strand of JBBCKB010000072.1, from coordinate 44,122 downwards.
GCACGTTTGGGTAGCGGCGGCAGAGGTGGCGCAAGTCGCGCTGGTTATCGGCATCGGCCAGCGCTCCGTCGCACACGAGGTGGAGCATGAGGATGCCGCGCGTCTCCTCCAGTAGCTCCCACATCCACCCGGGGGCATACTCCTCCACCCGGGCGTGCTGCGTATCGGGGCGGGGCGCGTAGCAGTGGTAGACCTTGAGCCCCACGTAGCGCCCCCCGCGCAGCGCGGTGGCCACGGTGTCGGGCGCATCCTCGGGCGAAGCCAGCAGGAGCGCACGGCTCAAGGGCGAGCCACCCGAGGCGACCTCCCACGCCACCTCGGCATTGATGGCCACCCGCTCGCCTGTGCGCTCGGGGAGGCCGAAGTAGAGGCCATGTACCGTAGCACACCCGGGCATGGAGCGTCGCAGGTAGGCGCGGTGCTCCGCGCAACCCAGCCTCCCCAGCGGCTGAAAGGCAGCCCATGCCCCGGGCCCAAAGTGGTCGGGGTCATACAAGTGCGCGTGGATGTCGAAAACCTCCGAAGGGAGGAAGCGGTGGTAGGAGGCCAACAAGGTGCGGTCGGCTTCGCAAAGCGGGCTGGGCAGCGGGGTCATGAGGCGAAAGCGTACGCCCGCCCCTTCTCCCACTGCCACCGAAGAGCCATGGTCTTTTTCTAGACCACGCGCAGCCGCCGCACTGTCTCGCCTTTGCGAAATTCCGCCTCCAAATGCGTGGAGGCCACCGCCCCCGGCCCGCACTCCACCAAGGTGCGCACGGCCCCCGCGAGCGCTTTGGCGGCCTGCCCGGGGTCAAACCAATACCCGGTGGGCGCAGGGTGGAGCCGCTCAAACAGCGGCGTGGCATGGCGCAGCAGGAGCGAGATATCTCGCGGGATGGCAAGCCCCTCCTGGAGGAGTACCGAGAAGGCGCTCATCGCATTCTCCACGTTGGAGGCCACCACCAGCGTGGGCCCCCCCGCGCCACGCACGAGCCGCCGTACCGCGCGCAATGCGCCCGCTGCATCTGCCGGGTGGCGGCAAAGCTTGAGAGCCACCTCGGGGGCCTGCCGCGCAAGCGTCTCCGCCAAGGTTTGGTGGAAGAGGTGGTCTCCCGCGCGCTCCTCCTGGTGGCAGAGCACGGCCACGCGCCGGTGCCCGCTTGTGGAGATGACGCCCGCGAGGTGGCGCGCCACGCTCGGCCAGTCGGCATCCACAAAGGGGAAGCGGATGCCCGGGTAAGGCGTGCCTGAAAGGATGGCGGGGAGCCCCCGCTTTTGGAACCAACGCTGCACCGCGTGCGAGGGCGAGCTGAGCACCCAGCAATCGCTGCGCGTCTGCCGGGCGAGCCGCTCGAGGTACGCCCCGGGGTGGCTCCAATCCACCCTCCGGCTGGAGAGCCACTCCACGCGGTAGCCGTCGGCATAGAGCGTCTCGCGCAAGTGGTCGAGCTCCAGCACGTTGCCGGAGGCGGCTTCCTCCAGCGGCACGGAGTTGAGCAAGTGCACCACCCGGCGCGAGGTGACTTTGCGCCAGGCGGCCGAAAGCGGGCGCAGCCGCCCCCCTACCAGCAGCTTCTCTTTGCGAAGCACCTCCAGCGCAGCACGAATGACGGTGCGGCTCACGCGGCAACGGGCCGCAAGCGCGCGCTCGGAAGGGAGGGCCTCGCGCCACTCTCCGGCGGCGATCTGCTCGCGCAGGTAGAGCGCCACCTGCGCCGCGAGCGGACGGCGAAGCGGCAGTTCCATAACCCGTGGGGCCTAAGACGCCACCGTGGCGCACGCTTTGCAGAGGCCGTAGAAGGAGAACTCGTGGTGCAGCCCGCGAAAGCCGAGCTCCTCCTCAAGCTGCTTCTCCAGGCGGCTACCCGGGCAGAGGATATGCAGGCTTTGGATGGAGGCGCAGCTCGTACAGATCACATAATCGTGATGATGCTCGCCCGGGGCTTCGAGGGCGAAGAAAGGCGGCTTCTCCCGCACGGTGATGCGGCGCACCAGCCCCGCCTCCTCAAGGCGCACCAGCAGGCGAAAGACCGTGCTCGGGTTGCAAAGCTCCTTGAGGGCTTCTGCTTCGCTAAGAGCCTTCCACGATTGGGGGCCGCCTTGGGAGAGCTGGTCGAGCAGCGCATCGCGCGCGCGCGTTTTGCGGATGCCTTTATCGTGGCAGAGCTGGTGGGCCCAGGCGAGCCGGGCGGCAGAAGGGTTGGGCGATTTCACAGCGTAGCCTCCCAGTATGGCACTGCGTGGCCCGGCGTTCAACCCTTTGCCCATGGGCGGGAAAAAACAAAACGCCCCTCCCCCGCACAGAGGCCGGCGGGGAAGGGGCGACAGGGTGGCTACTTGAGGACGCTCAAGTCTGCGCCGAAGTTGATGTGCAGCGGCACCCCATCGAGCACAATGGCGGGTACCGACTTCACCCCATACCCCTCGGCCTCGGCGACGCGGCCTTTCTCATTTCCGAGGTGGACGATCTCTACCTGGTACCGCGCGGGGTCAAACGCCTGCGCGAGTTTTTGTTCGGCTTCGACACAGACGGGGCAGCCTGCGTGGTAAAAGAGGACTTTGGACATAGTCAATTTCTCCGGTTTATGGTTAGCTTGTCGCACCCGGTGTGATATCGGGTACACTTGCGAAGGTACGCCATCTCCCACTCCACGGGCAGAGGGCACTTTCCGGTAAGGGGGGCACCAAACGGTGTAAATTGCTCAACGTCATGGATAAAAAACTTTCCACGCGAACCGGCTACCGCTGTCTGGAAGAAGTCATCGGCTGCAAATGGTCGGTTTCCGTGCTCAAAGCGGTGGAGCGCGGCATCAACCGCCCCGGCGCGCTGGAGCGCGAGATCGCCGGCATTTCCACCAAAGTCCTCTCCGAACGCCTTCGCAAGCTGACTGACTATGCGCTTTTGGAAAAGCGGAGCTTCCCGGAAGTCCCCCCTCGCACGGAATATACCCTCACCCCCAAAGGGGCGAGGCTCGCGGAGTTGATCGGTGACATCAAAGCTTTGGACGACGAATGAAAAAAATCGGGGCCGTTATTGTGGATGATTCGCCGATCGAACGGCAGGCCATGCGCGCGCAGATTTCCCGGCACCCGAGCCTCGCGCTGGTGGGCGAGGCCGATACGCTGGAGGCCGGGCTCGAAGTCGTCCGCCGGGAATGCCCGCAGGTGCTTTTTCTCGATATCTGCCTTGGCTCGGCGACCGGCTTCGAGCTCTTGCACCTTCTCGAGCAGCCGCCCCGGGTGGTGTTTGTAACCTCCTCGCCCAACCACGGGCCGGAGGCCTTTGCGGTCGATGCGGTGGATTATCTGGTAAAACCGGTGGCCCCGCCGCGCTTTGAAGTCACGGCGCGGCGGTTGGAAAACCTTTTCTTCCCCGGCTCGGCCCCCCAAAGCCCCTACCGCCGGGAAGACCGCATCTGCCTGCGCTCGGGCGCGCAGACCCATCTCGTGCTCGTCTCGCGGCTGGTGCTGCTGGCGGCAGAGGGAAACTTCACCCGGGTGACTTGTGCCGACGGGCTCTCCCTTCTTATCGGCGGCTCGCTTGGCGAGCTGGAAGCGCTCTTGCCGCACCCCCCTTTTGCGCGGTTGGACCGCTCGCTCCTCATCAACCTCGAGCGGGTGGAGCGCGCGGAGCGGCTCGCGCGCAACTTCAGCCGCCTCTGGCTACGCGGCCTTTCCGCCCCGCTGGAGCTGGGCCGCACCGCCACCGAGCGCCTGCGGGAGATCTTCCACGAGACGGGGATGATCTCTGGGTAACGCTATTACAGCGTTGGATGATTTGCCGGTTCGGTGCGTAAGTGGTAAATTGTAGGGCGTCTCTGTGAGACGCCACGGGGTTGGATTGCCGTCTCACAGAGACGGCCTACAATTCATGCTTCGCGGGCAACCTATTGGGCCGTAGGAATCCTAAAACCCGGTGATCTGCGGGCCCTCCTCTGCGGTGATCTGGAAGGTAAACGCCGCCCCCTCGCCCGGCCGGCTCTCCACCGTGATCTCCCCGCCCAGCAACCGCGCAAACTGCGAGGAGATGGCGAGCCCCAGCCCGCTGCCGCCGTAGCGCCGGGCGATGCTCGCATCTGCCTGCCGGTACGGCTCGAAGATGCGCCCCATTGCCTCCGGGGTGAGCCCGGGGCCACTATCGGCCACGCGGAAGCGGAGCTGCCGCCGCCCGGCACCCGGCGCATCGGCCTCCACGCCGAGCCGAAGCAGGCCGCCACCGCTGAACTTCACGGCGTTGGAAATCAGGTTGGAGAGGATCTGCCGCACCAGGGTGACATCTGCCACCACCTTTTCAGGGACGCCGGGGGCGATCTCCACCTTCAGCTCCACTGCATTGAGGATCACCGCGGCGCGGAAGAGCTGCTCCATCTCGGCCACGAGCGCGCGGGGGGAGAAGGGGGCGGCATCCAGCTCTACGGAGCCGCTCTCCATGCGCGAGTGGTTGAGCAGGTTATCCAACATTTGCAGGAGGCTGGTGGCGGAGGCCTCGGCGGCATCCACCATCTCCTGCCGCCCTTGCTCGTCTTCGCGGTAGCGGTAGCAATCCAACGCGCCGATGACGCCCGAGAGCGGTGAGCGGACTTCGTGCGCCAACGTGGCCAGCAGGCGCGTCTTGGCTTCGCTCTGGGAGCGGGCCTCCTGCTCGGCACGGGTGCGGGCCTCCACTTCCGAACGCAGCCGCCGGTTCATCCGCGCCACCAATAGCGACCACCCAAACGCCCCGGCCCCCACGGCCAGCGAGCCGCCACCAAGCCAGTAGAGCCAGCGCAGATCGAGCGGGCGCTCTCCTTCAAGGAGGAACCCTTCCATCGAAAAAGACTCCTCGATCATCCCCAAATCCTTGTAGGTTTGCACGATGCTCTGCCAACGCCCGGGGTTGATGTAGCCGATCTCGATCAACTCGGGGTGGATGAGGCGGGCACTCTCCTGCGCCTCAAAGAGGAGTTGCTCGCGGGTTTTGTCTTTGGAGTATTTGCTTAAAATCACCTCCACGATCTCCTCCGGGTGGGCCATGGCATACTCCCACCCGCGCAGGCTGGCGGCGACGAAGGCGCGCGTCTGCTCCGGGTGGCTGGCGAGGTGGGCCTCGGTGGTAAAGAGGTTGTCTCCGTAAAAGTCGATCCCGCTGGCCCGGGGGGTAAAGACGAGGTACTCCACCCCGGCCGCCTTGAGGTGGAAGGGCTCATCCGTCGAGTAGGCCGACATGGCACCGCTCTTGGTGTGCAGGAGGTCGAGCGCGTTAAACGTATGCGGGATGAGCTGGAGCGAGGCGGGGTCGACCCCTTCGTTTTTGAAATACGCGAGGAGCTCCCCGGCGTCGGGCTCCATCATCAACGGGTGCTTGGCCACTTCGTGGATATCGCGAATGCCCGATTGCACCGCCGTTAGCACGACAAACGGCGAGTGCTGGTAGATCACCGCCAGCACCACCACGGGCTCCCCCAGCGCCCGCTGGATGACGAGGTTTGAGGTGCTGATGCCAAACTGCGCCCGCCCGTGGAGCACGGCCTCCACCGGGTCTTGCCCGGGGACGGCTTCCAGAAGCTCGACCTCCAGCCCGGCCTCGCGGTAGTACCCTTTTTCGATCGCCGCATAGTACCCGGCAAACTGGAACTGGTGCTTCCACTTGAGCTGGAGGACGATTTTCTCCTCGGCCGCCCCCGCTCCACTCGGGAGCGTAAGCCAGCAGGCAAACCAAAGAAACAGGTGCGGAAGCTTCATGAAGCGGGGGGCAGGAGGCATACCAGGGAGAGTATCTCTGAGGTCGTTTAGAGATACCCCGCCTACCACCACTTGCCGGAGATTCACGCTTTCCCCGCCCGAATGAAAGCCAAAACACCCCCCTCCCTACCCGGCGGAAGACGTGCACCGCCGGGAGCGAGGGGGGAGAAAAGGAGCGTACGCTTGTCTAAGGTGCGTGCAGACGTCCTCTCGCGTACCTTGCTCCGGGGGGGCATGGCAACGCATTCTCCACGAACCAGACGGAAAACTCCGTGAAACCGCCACCGAAGCGGTTCTTATGGGCTCACCGGCTCAAGCTTGAGGACCGCGCCTTCATACCCCTCCAGCGGGAGGGAGACGCCCTCGCGCAGCCACTCGGCCCCGGTGCGAACTATCGGCGCGCTTGCTTCCGGCTCGGCCATGAGGTTGCGCAAACGGTAGGCGCGGCGCGGCTCCAGCCCGGCAGCAGGGGTGAAGGTGAAGCGCGCGGTGGTGGCAGCCTTCCCGGCATTGAGGAGCAGGTAGGAGCGCTCGGCCCTGTTTTCCCGTACGTAGTGGATGAGCGAGGCCGGGGCGGCGGTGGCCATGAGGTCAAACCGCGTGGCCCCCTCGCGCAGCTCCAGGTGCCGGGCGCGCAGGTGGTTGATGCGCTTGAAGACGGAGAACCACCGCTCGGCCGTGGGGTTGAGCGCGGGGAGGTTGTGGATGGGCGGGTCGATCACCCCGTTCATCCCAAAATAGACGGGCACCCGCTCCAGCGTGCTGACCAGAAAGGTCTTGGCCACCCAGCTCTCGGCGTGTTCCTGCGCCAGCGCCCGGGAGGCCGGGTCTTTAAGCTCGCCATAAAAGCCGAGCCCCAGCTCCACCTGCCCAAAGGGGCGCACGCCGGGCAGGCGGCAAAGCTCCTGCGCTTCCAGAAACTCCTGCATCCGCTCCGGGGCAAGGGCGGGCCAGATGCCGTGGACCTGCAGGTACGCCACATCCACCCGGCGGTAAAGCTCGGCCCCCGCCCCCTCGGCCATGATGAGCGCTTGCGGGTGCGCGGCGCGCGCGGCAGTGGCAATCTCCTCCACCAGCCCGAGCTTTGCGCCGTTGGGCTCGCCGAGCCACCCCGTTGCAGAGCGGTGGTTGAGCCCGTGGTCTTGCCAGGTGGAGTCGAGCCATACGCCGTCAAACCGGTACTCGCCAAGGAGCCGCCCGACATTTTCGACAAAGAAGCGCCGCCACCCGGGGGCCGCCGGGTTGGCCGGTGCCATGAAGTGGTACCAATCGTTAAAGGAGCCGTCTTCCTTGTAGATCCACCAATCCGGCTCGGCGGTGGCTTCGGGGGATTGGCGGGCAACCCCCGCCATGGAGGCCGGGCCCCAGGTAAAGAGCTTCATCCCCAGCGAATGCGCCTGCGCGATGAGGCGGCGGAACCCCTCGGGCCCGCCAAGGTCGGGCGCGGGCTCGATGCGCCCGTGTTGCGGAATGGGGATGTAATCGAAGATCGTCCCCTCGCCCTGCCCGGTGGCGGGGCAGTGCCAGACTTTGCCGCCCACGATCATCCCGCTGACTCCGGCCTCCTTCAGCGGGGCGAGCTTGGCGGCAAGGTCATCAAATGTTTTGGCGCGGAAGCCGGGTACGCCGTCCCAGACGATGACGAGATCTTTCAGATCCTTGGGCGTCCCCTCCATGGCGCGGAACCCGGCCTCTGCCATGAGCAGGGCGCGCATCCCCTCCATGGCGGCCACTTTGCCACCGCGCTCGGGCCGCAGCCAGACTTCGCCGCTGGCAAGCTCTCCGCCTGCAGGCACCTGCCGAAAGGTGTAAAAACGCCCCGCAAGCTGCCCGGCCCCACCTTCGTGAAGCGCGCCCACATACCCCTTGGCCGTGCTCTGCACCGCGGCGAGCCCCAGCGCGCCGCCGCCCGGCTCTTGGTGGATGAGGGCGTACGGGAGCATCATCTTCTCCACCGGCTGCGCCCAGCCGTAGACGTAGCGCTGCTCCATCGCCTCCGGGGTGGCTTCGGAGATCGGCCCGGCCATGTAGTGAAGCCACGTGGGCGGGTAGAGGTAGCGGTTCCCCTCCACCGCCCCGCCGATGGCGATGCCGGAGAGAACGTAGTGAAACGCTTGCACCCGCCGCGCCTGCCCGGTGGTGTTGCGCCAGGAGGTGCACAGGTGGAGATGCGCCCCCTCGGCCCCAAGGCGGATCTCATGCCGCCACTCGCCCTGTGGGGCAGCGGCGTGGAGGGTGAGCACGGCTTCTTTGGCCCCGGGGCGGTACTCGCCGCCTACCAATGGGGTGGCGGTTTGCTCTTGGGTGGCATCTTCCCACTCGGTTTTCCATGCGCCTTCAAGCGCTCCGCCGGGCAGGTGCCACGCAGGTCCGCCCACCAGGGCGACCGCACTCAGCGCTCCACCCCGGTCTTTGCGGAAGGTGTAGGTAACGTGGCGATTGCCCAGCACGATCTCCTCGCCCCGCTCCTGAAAGGTGAAGTGGCTGGCCAGTGTCTTGCGATCGGCTTTGACGATCCGCGCCTTCTGGGCAAAGGCAACCGTGGGGGAGAGCCCCCAGGCAAGTACCAGAGCGACGACACAGGGGAATGGGGGGAACATTCGCATTAGAAAAAACGGGCGGAGGAATCGTAACTCCCCCGCCCGTGATAAAGGTTAAAGTGGTGCTTACAAATCGAGCATCAGGCGCATCGGGTCTTCGATACACTCTTTGACTTTCACCAGGAAGGTGACGGCTTCTTTGCCATCCACCACGCGGTGGTCGTAGCTCAGGGCGAGGTTCATCATCGGGCGGATGACGACTTGCCCATTCACCGCCACGGGGCGGTCCTGGATCTTGTGCAACCCGAGGATGCCGCTCTGCGGCGGGTTCAAGATCGGGGTGCTCAACAGCGAGCCGTAGACGCCGCCGTTGGAGATGGTGAAGACGCCGCCTTGCAGGTCTTCGACCTTGATTTTCCCTTCGCGCGCTTTGGTGGCATAGGCGATGAGGTCTTTCTCAAGGTCGGCGAAGCTCTTCTGGTCCGCATCGCGAAGGACGGGGACGATGAGGCCGCGCTCGGTACCGACGGCGACGCCGATGTCGAAATAATGGTTGGTGATGACGTCTTCCCCATCAATCCGGCTGTTGATGCCGGGGACGGACTTGAGCGCCTTGACCACGGCTTTGATGAAGAACGACATGAAGCCGAGCTTTACATCGTACTGCTTGGTGAAGGAGTCCTGCATCCGCTTGCGCAGGCTCATGACGGCGCTCATATCCGCCTCGTTGAAGGTGGTGAGCATGGCGGCCGTCTGCTGGGCCATGACGAGCTGCGCGGCGATCTTGCGGCGCAGGGGCGACATTTTCTTGCGCGTAAAGCGGCCTTCGCTGGAAGCGGGCTCGGCCGGTTTCTCCACGGCTTTGGGGGCCGGGGCGGCGGCGGGCGCTGCAAAGCTCGGGGTGGGGGCTGCCGGAGCTACTGGAGCCGGGGTAGGCACCGGGGCGGCCTTCGGCTCGGGCGCTTTGGCTTCTTCTTTGGCCTCCTTCTTGGCCGGGGCGGCTTTGGCTTCCTTGGCGGGGGCAGCGGCTGCCCCCCCTTCGATCAACCCCACGACGGCACCGATTTTGACTTCCTCTCCCTCCGGTACGAGAATTTTGAGAACGCCTGCCGTTTCGGCGACGATCTCGGTGGAAACCTTGTCCGTTTCGAGGGTGAGAAGGGCGTCGCCCGCTACGACGGCCTCACCATCCTGTTTATGCCAGGTGGAGAGGAGGCCGCTGGTGATCGACTCGCCAGCCGCGGGAATTTTGACTTCGGTGCTCATGGATGTGGGTTGGGGATGGATGGGAAAACGGGGGGTGGAAATTTAGACCATTTCTCTGAAATAAGAAGACTTTATATTGATGAGAAAGGGTATTAGAGGTTGAAGGCGTCTTCGACAAGCTGCCGCTGCTCGATTTTGTGAACAGCGAGCGCGCCCACCGCAGGGCTGGCCCCGGCATCGCGCCCGGCGTAGATGATCGGGGCGTTATTAAAGAGGGCGCGCAGGCGCGGCTCGATAAAGCTCCACGACCCCATGTTTTGCGGCTCTTCCTGTGCCCAGACGAATTTCTTCGCCTTGGTGAAGGGGGCCACGGCTTCTTTGATGGCCGCTTCGTGCAGCGGGTAGAGCTGCTCGACGCGAATAATGGCGGCGTCTTTGCGCTTGGAGGCCTCCTGCTCGGCGAGGAGGTCGTAGTAGACTTTGCCGGAGCAGAAGATGATGCGCTGCACTTCCGTCGGCTTGCCAGCGAGCGGCGCGGGGAGGATCTCGTGGAAGCGGCCTTCGGTGAAGTCTTTGATCTCCGAGACGCACCGCTCGGCGCGCAGGAGGCTCTTGGGCGTCATGATGACGAGCGGCTTGCGGAAGTTGCGCTTCATCTGCCGACGCAGGATGTGGAAGTACTGCGCCGGGGTAGTGAGGTTGGCCACCTGGATGTTGTCTTCAGCGCAAAGCTGCAAGAAACGCTCCAGACGTGCGCTGGAGTGCTCGGGGCCCTGCCCCTCGTAGCCGTGCGGCAGGAGGAGGACGATACCGCTCGGGCGCTGCCATTTGGACTCTGCGGAGCTGATAAACTGGTCAATAATGACCTGCGCGCCGTTGGCGAAATCGCCAAACTGGGCCTCCCAGAGGCAGAGCATGGAGGGGTAGTGGAGCGAGTAGCCGTAGTCAAACCCGAGCACCGCCGCTTCCGAGAGGAGCGAGTTGTAGACGCAGAAGCGCTCCTGCTTCTCCGAGAGGTGCTGGAGGGGGATGTAGCGGTCCCGCGTGTCGGTGTCGTAAACGACGGAGTGCCGCTGGCTGAAGGTGCCACGGCGGCTATCCTGCCCGGAGAGGCGCACCGGCGTGCCCTCCACAAGCAGGGAGCCAAAGGCGAGCGCCTCGGCAAACGACCAGTCGTAAGGCCCGCCGTCGGCATGCGCTTTGGCGCGGCGGTCGAGCACCGTGCGCTTGACCTTGGGCAGGACGTTAAAGCCCTCGGGCGTGGTGGTGAGCTTGGCAACGATCTGGTCGAGCTCTTCCTTGCAGACGGTGGTGTCGACCACCTCATGCGAGTAAGAAGGCTGGAAGATGGCGGTGGAGCCGGAGAATTTGGTCTTCTTCTGCTCCTTCTCGGCAGCGCGGACTTCCGCCAGCGTGGCCTCAAGGCGGCTCTCGTACTCGTCATCGAGCGCGTCGGCCTCTTCGGCGGTGAGCACGCCGGACTCCACGAGCCGTTGCGAGAAGAGCTTGCCCACGGAAGGGTGCTTGCTGATCGTCTTGTAAAGCGCGGGCTGGGTGAAGAGCGGCTCCTCGGCCTCGTTGTGGCCGTGGCGGCGGTAACAGTACATGTCGATCACCACGTCGCGCTTGAACTGCTGGCGGAAGTCGTACGCGATCTCGGTGACGAGGCGGACGGCGATCGGGTCATCCCCATTGACGTGGAAGATCGGCGCTTCGATCATCTTGGCGACGTCCGTCGCATACTGCGAGGAGCGCGCGTCGGCAGGCAGGGTGGTGAAGCCGATCTGGTTGTTGACGATGATGTGGATCGTCCCCCCCACGGTGTAGCCGTGGAGCTGGGAGAGGTTGAGCACTTCAGCCACGATCCCCTGCCCGGCAAAGGCGGCGTCGCCATGCACGAGCACCGGGAGGACGGAGGCGCGCTCCACGGTATCGTTATGCACCCGCTGGCGGGCACGCGCCATCCCCTGCACGACCGGGTTGACGGCTTCCAGGTGGCTCGGGTTGGCCGCGAGGCGTACTTCCACCTCTTCGCCGGATTGTGTCTTGCGCTTGGTCTCGTAGCCGAGGTGGTATTTGACGTCGCCATCTCCCGCCACGAGGTCGGGGATGTAGTTTTCCGAAAACTGGGTGAAGAGCGTTTTGAGCGATTTGTTGACGAAGTTCGTCAGCACCGCCAAGCGCCCCCGGTGGGCCATGCCCATGGCGATCTCTTTGACGCCGCGCGCCGGAGAAAGCTGCAGGAGCGTATCAAGGATGACCATCAACGACTCGCCACCCTCTACCGAGAAGCGCTTCTGCCCGACGTAGCGGGTGTGCAGGAAGCGCTCGAAGCTCTCTGTCTCCAGAAGCTCGGTGAGGATCGCCTTCTGCTCCTCTACAGAGAGGGAGCCGGGCGCGGGCCGGTTCTCAATGCGGTCGCGAACCCAGTTGCGCACATACGGGTTCTGGATGTGCATGAACTCCGCACCGATGGTGTCGGTATAGATGGCCTCCAGCTCGGCGATCATCTGCTTGAGCGGCATGGCCTGCCCGCCTTTGAAAAACTTGGAGGAGACGGTGATATCGAGGTCTTTCTCGCTGAAGCCAAGCTCACGCAGGCTAAGGAGCGGCTGCTCGGGGCGCGTGGTGCTCAGAGGATCAAGGCGGGCGATGGTGTGGCCCAGCGTGCGGTAGGCGTAGACAAGCCCCTCGACCCGGGTTTGGAGCGGTAGCTCCCCATCGGCCGTAGCCGTGGCCGCCCCGGCGGCCGCATGGCCCGACTGCACATGCCCCAGCTCAAACCCTTCGAAAAAGGCAGACCAAACGGAATCGACAGACGCCGGATCGAGCTTCCAGCGTTGGTAGTTTTCTTCCAGCAGCTCGGCGTTAAAGGCATTGACCAGCGAAGTTCTCATGAGAAAAAATGAGCGTAATTTGTAGTCTGCCCCTGCGTGCGGCTCCAACACAAAAAAGGGGCAGCCCTCATAAAGGTGCGTTTTTCCCCTTCCTTTGCCTGGTAAACGCAAAAGGCTTGCCCTCGGAGGGCGGTTTGTTTCAAACTGAAGGATGCTTTTGGTCCAGTTAATGGGGGGGCTGGCCCTCATCACGTTTGGTGTCCGCTTTCTGCGAAAGGGGTTTGACCGCCTTTTCGGAGGCAAAATCGCCGTCTGGCTGGAAAAAGCAGCGCGCACCCCTGCCCGTGCCATGGCGGCGGGCGTGGCCACCGGGGCGGTGGCCCCCTCCTCCACGGGGCTGGCGGTACTGATCAACCACATCATGGCCAGCGGCTCCGTGCGGACAGACCGCATGCTTGCCCTCCTGCTCGGGGCCAATATCGGCCTCACCATCCTCGCCAACATCGTTGCGTTGGATGTAGGGAGCCTCTCGGGGCTCCTCCTCTTCTTTGGCGTGGTCGCCTTCCAGTTCTGCTCGGGGGAGAAGGTGCGTGGCGTCGGCCAGTGTTTACTGGCGTTTGGCTTTGTTTTCCTGGCGATGACATTTCTGGAAGAAGCCGCCGCGGGCATCAGCAAAGACGCGGATCTTGCGGCCCTCTTCCATGTGTTGGACCGCTTCCCCTGGCTCCTCTGCCTTGCGGCGGCGACACTCGGCGTGCTCCTGCAAAGCTCCACCGCCACCGTTGGCCTCGGTATCGGGCTGGCACAGGGCGGGGTGCTGCCGATCTCGCTCTTTGTGGTCTGGATCGTGGGGACCAACCTCGGGCTGGGGATTACCTCGCTCATCGTCTCGTGGCAGCAGCGCGAGGGGCGGCGGCTCGGCTTTGCCAACTTGCTTGCGAAGCTCATCGTAGCGGTGCCGCTCCTGCTGATAGGGCCCACGACGGCCTTCTTCCAGGAAGGCGGGGCCATCCCGCTGCCCAGCCAGCTTGCCCTCTCGCACACGGCCTTTAACGTCCTGGCCGGGCTCGTGGCGTTGCCGATTTTGAACCCCCTGCTCGGCATCGCGCGTCGTTGGCTCGTGCCCGAGCCGCCCGCGCCGGTGGCCTCGCCTCATAAAGAAAGCTTCCTCGATACCGAAGCGCTGAGCACCCCCTCGGTGGCGCTCGTGCAGGCCACCCGCGAAGTGCTGCGGATGACGGATGAAGTCCGCTCCATGCTGGAAGATTTCTGGAGCGCCCGGGCCCGGCGCGATGTCGCCGCCCTCCGGGAAGTGACCCGGAGGGACGACACGGTGGACCGCCTCAACCAGCAGCTCGCCGTTTACCTGAGCCAGATCACGGAAGGGCTCAATGAGACTGAGACGCGCTGGCGCTTCACCCTCCTGAGCTTCTCGGGCGAGTTGGAGTCGGTGGGCGACATTCTGGAAAAAGAGCTCTGCCCCGTAGCCATCCGGCAGGCGCAGGCCGGGCGCGTACTGGGCGATGAGGAGGAAGACTCCCTCGCCATGCTCTACCAGAAAACCGTCGGCCAGTTTGACCGCGTGCTCTCCCTCCTTGCCACGCGCGATGCGGAAGCCGCCATCGGCCTCATCGGCACCAAGGAGGAGATCTCCGCTTGGTGCTCGGTGGAGAAGAAGACGCACTACCAGACCTTGCGGCCCGACCCGGATCGGGTTGATTCCGCGCTGGTCTATATTGACTTTATCGACAGCCTGCGCCGCATCAACAAGCACCTCGCCACTGCCGCCTACAGCTTCCACCCGCGCAAGGCCGCTGTGCGCGAATGGATCGCCGAGGATGAAAAAGCGCTTCACGCGGCCACCCCTTCCGTTGGATAACACGGCAGTGATTCCCGCCACCCTTTACGACCACCTCCTGCGCCCCGCCCTCTTTGAGCTGGAGCCTGAGACGAGCCACCACCTTGCCCTCGCGGGGCTGCGCCTCCTTTCCCGCCTGCCGTTGCGCCCCCCTGTGGCGGATGCAGCCTTGGAGCGCACGCTCTTTGGCCTCCGCTTCCCCAACCCGGTCGGCCTCGCGGCAGGGTTTGATAAAAACGCCATCGTCCTGCCCGCGTGGCAGGCGCTTGGGTTTGGCTTCGTGGAGGCAGGCACCATCACCGCCCATGCGCAGCCGGGCAACCCTCGCCCCCGCCTCTTCCGCTACCCGGAGATCGGCGGCATTATCAACCGCATGGGGTTTAACAATGAGGGCGTGGAAGCCGTCGCCCAGCGGCTTGAAGCGCTCAAGCCAACGGGCCGGTGGCCGAGCATTCCCGTGGGGTTAAACCTTGGGAAGTCGAAGATCACCCCGCTGGAGGAAGCCACGGCAGATTACCTCCAATCCTTTGAGCGGCTCTTTCCGCTGGGAGATTACTTCGTCCTCAACGTCAGTTCCCCCAACACCCCGGGGCTGCGCTCTCTGCAAGGCCGGGAGGAGCTGGATACCCTTCTGCGCAGCGTACAGGCTGCCAACCGCGCCAAGCCCGAGCCCAAGCCGTTGTTGCTCAAAATCGCGCCCGACCTTGAGTTCTCACAGGTGGAGGAGATCCTCGCTCTTGCCACCGAGCATGGGCTTGCCGGGCTCATCGCCACCAACACCACGCTCGACCACTCGGCCCTGCCTTCGGGTTGGGATGAACAGGGGGGCCTCTCCGGCAAGCCGCTGCGCGCCCGCTCCACCGAGATCCTCCGCTTTATCACCACGCGCACGGCATTACCCGTCATCGCCGTGGGCGGCATCTTCAGCGCCGCGGATGCCCTGGAGAAGCTGGATGCCGGGGCGGCCCTGCTCCAGCTCTACACCGGCTTCATCTACCGGGGCCCGGCGTTGATCGCCGAGATCAACGAAGCGATCCGCGCCCGGCAGTAGCCATGGGGGCCGGGGGGCCGCGCCCGTGCGAATCTTCACACGGGCTTTTCCTGCTTCCCTGTGGCAGCAAACCGACGCATGCTTAAAGAAGACTTATGGTAGCCAACATTTCCAACCCGAGCTTCTCCGGCGGTATCAACATCGCCGTCAAGGTGCCCCTGCATCTTTACCCGGCGACGATCGCATTCTACCGCGATACCCTCGGCCTCCCGCTGGTGGAGGAAGAGCCCGAGGGGTGCATCTTCCAGTTTGGGCCGATGCGGCTTTGGGTGGATAAAGCGCCCCAGCTCTCCAAGACCGATGTCTGGCTGGAGCTGGAGACCAACGATACCGAAGCCGCCGCGCGCTACCTCAAAAACCACGGCGTAGCCCGGCGCGACGAGATCGAGGCGCTCCCGGAGGATTTCGATGGCTTCTTCATCAGCGACCCGGCGGGCGTGATCCACCTCGTCGCGGGCGACCCGGGGTACTGATCAGATCCGCTGGAAGCATTGCAGGCCGTTTCGGTGAAACGGCGGTCCAACCCCATGGCGTCTCGCAGAGACGCCCTACAATCCCCCCGCGCCGCGGCAACCTGTAGGCCGTTTCGGTGAAACGGCGGTCCAACCCCATGGCGTCTCACAGAGACGCCCTACAATCCCCCCCCGTGCGCGGCGTTTGCCCTACACTCTCGCTTTGCGCGCGGGGCGGCGGCGCTTGAGGCGTAGCCAGTTGTTCCACGTTTTGCGCAGGCTATCTCGCGCGGTCAGGTATTGCCGGTGGAGCCGGTTTTGCCCCGTCACCTGCGCGAGCACCCCGGCGAGGTTAAACTCTTCGGTCGCCAGTTCGGTAAAGGCGGTGCCAATGGCCGTGTGGTGGTGGGCATCGCTGGCGGAAGTCATCGGCAGGCCGCGCCGCTGCGCGTACTCCAAGGCACGCTCGTTAAAGCGCTTGAAGGTGTTGGCCGCGTTAAAGACCTCCAGTGCGTCGATCTCCAGGGTATCGAGGGTGTCTTCGCGGATGCCCGCGCGAAACAGATCATACGGGTGCGGCGGGATCGCAAGCCCCCCGGCTTCGTGGATCGCCTGGCAAACCTCCCGCGCGGGGCGGCCCTTCAGGTCGGGCAACATCGCCCCCAAACAAAGCAAATGCCCTTCCGCAGTCGAAACCTCCACGCCGGGGATGATGAGGAACCCATCCACCGGCTCGCCATCGGGGCGGATGAAGCCTTCGTCCATCAAATACTCCACCCCTTCGCAGGTGTTATGGTCGGTCAGCGCGAAGCCGTGCAACCCCCGGGCTCGGGCAGAAGCGATAAGCTCCTCCGGGCTGCTCACGCCATCTCCCGAGTAAAAGGAGTGGGTGTGGAGGTCGATTTTCAACGGCATAGGGGAGAAGTATGGCCCAAGTTTGCGCAGGGGAAAGGTAAGAAAACACCTTCCACCCACTCTGGGAAACGAAAAATACCCCGGAAGGGGTTGGGTCAGGGTTTAATGAGCCCCCAATTTCGCCAGAGGTAGCCGAGGCCGGAATAGAGGGTCAACCCCAGCGCCACGGCCACCAGCCCTCGCCCGGCGTAGCCAAGGCTGGCCTCCAACCACTCGGGCGGCAGGCCCAGCCCCCCCCACTCGCGGGCGGATAGGACGAAGAGAAAAAAGACGACCGTGACGATCTGCCACCCGGTCTTGTGCTTGCCGATCGACTCCGCCGGAAGCACCACCCCTTTGGAAACCGCCAGCAACCGCAACCCGGTGATGAGGAACTCCCGGCTGATAATGACCACCACCGCCCATGGAGGCAGCACTTCGGGGACGGCGGGGATCAAACAAATAAACGCCCCGGCGACCATGATTTTGTCGACCAGCGGGTCCATGAGCTTGCCGAAATCGGTGATCAACCCGTACTTCCGGGCGATCTTGCCATCCGCATAGTCGGTGATGGCCGCCAGAACGAAGAGCACCAGCGCAACCGTATACCCGCCGCGCCACCCGGTGCTCATGGCGACCACGAAGCCGATCGTCAGAAAGAAGCGAGAGACAGTGAGCTGGTTGGGCAGGTTCATTCTGGACGTGGAAAAAAAGGCGGCTGGGGCTTGGGGAAGCCCGTTTGAAGAAGACGGGGGGAGATTGGCATCGGCCCGGCGCAGTGGTCAATGGCGCACTTTCCTTCTGGGTGATGGAAAAAACGAAACTTCCCGACACAAATGCGGTTGACAGCGAAAACCGAATCCGCGTAGCTTCGCCTCACAAATTTAGCACATGCTACAATTTGGATTACAAACAACTGATCGAAACCGAACCTAAAAAAATCCAGGATCTCCATGAAAGCGAACTCCTTCCTCCGCGCCGTGCTGGCGCTTCTTACCGTGCTGGCTGTGGCAGCACCGGCTTTTGCCCGAGAGCGGGTCAAAGCCGTGGCGACCATCGGCATGGTGGCCGACCTTGTTGCCCAAGTCGGCGGCGACCGCGTAACCGTTGAAACCTTGATGGGCCCGGGCGTAGACCCCCACCTCTACAAGCCCACAGCCTCCGACGCGGCCCGGCTCTCCAAGGCCGACGCGATCTTCTACAGCGGCCTGATGCTTGAGGGGCGCATGGGCGATCTCTTTGCCCGGCTGGCGCGCACGGGGCGCAAAGTCTACGCCACCACCGAGAGCGTACCAGAAGGGCGCCTGCTGGAGCCCGCCGAGTTTGAGGGGCACTACGACCCACACCTTTGGTTTGATGTCGGCCTCTGGGCCGAGACGGTGCCGACTATCGTCGCCGGGCTCAGTGAGGTAGACCCCGAAGGCAAAGCCACTTACGAAAAGAACGGCGCCGACCTCAAAGAACGGCTCGCGAAGCTCGATGCCTGGTGCCGCGAGATGGCGGGGCAGCTCCCCGAGAAGCAGCGCATCCTTGTCACCAGCCATGATGCGTACAACTACTTTGGCCGGGCCTACGGCTTCAAGGTGGTGGGCCTGCAAGGGGTCTCCACGGTATCGGAGGCGGGCCTCTCGGACATGGCGTCTCTGGTCGATTTCATCCGCCAGCAGGGGGTGAAGGCGATCTTTGTGGAAACGAGCGTGAACCCGGCCGCCATCCGCCGCGTATCGGAAGACGCCAAGGTGCGCATCGGCGGCGAGCTTTTCTCCGACGCCATGGGCACCCCGGGCGAAATGAAGGAGGGCTTCGACACCGGCACTTATGAAGGGATGGTGCGCTACAATATGACCACCCTCATCAACGCCCTCAAGTAGCTCTGCGACGGAATGAAACGACTTCTCCTCCTTTGCGCGGCGGGCACCTTGCACGCGCACGATGCCCCCACCCCCGGCGGCCAGACGCCGCCGGAGCGCATCCTCGCAGAAGAAAGCCTTGGCCGCACCTCGCGCGACGATGGCGCTTGGCCCACGTGGGACCACGCCACCGGCAGTTGGTTTGGCGCACGCGACACGCTCCTCTCCCACGGCGTCGATTTCTTCGGTGGCCTGAGCGCCGAAGCGTGGGGCAACCCCACGGGCGGCATGCGCCCGGGCGCCACGGCCAACGTGCTCTTCAACTTCGGCGTCGAGGTCGACCTTGAAACGCTGGCCGGCTGGCAAGGGGCCACGCTTCACAATAGCTGGTTTGCCCCACTCGGGCGCGACCTCTCGGCGCAGAACGTGGGCAACCACTTTACGGTGAGCAACGCCGTGGCCTACAACTCGCTCTACCTCTACGAGCTATGGTTCCAGCAAGTGGTGGGGCCGCTCTCGCTGCGGGTGGGGCAGCTCGCGGCGGATGCCGAGTTTGCCGGGAGCGACCATGGGGCGCTCTTTCTCAACGCGGCGTTTGGCTGGCCCCCCTTCCTTTCGGGGAACTTGCCCAACGTCGGCCCCGCCTTTCCCAAAGGCACACCCGGCGCGCGTCTGGCCGTTGCGCCGACCTCGTGGCTCACGCTCCAGAGCGCGATCTACCAAGGCAACCCGTATGAAGACACGGCCAACCGCACCGGCACCCGCTGGCACCTCGGGGGGGATAATGGGTGGCTCTGGCTCAATGAGGTGCAGCTACGCTGGAGCCCGGAGGGCCGCCCCGGCCAGCTCAAGCTCGGCGGCTGGCACCATACGGGCCGCTTTGCCGATCTTGCCGATGCCACCCGCACCCACTCGGGGAACTATGGCTTCTACGGCGTGATCGACCAGACTCTCTGGCGGCCCGACCCGGAGGCTGAGGCTGGGCTTGGCTGGTTTGCCCGCGCGGGCGGCAGCCCGGGGAACCATAACCTCTTCGCCTTTTATGCCGATACGGGGCTTACGTGGCGGGGCCTCTTTGCCTCGCGCGCGGACGATACGCTGGGCCTTGCCGTGGCATGCGGGTGCCTCTCCTCCGGGGCGAAGCAAGCTTCGGAGAGCAGCCGCCCCGCGCGCAGCGAAGTGGCAGTGGAGCTGACTTACCAGTGCCAGCTCACCCCGTGGATGACGCTCCAGCCCGATGTGCAATGGATCATCCAGCCCGGGGCGTCCAAAGAGTATGCCAATGCGCTCGTCGTCGGCCTGCGCGCGGCGGTGGTGTTTTAGCCTCGCTCTCCCCTCGCAACTCCGGCTCCCGGCTTACCCAAATGGCCCGGAGCCGTTTTGCTGCCCGCGCTACAACTGCTCGCGCAGGATGCGGAAGACATCCGTATTCTGCAAAAACCCGGAGATCGGCTCCGACCCCGGGCCGCTGCCGACGAAGATCATGTCGCGGCTGGTGGGTAATGCCACCGGTACACCAAAGGCAGCGGGCTCCACCGGGTTGCTTACCTCCACCATGCGCGGGGGGGCCGAGCCATCTGCCGGGGCGGCGGTGGCTACCGGCTGGGCGTTGGGGCCCGTGGCCCAGGTAAGCGCGGGCTGGCCGCTGGCATTGCGCCCGAGGAGGGAGACGCCATGGTCCGTCCGCAAGGGGGCACCATTGAGCGAGAGGCCGCCAACATCCCGCTTGCCGACGGCGACGACGAGCGCTTTCTCGCCCGCGTACTCGCGCGCAAGAGCCAGGGCGCGGTCAAAATCAACCGTTTCGGAGAGGACGGCCTCGCCGAGGTTCTGCTCCGCCGCGCGGGTGACAAGCGCGCAATCAACCACCAGGAAGTACCCCCCCGGGTTGGTCTGCAAAAACTCGATGGCCCGGCGCACCATGTCGGAGAGCGTCGGCTGCTGGCTGCCGCTCTCGACCTGCGAGGAGAAAGGGAGCGCCCCTTCGGCAAAAAGCCCGGTGACAGGGCCGCTCAGGAAGGCCGGGGTATTCTCCAGCTCGGCTTTGGTGCGCACGAGGGTGTACCCTTTGCCTCGCAGCTCCAGCCAGAGGTCGCGCCCGTCTTTGCGGTGGCCCCCTTTGTTTTCAGGGGTGAAGGCGGCGAGGCCGCCACCGAGCACAATATCGACCGGCTCGGCATTGAGATACTGCTCGGCGAGCGCGGCGGTGTCGCGGGCATCGGCCGTGTGGGCATAAAAGGCGGCGGGGGTGGGGTCGGTAAGGTTGCCGGTGGTGACCAACCCGGTGGCCCGGCCCGACTTGCGAGCCAAGGCGAGTAGCGACTCGAGTGCGGCCCCCTTGGGGTCTACGGAGATCGCCCGGTGGCTGCTGCGCACGCCGGTGGCAATGGCGGTGGCGGCGGCGGCTTCATCCGGCACGGCGTAGTCGTGTGCGCGGTTGCCCACCAGCGCAAGCCGGGGGAAGCGCTCGGCCTCAAGCCTGCGGTCGGCCCCGCCATCGTACATCCGCGCGGCGGCCAGGGTGTTGGTGGAGAGGCCGTCATTGATAAAAATAATGACGCCAAATGGCTTCTGCACCACCCAGGTACGGAAGAAAAGGAAGCCAAAGCCAATAAACACCAACAGGCAGAAAAGCGCGAGAAGGCGGTTCCGGAGTTTCAACATTCGGCGCATCAGCAAAGCAGCTTTCCAGCATTTGAGAAGCCTCATTTGCGCCTACCCACACTTCCGGCCAATCGGCCCGGAGTAAAAAACCGGTTGCATCCCTGAAGTTTGCATCGAGTTTATCGCACCAGCACCGTAGGGGAAACCCCTATTTAACACTACGATAAACACCCTTGCAGACTTCTTGATGAAACCACTCCTGCCCTTCCTCGCCGCCGCGCTGCTCGCGGCCCCGGCGCTGTATGCCGCGCCTGTTCTCTCCAACGCCCGCCCCGCCAGCACGCCGTATGATCCGTACATGCGGCCAGTGGAGACGGTGCTCCAGCGGCTCAATGGCCAGAAGCCGAGCATGGAGCGGGTGGCGGCGCTGCTGCGCAAGGCGTACTCGTTTGAATACGTTTTCGATACGCCCTACCTCGCCACGCCGCCCCACATCACCGAGGCGCGCCGCGCGGGAGATTGCAAGGCCAAGTCGCTCTGGATGGCCCGGGAGATGAATGACCCGAGCGTCCGCTACGTGATCGGCAAGGCCCACCGCAACTCACGGATCAGCCACGCCTGGCTGATGTGGCACCACAACGGCCAGTGGTGGGTGCTCGACCCGACGAACCTCAGCCGCCCGGTGCCAGCCTCGCGTACGGGGGCGGATGAATACCTCGTCAACTACTCCTACACGAAGGCGGGTTCTTTCCGCCACTCGCCCACGGGCCGCCGCGCCGTGGCAGGTAGCCAGCGCTGAGAGCCCGCTTTCGTTACCACGCCCAACCGTGCCGACGACACGGACTGTTATGCCGGGATCTCCGGCTTATTCGGAGCAAAGCCTCTTCGCGGAGTCTCCCGCGAAGAGGCGGATAAGTCGCCCCTCCACGACGCTGCCGCACCACTACTCCCCAAAGAAATGGGTGGCCCGGCGGCGGAAGAGCGGTACCAGCAACGCAAGGTAAAGCGCCAACCCGGGCACCGCATAGAGCGGCGAAAAGAATACCGCCACAGCTCCCACAACACCCAATCCGAAGAAAGCATACACCCACCGCGCCCAGTTGCGCCCACGCAGGATGCATGCTCCCAGCAAGATCAGCACCAGCGAGACACCCACCTGCGCGCCAAGCAACATCCACGGTAGCGGCTCGCGTGCACTAGATGGCCCAGCGTTAATCTGCTCTAGAATGAGCAGAAACGGCGCGCCTCCGATGGATAAACACCCAAGCAACGTCAGCACGAACCCCGGCAGGCCCACAACCACGGGCCGACGGCGATAACGCCGCCAAGGGTTGGAGGCCGCTTGAGAGGCGGCACCCGGCGCAGCCTGGCTTACCGGAGGCTCCGCCCGACGCTGGAGTTCGGTAAACATGGGTTAAGCAATACCCTGCCTGGGGCCTCGGGGTCAAACCCAAACCCTCGATTTTATAGCAACAACCTTGCCAGCCTATAGGTCATTTTTCCTACCCACTGCCATTTGCAGGTTCGTTGCGCGCTCCGGCATGGGTGCCGGTACAGAGGCGCAGGAGGATGAGGGAGCGCCCCTCGGCCATGAGCTGCTCGCCAGCGCGCCAAGTCTGCGCGTGGTCGGGGAAGCCGGCCTCCAGCCGGGTATCGAGCACTTCTTCCCAAACGACTTCCTTGCGCCCGGGGAGGGTGAAAGGGAGCGGCTCGAAGTGGGCGTTAAGCAAAAGCAGGAAGGTATCATCCCGGATCGGCTGGCCCTGTGGGTCGCGCACGTCGATCGTGTCTCCACTGAGCATCATTCCCAAGCTGCGGGCAAAGGCGTGGCTCCACTCGGCATCGTCCATCTCCGTACCCTGAAGGGTAAACCACATGATGTCTTTGACGCCCGAGCCGTAGATGCGCCGCCCCTGGAAGAATTTGGGCCGCCGGAAGATTGGGTGCCGCTCGCGCAGGGCGATGAGCCCCGCCACATACTGCTGGAAAGCGGCTTCCTCTTCGCTCCGCTCCCACGAGAGCCAGCTCACCGGGTTATCCTGGCAGTAGGCGTTGTTATTCCCCTGCTGGGTGCGGCCAAACTCATCGCCCGCCGCAAGCATCGGCACGCCTTGGCTTAGCAGGAGGGTGGCCATGAAGTTGCGCCGCTGCCGGGCGCGCAGGGTGCGGATGGCCGGGTCTTCGCTCGGGCCTTCGACACCGCAGTTCCACGAGAGGTTGTGGCTATCGCCATCCCGGTTTTCCTCTCCGTTGGCGAGGTTGTGCTTGTCGTTGTAGCTAACGAGGTCTACCAGCGTAAATCCGTCGTGAGAAGTGACGAAGTTGATGCTCGCATATGGGCGCTTGCCGGTGGTCTGGTAAAGATCCGGGCTACCGGCGAGGCGGTAGGCGATGTCGCGCACTTGCCCTTCATCCCCCTTCCAGAAGGCGCGCACGGCGTCGCGATATTTGCCATTCCACTCGGCCCAGAGGATGGGGAAGTTTCCCACCTGGTAGCCGCCCTCGCCCACGTCCCACGGCTCGGCGATGAGCTTCACGCGGGAGAGAACGGGGTCTTGGTGGATGATGTCAAAAAACGCGGAGAGTTTGCTGACGGCGTGGGCCTCCCGCGCGAGGGTGGAGGCGAGGTCAAACCGGAAGCCGTCCACATGCATCTCGCTCACCCAGTAGCGCAGCGAATCCATGATCAGCTGGAGCACGCGCGGGTGCATGACATTGAGGGTATTCCCACACCCGGTGTAGTCGGTATAAAAGCGGGGGGCCTCGGGGGTGAGCCGGTAGTAGGCAAGGTTATCAATACCCCGGAAGGAGAAGGTGGGCCCAAGGTAGCTCCCCTCTCCGGTGTGGTTGTAGACAACGTCCAGGATGACCTCCAACCCTGCCGCGTGCAGGGCCTTGACCATTTCCTTAAACTCCCGCACCTGCTCGCCCAGCACGCCGCTGGAGCTGTAGCGCGCCTCCGGAGCAAAGTAGCCGAGGGTGTTATACCCCCAGTAGTTGACGAGCCCGCGCTCGACCAGCGCCGCATCATCCAGATGCTGGTGGATGGGGAGCAACTCCACGGCGGTGACGCCGAGCTTGCGGAAGTACTCCACCGCAAAGGGGCTGCCCAGCGCCGCGTAGCTGCCGCGCAGGGCTTCGGGAATCTCCGGGCACTGCATGGAGAAGCCGCGCACGTGCACTTCGTAGATGACGGACTCGGCCAGCGGCCTGCGTGGCGGGGCATCGACCCCCCAGTCAAACTCTGGGTCGACCACCACGGCTTTGGGCACGGCCCAGGCGTTATCGCGGTAGTCGCATACGAGGTCTTCCTGCCCGGCCTCGGGGTTGAAGGCGTAGTGTTCGTCCGTCCAGATTTCCGGGCCGGCCAAGGCACGGGCATATGGGTCTACCACCAGCTTCGCGGCATTAAAGCGCAGCCCCGCTTCCGGCCGGTACGGGCCATAGACCCGGTAGCCATAGAGCTGGCCAGGCCGGACATCGGGCAAAAAGACGTGCCAGACCTGGTCGGTCTGCTCCGTCATCCGGATGCGCACCGTCTCGCGGGGGGCATCCGCACGATCAAAAAGACAGAGGTCTACCCCTGTCGCATGTTCCGAATAGAGGGCAAAGTTTACCCCGTCTCCGCGCCATGTCGCCCCAAGCGGGTAAGGCTCTCCCTGCCAGACGCGGAAGGGCGTCATGCGTCCTGCGTGGCCGTGAGGATCGTGAGTGCCTTCTTCGGGTTCCCCACGCGCAGGATGAGCAGCCCCTTGCGGCTGGAGGGGCTCGTGGCGAGGTAAGCGTAGTCGATGTTGATCTTCGCCTTGCTCAACTTCCGCGCGATGGCGGAGAGCGCACCCGGCTTGTTCGAGTTATCAAACATGATCACGTCATTCTCGACCACCAGCACGCCGCGCTCTTCAAAAAGGTGGAGCGCGCGCTGGGTATCGGAAACCACGAGGCGCACCACCGCATGGTCTACCGTGTCGGAGATCGTGAGCCCGTAGATGTTGATATTGGCGCGGGCCAGCTCATCGCACACATCTGCCAGCGTGCCGGGTTCGTTGACGAGGAAAACAGAGAGTTGGGTAACGATGTCCATAAGAGGGAAAAACGAAGCTCGCGCCGATTGTGCGCCCCCCGGGCCGATAGCTCAACCCGGAAGTTGGGGTATGCAGGCGTTTGGCTAAAAACGGCCACCTTACTGGCCAAAAAGAAGCGTTCCACCTCTGAAGCTGGAGGGATCTCTAGAGTAAACTGGCGTTGGCACTCCACTTGCTAAAGGGGGCGGCGTGCTCCCCCCGGCCACACCTATTATGTCTGAAAAAGGTTATATTCTGGATATGGATGGGGTCGTCTATCGTGAAGACCACCTTATCGAAGGCGCCCGGGAGCTGATCGCGGAGTTTCGGGAGAAGAGCATCCCCTTTCTCTTCCTGACCAACAACTCCGCCCCCACGCCGGAGGATCTGGTCGTCAAGCTCCGGCACCTCGGCATCCCCAACCTCACGCCCCGCCATTTCTATACGTCTGCCATGAATACGGCGGACTTTTTAAGCACCATTCACCCCCAACGCACCGCTTACGTTTTGGGTGAAGGAGGGCTGCTTTCCGCGCTCAAAGATGCAGGGATCCCCAGCGACGGCATCCGCCCGGACTATGTGGTCGTGGGCGAGGGCAACCCGGCTGCCGACAAGCTAAACAAGGCGCACCAGCTCCTCGAAAAGGGGGCACGGCTGGTGGCAACCAATCCGGACAACTGGTGCCCCGTCTCCCCCACCGCCACCCGGCCCGGCGCGGGCGCAACGGTCGCGTTTCTGGAGGCGAGCACGGGCCAGCGGGCGTACTACCTCGGCAAGCCCAACCCCTTTATGTTCATGCGCGCAGTACGCAAGCTGGGGATCAACGCGCACCCCTCCGAGGTGGTGATGATCGGCGACACGCTGGAGACCGACATTCGCGGCGCGGTGGAAGTGGGGATGATGGCATACCTCGTCCTCACCGGCTCAACGCGGCTGGAGGACCTGGGCGCCCAAGTCTACCAACCGACCCGCATTCTGGAAAGCGTGGCGGAGCTTTATACGGAGATTGCCACCGGAATTCCCTCCGACCGGAAGGACAACCCGGCCTTCCGCTCGGCCAAAGCCACCAAACGCGGAGGCCGCCGCCACCAGACAGACCCCCTACCCCTGCGAGCCCCCCGCCCGGCGATGGTGCGGTAGGGCAAAGCGCGGGCGTTCTTCAGCCCCTAGCCGTTGTGCTTCCGCCAGCGGCTCCGAGTCGCAAAGAGGCCAAGCAACCCCGCAACCGCAACGCCGATGGCGCCCGGCTCTGGCACGGGCGCGGGGATATGGTAGGGCGTGGCCGCCCCATTGACGGTGGCGCTGTATTCGAAATAGTAAACGGGGTCGTTATAAAAGAACCCGAAGCCCCCTGACCCCGGTGCGGCAGAGGAGAGTGGAAGATAATCGGACAAAGGCTGGAGGAGAGATACCGCCGTCGAAGGGATCTCGAAGGTGGTCTGGATACCCTCCATCGAAGCCATCGCCATCTTGACCTCCGCATCTATGAGATCTTCATACCAGATCGCTGCCGTGGGCTTATCGACAAAGGCCAACGCAAAGGAGACTGCCGACCGAGTGGCATTGATACTATAGATCTCCACATAGGAGGAGGGCGCCACCGTAAGGACCCCCGGATTGAAAGTGCCCAGGTTGGTGGGGCGAGCATTGATCTCTGCGCTCCTCATAGCAGAAAAGACACCCCCTGTCGGATATTCGTACCCGGTAATCGTCAGTTGCCGCGCAGTGATGGAGGCATCCAGCGTGAAGATGACATCGTACTGATCGCCCGCTACAATGTACCCGGCGTCAACCGCCCCGGGGTAATCGCTCAGATGTTGAGCTGTGACTGTTGTTTGAAAGGTGAGTATCTGCGCTTGAGCCGCCAATGGCAGCACGAGGAGACCAATGCCGACGAGCCCAAAGGAGAGGGCCCTTCTCATTTCGAAGGTTTTCATAAAGGTACGTGAAGGAATAAGGTTCGCTATCCCCAATAGCAAATCGACTTAAAATTGCAAGCAAAACCAGCGCTTGATTGCAGTATGCAATACTTAAAACAAAGCTCAGGCAATATGCAAATAAGCCTACTTTAAACAGGGGGTCTCAAAGGGATCAAAGCGTGAAACTTGAATATTCACTCCTATTTGAGGTCAAATTTGTCTCAAGAATTTCAAGTTTCAAGGTTCGCCCCCACCTGCATCATCACTTAAAAACACTAGGGACCGAACCCTCTCTCGCGACTATTTATCCGGTGCATCACTTCCTCTTCAAGGCGGATTGACCCAGCAAACAGATAGTGCACCTTTATCTTACTCCCATAGCGACTTGAAATCACGAAAGCTGCGTCGATCCGGGAAGATCGTACAGCCTCGACATCGCACCAAAGAATTTCGCATCTAGAAAAGATGCTTGTTTCAATAATAGCCTGATCTGAAACCACTATTTTGGTGCTTAGGACCCTCAGACATTCCAGCAGGAGAAAGCCAACAAGCGTATAGCCGATGCACGCTTGCCAAACATTTTCGGCAATTTGCGAAACTATAAAGAGGGAAGCTCCAGCCAAAAGAACGCCAAAAACCCTAGTTACCAAAGGGGCACTGACTATTTGTCCACCATGAGTCCTCCGGCTTTTCCTATTTGCCAACCATATCAACAGCCCAAAGGTAGAAATAGTTAACACAAAGGATAGAAGGCGATCAAACATAGTTCATTTTACACGTTGCAGAAGAGGGACCCACATCCACCAACGTCGCACCTCGGCCTCCAACAGTCGCTCAGGCTCACTTGGTATCCGATGGAAATTTGGAACCTAATGCTTGCAGATCTACCGAAAACACCATGAAGAGTGTGCAAATTGCTCCTCTGATGGCTTTTTCCATAGAATAGATCTGTTTCTTTTTCATTCTTCACCGCAAACGGGGGTTGGCGCTCTCACCCCTTCCCTACCTGCTGGAGCCGCTCCAGGTATTTGGCTAGCAGGTCGAACTCCAAGTTGACCAACGCGCCTACCTGCAAGGCCCCCAAGCGGGTGGCCGCGAGGGTGTGGGGGATGATCCAGAGGACGATGCTTGCCTCGCCCACTTCTGCCACGGTGAGGCTCACGCCATCCACGGCTAGCGAACCTTTCTCGACGACATAGCGTGCATAGGCTTCGGGCAGTGCGATCTCCAGCCGGCGGTCTTCCCCATGGGGCTCGAAGGCGAGGACGGGGCTGGTGCAATCGATATGCCCTTGCACGAAGTGGCCACCGAGCCGCCCGTTGGCGGGGAGGGCGCGCTCCAAATTCACCAACGCGCCGGGCTCCAGCTCGCCGAGGTTGGTGCGCGAGAGGGTTTCGCCCAAAAGGTCGAAGGCCAGCCGCGCGCCTTCGATCTGGGTGACGGTGAGGCAGCACCCGTTTACGGCTACGGAGTCGCCCACTTGCGTGCCGGGGGCGATGCCGGGGGCTTCCAGCCGCAGGCGGCCGCCGGTGGCGGTGCGCTCGAGGGCGAGGAGGGGGGCGGTTTCTTCAACAAGTCCTGTAAACATGAGGGTTAGAGCATTTTCGGTTTAATTCGTCGCAATGATTTGCGAGCGCCGTGGGTTGCTGCGCGGCTTTTTGAGCGCCGCGGCTGTATTTCTAATACAGCCCAAGCTCGAAACGATGTGCAGCGGCCCGCGCCGCCGCAAAACATGCGACAGATTGAAGCGAACATGCTCTAGGCTACGCTGCGGGAGCGGGCGGGGGCGAGCCGTTTCCCGCGTTGTAGTGAGGGTGGCCTTCGGTAAAGAAAGTGGGCTCGAAGAGGAGCCGCCCGTGCTCGCGGCAGGCACGCTCGGCGGTGTAGCTGGCGCCATCCACCTTGAGCCCTTGTTTATTGAGGAGGGTGATGATGCCGCCATCTACCCCGAGGGGGACGGAGCGGCCGAGCGGGATCTCGCGCACTTCGCCCACGGCAAGCTCGCCCTTCAACTTCCACTCGCGGCGCTCGTGGTTGGCAAGCGCCCACCCTTCGATCTCCACGGGGAAGGGGCAGACATTGGCCAGCGTGATGCTTTCGCCGCCGCGTCGCGCCTCGCGCACGCTTCCGCTCAAAACGGTGGCGGCGATGATGCGCACCATGCCATCGGGGTGAGGAGCGCCAAAGCGGTCGCGCGGGGTGTGCGGGCCAGAGGGGTCGTAGCTCTTGGGCGGGGCAAGGGCGTGGCCGGTGGCTTCATCGGTATGCCACGATTGGGATTGGAACTTGAGGAAGATGCCGACCCAGTGCTGCCGCCTCGGGTGCTCGATGAGGACGGCTCCGTCTTGCCACACGGCGTCTTGCTCCCAGTGGCTCGGGTCGTTGCCCTGGTTCATGTGGACCTCGTGGATGCCGCGCGAGGGGAAGAAGCGGAAGACGCGGTCGGTCGCTTGCGCTGGGCCCCACGGCTCGCCAAAGGTGTAGACCCACGCGGCGGGATCGCGCAGCACGGGGAGGAAGACGCGGTCGAGGACTTCGTTTAAATCGCCCCCGCACTCGGGCCCCTCGCACGGGAGGGTGCGAAACTGCGCAGGCGAGAAGAGGTTAAGGCGGATATAGTCGAGCGATCTGCCCCCGGGCCGGCTGCGCAGGGGGTGGAAGCCAGCCTCCAGCCGCCGAAGCTCGTCGGTGATCGGGTGCTCAAAGTGCTTTACGACGAGGTACTCCACCTCGGAGGGGTGGAGCATGGAGCGGACATTTACGGCGGCCCGGTAGTCTGCCCCCGCCGCGACGAGCCGAAGCTGGTAATGAGCCCACCCCTTACCGGAGTGGCGGCGCTCCTTGAGGCGGCCTTTAAGGACGCCGTAGTTCTTCAGGGGCATTAAGTAGGGTTGCCCAAGGGGGAGGCGCGGTCAAGCAGAGGCGCTGCCGGGGCCTTTGCGCGCGGGCACGAGCCGCTTGGCCAAAATCTTGGAGTTGCGGTTGCTGGTGGCGTATTTTTCGCGGCGGCCTTCGGGGAGCCATGAGGGGGGGACTTCGTGGTACCCCCCTTTCTGCTGAAAGTAGGCACACGCCTGGGTGGAGAGGGCGAAGATTTCCTCCATCCCCTTCTCGGCGGCGAGCTTTTCGGCAAAGGCCATCAGCTTGCGGCCATACCCCTGGCCTTCGCTGTTTTTATCCACATAGAGACAGGCCAGCTCGGCCTTGCGCTCTTCCGGGAAGGGGTGCAACGCCACGCAGGCGACGAGCGAGCGGTCGATCTCCATGACCCAGTAATCCTCGATGCGCGAGAGGATGTCGGCCCGGGTGCGGCCGATGAGCTCTTCATTGTGGATGCTCTGGCGGATGAGATCCATCACCGCGCGAACGTCCTTTTTAAAGACTTTGCGCACCTGCTGGTACTCGTTGGAGTGGATCATCGTGCCGATGCCTTCGTGGGAGAAGACTTCGCTCAGCAACGCTTCGTTGATCAACCCATTGATCAGGTGCACCCTCGGGATGCTGCTGCGGCACGCCCGCGCACCGTACTCCAGCTTGGAGGCGAGGTTGGGGTTAAGCCGGTTGCGTTTGAGGGCTTCCTCCGCCTGCGCGACGGAAAGCTGCGGCACAAGCTCTTCCTCAAGCACGAGCCCATCCTGCGAAAAGAGGTAGAGCACTTTGGCGGCGCGCATGGCATCGGCAACTTCAAAGGCGATGCTATCGGAATTCACCCGAAAGGTTTTGCCCTCGCCATCAAAGCCAATGGGCGGGATGACGGGGATGATCCCCTCATTAAGCAAGAGCCGCAGCGCATGCGTATCGACCCGCTCGACTTTGCCGGTGT
Source organism: Chthoniobacteraceae bacterium (assembly GCA_037189965.1). Classification (GTDB taxonomy): domain Bacteria; phylum Verrucomicrobiota; class Verrucomicrobiia; order Chthoniobacterales; family Chthoniobacteraceae; genus DATMFV01. The sequence continues at coordinate 13,324 of JBBCKB010000072.1, read as the reverse complement.
GCAGGTAATCCACGCCGCCCCGGATGCCATAGGGGTGGGCGATGATGAGGTTGGCATACGCGGCGCGGAGGTCCACCGCCGTCAACCCCTGCATGACTTCGTTGGTCAGCCGCACGGCGGCGTCGATGGAGACGCGCAGCGTCGGCTCATCGGTAATGCCGGTACCGTCGGCATTGGAGAGTGTGACGCCCCGCTGCGCCGCGAGCTGCGCTACCTGTGCCCCCGCCCCGTGGACGAGGATGATGCGGATATTAAGCGAGCGGAGCACCGCGATATCCAGCAGCAGGTTGCCGAAATTTTCCGAAGCGATGACGTCGCCATCTATCGCCACGACAAAGATGCGCTCCCGGAAGCGGGGGATGTATTGAAGAATGCCGCGCAGGTCGGAAACTTTCATCGCTATAAAAAGAAGGACGCTTGCAAGAAAAACCCAATCAGGGAAAAACGCCAAGCCGAATCAGAGGAAGGAGGGGGGTGCGCCCCAGCTTCCGGAGCTTGCGAAACCGCGCCCGGTAGGGCAGGCTTCTTCCCCAGCTACCCAAGGCACATGAGTTCCGACGCCCACCGCATCCTGATCGCAGAAGACCACTACGTTTCCCGCCACCTGCTGGAGCGCAACCTGGTCAACTGGGGTTTCGACGTTATTACCGCCGAAGACGGGGCAAGCGCGTTGGATATTCTGGATTCAGACAACGCCCCACCCATCGCCATTCTCGATTGGATGATGCCTAAGATGGACGGGGTGGAAGTCTGCCAGCGCGTACGCGCCCGCAAAAACCGCCCTTACGTCTACCTGCTCCTGCTCACGGCCAAGAGCCAGAAGGAAGAGGTGGCCGCCGGGCTGGATGCAGGGGCGGACGACTATGTGATCAAACCGTTTGACCCCGATGAGCTGCGCGCCCGCCTCAAAGTGGGCCAGCGGGTGGTCGATCTCGAGCGGACGCTGGCGCGCAAGGTGGCGGATCTTGAGCAGGCGCTTGAGGATATTCGCCGCCTCCAGGAGCTGCTCCCCATCTGCATGTACTGCAAGAGCGTGCGGGATGATCGCGACTACTGGCACCAGATCGAGTCGTACCTCAAAACCTCCACGGGGGCGGACCTTACCCACAGCGTCTGCCCCAAGTGCCTGGCTCAGATGAAGAAGCAAATCGGCCAGCGGCAGCAGGGGTAGGGCGTTTTTGAAGATTCGGTGCGAGGGTTGGAAATGGTAGGGCGTTTCTGTGAAACGCCATGGAGTTGGACTGCCGTCTCACAGAGACGGCCTACAATTCACGCTTCGCTGGCATCCTCTCCGGGGGCAGCTCGACGTCGTAATCGTGAAGCGTTTACTGAAACTCCCGCTCCACCTGGTCGATGTAGCGGGTGAGAGGGTCGTTACGACGCATGGGGGCGGCGCTTTCGGCGGCGCGGGCGGCTTTGAGGTAGTCGTCAAACGCGCCGCTCAAACCGGGCATCTGGGTGGCTTCAAACCAGTTCAGATAATCGGTAATGCGGCCCATCCGCTCGACGATCAACCCCCGGTAGTGCTCCACTTCTTCGAGGGACTGCGCAGATCCCTTGGCGTTGCCGAGCGCCAGCTCGTTGGCCAGCCGCTGGTACTCCACCACCACCGGCCGCATGAGCGGGTGAGCCGAAGGCAGGAGCATGGCAAAATCGACCGCGCGGGAAAGGAGGACAGGCCGCGCGCTCTTGAGTTTCACAAACTCGCGGTACTCGGCGAAGCCAAAGCGCGTCTTGGTACCTTTCTTCGGGTTGGTCACCACTTCAAAGGTGAGCAAAGGGGCGAGGCGGTTGTTGGTCTCTTCTACGCTCAGGGCGAGGAAGCGGTCTGCCGCAGAGAAGCGGGCGAGGCCCAGCGTCCACCACTTTTCCAGAGCGGCCTCATTCCCCCCAAGGCTTGGGTAGGCGGCAAGCAGGCGGCCCACGGAGCTGGCCCCGGCATCGGGAAGGCCGCGCACCAGCCGGGCCAGCGAGGCACGCCCGCCCGGCAGCTCGGTCAGCATCTCTACAAGGCTCCATGAGCAGGCGGCGTAAAGGGTGCGCGAGGTATTGTCCATCACCTCGGTGTTGCTCTCCAGAAAGTCGCTGACTTTGGGGAGCTTGCCCGTTTCGATAAGCTGGCGAAAGAGCGCGGCATGGGGTGCCTGCCCGGAGACGCGCGCATGCAGCCGCTCGGCAATGGCCTCCACCAGCCACGCGGGTGGCGGTTCGTAGCGTGCCCCTCCTTCGGGGATGCGCGTGCGGTAGGCGATCTCGGTGAGCACGGCGCGGATGATCTGCTGCGGAAAGCGCGCGGCCTTGAGGTCGCCCTCGCGCAGCGCCACTTCGACTTCGATCTTCGTCCCGTCATCCGTCGTGATGAAGTAAAACTGCGAGGCCGGGCGGTGGGGGTCTGCGGTGGCGGCGGGCTGGAGGTTGACGACGATCGGCAGCTTCCAGCTATCGGCCAGCCCAAGCGTTTCCAGCACGGCGCTCTTGGCCGTCTCCACAAAGCCGGTAACGGCCAGGCGCACCCGGACATCCGGGCAGTAGATGATGAACTGGCGCGAGCTGCTGATACTACGCTGCGCATACCCGGGTACGAGCGTGGGGTTCCCCCCCAGAGCCCCTGCTGCCGGCAGGCAGCTGGCAAGCGCAACGGCTAGCCAAAGCCGCTTCATGGTGCGGGGGCCGGTGCCGGTGCCACAGAGGGGGCCGGAGCCGCAACAGCCGCCTTGGAACGCAGGATGAGGGCGCCTTTGCGGATCTCCACCCCACCGATGGCGTTCATCCGCTCGCGCTCGGTCTTCAACGAATCCCACACGGGGTCAAAAATCCCTTTGGCGTAGCCGAGGACGGAGGCCGGGAGGTTCAGCCGCCCGATATTCATCCCCTGCGGAGTCACCTCCAGCTCGCTGCCGCCTGCTTTGAGCCCAAAAGCCGCCCCAGCGTAAATCGGCAAGCCCGAGACGGACTTCTGGAGGACAACCCGCAGGCTCCCTTCTTCCAGAATGGTAAAGACGCGGTCAAACTTCAGGATATTTTCCAGCGGGCCGGTGGTCTTGAGGCGAACGCTGCTTTTGAGGTAGCTGTTGATCTCCTCCTGGGTGATCTGGCGCTCAAACGGCATCCTCGAAATAGCCGCCATCTCCAGCGCGGCGCGCGGGGCGTCGCTATAGACATCATCCGCCTTTGCCTCGGGCAGGTTGCGCGGCGGCAGGAGCGCGGCAGCCAGCAGCGCGGTAAGCGCCGAGAGCGAAAGGGTGCGCCCCGCGCTTTTAAAGAAGCCGTGCATAAAGCGGCTTTCAGGGCGCATTACCCGGCGTACCCGCTCTTGCACCTGCTCGGGGGAGCCGGCTTTCTTCTCTTTCTCGTGCTGGTGGGCGACGACTCCGGCGCGGTCGAGCTTGGAGCCGCACTCGTGGCAAAAAAGGCGCTCACCTTCGTTGGTGTGGCCGCACTCCTTGCAGGCAATGGTGGGGAGAGCCATAGGAAAAAAGGGGGGGCGTTTACGGTTTGGGCTTGGGCTTGGCTGCGGGGGCCGCAGGCTTGGACTCCTTGGCCGGGGCAGGGCTTGCGGCGGGGGTGGCATCTTTCTTGGCCGCCTCTTTATAGCCGCTGGAGCGATAGTCGGTAATGTAAAAGCCTGAGCCCTTGAAAAGCAACCCCGCGCCGGTGCCAATGAGCCGCTTGACCTTGCCACGGCACCCCTTCTGGGGGCATTTGGTCAGAGGCTCATCTTTCATGGATTGAAAGATTTCAAAGCCTTTTCCACACTTCGGGCACTCGTATTCGTAAGTAGGCATAGCAAAAAACTGGGGCAACCGGAGCGGCCCCTCCTTCTTCATAGCAGTACCCACCCCCTTTTAGCAACGAGAGAGCGCCAAATTCACGACAGCTCACTCTTGACGGAAATGCCCGAACGGGCTTAGTTGCAACCCGGTTTTGCACGGTGTCCGGGTACTTTTCCTGCTTAAAAGAGGAGGGAAACCCCGGGAAGCCCCCGTACCCTACCCACACACACACTATGATGATCCGGTTTTTCCCCCTTTTGGCCATTGCCCTCCTCCTGGCGGGCTGTGCCGGAAAAGACCCCCGCTTCAGCAGTGACACCGTCTACCTGACCGACGGTGGCGGCACGGTCTCCGTAGCCCAGCGTGGCCGGGCTAATTTTGACAACGTCTCTTTCTGGGATGGAGACTCAGTGCAGGGCAACCCCTTCATCCTCATCCGGCTCGGCGAGCAGCGGGCTTACTTCTACAAGGGCGAGGAGCTGGTGGGCGTCTCGGCCATCTCCACCGGGCGAGAGGGGTTTGCCACGACGACCGGCAAGTTCAAGGTCATCCAAAAGAGCAAAGACCACGTCTCCTCCCAGTATGGGAACTATGTGGATAAGACGACGGGGGAGATCCTTGTCAAGGATGCCGACCGGTCCAAAGACCCGATGCCCAAGGGCGCGATCTACGACGGCGCCAAGATGCCTTACTTCCTGCGCATTGTAAGGGGCATCGGCATGCACGCGGGCTTCCTGCCGGGCTATGCCGCTTCGCATGGCTGCATCCGCATGCCGGAGTTTATGGCCGAGGCGTTCTTCAATAACGCCCCGATGGGAACGCCGGTGCACGTTGTGCATTAACCCCGATGCCCCCCGAGCCGCTCTATCGCCAGGTAGAGGCGATCCTACGCCAGCGGATCGGGGCCACCTACCCGGTGGATGGGCTCATCCCCCCGGAGACCGAGCTGGCCCGGGAGTTCAAAGTCTCTCTCTTCGTCATCCGGCGGGCGCTGGGGAACCTGGTGGATGCCGGGCTGCTGGAGCGGCGGCGCGGTAGCGGCTCCTACGTCCGCGAGCCTCGGCAGCGCCAGCCGGTGCGCTTGGTTTACCCCGGGGCACTCTCGGCAAAGCCGTATCCGTATGCAGAGCTTCGGCTCATGGAGATTTGCGCCGCCCGGCTGGAGGCTGCGGGCCGCGCCTACACGCTCCACCACGGAGCCCTCCCGGCAGATACCGAGGGGCCCCTCCTCTACTTTGGCCCGGTAAGCGGGAGCCCAGCCCCCAGCGTTACGGCAGACTATGGGGCTTTGCTGGAGCACGCGGTGGCAAGGCTTCGCGAGGCAGGGTGCGCCCGCATCGCCCATTTTGGCGGCCCTTCGTTCTGGATCTCGGGTGCCGCAAAGGAACCGCCCCCCCCCTTCTGGAGCCGGGAGACGCTCTTTTCCCTCTCCACGCTCGACCAACGGGAGGAACCGCCCGACGCCCTCCTCATCTCCACCCCCGAGCAGGTGGAGGCCGTGCTTGCCGCGCTGCCACCCCGCAGCCTGGCGCGGCTCACCCTGGTAGCCGCTGGCTACAAGGGCGACCCGCGCCGCCCGAGCCTCCCCCGGCTCTCTTATCTGGACCTTGATCTCGACGACCTCGCAGCCGAGATCACCCGCCTGCACCTTGCACCCGAACCGGCTGCAAGCCCTCGGCTCGACCTCTGGAAGTAGCCCCCTTCCCCTGCTCTTTCATCCTTCGGTTTTCAAAAACTCCATATTTTATCTTGAAACATATAAACTCCGGTGTAATTATCCCTACCCAGCGATGACTCCCCCTCTCCAACGCCAAACCGCCTCCGACTCGCTCTACCAACACCTGCGCCAGCGTCTGCAAGGCCGCCGCAATGGCTTCCGCCTCCCGGCAGAGGCCGAGTTGACACAGGGGGCCTCCATCGGCACGCTTCGCAAAGCATTGGCTCGGCTCGCTGAGGAAGGGTGGGTCGCCCCCGCCGAAGGCAAGGGGTGGAAAGTCACCGCAAAGGCCCGGGGCAACCGCGTCGCCATCGTCAATGATGTCGACCTCGTGGCCCACCCTTCGCAGACGCGGCTCTACCGCATCCGAGAGGCGGAGCGCTCCTTGCGGGCCCTTGGCCACGATACTTCGCTCTACCTCGGCACCACCGTTTCCTCGCCAGAGCCACCCTCGGGCATTAGCTGCCCCCAGTTTCACAAAGACCTTGAGGAAGGGTGGCTCTCGGGCGTGCTCGGCCTCTGGGGCTACCTGGGGGAGCCGCTGACGGCGCGGCTCAAGGAAGCCAACATCCCCGTCGTAGGGCTCGCCGCATTTTACGAAGAGATGGTCACGCATGACACGCTTGCGTATGTCTCCCACGCTCTCGATGCGCTTGCCCGGCGAGGGCGGCGCAAGGTCGCTTACATTGGGGCCATCTCCTCGTGGAATTTTGGTGGTGAAGACCACGACCGCCCCGCGCAGATCTGCCGGAAGATGGCGGAGAAGGGGCTCGAAGTGCGGGAGCAATGGATCCGGCAGGATTGGCACCCCTCCATCTCTGCCGGGCGTTGGAGCGCTTTCCGCGAGCTATGGACTTCGCACAAGGACCGCCCGGATGCGTTGATCCTCAACTCCGCCGCCGGGTGGCAGGAGATCCGCACCGCGCTGGAGAGCTTCCGCCTCTCCATCCCCGAAGATCTTGATGTGGTGCTCCCCCGGGAGAAGGAAGCGCCGATCGCCCCCGGCGTGGCCCTTGAGTTCAGCTTCGATACCGACCGGCTCGTCTCCGAGTCCGTGGGGCTGCTCCATGCGCGGATGAGCGGGCAGCCCGTGGCCACACCCCGCCTTTACCTTGATGCCTGGCGCGAAGATGCCACTCCCGCCGCCGCTCCGCTTCCATTTGAACCCCCGCTCTCTCTGGCTGCAGTTTGCTAACCCCCCCTCCCTCTATGTACCTCCTGCGTTCGATCCAAACCACTCTGGTCGCCACCGCTCTGCTGGCCTCCTTCACCCTCAATGCCCCGGCCTCTGCGGCGACGATCACTCAATCGTTTGGCAACCCGTCAGACATCGGCTCCATCCCCACCGACTGGGCGATTGCCAACTACTTCAACCCCACCAACGGCACCGCGCAAGTGGCCAGCGGCGGCTCCTTTACCGGGCTGCAACTGGCGCGCACCGTCTCCACCGGAGGCGCTTCGGGGAACTCCTTTGTCTACTACAAGGGGAGCAACGACGAGGTGACCAACGGCATCCTGAGCAACTTCTCCGCCTCGCTCCTCATCCGCCCGGCGGGCACTTCCTCCAATATCACCGACTACCGGGGTGTCATGGTGCGTACGACGATCAATAACTCGCCCTCCGGCTCCCTCAGCGGCTACTTCGTGGCCGTCAACCGCGAGGGGACACTCGCCATCTTCAAAGACCCGGGCGCGGGCAATAGCGGCAACTCGGGAGGCGGGGCGCGGGGCAACCTCATCAGCTCCATCTCGCTTACCTCGGGCCTTTCGCTGGATACGGACTACCTTTTCTCCATCTCCGCCATCGACGACAAAATCTCCGCCTCCATCTATGCCTGGAACGTGGCGGAAAGCGCCTTTACCACGCCGCTCGGGGAGATCACCATCACTGATAACTCCTACAGCAGCGGGCTCTTTGGCTTGCGCATTGCAGATTCGGGCATCAACCGCTCCACCTACTTCCGAGATCTGACGATCACCCCGGTCCCCGAGCCGGCCTCTGCCGCGCTGCTGCTCCCGGCCCTGGCGGTCGGGCTGGCGCTGCGCCGGCGCCGGAAGGCTTAATATTTCCCATGCGCCCCCCAGGCCCTCAGAAATCGTTGGTCGGCGTTACGCTGGCAGAGATGCTCACCGCGCTGGCGGTGTTGCTCACGCTGCTGGGGCTGCTGCTCCCGGTACTCGCCCATGTGCGGCGGGCCGGGCAAGCGGCCAAGTGCCTGAGCAACCTGCGCCAGATCTACCATGCGACGTTGACTTATACGGAGGAGAACGACGGCCTTCTCTTCCCCCCGCTGGGGCCTGCGCTGGAGGTGGATGCCCGCTACATCTACAACAACTACTGGTGGCAACAATCGTACCTCGGCCCGTACGCCATCGGCCCTCGCGACCGGCTCAAAGATTCGCGCGGCAAGTTCTCGCAAGCCGAGGTCGAGCTCTTCAACTGCCCCGCGCGCTTTGCCGATGCCCCGGATGCCGCCTACACCCACGCCAATGGCAACCCGGCCGTGAGCTACGTGATGACGCGGCTGCGCCCCCTCACCCGCGCGGGCTACACCTTGCGGATGATGGAGGAGCGCTCGCGCAAGATCTACCTCGCCGAAGGGCGCGGCAACACGGTGGTACCCAGCACGTTTGAAACCGGAGCCCTTGGCTCCATGGATACCGGCAAACGCCTGCGCCGCTTCCACGGCGGAAGCGTAAACCTCCTCTTTTACGACGGCCACATTGAAGCGTGGTCGGGCCCGGATGCTCCGCTTCAGGAGCTTCAACCCTAGTCTTTTTCCCATGCGTTCTCTCACCCGTTTGGCGGCCCTACCCGCCGCCGCCACGTTTCTGACCTTTTCCGCCTGCAAGCCGATGCCTACCCCACTCCCGGATGCTCCGGCAACTCCGACGCCCCTGCTCACAGCCACCCCTCCTGCCGCCACGGCACCGGTGGCTGAGCCGCCCCGCTGGGCGCTCGATGCCGCCCTGCTGCGTGGCGAACCGGCGACTTACCTCAAAAGCTTCGAGCCGCTGCTGCGGCAGATCGCCGAAGGGGCCCCCACCCATGCCGTGGTAGCAGAGCTGCGCCAGCAACTTGCGGCAGCCCCGACCGATCTGGAGGCCGCCATCACCCCCGAAGGGGCGCTCCCCGGCCCCGTGCGCGAGCAGCTCGTTGCGGCCAGCAACGCCGCCTTTGTCGCCGCGCTCCTCTGGAGGCTGGAGGGCAAACCCGAAGACGCCGAGCGGGCCAAGCGCATCCTCCTGCGGTTTGCGGAAGTCTTCCCCCAATGGCCGCTCCATGGGCCCAAGAACGCGCGCGCCGCGCAGGAAAGCACCCAGCCCGATAGCCAGTGGGATGCGTGGGGCTTCTGGGCGCGCTGGTACCCGCTGGATCTCTCGGGCTCCATCCCCCTGCTGCGGGCTTACGACTTGATCCGCCCGACGCTCTCAGAAGAGGAGCGCACCGAGATCACCCGCCGCATTTTCGAGCACCAGAAGGAGCGGATCGACCGCTTCCACGGCAGCCGCTCTTACCACAACACCGCGGGCTACCACCTGCTGGCGCTGGCGCGGTTTGCCCAAGTCCTCGACCGTGCGGACTGGATGCAGGAGGCGATCGACCAATGGCGTCTGATTATCCACCGAGGCTACACGCCCGATGGCTACTACCGGGAGGTAACGCCCGACTACCATTTCCAGATCACCACGCGGATGACGCAGACCCTCCCCGGGATCGTGCAGCAATATGCTGCCAGCAGCAAGGAGCCGATGCCCGACCTCGCCGCAGAAGCCGCACCACAGCTTGCCCGCATGGAGGGCGGTATCCTCACCGCCACGCTGCCCGATGGCCACTACCTCAATACCAACGACTCGTGGCCCAAGCGCCACCGGGCGACTCCGCCGCCGCCCAACCAGCCCGGTTTGCTCGGCGGGGCGGGCCTTGCGCGGCTCGCCGTGGGCGGGCAGACGCTCTTCCTCAAATTCCACGGCATCCGGGGGCACGATCATCAGGATGCCCTGAGCCTCACGTGGTACGCGGGTGGGCGCGAGGTCTTCAGCGAGACGGGGTACCGCCCGCAGAAGGGCGAGTTTGACCGGGCGTGGAGCGCCGCCACCGCGAGCCACCTTACGGCGGCGATCGACGGGGTGGCCCACTTCACCGAGCGCAACGCGGTGGATACCCCTGCGCGGTTGAGCACCTTTCTCTCCCGAGTCCCCAAAACCCCGGGGCGCGCGCCGGTGGAGGCCGCGTACGACGCCGCTGCCCGCTACCGCAACCAAGGAGCACTGCGGCTCTGGCACGCCACGAGCCCGCTGGCGCAGGCCGTAGAGGCCGACCAGCCCGAGGCCTACCCGGGCCTCGCCACCCGCTTCCGGCGCACGCTGGTGCTCATCCCCTTTACGCAGGAGGATGGCATGGTGGTCGATCTCTTCCGCATCCACGGCGGCAAGCGGCACGACTACTTCCTGCGCGGCGGGCTTGATGAGGCGTACACGCTTGAGACCGTACCAACGCTGCCCCCTCAACACGGTACCGAGTACCAATGGATCTCCCTGCGCGAGGGGGGGCCGGTGAAGCCGCCGCTCAAACTAGTGGCCACGTATGGCGATGCCGCCACCGTTACCTCCCACCTTGCCTCGGTGGGCGGGGGCTCGCTGAGCTGCCAGATCGGAGAGGCCCCGGCGATCCGCCGCGATGCCAAGGCTCCGTGGGCGATCCTTCGGCATGAAGGAGAGGCACTGGAGTCGACCTTCGCGTGGGTGCACGAGGCGGCGCGGCATGCTCCGCGCATCGAGCGGGTGGAGAGCGTGCCGCAAAGCAACGGAGGGCAGGTGCTTGTCATCACTTCGCAAGGCGGGCGGCGGGATTTCGTCTTCACCGCGCCGGAGCCGCTCTCCTTTGAGCATGAGGGGTGGCGCTTCCACGGCACGCTCGCTTGGGCTTGCGAGGTGCCGGGCAGCGAGGCACAGGCCGTGGTCTTCAGCCCCGGGTTTCTTGAGAAAGGCGCTCTTCGGCAAGAGGGCACGCCACATCTCTCCGGGGCACTGGTGGCAACGCACGAGGCCACCCCACAGGAGCCTGTCTCTACGCTCCGCTTCCGCGCGGAAGAAGGGCAGCCGGGGGCGGCCTACCGCGTGGCGCATCTTGATTTCGAGCCGGGGCTGCGGCTGAGTATCCCCGTCCACGCCGTTCGCGCGGAGGGGGGCGAGGTGCTCGTGGAGCTGGCGTACCCGGCGGGCTTTACGCTCGAAGAAGGGCGCGCGGTATTCAGCTATTACCCTGGCTGGAGCATTGCGGGCGGCTGCCGCGTCACGCTGGAATGAGGATGAACACCCCCGTGCCAGCTCACGCCGCCCCCCGCGCCAGCGCCGCTCCTCGGCTGCTGGTCTGCCTTGGGCCGGAGGAGCGGAGCAGCTTCTTTCTGCCCGAACAATGGGCGCGGCTGGAGGCCCTCTTTCCCGATCTGCTAGTACAGACCGCGCCGCCCACCCCGGAGGCGTTGGAGGTGCTGCTGCGTTCGGTGGAGCCCACGATCCTCCTCGGCTCGTGGCGGCTCCCCGCACTCCCTGCGCAGCGGGTGCGCATCCCCTCGCTACGCTACTTCTGCTACCTTGCCGGGTCGGTGCGCCGCAAGGTACCACGCCGCTTGCTCGAAGAAGGGCTGCTCGTGAGCAACTGGGGCTCAAGCATTTCGCGCACGGTGGCCGAGTGCGCCCTGCTCCTGCTGCTGATGACGCTGCGAGAGGCAAGCCACTGGGCTGTGGAGATGCATACCCGCCACGGCTTCAAAACGGCGGGCAACAACCACGCGCGGAGCCTCTTTGGGCGGCGCGTAGGCATCCACGGCATCGGCGCGGTGGCGAAGCACTTGGTGCGGCTGCTGGTGCCCTTTGGGTGCGAAGTGCGCGCTTGGTCGGAGGGGGCCCCCGAAGCGCTCTTTGCCCAGTGCGGCGTGCAGCGTGCCCCTTCGCTGGAAGCGCTCTTTGCCACGTGCGATGCGGTAGTGGAGGCCGAGGCCCTGCGCCCGGAGAATGAGGGGTGCATCTCGGAAGCGCACCTCCGCCTGCTGGGCGATGGGGTGTTTATCAATATCGCCCGGGGCGAGCTGGTGGAGGAGCAGGCGCTCCTGCGGGTGGCTCGCGAAGGGCGGCTCCGCGTGGGGCTCGATGTCTACCACGACGAACCGCTCCCCCCGCACGATCCGCTGCGCGGCCTGCCCAATGTGACGCTGCTGCCCCACATCGGCGGGCCCACGCCCGACCGCCGCTGCGACTCGACGGCGTTTGCCCTGGAGAACCTGAGCCGCTTCCTCCAAGGCCACCCCCCCGAAGCGCTGCTCACGCCCGAAACGTTTGACCGGATGACTTGATGATGCCCCCGCTCTCCCGCCACTTTTGCCACACCTTCCGCTCCGCCCCCGCGCCGGAGGCGGCTCCGCAACGCATCCCCTTTGGTTGGCAGGCGGCGGCGCTCCGGCGCGATGCCCCGCTGCACCTTTACTGGGAGGGGCCGCCTCCCCAAGCCGCCACGCGGTTGCGCATCACCCTCGCGCTCGACCAGCGCGAGGCGAAGGAGGTGGCGGTGGAGCTGGGGCAAGACGGCACCCGGCTTGGGGTGCTCGACATCCAGTTCGGCTACGCGTGCCAGAGCTTTGAGTGCGAGATCCCCCTCGGGCACGCGGCGGCGGTGGCGGCGCAGGGGCTTCGCCTGCGAATGGTGGAGGGGCGCACGCCTTTGTGGATCTTCTGCGGTGGCGTGCCGGAGGATGCCCATGCGCTGCTTCCGCATTTTCTGGAGCCTGCTCCGGGGAGCTGGGCGGCGGCGTATACCTTCCTGGCTTCGCGCGCTTCGGTGCAACCCTTTGGCTGGCTGGAGGGGTGTGTACTGGAGGGGCTGCTGGAGCTGGGCCGCAGCGTGCCCGCATGGGCCACGCGGGCAGAGACAGCGCTGGCCGACCACCTCGGCCTCTTTTTTCCGCAAAACGAGATGGTCTATGAAAGCCCGCGCGGCGTGCCGATGGATAACCGCCTCTCCTCCATGGAGGCGACCTTGATGCTGCCCGCGCTGCTGCGGCACCGGCCCGACCACCCGGCGCTGGGGCGGATGCGCGAGTTTTGGATGGGAGCGATCGGCGAAAATGGGTTGATCGGTGGCGAGGGCTACCAGAAGTGCGAGGTCTGCTACACGGTGGCCTACCCGCTGGCGCTCCTCTCGCGGCAGCGGGGGGATGAGGCCGGGGTGGCACTGGCTCTGGAGCAGCTTCGTATTTTGGAAAGAGTGCTCCACCACGAGGGGCTGCTCTATCAAGCCACCTACAAAGGGGAGTACACGTTTCCCTATTGGTCGCGGGGGATGGCGTGGTACCTCCTCGGCTTTGCCCGGGTGCTGGAGATTACGGGCACCGATGCTTCGCCCGCCACACGCGATGCGGCGGCGGCGCTCGCGCGGGCGTGCCAGCGGCTGCTCCCCTTCCAGGGGGCAGATGGGCTATGGCCGTGCTACGCTCACCTGCCGGAGACGGGGGCGGAAACTTCCGGCACGGGCGGTATCGCAGCGGCGCTCCTGTTGGCTCACCGGCTCGGCTGTGCGCCCGATGAGGCGAGGCTTGCGGCGGAGCGCGCGCTGGAGGGGCTGCGCCCCTACCTTTCGGCAGACGGGCTGCTCAACGGGGTGTGCCAATCCAACAAAAAGGAAGCGGGCGACGCTTTGCAGCGGCGCGGCTTCCGCTGCTCCAGCGCGATGGGGCTCGGCCTCGCGGTGCAGGCAGCGGCGTTGCTTGGGCGCTCTTAGTAGCTGCCCCCGAGAGGACGCCCGCGAAGCGTGAACTGTAGGCCGTCTCTGTGAGAC
>JBBCKB010000071.1:0-11310 GCA_037189965.1 Chthoniobacteraceae bacterium | reverse complement strand
TCACTTTTATTAGATCTTTTTGCAAAGAAAGTTCCCCGTTTACGACTTGGGGCAAGCGCGGCATCATGGCGGCCCCCCTTGCCAATGCCCGATCTCCCCCGTACCCCCGAAGACGCTCGGGACATCGCCCTCATGGAGCGCATCCGGTCGGGAGATTATGCCGCCTTCGAGGCATTGGTCGAGGCGCACCAAGCCCGGGTGCTCGGCACGGCTGCGCGGATGCTGGGGGATGCCACCGAGGCCGAGGACATTGCCCAGCAAGTCTTTATCCGCGTTTGGAATTCGGCGGCCCGCTACGAGGCAGGGGCCAAGTTTACGACGTGGTTGCTCACCATTACCCGCAACCTGGTCTTTAACGAAAGCCGCCGCCGCAAGCGCCACCCTGCCGGGCCCACTCCCGAGGGGGCCGACGCGCCCGACCCCGCCCGCACCCCGTCTGCCGAGTTGCTGGAGGCCGAGCGGCAAGCGGCGATTGAGGCCGCCATCGCAAGCCTCCCCGAGGCGCAGCGGCTCGCGGTGGTGTTGCGCCGGTATCAGGATGTTTCCTACGAAGAGATCGCCCAGGTGCTGGAGGTCAGCGTGCCCGCCGTAAAAAGCCTCCTCTTCCGCGCCCGCACCGAGCTGCGTGAGCGGCTGCGGCGTTACCTGGGCTAGTGTTGCTAGGTTAAGCTGAGCCCGAGAGGACGCCTGCGAAGCAGGAATTGTGGGTCGTCTTTGTGAGACGGCAGCCCAACGCCCCGGCGTCTCACAGAGACGCCCTACAATTGCCCGTTCTCGCGCCGAACCTTTAAACGATCCCGCTAGCGCTTCCCTTTCTTCTCCGGGAGGTCAAACGCGCCTGTGCGGCGAAATTCGCTCGGCGACATTCCTGCCGCTTTGCCGATGCAGCGGGCGAAGTAGTTCGCATCCTCCCACCCGCAGGCCCGGGCGATCTGGGCGATGGAGAGCTCCGTATCCCGCAAAAGGTTGAGCGCGTTTTGCACCCGCCAGCGCAACAGGTAGTTGGAGGGCGAGAGGCCAAAGGCCGTGTGGAACTTGCGCGAGAATACCGAGCGGTGGAGCCCCAGCTCGGCGGCGATCTGCTCGATGCCGTAGGCCGGGTCGGCCCAGTGCCGCTGGATCAACTCCACCGAGCGGGCTTTGAAGGCTTCCATCGCATCCAACCGCCGCGAGGGGAGCAGGCGCGGCTTGCGCAAAGGGGTTTGTTTGCGGGAGGGGCGGGCCTTCTCAGCGGCGAGGCTCACGATCTCGAAAGCGAGCGCTCCGGCCTGAAGCTCGCCGCCGAGCGTGACGTCGCGCAGGCAGGTGGCAAGCCGCTCGAAGAGCGCCGCAGGTGCCGCTTCCGCAAAGTAGGCGCGGCGGTTTGCAAAGCGGAACCCTTTGATGACGGAGAGCGCCAGCTCGCCATCGAGCGTCAGCCAGCGGTACTCCCACGAAGGGTCGGAAGCTTCGCACCCGAGGTCGTGAATATCGCCGGGAAAGTAGAAGGCCACCATCCCCGGCCGGAGGCGGTGCGCGCGCCCTTTGAGGTGGATCGTGCCCGTTCCTTTTACCGACCAGAAAAGCTGAACAAAATTCTTGATCATCTTGCGCTCCTGCTCGCCGGGGCGAAAGCGGTAGTGGCCCGTGCTGCGCACACCAAAAGGGATGGAGGGGTCCGGTGTGCTCATGGGCCGGAAGAGAAGCTTGCGGAAGAAAGTGGTCACAATAATCCAGAAGTGTATCACCGATTTCCTCTTATGGAAGCGGCGGTAAAGCCATACGGTTCGCTCATCCCCATTCGCTTTCTATGACTTCCAAATCGAACACTTCGTTCAAAGGGCCCAAAGTGGTCATCATCGGCGCGGGCAGCGCTTTCTTCGGGCGGCAAACCATTTGTGGCATGGCCACACGCCCGGCGCTGCGCGATGGTTGCCTAGCGCTGGCCGATACGGATGAGACCAAGCTCGGGTGGATGCACTCCATCGCCCGGCGCGCGGTGGAGGCGACGGGGGCTTCTCTGAAGATCGAGGCTTCCACCGACTACCGGAGCCTTCTCAAAGGGGCGGACTTTGTAATCCTCGCCTTTGCGGTGGAGGGGGTGCGCCTGCGGGAGGTCGACTCCGAAATCAGCACCCGGCACGGGATGATCATGTGCTCGGGCGATACCGTCGGCCCCGGCGGGATCATGCGGACGCTGCGCGAGGTGCCCCGGCAGGCGGAGGTTCTCAACGAAGTGCGCCGCCAGTGCCCCAACGCGTGGGTCATCAACTGGGTGAACCCCACGGCCACGATGGGGATCGCGATGATGCGCCACTTCCCTGATTTAAAGACGCTCGCCATCTGCGACGGCCCGCACAACCCGCGTTTTAACGATAACCTGATCGTCAAAGCCGGGCTGGTGGAGTCTGCCTCGGAGATCACCGACGCGCTCCGCAGCCGCGTGCTCATCCGCAGCACGGGGGTGAACCACTTCAACTGGCTGGTTGAAATGCGCTACCAGGGCGAAGACCTTACGCCGCGCATCTTCGAGCAGATGAAACACGACGGCCAGGAGATGCACGTGGCGTCCTTCCAGGAGTCGAAGAAGGCGCTGGCCAACCGGATCGCCTACCAGATCGCGATGTCGATCGGGTACGCGCCGATGTGTGTCTGGCACACGCAGGAGTATCTCCCGTACTTCCAAGGGCACGACGTGGCGAAGGAAGATGCGCTTACCCTCGGGCAATGGCGTGTGGATATCCGCGAGAGCTGGATGAAGGAGTGCTGGGACGATATGGAAGCGCTCGCCACGGGCCAGCGCCCGATTGCGGATTTCCTGGAGAAAACCACGGCAGACCATGCCACCGACATCATCGAAGCCATGTGGGCCGGGTTGCCGAAGCTCTTCTACATCAATACGCCCAACAACGGCGCTGTCACCAACCTGCCCGACGATGCCTACCTTGAGTTGCTCTCGGCGGTGAACCTCAATGCGGTGTTGCCGCTGCGCTTTGGTGAGATGCCCCGGCCGCTTACGGGCTATATCCACCGGGTGCTCGATGAGCACGAGCTGGCCGTCGAGGCCGCGGTGACGTTCTCGCGCGCCAAGCTCAGGCAGGCGTTTCTGGCCAGCATGGTCGCCGTCAGCATTCCCGATGCCGAGAACTGCATGAACGAGCTGCTGGAGGCCGAGCGGAGCTACCTCCCCTCCCAGTGGTTCTGCCAACCGTAATTTTCACTCCTGTATTCACCCTCCACTCCACTCCATTCCTCCCATGAAAAGCACCCTCCTTGCTCTCTTCGCATTTGGCTTTGTGCCGTTCCTTGGCTTTACGCCTGGGGCCAGCGGCGCCGTGATCACCACCAGCTTCAGTACGACGGCTCCCTCCGAGCAAAACTCGCTCGTCCGCGTGGCGGTGGATACGGCCGATCTCGGCACGTCGTACATGATGCGGCACCTCAGAAACTACACCACGGCCAACGATCGCTGGCGGGAGATCGGCCAATCCTTCATCACCCCGGGGACTCAGGATGTGATGATCGACGGGCTTGCGCTCCGCATCAATGACAACCGCGACATCTCGGGGATCGCGCGGGACTTTACGTTGACGATCTATAAATCCGGCGCGCAGGGGCTCCCTTCGGGAGATGCGATCTACCAAGGCACGGGGTCGCTGCCGACGTCGTTGAGCACCTTGGGCTACATCACCTTCCAACTGGGCGAGGAGGTGGCGCTGGAAGGGGGCGTGCAGTATTGCTTCCAGATCGGCTTCACGGCAGAGGGGGGCAATGCCCAGCTCTCCTTCGCAGCCTCTAAAGGCAGCCTCTATGCGGGGCGTAGCTTCTACTATGCCAATAGCGACTCGGCCGATACCGCAGCCCTCGTCTACACCTCTGCGCAGCGCGATCTCGATTTCGCGGTGCTCTACACCCCGGTGCCCGAGGGGCGCACGGCCTTCCTGCTCGGGGGGCCGCTCTTGCTTCTCGCGGTGTTTTCGCATAAGCTCAAAAGCCGCGCAGCCGGAGCAAAGGCATGAGTGTGGCATTGCAACAAATGGGGACTCAAACGCGCTTCTTGGGGCTGGTCCTGCGCTTGAGCGTGGCCATCTGCGGGTGCGCCTTGGCGGGCCCGCTTGCCGCCAAAGGCGGGGAGGGGAGCATCCCGTTGGTGCGCGAGGGGAAGGCCGCTTCGGTGGTTGTCCTGCCCCAACAGGTAAACCCGCTCGTGGAGCAGGCGGTGCAGACGTTTGTAAAAACGGTGGCCGCCTCCACCGGGGCGGAGATCCCCGTGCTTCGCGAAGATACGGCAGCGGGTGTGGATGCGGGGGTTACGCGGCTCTTTGTGGGTAGCTGCCAGGCCAACTTGGCCTTGGGGCTCGACCCTGCGACGCTCCCTTTGGAGACTTACCGGCTCCTGGCCCGGGGGAACGCCATCCACCTCGTCGGTGCGGAGCAACACCAGGCTCGTGCGGATGAAAGCGGGCGGCCCTACGGGTGGGTCTCGCGGCCCACGCTCTGGGCGCTGGCGCAGATCCTGGAGGAAGAGTTGCAGGTGCGCTGGCTCTGGCCCGGGGAGCTGGGCACAGTCATCCCCAGGCACGCCTCGCTAGCCATCGAGCCGGGGGAGAAGACGTACCAGCCGAGGCTGCTCTTGCGCTCGCTGCGGATCGCCGCCTCCCGGCCCCTGGCTTCTTTGCCGGAGCTGGATGCCCGGGTGAAGGAGGAAGCCGGTGTTTGGGCCGAGGTGCATGGCGCGGGCCGGCGGGGGGATATCCGTTTCGGCCACGCCTTCAGCAAATGGTGGGAGCGCTACTCCCGGCGGCACCCGGATTACTTCGCATACCTGGGCAAGATCAAGCAGCCGTATTTGAAGCCCGCTTCGGTAAAGCTGCGGCTCTCCAACCCGAAGGTGATCGAGCAGATCGCCGAGGAGTATATTGCCGAGGGTAAGCCGAAGTATTTCAATGTCTGCCCCAATGATGGCAGCGGCTTCGACATCCACCCCGACACGCTGGCGTGGGACATCCCCGCCAACCAGAACCCCAAGGACATCATCTCCGCCCGCGGCGAGCTGACGGCGCGCTACGTCAAGTTCTGGAACCTCCTCTACAAGCGGCTCGTGCAGATCAACCCCGAGGTGATCCTGACGACTTACGCTTACTCCTCCTACCGCAACCCGCCGCCCGCCGAGCGCCCGTTGGAGGCAAAGGCGTATATCGGCATCGTCGCCAGTACCGATAGCTACGAGCTTTGGGAAGGGTGGGCCAAGCAGGCCGAGGGGCTCTTTTTGCGGCCCAACTGGTGGCACCTCGGGGCAGACGCCCCCTACCTGCCGCTTCGCGAAACGTATGACTACGTTTCCTTCGCCAATCGCCACGGAATGAAGGGGATCGATATGGACTCCGTCATCGGCTACTGGGGCACGCAGGCGGCCAACTACTACCTCGTCGCCCGGTTGATGACGCGGCCCGAGCTTTCGCTCGACGAAGTTCTCGGCGAGTTCACCAGCGCCTTTGGAAAAGGGGCACCCAAGATCCGCGAGTACCTCGACTATTGGCAGAAAGTGACCTCGCGGTACGATTACCCGATCAACGGCGCAAAAGACTTCAAACGCCTTAACGACCCCAATAACCCGTACACCACCCTCGTGCGGGAGGGCAAAATCCCCGGCAGCATCCTCAACGGCGCGAAGTACGCTCTCCCTTATCTTTATGGGGATGAAGTGCTCGCCCCGGCAGAGCAACTGCTCGATGAAGCAGAGGCGCTGATCGGAAGGGATGACAAACAGGCTCGAGAGCGCGTCGCCTTCCTGCGTAAGGGCCTGCTTTCCCTGCGAGCCACGCGGGAGCAGGTGGCGCTGGGCCAGCGGCTCAAGGCGGAGGCCACCCCGGAGGCACTAGCGGCCTTTCGCGAGGGCTCGGCCCGGCTCGACGAGTTGCGCGAGCAATGGAGCCGCGAGCACGTTCTTTGGGGGGCCGCCGCCACCCGGCATGAGAACGCCTATAAAGTGCTGATTCGCCCGGAGAACATCGGCTTTCACAAGATTAACCTCGACGGGATGTAACCCATTGTAACGCATGATCCGGACTCCCCCCAGCCGCCACCGGGCCTTTAGCCTTGCCGAGTTAATGTTGGCGATTGCTCTCCTCGCCGTCCTTGCCGCGTTTCTTTTCCCGGTGGTCCAGGGAGTGCGCAAGCGCTCGGCGCAGGTGCAGTGTGTCGCCAATCTGGGGCAGATCTCCACGGCTTCCGCGGCTTATGGGGTAGACCATCGGGGCCAATGGCCGGACAATGGGCTCCATGCAGACTCGGTAAACGACGTCTTTGTGGAAGCCTTGGTCCCCTACTTCGGGAGGGTGCCTAAAACCGGCGAGTCCGACTTCCGCCGCAGCCCCTTTATCTGCCCGGCAGAGCGCTCCGATATGCCGGATGGCGCTTACCAGAAGGATGGCGTCTACGTCGTCCGCTCGCGGGGGTTGAGCTACGCGCAGAATGGCTACCTCCATGAAACAGCGGCTGCCAGCCGGGTGGGGTTGCGCACCGCGCTCGAGCACCCCTCGGCGCTGGTATTGTATATGGACTTCCCCAAACACTTCGTGCTCGATATCAGCCGCCTGGGCAAAGATAACCGGGTGGCGCAGCTCAAGGAGCGCCATGGGGAACGGGCCAACGCCGCGTTTGCCGACGGCAGCGTGCGCCCCGTCGCTATCGACGAAATCCCCACCACCCGCCCGAGCCTCTTCTGGCAGGGCCGCAAATAGAGGCGCAGAAGGCGCTTACAGCGATTTCTTTACAACCGCTTTCTTTTGCGGAAGATCACCCCTATCCGCATGTCTTCCGAGATTTCCAAAGCCTACGAACCCCAATCTGTCGAAGAAAAATGGTATGCCCGCTGGCTGGAGGAGGGGTGCTTTACCGCAGACCCTACTTCCACCAAGCCGGGGTACTCCATCGTGATCCCGCCGCCCAACGTCACCGGCGTGCTCACGCTGGGGCACGTGCTTAATAACACGCTCCAAGACGTGCTGGCCCGCCGCGCGCGGATGTTGGGCAAGGAAGTCCTCTGGCTACCGGGGACAGACCACGCCGGGATCGCCACGCAGACGGTGGTGGAGCGCAAGCTGCGCAAGGAAGAACACAAAACGCGGCGCGACCTCGGGCGCGAGGCATTTCTGGAGCGTGTCTGGGAGTGGAAGGAGAAGCACGGCGGCATCATCATCCAGCAGCTCAAGCGGCTCGGGTGCTCTTGCGACTGGGGGCGCGAGCGCTTTACCATGGATGCCGGGTACTCCCGCGCCGTGCAGCAAGTCTTCGTGGAGCTTTACAACAAAGGGCTCATCTACCGCGGCAAGCGGATGGTGAATTGGTGCCCCGTCTCGCTCACCGCGCTTTCGGATGAAGAAGTCATCATGAAAGCGCAGAAGGGCACGCTCTACCACATGCGCTACGAAGTGGTGGAGGAGCCGGGCCGCTTCCTGGAGATCGCTACCACCCGCCCTGAAACGCTCATGGGCGACAGCGCCGTGGCCGTACACCCCAAGGATGAGCGCTACAAGAGCCTCGTGGGCAAGCATGTGTGGCGGCCCTTCCCGCGCGCACAGATCCCCATCGTGGCGGACGAGCACATCGATATCGAGTTTGGCACCGGCGTCCTCAAAGTCACCCCCGCGCACGACAAGGCCGACTTCGAGATCGGCCAGCGCCACGGGCTGGAGGCGATTGACGTGCTCAACCCCGACGGCACCCTCAACGAGCTGGCGGGCCCCGAGTTTGCCGGTATGGAGCGCTTTGCCGCGCGCAAAGCCGCCGCCGAGAAACTGCGCGAGCTGGGCCTGCTGGTGAAGGAAGAGCCGCACCAGAATAATGTCGGCTACTCCGAGCGGGCTGATGTGCCGATCGAGCCGCGCCTGAGCGAGCAGTGGTTCCTCAAGTACCCCTCTGTCGAGGCTTCGCGCCAGGCCGTGGCGAGCGGGGAGATCGCCTTCCGCCCCGAGCGGTGGGCCAATGTCTACGAACATTGGATGACGAATTTGCAGGATTGGTGCATCTCCCGCCAGCTCTGGTGGGGCCACCGCATCCCCGTCTGGTACCACAAGGAAGATGCCACGCGCCTGCACGTCGCCGTGGAGCCGCCTGCCGACGAGGCAAACTGGACGCAGGAGATCGACGTGCTCGACACCTGGTTCTCCTCGTGGCTTTGGCCTTTTGAGACGATGGATGGAGCCACGCGCGCAAAGTTCTATCCCACCGACGATTTGGTGACAGGCCCCGACATCATCTTCTTCTGGGTCGCCCGGATGATCATGGCCGGGTACGAATTCACCGGGCAGAAGCCGTTCTCCAACGTCTTCTTTACCGGGCTGATCCGCGACATGCAGGGGCGGAAAATGTCGAAATCGCTCGGCAACTCGCCCGACCCGCTGGAGTTAATCGCCAAGTATGGGGCAGACGGCATCCGCTTCGGGCTCCTGCGCATCGCGCCGCAGGGGCAGGATATCCGGTTTGATGAAAAGCAGATCGAAGAAGGGCGCAACTTTGCCAACAAGCTCTGGAATGCCGCCCGCTTCCGCCAGATGCATGGGCCGAGCGCGCCGGATGCCTCGCTGGAGGGGGTGGCCCTTTCGTGCTACTCCACCGAGATCCTCGCGCGCTTGCATACCCTCATCGCCGAGGTGGATGCCGCGTATGGCGAGTACCGGTTCAACGAAATTGGCCAGCGCCTCTACGACTTCTTCTGGAGCGACTATTGCGACTGGTATGTGGAAGCCGCGAAGACCGAGATCCTCGGTGCAGATGGGGCCGCCAAAGCCTCCTCGCTCGCGGTCATGGATTATATTCTAAACCGCTTCCTGCGGCTCCTGGCCCCCTTCATGCCGCACTTGTGCGAAGAGCTTTGGGCCACCATGGGCTTCCGCGCGCCGGGGCATGGCAAGCCGTTCCTCATGTACGCGGCATGGCCCACGGCCGAGGCTCCCCAAGGGGCTGCCGCCGCGCGCGAGCGGGTGGAGGCGGTCTACCAATCTGTCCGCCTTGCACGCAACCTGCGCGCGGAGGTGCGCATCCCCTCCAACAAGAAAGTCGGCTTCCGGCTCAAGCCGCAGGTGGCGTGGGCGGAGGAGGAGAGCGGTACGTTTGCCCGGCTCATCAATGCCGAGACGGTGGAGCTGGATGCCGCGTACCAGCCCGCCTCGGGCGAGCCCCGCGTGCTCACTCCGCTGGGCGAGCTTTACCTCCCGCTGGAAGGGGCGGTCGATGCCGATGCCGAGCGCGACCGGCTGGAGAAGGAGATCGCCAAGGTCGTCAAAGAGATCGAGACCGTGAAGCGCAAGCTCTCCAACGAAAGCTTCGTGCGCAACGCACCCTCCGCCGTCGTGGAGGAGCACCGCAAACGCGAGGGCGACTGGGCGGATAAACTCTCCCAGCTCCGCAAAATGCGGGAGGCACTCGGGTAGGAGTTGCAACCGATACCCCCTTCCCGTTAGGGATGGGGGGTATGGACCTCTCATTTGAAGCGCTCCAGCCGCTCTGGCATGGGGCTATCTCTCTCGAAACCACCGCAGAGTACGTTCGCCCGTGGCGCATCCCATATGCGCAGCGCGGGCTTTACCCGGCGTCCCTCCTTCCTCTGGCCGCTACGCAGGCAGGGGTGCGCCTCGCCTTTTACTCGGATACCCGCCGCATCGCGGGGGAGATCGAGCTCAAGGAAGACAACCAGAAGCTCGACCTTTTTATCGACGGCAAGCTCGTCGAAACGGTGGACCTCGCGGGTAAGTGTGCCTTCGCCTTTGAAGGGCTACCCGCCGGGGAGAAGCTCGTGGAGCTTTGGGTGCCGCAGCGGGGAGACTTCGCGCTCCGCCGCTTTGAGCTGGAAGACGGCGCCACCGTGCGCCGGTATGAAGACAAGCGCCCTCGGTGGATCACCTACGGCAGCTCGATCACCCATTGCAAATCCTCCTCCTCTCCCTCGCGCACTTGGCCGGGCATCGTGGCTCAGGCACAGGGGTGGAACCATACGAACCTCGGCTTTGGCGGCCAGTGCCACCTCGACCCACAGATGGCCCGCCTCATCCGCGACCTCCCGGCAGATTACATCTCCATCTGCGCGGGCATCAATATCTTCAGCGGGCCCTCGCTTAACGCGCGCTCCTTCCCTGCCGCCGTGGTCGGCACGGCCTTGACGATCCGCGACAAGCACCCGCAGACGCCGCTCCTCTTCATTTCGCCGATCTACAGCCTCCCCCGCGAGACAGAGCCCAACTCGCAGGGCCTCATCCTGCCCAACTACCGCGAAATGGTGGAGGAAGCGGTCGCCACGCTACGTGCGGAGGGAGATGCGAATGTCCACTACCTGAGCGGGCTCAAGATCGCGGGTGAAGAAACCGCGCACCTGATGCCCGATAACCTGCACCCCGATGCCGAAGGGGCCGAGGTGATGGGGCGCAACTTTGTCGCCCACGCGGTGCCGCTACTTACAGGGCAGGGGTAAGTTGCCTCAAAGAATCCAGGCCATCATGGCGAGGAGCTTCACGGCCATCGCCCAGATCAAGATAAACTGGCCTTTGTTGATAAAGCGGGCCCCTTCATTCTCGCTGGGAATGCTGGGGTCTACGCCCACGAGCCGGTCAAAATTCCGGAACATGTAGATGCCGATGATCAAAACGGCAACAAGAAGGACGGCGAAGATCAGTTTTGCAGCCAGCATAAATTTTCCTGATAATAGCCGCGTTTTTGCCGTCTGGCAAGTGCTTTACACGCAAGGGGTTGGTATTGCTACGTGATCCCGCGATCCGAGGTGAAACGCTCCAGGCGCCCCCTCTGATTTTTGGACGGCGTTCCCGTTTCCCAACGGTTTGCCAAACGTGAATTGTAGGCCGTCTCTGTGAGACGGCAGTCCAACCCCGTGGCGTTTCACAGAAACGCCCTACAGTTCCACATCCCCGCCGTCGCGCCAAATTGTAGGCCGTCTCTGTGAGACGGCAGCCCAATCCCGTGGCGTTTCACAGAAACGCCCTACAGTTTCACATCCCCGCCGTCGCGCCAAATTGTAGGCTGTCTCTGTGAGACGGCAGTCCAAACCCCATGGCCTCTCACAGAGACGCCTTACAATTGCCCGCTCTGGTCCCGCACCGGCAAATCATATAGCGATGTAATATTAGGCCGTGTCGGTACAAGTTCCGCATGCCATCTACTTCGGTTTTTTGCGTCATTTAGAGCGGTTTTGAGTCATCTGTTTACACGCTTTGCGGCGGCGCGGGTCGTTGCCCGGCCCTTCAAGCTTGGGCAGTATTGAAAATACAGCCGCTGCGCTTGAAAAGCCGGGCACCAACCCACGGCGCTCGCAAATCATTG
>JBBCKB010000070.1:0-3045 GCA_037189965.1 Chthoniobacteraceae bacterium | reverse complement strand
CTCAACGATTTGCGTCGTCGTGGGCGAGGCAGACTCATCGGGGCCCATCCGGATTCTTGGCGTGGGCCAGGCTCCCTCGCGCGGCGTGCGCAAGGGGGAGATTGTCGATTTCGAGATGGCGCACAAATGCGTGCGCGAGGCGCTCGCCGACGCGGAGGAAAAGGCTGACGTCACCATCGAGGCCGTATTTCTCGGCATTTCCGGCGGGCATATCCAGTCGTTCAACAACCGGGGCACCGTCACCCTCCCTGAAGACCGCGAGGAGATTGATGAGAGCGACTATGAAGATGTCGCCATCAACGCAAGGGATGTTTCGATCCCGCAGGTCAATGCGTTCCTGCACGTCATCCCGCAGCATTACTATGTGGATGGGCAGGACGGCGTGCTCAACCCCATCGGGCGGCTCGGGCACAAGCTGGAGGCCGATTTTCATATCGTCCATGGCGTTAGCACCCGCGTGAAGAACACCGTGCGGTGCGTCAAAGAGATCGGCCTTGAGGTGGAGGATGTGGTTTTCAACGGCTTTGCCTCCGCGCAGGTCGTCCTCAACGCCCAGCAGAAGGCGCTCGGAGCGCTCGTCATCGACATCGGCGGGGGGACGACCGACTACATCGCTTATGTAGATGGGGCGGTGAAGCAAAGCGGCGTGCTCGCCATCGGCGGCGACCATATTACCAACGACATCTCCATGGGCCTGCGCATCCCGATGGCCAAGGCCGAACGGCTGAAGGTGGAGGAGGGGGGCGTGGCGCTCGGCAGCCCGCAAGGGGCGCAGATCATCCACCTCAAGGATGAAACCGGCTTTGCCGGGAAGGAGATCGAGCGCGAGATGCTCAACACCATCATCCATTGCCGCTTGCGCGAAGTGCTGGAGCTGCTCAAGCGCACGATCGATCAGGAGACGCCGCTGGCGCTATTGGGGGCGGGCATTTACCTCACGGGGGGGACTTCACTGTTACACGGCGTCGCCCCATTGGCTCAGGAGATCTTCAACATCCCCGTGCACGCGGCGCGGGCGCAGTCGGTCTCGGGGTTGACGGCGGCTTCCGATAACCCGCAGTTTGCCTCCGCCATTGGCCTGCTCCGCTACGGGCAGGCGACTTACGCGGGCCGCCCGGCGCGCACCGGCCTCTTTGATAAAGTGCGCCGTATCTTTGGCCGTCGCTGACCTTTTCCTTTTTCCCTATGATCGACCTCACCTCCCGACGCGACCCGGCTGCCGCCCGGACCTTCAGGATCATCGGCCTCGGTGGAGCCGGGGCCAACGTGCTTGACCGCATGGCGCTCGACGGCGTGCTGCCCGAGCACCTCGTGGCGGTCAATACCGACGCGCAAGCCTTGAGCGCCTCGGTGGCGGGGGGGAAGATCCAGCTCGGGCGGCAGGCCACACGCGGCCTCGGCTCGGGTGGAGACCCCGAACTTGGGGCGGCTGCGGCGCAAGAGGCCGCTGGGGAGTTGGCCGATCTTTTTGATGGGGTGGATGGGGTGTTTCTCCTTGCTGGGCTGGGGGGCGGTACCGGGTCTGGCGCAGCGCCAGTCGTTGCCGAGCAGGCGCGCCGGGCCGGGGCGCTGGTGGTGGCGTTCGTTACCCTTCCGTTTGGATTTGAAGGCAAACGCCGCGCGGCGCAGGCCGAGGCTGCTTTAGCCGAACTGAGCCAGTGGGCCGATGCGGTTGTTTGTTTTGAGAATGACCGGATGGCCGACCATGTCTCGCCCAGCGCGGGCATTGCGCAGGCATTTACTGTGGTGGACCAAACGGTGAGTTCCGCCGTGCGCGCCGTGGCCGGGGTGCTTGCCCGCAAAGGGCTCATCCACTTGGGCTTTGCCGATATTCGCGCCGCGCTCCAAGGCGGCGCAGGTCGCTGCCTCTTTGGCCATGGCGAGGCTGAGGGGGGTAACCGCCCGTTTGATGCGCTCAACGCCGCACTGCGCAACCCGCTGATGGACAAAGGGCGGATGCTCCGAGAGAGCCAGACCCTCCTCGTCTCCGTCTCGGGCGGTCCGGATTTGACGCTTAACGAAGTGCAGCTCCTGATGGAGGAGCTCAACCGCCTCGTGCCCGACCGCGCGCGGCTTCTCTTTGGAGCTTCCGTAGACCCGAAGCAGACCGGGCGGCTCTCGGTGACATTGCTCACGTCGTTGGATGGCCCTGCCATTGCCTCAGCCCCCGTGGCCGCGAGCCGCCAGCCAGTGCCGGTTCCTGTCCCGGTTATTGAGGGGGTAAAGCCGGAGCCCGAGCCTGCTGCGGTGTTGTTTGAGGAGGCCCCCGCTGCTGCCGAAGCATCTCCCGAGCCTTTGGCGGAAGAGGAGCCGGTGGCCGAAGAGCCCGAAGCGTGGGAGCCGGAAGAGGCCGTCGCCAGGGAGGAAGCGTTGCAAGAAGAGCCGGAAGAAGAGCCTGAGCTTTTTGGAGGGCCTGTATTGGCCCGCGAGCCCAAGCTGGAAATGGCCGAGGAGCTTGAGGAGCCAGCCGCCCCGGTACCCCAGCGCGTTACGCGGCCCGTCCCCGGTCGCACCCTGCGCCCGGCTGCGGCCACCCCTGCTCGTACCCCGGAGCCGCCTGCCGCCCCGGCGGTGGCACCTACGCCTGAGCCGGTGCTGCCGGTGGCCCCTATGCCTCCCGTAGCTCCCGTAGCTCCCGTAGCTCCCGTAGCTCCCGTAGCTCCCGTAGCTCCCGTAGCTCCCGTAGCTCCCGTAGCTCCCGTAGCTCCCGTAGCTCCCGCCGTTACGGCTGCTTTTGTGGATGAAGAGGACGAGGCCGGTGCTGCTGCCCGCACCCCTCAGCAGGAGACGCTGCGGTTCGAGCCTGTCACCCGAGGCCGCTTTGAAAAGAGCGAGCCGACGATTGTGGATGGTGAGGATCTGGATGTCCCCACCTTCCTGCGGCGCAACCTGCGCATCCGCTCCTAGAGCGGTTTTGAGTCATCTGTTTACACGCTTTGCGGCGGCGCGGGTCGTTGCCCGGCCCTTCAAGCTTGGGCAGTATTGAAAATACAGCCGCTGCGCTTGAAAAGCCGGGCACCAACCCACGGCGCTCGCAAATCATTG
>JBBCKB010000069.1:0-39196 GCA_037189965.1 Chthoniobacteraceae bacterium | reverse complement strand
CCCTCCATAAAGCTGCTGGAACTTGGCCTCCCATCCCTGAATTTGGGAAAGCGTGAGCGCCGAATCGAAGACCATCATGTGGCTCATGTGACTGGAACTATTGTGACTGGAAACGCCCAATCCAAAAAAGCGCAGCATTGGGCCAATCACAGAGGGTGAAGTTACCGTCCCGGTGAAGACAGGATTGTTAGTACGGTACAAAAAGGATGAAGCGCCATTGATGCTGGCGGAAAGAACCTGAGTGCCGCCGCGAGAGTAGGACGCGGGTATTTCTTGCGCCCATAGCCTTACGACGCCCCGTTGCGCTCCTCCAGATGTGTCCGAAATCCAGACACCAGTTGCAGCGCCAGGGGTGCCAAACAAGCATTGCCACGAAGCGTTGCCGGCTCCACCACCCACCCGAAACACAAGCATCGTGAAAGGCATCGCAATTTCAGGCATTACTGTTTCCATGTAATGGTTCACACCGTCCGAATAAATGCCCGGGGTGCCCCCCGGGGCCGCGCTCGCCTTGAACACCGGCTGCCCCAAAGCCGTTGCCTGTTCCGCGTGAGATCCATTTGCACGGCGGTTGAGCCACCTCCGCACCGGATCTTCAGGCGCGGCCACCACATCCGGAGCAACCGCCTTCAATGCCCCCGCGTCCGCCCCATACCAGACTCCCAGGCTATTCCACAACCCCGCCGCCTTGGCGTGCCGCACCAGAACATCATGCCTCCGCATCACCAGCGGATCCGTCACCTTCGCCCGGGCGAAGAACGCCAGAGAATCCGCATCATAGGAACGGCGAGCATCCGCTCGGTGGCACAATCCAAGTCCCATCATTTATTGTAAGCGATGATCTTGCCGCTCGAGAGCGTCAACGAAGTCACCGTCCCGTAAATCGTTACCCCGATGGGAATCGCAAACCCCGTCAGCGTCCCCGTAATATCGCTGGAAGTTAACGCAGAAAACGTCGCATCCTCCAACACCGAGAAAGCGCACCACGTCCCGGTGTGCGCCGCTGTGTCCCGGATCACCTTCGACCCGCGCAAGCCAAAGCTGCGTTCGATAAGCGCATCCTGCTTCGCCTCCGTCGCCGCTCCCGCCGATAGCGCCGGAGCCCCCGAGCCACCAAGCCGCAACGGCACCACCTTGCCGCCCGCATCCACACCACACACCGGGTTAAACTTCGGGTCCACCGGCCAGGCGGAGCCACCTGCAATTTCAATATTTTGCATCATCTTCCTTGGGTTGCGGGGCACTCAGGCCCCTCATTTTTTTGCACCAGCCAGCCTGCCACCAAAAGGGCAGGCCACCTGTTGCGGATATTCCAACCCAAACACCACGAGGCAAGACTCCTGGCCCCCATTTGCGCCAAATTCCTCCCCTTCCCTCACTTCCCCTCCAGCACCGCCCGCAGAGGTTCGAGCACCCGCCACTCCTCCTCCGTTACCACCTCAGCCTCCTCCTCCGCAAACGTCGCTCCGAGGTGCCTTAGCAACTTCAACAAACATTCCGCCTGTACACGGCTCATTGAAAGACAAACCACTCCTTGTTTCGTCATCGCATTCATTTTTTAAACAAACTCCTTTTTGTTTTCTTTCGGGGTGTAAAACGCACCCCGCTACCCGATACTCTAGCATCACCTCGGCACACACCCTCCCCCGTGGGGAAAATTGGGGAAGCCCTTCACTTTCGCCTTATGCAAAATGGCCACTTCTGAATCTTGACACCTCCTTCCTTTCGCTCAAACAGGCAGCTCCCCGCGCTGCTTCATCCCCCGCAGCGTCTTGCGATCCACCCCACGAAGCTTCGCCTCTTCCTGCTGCGAAAGCACCACATAGGGGTTGATCATCTTTACCAAAAGCAGCCCGATCTGCTCGTCACTCAAATGCTCGTGAACAATCTCCAACACCCTTGCATTAATGCGCGGCCGGAGGATCTCAAAGAGTTCCTGGGTCATGATTGGCGGAAATATGGAATCACGGGGAGGCACTCCCGCGGGTGTGTCAAAAGACGGGGCACGTCTGTCATAAACTGGAGGTCGATCTGCGCAAAAAAATCCCCCAGAAACCCGAACGCCGTTACCACGAACTGGTAAGCAAAGGGGGGAAAAGACAACCGGGAGAAACCAAAGCCCTGCAAC
Source organism: Chthoniobacteraceae bacterium (assembly GCA_037189965.1). GTDB lineage: Bacteria > Verrucomicrobiota > Verrucomicrobiia > Chthoniobacterales > Chthoniobacteraceae > DATMFV01. The sequence goes on along the minus strand of JBBCKB010000069.1, from coordinate 37,068 downwards.
AGATGAAACAGGCCTTTCGATCCGTCGGCCCTTCTCGCCACAACGGTAACACGCCCCTTGGCCCACGCCAATAGTTTGAGCGCCCCACCCCGGGCGAGCCGCTTTCCTTAGCCTTTGCGCCGGGCACTCTTACGGCGCCCTTTTTCAAACGCATCCGACGCCAATGCCCCTAAATCCAAGCCTACCGGATTCCCCTCCGCATCCAGCGAGAAGCCCATCTTATCTGCCAACGCCTCAAGAATGTAACGTGTCACCGTCGTATCCGACACCTTCGTCACCACCCCCAGCGCCGCGTGAATATCGCGGTGCATCCAGAAGCTACCGAGGACTTTGTTAGGATTACGAGCGCCAGGCATACAAGAGGTGTAAATACACCCAACTCGCTCCCCAAAGCAACCCGCATTTACTCGCCAACCCCGCTCTCACCCCTCATCCTCCCTGGCACCGTGAGCGCCGCCACCCCGCCCAAGCCCCCCCACACCTTCCGCCTCCTGCACACTGCCGACTGGCACCTCGGCAAGCCCCTTGGCGAGCTCGACCGCACCCCCGAGTACCGCCACTTCCTCACCTGGCTTACCGACGCCCTCCGCACCACCCGTGCAGACGCCCTCCTCATCACGGGCGACATTTTCGATTCCGCAACCCCCGCGCAAACCATCGTCCGCCTCTACTACGACTTCCTTGCCGCCCTCCCCGAAGCCGCCCCCGGCTGCGCCGTCGTCATCCTCGGTGGTAACCACGACTCTCCCGCCCAGCTCGAAGCCCCTCGCCACCTCCTGCGCCGGGTGAACTGCGAAGTCATCGCCACCCTCCCCCCGGGCGAAGAGCCCCTCATCCTCCTCCCCAACGCCGAGGCCCCCCGCCTTGTCATCGCCGCCATTCCCTTCCTTCGCGAACGCGACCTCCGCCGGGGCGAGCCCGGCCAAAGCGCCGAAGCCATCCGCACCCAGCTCCACGAGAGCCTCTGCCAACGCTACCGCTCCGCCGCCACCGCCACCCAGCCATGGAAAGCGCGTGGCCTCCCCGCCATCGCCACTGGCCACCTTACCGCCCTCGGAGCCACCGCCAGCGAAAGCGAGCGGGAGATCCACGTCGGCGGCCTCGGTGCCCTCTCCGCAAGCGATTTTCCCACGGAGTTCGACTACATCGCCCTCGGCCACCTCCACCGCCCCCAAGCCGTCGGCGGCCTCGCCCACTGCCGCTACAGCGGCTCCCCCCTCCCCCTCAGTTTCAGCGAAGCCAGCGACACCAAAGAGCTACGCATTGTAGACTTTGCCGAAGGCCGCCTCCTCTCCCAAAGCGCTCTCCCCATCCCCACACCCCGCCCCCTTGTCCGCCTGCGTCTCTCCGGCCCCGACTGGGCTACCCAGCTACGGCAATACCAGCCCCCAGCCTCCCCCTTCCCTGCATGGGTCGAGCTCACCCTTAACGAGCCCGGGGCAGACCTCTACCGCCAAGCGCGCGAAGCCACCAAAGGCCTCCCCTTTGAAGTCATCCGCGTCCTCACTCCCCGCCCCGCCGTCACACCCGGCCAAGCCCCCGCGCCACACGAAGACGAAGAGCTTCTTGCCGACCCCCGCGCCGTCTTTGCCCGCAGGCTGGAGGCCGAGGCCCTCCCCGAGCCCCACCGCGCCCGCCTCCTCACCGCCTTTGCCGAGCTTCATTCCCTCCACCAGAGCCCTCCCGAGTAGGCGCGCGGTACTCCTCAAGCACCAGCCGCATCCCCACCCCGTCCACCGTCACGCGGAAGCGGGAGAGCAGCCCACACCCCAGCAACCCCGCCTCCTGCGGGAAAAACGGCTCCGGGTGGAAGCCCACCGGCACCCGCAAGTGCCGCCCCCCCAGCCGCACCTCGGCCTCAGCCTCCCCACGGCCCGCCCCGGCGCTCCCCGTCCACTCCAGCGCCGAGTTGCACCCCGTATCCAGCCGCGTCCAAAGCGCAGGCGAGCCATTTACCGACACCGGCACCCCCAGCGCATCGTGGCGCTCGCTCAAAGGAAGCACCACCGCCCCCGGCCCCGGGCGCGGAGCCTTTGGCAGCACCTCCAGCATCCCCCGCTCAAAATCAAACCGCACCACCCGCCCGCGAAAGAAATCGAGCCCCAGCACCCCGTGGATCCGCCGCACCTCCTTGCCCCGCCGCTTGCGCAACCCCAGCGCATACACCTCGCTCGCCAGCGCCACCCCACCCCCCTTTGCCTGTAAGTCCGAAACCAGAAACGCCACCCCCTTGCGGCCCACTCCATGCACCGGCACCGCCTCCCCCCGCTCCAGCCGCAGCCGCCGCAGCACCCCCAGATCGAGCACCGTCGCCCCCGCCCCCGTATCCACCATAAAGTCGAGCGGCTTGCCACGCGGCACCTCCACCTTCACCCACATCAGCCCGTTCTCCACCACAAACGGCACCTCCCTCGCCCCGAGCCCAAGCCCCATTCCCAGAAACACCACGAGCAAAAGTAGATAGCGCACGGCGCGCACCCTACCACCGCACCCACCCCCCTCGTAAACCCACAAAAAGGTGCACTTCGCGCTTCGCACACCGGTACCTGCGCGCTACACAAACAACATGCCAAACGCCGCAGCCTCCCGACTCGTGCTCCAACCCTTCGACGAGCCCTCCGTCATCCAGGCTGCCCGCGAAGCCCTCGCCCAAGCCGGAGGCCACGCCACCATCGGCTTCGCCTTCGCCTCGCTCGATTACCAGCCCCACCTCCCCGATTTTCTCGAGCTCCTCCAGCTCCACGGCCACCTCCCCCTCCTCGTCGGGTGCGGCGGCAGCGGCCTCATCGGTGCCGTCGCCGAAGCCGAGCTGCAAAGCGGCTTCTCCCTCCTCCTCCTGCATCTTCCCGAGACCACGCTCCACCCCGTCACCCTTACCGCAGACATGGTCGAGCAAGCCGCCAGCGGCACCCCATGGCCCAAGCTCACCGGCATCCCCCCCGAAGCGGTAGATACATGGCTCCTATTGGGGGACCCCTTCGGCTTCCCCGTAGAGCCGTGGCTTCAGCAGTGGAACGCAGCCTACCCGGGCATCCCCACCCTCGGAGCCCTCGGCTCCGGCAGCCGCAACGGCACCCCAGAGGAGGAAACCTTCGTCTTCCTCAACCGCGAAACCCTCCCCCCCGGCAGCGCCCTCCTCATCGGCCTCAAAGGCGGCGTCGCGTTGGATTGCATCGTCGCCCAAGGGTGCCGCCCCATCGGAGAGCCCCTCACCATCACGCGGACAGATGGCAACCTCCTCCTCACCATCGGCGGCAAGCCCGCCTACGCCGCCCTTACCGAAGCCTTTGAATCCCTCAGCGACGAAGAAAAAAACCGCGCCCAGGGCAACCTCTTCGTCGGCCTCGCCCATTCCGAATATATCGACACCTACCAGCAGGGAGATTTCCTCATCCGCACCATCCTCGGCGCAGACGCCGCCACCGGAGCCGTCGCCATCGGAGCCTACCCGCGCATCGGCCAAACCCTCCAGTGGCAACTGCGCGACGGCCCCAGCGCCCACACCGCCCTGGAGCAAGCCCTCCAGCGCCGCCCCGGCTCCCCACCCTTTGCCTCCCTCCTCTTCTCCTGCGTAGGCCGTGGTCGAGAGCTCTTCTCCCGGGCCGACCACGATGTCGGCACCCTTGCCCGCATCCTCGGCCCCCTGCCCACCGCCGGCTTCTTCTGCAACGGCGAAGTCGGCCCCATCGGCCAGACCAACCACATCCACGGCTACACCGCCTCCATCGCCCTTTTCAGCAACCGATAAAGAGGCGCCCGTGGGGAAAGAGAAAGACGCCGGGTAACTGGGAAAGACCAGCCACCCGGCGTCCAAAATACCGCTCCTTTACGCGGTAGCGCTCGCTTTAGTAGCGACGATCGCGATCCCGGTCGCGTCCGCCACCACCACCACCGCCTCCACGGCGGTCTCCCCCGCCATACCCACCACCACCGCCGCCACCCCCATACCCGCCGCCGTTGCCCCGGCGTTCAAAGGTACGCGGAGGCCGCTCCTCACGCGGGCGAGCCACATTCACCGTAAGCGGGCGCCCATCCATCGGCTTGCCGTGGAATTGTTCGATCGCACTGGACGCCTCGTCATCCGAGCTCATGGTCACAAAAGCAAACCCACGGCTCTTGCCGGTGAACTTGTCCTGCACCAACAACACATCATTTACAGTACCTGCCTGACCAAAGAGATCCTGCAGATCGGGTTCCGTAACGCTGAAGGGAAGATTCCCCACATAGAGTTTATTATTCGACATACGATACTAAAGTGTCAGCGTTTTCGGCGACGGTCCCCGGTCATCGGTTTCAAGTCGGCCAAACTGATATCACTCAATTCGCAAACTCCCCTGCCCCAACAAGGCTGACGAAGCCGCAGCATACCCAAAGCCTCCCATTTGAGAAGCCCAACCGACTAGGGAAACACCCCGAAAACACCCTCATGGAAACCCGTATTACCTCTAAAATCTATTATTATAAGGAACCTTTATTGGAGTATCATAATACCCCATTTTCGAAATCCATAACCCTATTCCCCCGGAGCCGCAGGCCCCGCTTCCTTACCCATTAACGCCTCAAGGTTCAGTGCCTTGAGCGCCTTGGCCACCTCCGGGTGGTTCATCGCCTCCACCACCTTCGGGTGGCGCAAAAGAGCCATATAGTTACCCTCCTGCAGCGCCGCTGCCACCTGCGGGTCATCCTTGAGCGCGGTCAATTGCGGCAACCCCGCAAGCTCAGGCACCTCTGGGCTACTAAGCGCCCGCACCAGCGCCATCGGCTGTTTAGCCACACGGCCCCACTGCTCTGCGCTCGCATAAGTCTCCGCATTCACCGGGTCCACCAGAGAGATCCACTCGCCCGCGCGCCCTTCATTTACCCGCTCGCGCAGCGCCACCGCCAGCAACGCAGCCCGGTTTGGCTTCGCCTCATCGCCCTCCAGCGTCCCCTTTGCAAAAGCCCCCACCACGCGCATCCCGATCAGCGCAGCCCAGACCAGCGCCAGCCCAAAAAGCAGCCCCAGCACCGCCCCGCCCGCACCATAGATAAACCAGATCACCCCCAACCCCTGCTCCGAAGTCCGCCGGAAAAGCACCCGCCCCATAAACCGCACCGCCACAAAAATCACCACCCCCGCCACTACCCCACCCAGCGGCTGCAACACCAAATCCGGCAGCCCCGTAAACCCAAGAAAACGCCCCGCCTTCGGTGCCACCGCACACCCGCCAAACCACCCCGCCGCCAGCGCCGCAAGGCTCACCAACTGCCGCACCACCCCCTGCCGCCAGCCGGAGATGATCTCATAAAGCAGCAGCACCGTCACGATGCCCGCCAGAATCATCCCCGTGCGGTCCATAAAGCCGTGCGCTACCCGTTCTGAGCCCGCTGCCGCAGCGCATGGTCGCACAACACCAGCGCCGCCATCGCCTCCACCATCGGCACCGCACGCGGGAGCACGCACGCATCATGCCGCCCCCGGGCAGAGAGCATCGTCTCCTCACCCGCTACCGAGACCGTCTGCTGCGGCCGCATAATCGTCGCCGTCGGTTTAAAGGCGATGCGGAAGAAAATCGCCTCGCCATTGGAAATCCCCCCCTGGATGCCGCCCGAGCGGTTGCTCGTCGTCCGCACCTTCCCCTCGCGCATGACAAACGGGTCGTTATGTTCCGAGCCCGTCATCCGCGTCCCCTCAAAGCCCGAGCCGATCTCAAACCCCTTCGTCGCGGGCAGGCTCATCATCGCGCGGGCCAGCTCGGCCTCCAGCTTATCAAAAACCGGCGCGCCCAAGCCCGCAGGCACATTGCGCACCACGCACTCGATCACCCCTCCCACCGAGTCTCCCTCGCTACGCACCTTCTTGATGCGCTCCACCATCCGGGGCCAGGCCTCCGGGTCCGGGCAGCGCACCATGTTCCCCTCCACCTCTTCAAAGCGTACCGTCTCAGGGTCCACCTCGGCCACAATATCGTGGATCGACTTCACATACGCCACGATCTCCAGCCCCGGCGCAAGCTGCGCAAGCACCTTCTTGGCCACCGCAGCCGCCGCCACCCGGCCAATCGTCTCGCGGGCCGAAGCGCGCCCCCCGCCCTGCCAATTGCGGATACCGTACTTCGCCTGGTAAGTATAGTCCGCGTGCGAAGGGCGGTACGCCTCCTCCATCTCGCGGTACGCCTCGGGGCGGGCATCCTTGTTCATCACCACCACCGAGATCGGCGACCCCAGCGTCTGCCCCTGGAAAACGCCGGAGAGAATCCGGCAAAGATCCTCCTCATGCCGGGGCGTCACAATCTCGCTCTGGCCCGGCTTGCGCCGGTCGAGATCGCGCTGGATATCGGCCTCCGAAAGTTCAATACGCGGTGGGCACCCATCAATCACCACACCGACCCCGCCGCCGTGGGATTCACCCCACGTCGCAATGCGAAAAAGCTGGCCAAACTGGCTGGACATAAGCCGCACATCAAAGCAGCCACGCCCCCCTCCCGGCAATGCTCTTTTTTCCACGCGCGCGGGCTGACACACCCACCCATTGCCCCCTATACTCCCCCCGCCATGAGTTCCGGCTTTCTCGACAAATTTCTGGAGCGCATCAACCGGGTCGACCCCGAAGATGTGCAGAACTACCTCGCCCGGCTCGCGCATGAGAAAGGGTTCCTGGAGACCATCTTCAACGCCATCCAGGAAGGCGTCATCGTCACCGACCCGGGTGGCCACATCAAGTACGTCAACCAATCCGCCTGCTCCCTCTTCGGCCTCGCGGAGGAAGACTGCATCGGCCGCCTCCTCTCCGAACGCCTGCGCGGGTTGGAGTGGAGCGAAGTCGCCCGTGGAGCCCAAAAGGTCATCAGCCGCGACATGGAGGTCTTCTACCCCGAAAACCGTATCCTCAACTTCTACGTCGTCCCCCTCCTCGGCAACCCCGGCCCGCGCAAAAAGACCGACGGCGAAGAACACCTCATCGGCTACGCCGTCATCCTGCGCGACATCACCGAAACCCGCCGCAGCACCGAGCAAACCATCGAGTCCGAGCGGCTCTCCGCCCTCACCCTCCTCGCCGCCGGGGTGGCGCACGAAATTGGCAACCCTTTAAACTCCCTGCACATCCACCTCCAGCTCATGGAGCGCCGCCTGCGCAAGCTCCCGCTGGAAGCGCGCGCCCCATTGCAGGAGTCTGTCGCCATCGCAAAAGAAGAGATCACCCGGCTGGACTCCATCATCAACCAATTCCTGCGCGCCGTCCGCCCCACCCCCCTCCAGACGCGCCCCGAGGATATTAACCGTCTTGTTGAAGAGTCCGTCGCCTTTCTGGAAGCCGAGATCACCGACCGCAAAATCCTCGTCGAGCAGGAGCTCGCCCCCCACCTCCCCCTGCTGGAGGTCGACCGCGGGCAGCTCAAGCAAGCCTTCTACAACGTCATTAAAAACGCCTTCCAGGCCATGAAGAGCGAAGGCATCCTGCGCATCACCACCGCCAAGGATGAGACGTTCGTCTTCATCACCTTCGCCGACACCGGCGGCGGCATCTCCGTGGATGACATGGGCAACATCTTCCAGCCCTACTTCACCACCAAAACCCAAGGCTCCGGCCTCGGCCTCCTCATCGTCCGCCGCATCGTCCGCGCCCACGGCGGCGAGATCGACCTCGCCAGCACCGAAGGCGTCGGCCTCACCCTCACCATCCGCCTCCCCTTTCGGGATAACCGCGTCCGCCTCCTTGGCTTTACGGAGTTGGCTCCTCAGGAGGCAGCTCCAGACTCCGGGTCCGTCGCCGGTCAATAAGCCACGCCAGCCAGATGCACCCCTCATAGAGCAGGCAGAGCGGCGTCCCCATCGCGAGAAACGTCATCGGGTCCGGCGTCGGCGCGATGATCGCCGCAAGCACCAGAAGAATCACGATCGCATACGGCCGCGTCCGGTTCATCAGGTCAAACGAAATGAAGCCGAAGCCCACCAGCGTCATCACCACCACCGGCAGCTCAAAGGCCAGCCCAAAGGCCAGCAGCATATTCGTCACGAAAGAGAAGTAATCGCGCACCGTCCACGAAGGCGCGCCAAAGAGCGCCTTCGCATCCTGGAAGAAGAACTCCAGCGTCTGCGGCAGCACAAAGTAGTAGCAAAGCAGCACCCCGATGAGGAAAAGCCCGAACCCCGTCGCAATCCCCGGAATGAGGAATTTCTTCTCCTTGCGAGTCAGCGCGGGGAGGATGAACTGCGCCAGATAAAGCAGCAACAGCGGGAACGAAACGACAATGCCCGCATAAAACGCCAGCTTGAAGGAGATCGTCAGCGAATCGACCACCCCGAGCGTAATCAGCCGCCCCCCCAGCGTCGGGTCCACCGTATCGAGCGGAGCCCGCGCCAGTGCCACCAGCTCCTTACGGAAGAAAAGGCACGCTCCCATGCTCCCAAAGAGCGTGATCGCCATCTTGATGAGCATCCACCGCAGCTCCTCCATGTGCTGGAGGAATGGCTTGGCTTCATCACTCTGGTCCCGAAACCGGAAGAAACGTTGGAGAAGGGCAAGTAACATGTGCTTCGATTCGTGGGAAAAACTCTCTTCGTTCAGACCAACCCGGCCGCCGCCATCCGCGCAAAGGCAGCCAGCGTATTGGCATCGCGAATCTCACCCCCGGCGATCATCGCCCGGAGCGCATCGGCGGTAAACTCGCCGGTCTCGCAAATCGCCTCGTTCTCATCCGGGCGCGGCCCTTCATCGCCCCGAACCACCGGCCGGGCAAGAAAAAGGTGCGAGATTTCATCCATCACCCCCGCAGAAGGGAAGAAAAACCCGAGACTCTGAAGCCCGCCCTTCTCCGGCAACTCGTACCCCGTCTCCTCCGCCAGCTCGCGCAACGCCGTCGCCTCCGGCGTATCCTCAAGCTCAAGCTGCCCCGCCGGGAACTCCCACAACGTCGCCCGCACGGGGATGCGCTCCTGCCGCACCAGCACATACTTCCCCCCCGCCGTCACCGGCACCACCACACTCGCCGCCTTGCGGTGCACCACCGTCCACCCCACGCCCCCGGGGCGCAACGGCGTCCGCACGCGCACCTGCTCCACGCTCACATGCGCATTGGCAAAAAGCGGCTCCCCCCCCAGCGTCTCCCAGCCGGGGCCTTCTTCGATAAAAGAGTGGAATTTCATAGGCTCGCAATGCGGATCGCTTCAAGCTCCTCCCACCGGGCATAGCGCTGCTCCAGCGTCTGCCGGGTCGTCTCAATCTCTTCGTGCAGGGCCACCGCATCCCCACCGTGTTTGGTGTGGAATTCGGGGTCGTTAAACATCTTCTCGATCTCCTCGATCCGCGCCTCCAGCGTGAGGATTCCCTCCTCCATCCCCTCCAGCTCGCGGTTTTCGTTGAAGCTCAGCTTACGCGGGCGCTCCGCCCGGCGCGGTGTCGCGGCCTTCTTCTGCACCACCGGCGCAGGTGGCGGCGCAGCCTGCCGAAGCTGCTTCTCCCGGTAGTAATCAAAGCTCCCCACGCTGTAAGCCACCTGCCCCTCCCCCTCAAAGGCGAGGATGCCCGTGCAAACCCGGTTGAGGAAGTAGCGGTCATGGCTCACCACCAGCACCACCCCCTCAAACGCCAGCAACGCCTCCTCCAAAATCCGCAACGTCGCAAGGTCGAGATCGTTCGTCGGCTCATCGAGAATCAAAAAATTCCCGCCATTTTTAAGAATCCGCGCCAGCAACAACCGGCTACGCTCCCCCCCGCTCAAAGCCCGCACTTGGGTAATCAAGCGGTCATCCGTAAAAAGGAACCGCTTCAGGTAAGCCCGCACCGGGATCTTGCGCCCCCCGAAGTCCACCGCATCGCTCCCCTCGCCCAGCGCATCGAGCACCGTCTGGTTATCATCGAGCTGGAGCCGCCCCTGGTCCACGTAGTTAAACCGCGTCAACTGCCCGATACGCACCTCCCCCTCTTGTGGCTCAAGCTGGCCGAGGATGATCTTTAGAAGCGTCGTCTTCCCCAGCCCGTTGCGCCCCGTAATGCCGATACGCTGCCCCGCCTCGAAGCGGAAATCCACTTGGGAGAAAAGCCGCTTCCCCCCCAGCTCCATCCCCACCCCCAGCAGCTCCACCACCCGGTTCCCAAGCTGCGGCGCGGGGGGGATGATAAGGTCAACCTCCCGGTCCAGCTCCGGGGGTGCCTGCCCCGCCGCTTCAAAATACGCATCCAGGCGGCTCTTGGATTTCGTCCGCCGCGCCTCCGGCGAGCGGCGCACCCACTCCAGCTCCCGCTGGAGAAACATCTGCCGCTTGTGCTCCGCCGTCTCCGCCGCCGCCATCCGCTCCGCCCGCGCGAGCAGGTACTCCGTGTAGTTTCCCTCGTAAGAATGGAACGTCCCCGAAGCCAGCTCCACAATGCGCGCCGCCGCCCGGTCGAGGAAGTAGCGGTCATGCGTCACCACCAGGAACGCCCCCTTATACGCCGTCAGAAACTCAATGAGCCACTCGATCGACTCCGTATCCAAATGGTTCGTCGGCTCATCAAGGATCAGAATATCCGGCTGCGAAACCAACGCCCGGCAAAGCGCCACCCGCCGCTTCTCCCCGCCCGAGAGCGGCCCAATCTCCGCCTCTCCCGGCGGGCAGGAAAGCGCCTTCATCGTCAGCGCAATGCGCCGGTCCAGAGACCACCCATCCTCCAGCGCGATCTGCCGCTCCAGCTCCTCATGGCGCGCCGTATGGCCCGGTAGGTTCTCATACTCCGCAATCTTATCGAGCAGCGGCTGCACCCCCGTGCGGATATTCTCCAGCACACTTAAGCCCTCATCGAGCGCAAACTCCTGCGGCAAATAGCCACACACCAGCCCCCGCCGCCGCGCCACCGTGCCGCTATCCGCCTCCAGCTCGCCTGCCAGAATGCGCAGCAGCGTCGATTTCCCCGAGCCATTGCGCCCCACCAGCCCGATCCGCTCCCCCTCGTGGATCGAGAGCGAAGCGCCATTGAGCACCACCTGGTCGTTATAACGGACAAAAAGGTCTTGCGCAGTAAGAAGGCTCGCAGAGCCAGGAGCAGGAGCAGCCATCGTCTTTTTTAACCCAGCTTTGCCACCGCCTTATGCCGGGGGCAGGAAATGAGGTGATCGTTAACCATCCCCACCGCCTGCATCAGCGCGTAGCAGATCGTCGTACCCACAAACTTAAACCCCCGCTTCTTGAGATCCTTCGAGAGCGCGTCCGACTCCGGCGTCCTCGCGGGCACCTCCTCCACCCGGCTCCAGCGGTTCTGGATCGGTCGCCCCCCCACAAAGCCCCACAAATAGGCGTCAAACGAACCAAATTCCCGCTGCACCTCCAGAAACGCCACCGCATTGCGAACCGTCGAAGCCACCTTGAGCCGGTTGCGCACAATACCCGGGTTCTCCAGCAGCGCAGCCTCCTTGCGTGCGTCATAGCGAGCCACCTTCCGGGGGTCAAACCCATCGAACGCCTCCCGGTAGGAAGCCCGCTTGTTCAGGATCGTCACCCAGCTCAACCCCGCCTGTGCCCCCTCGAGCGTGAGAAACTCAAACAACGCCCCATCCTCATGCAGCGGCACCCCCCACTCTTCATCATGGTAAGTGGTGCACGGTTCGGCTTGGGACCAAGGGCAACGAGGCATAGGGCGGGTACTTTGCCGGTTTTCTGACTTTCCGCACAACTTTTCTTCCAACAAAGTGTTCAACCCTACAGCCGTGACCACCCCACCCAAATCCTCAGAAGCCTTTGAGGCAGACCCCCTCTGGCCCCTGCTCGGCCAAGCCGGGCCGCCAGCGGTTCCGCGAGCCTTCGCCCCCCGGGTCGTGGCCGCCGTGCGCCCCCGCCGCTCCGCCCCCCGCTGGGGAGCCGCATGGGCCGTGGGCCTCGCCGCAGTCCTCCTCCTTTGCGCCACCCTCCAGTTCCCCGGCGCAGCACCCTCGCGGGGCACCTCCCTCACCGGCTGGCAACCCGGCGATACCGAAGTCCTTCGCCACTTGGATGAACTCCTCGCCCACGAAGAAAACGCCCTATGGCTCGGCTCGCCCTCTCTCTAGCTGCCTTCCTCGTCGCCACCGCGCCCCTCGCCCTTGCCGAGCCCGTGCAAAAGGAGCGCCTGCAAGATAATCTGGAAAAGTGGAAGCAGCTCCCCCCCGAGCGCAAAGCCGCCTTGCGGCGCAACGAATTCTTCCGCCGCAAGCGCGTCATCCGCGAGATCAACGACGCCATCGCCAAAAGCGGCCTCCAGCTCACCGAAGAAGAGCGCCAGCTCTTCACCTACCGCTACGCCCAAGAGCGCCGCAAAATCGAGGAAGAACTCCGCGCCGAGATGGAGCGCAAACGCCGAGCCGCCACCGAGCACCTGCTCAGCAACCTCGTCAAAGAGTTCGAAGCCGAAAAAGCCACCCCGTGAGGGATTGCGGTTGCCAACTCATGCAAACGGGTGTCGCCTTCCGGCATCGTGGCGCATTTCATTTTCATTAGCGGGTCTGAAGGAGAGCTCGGGCATTGGGAGGCGTGCCTGCAGATCCTCGGCACTCAAGACCACCAAGGCACCGCCTTTGGCTGGAGCTGCCTGCCGTGGAAGCACGGGCTGGCCGGGGTGCTCACCTTCCTGCAAGAGCAAGTCCACCGCGTAGAGGCTCCCATCCTCGTCGGGCATTCGGCAGGCGGCCTCCTCATCCCCCGGCTCCACCACGGCGCAACGGCAGAAATCTACCTCGCCGCACTCGCCCCCCAGCCGGGGTTAAGCTTCGCCGAGCAGATGTTTGAGTCTCCCACCGAAGTATTCGACCCCACCTGGCTCGCCCAAGCCTACCCTCCCCACACCGCCGAAGCCGCCATCCTGCACACCCTCTACGAAGCCCCCTTTACCCACTACATAAAAAGGCCCCGCCTCTACATCCCCTGCCTCGAAGACCGCGAGATCCGCCCCGAGTGGCAACAATGGGTCGCGAAGGAAATAATGCAGGCCGAAGGGCGAGCGCTCCACGCCGGCCACTATGCCCACCTCACCCACCCGGGTGAAGTCTCCTCCGCATTCGCCCATTTCGCTGAGCACCTCCCCCGCGCGGGAACACCACTGAAAGCATTGTAGAGAACCGATCCCACCCCCTATACTTTCCTCCCAACATCATGCGCAAGGCCTACATCCACACCGATATCGAGGGCGTCGCCGGGTACGTCCACTACTACTCGCTCAGCTCCTCCCTCTGGAACTTCCACCACGTCCAGCGGATGAACCGGCTCCTCACCCGCGAGGTCGAAGCCGCCGTGCGCGCCCTCAAAGCCGAGGGGATCGAAGAGATCTACGTCAGCGACAGCCACGGCCCCGCCTACAACCTCAACTTCGAAGAGCTCGACCCCATCTGCCGCATCCTCCACGGCCGCCCCGGCCGCGGCCCTTCGTGGACACCGCTGCTCGACTCCACCTTCGAAGCCGCCGTCGCCATCGGCATGCATGCCGCCGCGGGCACCACCAATAGCGTCTGCAACCACTCACTCTGGCACCTCACCGATGGCGAAGGGGCCGAGCACCGCCTCAGCGAGCTCGGCATGTTTATCCACCTCGCTGCGCGGCACGGCGTCCCTTTGGTCGCCGTCTCGGGAGACCAGCACATCTGTGCCGAAGCCGCCGCCATGGTCGGGTGCGAGCCCATCGTCGTCAAAGAAAGCCTCGCGCTCGAGTTTGCCTGCTCCCTCCAGCCCGATGCCGCCTGCGCCGCCATCGAGCGCGGTGTGCGCGCCGGCATGCAGCGGCGAGCCGCCGTCACCATCCCCAAACTCACCGGCCCCTTTCGCCTCAACGTCAGCGACCGCAACCCCGAAGTCCGCGCTCTGGAGGAAGATGAAACGGGGGAGGACCTCGAAGCCGTCATGCTCGGCTGTTGCAACCGCGGCTACGCCAAGTTTGGGGCCGAGGAGCAAGTGGATGACCGCGCCTGGCGCTGGCCCGACTCGCTCTTCAAACCGTAGTGTAGTGAATCATGCCACAACCTCCATGGCGCGGTAGCGCCTGGAGGGTCGGCCTCCGTACCGACCGCAGCGTTTGGCAATGCCCCTCACGCAGCCTCCCCGCGAAGCACGTACTCGATCTCCACGCCCACCAGGCAGACATCGTCCACAAACACGTGGTCGAGCGCAAAGCCGCGAATCTCCGCCAGCGTATCATCGATGAGCGCCTCCGCCGGAGCCTCGAAGTGGGTGCGGATGGTTTGCAGCAGCTTCTCTTGGTCGAAGTGCGCATCGCCCCCGCCATCCACCTCGTAGAGGCCATCGGTAAAGAGAATGATCAGATCCTTCGCCTCCACCGGCGTCGTCGTCGTCTCGTAGCGCGTATCGCGGAAGACCCCCAGCGCCGGGCCCGAGCGGGTGGGAGCCAGGAAGTTGATCTTCTTGCTCCCCCGGTGCAGATGCACCGGCGTCGGGTGCCCCGCATTGGCAAACCGCAGGTGCCCCTCCTTAATATCCACCACCATGTAGAACGCCGAGGCAAACATCGGCGTGCGCGCCCGCCGCAGGATGGAAAGGAGCGCCCGGTTGATCTCCGTTAGAAACCGCCCCGGGTCATTCGCCACCGGCAGCATCTCCTCCACCAGCGCCCGCTGGATCGCCGTCACCAGCGCCGCCCGCACCCCGTGCCCCATCACATCACAGATAAAAATGCCCGCCTGCGTATCCGAGATCGGCAGGATGTGGAAAAAGTCGCCCCCCACCGCCGTTGTCGGAATGTAGCGGCTGTAGAAGTGGAGCGCACTCTGCGAAGGCGTGGCCCGGCGCGGAAATGTCGGGTACTGCTGCGGTAGAAACGCCTGCTGAATCTCCCGCGCCATGTGCAGATCCTCCTCCAGCTCCGCGTTGCGCTCGCGAATCTCCGCATGGTAGCGAAAGAGCTGCTCCTCCGAATCCTTCCGCTCCGTAATGTCGCGGCCGATGCCCACCGTCCCCACGATCTCCCCCTCCGGGCTACGGAGCGGCACCTTCGTCACCGAATACCAGCGCACCCCGTTGGGGCCATTGATCACTTCCTCCCGGTTCAGGATCGGGCGCCCGGTCCCGAGCACATAGCGGTCATCCTCCTCAAACCGGCGAACCTCCGCATCGGGGTAAAAATCGCGCACCGTCTGCCCCAGCACCCCTTCGGGGAATGACGCCCCGAGCATCCGCGAATGCGCCTGGTTATTGAGGATGTAGCGCCCCTGCGCATCCTTGACGTAGATCACATCCAGGAGGTTATCGATCATACTTCGCAGCAGGTTGCGCTCCTGCGCCAGCGCGCGCTCCATCTCCTCCCGCTTGAAGGCGTAGCGCACCGAGCGCGTCAGCACATGGCGGTCCACATGCCCTTTGACCAGGTAATCCCTCGCCCCCTCCTCCAGCGTCCGCAGAGCAAGTGCCTCGTCGTCGCTCCCGCTTAAAACAATAATCGGCAACCCTGGAGCCGCCGCCACCATGCTGCGGAACGTTTCAAGCCCATGGCTATCGGGGAGCGAAAGGTCGAGCATCACCAAATCCCACTCACCATGCCGAGCGGCAGAAATGGCCTCCCCCAGCCGGTGGACAACCTCCACCTCAAACGGCACGCTCGCCTCCGCCAGTAGCTCGGCAATGAGCCGCGCATCTCCCGGGTTATCCTCCACCAGCAAAAGGCGGTGAGGGCGCGGCGGCGGGCCAGGGAGCTGGGCGGCCAGCGCGGGTGAAGCGGCGGAGTGGTTCATGGCATCAGGCAAGCGGCAAAGTGAAGTAAAAGGCTGCCCCCTCTCCCTTTCGGGAGTCGACCCCGATCCGCCCCCCGTGGCGTTCCACAATCTTCTTGCAGATCGAGAGGCCAATCCCCGTCCCCTCGTATTCATCTCGGGAATGGAGCCTCTGGAAGATGACGAAAATGCGCCCCGCATCGGCCGGGTCGAGCCCGATCCCGTTATCCTGAACCGTGAACCGGGCCATCCCTCCCTCCACACTCGCAGATACCCGGATGCGCGGCGGCTCTTGCGAACGAAACTTCAGCGCATTGCCAATCAGGTTCTGAAAGAGCTGCGCGAGCTGCATCGGGTCGCCCATTACCGTTGGCAGCGGCTCCTCAAGCACCACCTTACCCCCCACCTCTTCCAGCGCAAAGCGGAAGTTCTCCAACACCTGCCGCAGCAGGGCCGCCGTATCCACCGCCTCAAACGGGCGGCGCTGGGTCCCCACGCGGGAGTATTGCAGCAAATCGCGGATAAACGCCTGCATCCGCTCCGCGCCATCCACCGCGTAGTGGATAAAGTCGCGCCCATCGGCATCGAGCCGGTCTTCGTACCGCCGCGCAAGCAGTTGCGTATAGCTCGCCACCATCCGCAGCGGCTCCTGCAAATCGTGCGAAGCCACGTAGGCAAACTCTTCCAGCTCCGCGTTGGAGCGGCGCAGCTCCTCCGTGCGCTCCGCGACCCGCGTCTCCAGCTCGCCATGTGCCTGCTGGAGCGCGTGGCGCACATCATCCAGCTCGGTAATGCGGCGGCCCAGCGAATCGGCCATCTGGTTGAGGGCAGATCCGATCTCGTGGAACTCCCCCGCCGCCGGTGGCAACGTCGAGCGCACCCGCAAATCGCCCCGGCTCGCCGCCCGGGCCACCCCCACCAGGTGCCGCGTCGGCTCCACCACGTAGCGGCTCCCGATCACCCAGGAAGCCAGCAACACCGCAAGCCCGATCCCCGCCACCGCTGCCAGCCGGTGCACCTGCGCACGCTCCAGCCCGGTACGCCCCTCCGGCACGCGCACACCGATCCCGATGTAGAAGGAATCTCCCGTAGCAGAGTTCACCCTCTGCACCGCATAGAGCCGCTCTTCGCCCTGCGCATCCTTCCCGGTAAACGTGGCGCTATGGCGGTTGCCCAGCGCTTTGCCAAAGTCGACCCAAGTCGCCTCCTTGCCGATCCACTGCTCCGGGTCCGGGTAGTAGAGGAAAATATCGTTGTAAGCGCTGACTGCGGTGAGAATCCCATCCACCGGCATCGGCTCGCGCACATTGTAGCGGCTCGCCTGTACGAGGTCGATATCCACAAACACCGCACCATTGAAGCTCCCCTCCCGATCAAAAATCGGGTACCCGACACTCACCACCCACTTCCCCTCTGGGTTGAGGTGCATCCGGCCGGCCGAGAGCTTCCGGCTCTCGCGCACCCGGTTAAACCAGAGCGCATTCCCCTGTGGCCCTGTATTTCCCAAACGCGAAGCGCAAGCCAGCGGGTTCCCCTCCGCATCGCAAACGGCAATATTATCGTAGACGGTATTGAGCGCCGTCAGCTCCTGAAGCAGCCGCCGCCCTTCCGCTTTGGCCTCCGGGTGGTGGAAGAACTCCACCTGCGCGAGCGTCATCAGCAATTGGCGGACGGTTTCGAGAATCGCCTGCTGCGTCCCCCCCAGCACCCCGGCATACCAGATCGCCTCCACCTCCAGCGCTTCGCGGCGTTCGCGATACTCGGTGGCCGTTTCCCGTACGACGAGAATCCCCAGCGGCACCAGTGCCAGCAGGATAAGGACGATCAGTTTGGCATGGAGGCTACGAAAGTTCACCGAGCAAGTCGGGGGCTGGGGTGAAGGCCAAGCGCCCTGCCAGAAAAAACGGAGGCCGCCCCCCTGCCGCGCGCCCACGCAGTGTGCTTGCCGCCCACGGCGGCAAAAGATGCCTACCGCACCCTGCGCCCCGGGTGGTCCAAAAGGCTGCGTACCTGCCGCGCCAGCTTGGTGGGGGTAAACGGCTTTTGAAGGCAAGCCGTACCCACTTCATCCGGCACCCCATCGCGGAAGGCCTTCTCAATCGACCCGGTGATAAAAAGCACCACCGTATCCGGCTGGCGCGCGCGCATCCACTCCGCAAGCTCGCAACCGCAAGATTCCACCACATCGCTCACAAGCAGCTCCGGGAAGCTCTCCGGCTCTGCCTCAAGCAACGCCCGTGCTTCTTCGGCATTGGCCGCCTCGCGCACCGTGTACCCGAGCTGGCGCAACGTGCTCGCCGCCACCCGACGCACCACCTCTTCATCTTCCACCACCAGCACACTCTCCAACCCACCCGGTGCCTGCCCCGCCTCTTCGCCCCCAGCCTGCACTTCCACCCCCGCCACATGCGGAAGCCACACCGAAAAAGTAGCCCCCTCGCCCGGCTCGCTTTCACAACGGATCTGCCCACCCGCGTGGCGGACGATGGAGTAGCACGTCGCCAGCCCAAGCCCGGTCCCCTGCCCCCGTTTTTTGGTGGTAAAGAACGGCTCAAAAATGTGGCGCTTCACGGTTTCGCTCATCCCGAGGCCATTATCCACCACCTGCATCTCCACCCATTGCCCCGGGCGAATCCCGGGGAACTCGCCCTCCTCCCGTACCCGCCGCCTCGCCAAGCGCACCCACACTTCCCCCTCACCCGCCAGCGCATCGCGCGCGTTGAGAACGAGGTTAAGCAACACCTGCTCCAGCTCGCCCGCATCGGCCTTGATGTGGAAGCCCTCCCCCTCCGGCACCACCCTCAGGCGCACCCCTTCCCCCGCAAGGCGGCGAAGCATCGGCGTCATCGTCGTGACGGTCTTTTCCAAATCAAAAACCTCGATCTCCCGGGCATCTCCCCGGCTAAACGTCAGCAACTGGCGCGTAATGCTGGAGGCAAATCGCCCCGCTTTTGCAATCTCTCGCGCACTCTCCTGCGCCGCGCTCCCCGGGGTCACCTGCCCCGAGAGCAGGTCCGCATAGCCGAGAATCGCTGTCAGGATGTTGTTAAAATCATGCGCCACCCCTCCGGCCAACCGGCCAATGGCCTCCATCTTCTGAGCCTGAAGATGCACCTCCAGCGGCAGCTCGTTTTCCTCGGCCTCCCGGGCGACAAAAAGTAAACGCACGAGCATCCCCCGCTCGTTATGCACGGCGGCCCCCGTCCACTTCAGATCGATGGGCGAACCATTGCGCCGTACCCGCACCGCGCGCTCGTGCTCGATACGCCCCCCGCAAGCGAGGATGCGCACTTCCTCCTCCGCCGCCGCCCGTTCCTCCGGCCCAAAGAGCAGCCATAGCGGCGCACCGATCGCCTCCTGCGGCGCAAACCCTAGGAGCCGCTCCGCCCCGGGGCTCCACCAGTCGATCCGCCCCTCCGGCGTCGTGGCGAGGATCGCCTCGTCCGAGAGGCTCAAAAACGCCTCCACCCATTGCCGCAGCTCGCTGGAGCGGCGCGGCTCGGTAAGGTCGCGCAAGTACGCGGTAAAGAGGCCAGCTCCATGCGTGGGTGCTTTGGAGATTGCGATCTCCGCGGGGAATGTCGTGCCATCCGCCCGCTGCGCGGTGATCTCCGAGCGCCGCCCCAACCCCGCGCTGGCGGCATAAAGCGGCAGCCCGCCAAACGGCCCCACCCGGCCCGCCTCCGGTAGGATGAGATCCGAAAGCCGGTTCCCAAGCGCCTCTCCCTGTGCATAACCAAAGATACGCTCCGCCGCAGGGTTCCACTCCATGATCGTTCCCTTCCGGTCGAAAGTGATAATCGGGTCGAGCGCAGACTCCAGAATCGCCGTCTTGCGAAGCACCGTGTCGCGCAGCGTCTCTTCCGCCTGCTTGCGCTCTAAAAGGTGGCCGATCTGCCCGGCAATCACCCCAAGCATCTGCAGGAGCTCCGGATCGGGCTGCGACGCCTTGGGGCTGAAAAACTCCAGCACGTGAGACACCTCGCCCCCCATCTTCACGGGGATGGCAAAGGCCGAGTTCATTCCCCCCCGCGCCGCCACCAGCGCGCTTTGCGAGAAGGAGAGCTCCGTGAAGTTAACCACCCACGCGGGCTCGCCCGTCTGCCACACCTTCCCGGAAAGGTGCATTCCCGGTTCAAACGGGATCTCCAGCGCCGCGTCTTCAAACTCCGCAATATCGATCCCCTGCCGGTGCCAGACTTCCACGCACCGCAGCAGATTTTCAGCCACCGAGACTTGCCAGACAGCCCCCATCTCCCACTCCAGCAGCTCGCAGATCGCCTGCAAAATACGGGGGCGCGCCTCGGCTACCGAAGGGCACTCGGCAAAAATTTCCGCCGTCGCAAGGTGGAGCGAACGGCGGCACTCCGCCCAGTGCTGAGCCGTGATGTCGTGGATCGTCCCTTCCAGATATAGCAGCTCCCCCTCATGGTCTCGCACGGCATGCACATTCTGGGAGACCCAGATCGTCCGCCCGTCTTGCCGGACAATCTCTGCCTTGAAGTCGGCCACGCTATCCTGCTTTTCGATAAAGCGACGAAGCGCCTCCCACCGGGCGGGGTCTGCAAAAGCGTGCCGCGCGGGCCAGCCCGACATTTCATTGCGTAGCTCCGTCTCATTGCGCATGCCCAACATCCGCACCAGCGCCGGGTTCGCGGTGATGAAGCTCCCCTCCGGCGTGCTCTGGAAGATGCCTTGGGCCGCATTTTCAAAAATAGAGCGGTAGTTGACACGCGCTTCCTCCACCTGCGCCTGCAAGTCGTCGATCGCCGCGCCCGCCAGCCGCTCCCGCAGCAAGACGCGCTCGCGGATAAAAAGCCCCAGCGCCGCAAACAGGCAGACCGAGATGGTAAAACCCGAGAGCCCCAACATCGCCGCAGGAAAGAGGCAGATACCTCCGGCCAAAAGCAATAGCAGGGGGAAGATGACCCAATCCCGCCGGGCTTCGCCGACGGCTTCGGATACTCTGGATTCGTTCTGCATGGCGGTAAACGTTCTTCCAGGCCCCGGTTAGGGGGCCCGGCCAAAAACAACCGCCTTCCTGGGGGGAAGAAGGCCGTTCTCAGGCACCGTAGCTACTTTCGACGCGCTTGGCGACATCTAGGTAGCCGTAGTCCACTTCGTAAATCTGCTTGAAACAGTCGAGCGCTTTTTCAGTCTGCTCCTGCTGTTCATACACCTTTCCGAGCTTGTAGAGAATGTCTTTTTTGGTCGCATCCATCTCGTTGATCTCGGCGGCGGCCTCGGTAAAAGTCTTCACGGCAAGGTCCAGCATGCTCTTACCCACGTAGCACTGCCCAAGCAGGTTCATCGCCTTGAGGCGCACGTTCGGGTTGCGGCGGGCCTTCTGAAGCTCGGGGATCGCGGCGGAGAAATCTCCCGTATTCATGAGTTGCTCACCCAGCTCAAAGCGGAAGACGAGGTCTGTCGGGTTCCGCTCCACGCGAGTCTGCGCATCCGTGAGCAGAAGCCCATTGCGCTGCGCGACCAACCCCTCCAGCTCCCCACGCACGCGGGCGCTCTCTTCATGCTCTTCCCCCGCAAGGGCGAGCCATTCCTCGCGTTCTTTCACGCCGTTTTCAATCTGCTTGAGCCCGAGATCCGCCACCTTGCGCAGGAGCCAGTTATCCGTCCCGTTTGTCAGCGCGGAGGCGTAGTTGTACCACTCGATCGCCGTATCCAACGTCCCCTGCTGTTCATAAAGCCCGGCAATGCGCCGCGCCAGATCCACACTCTGCGGCTCCTTCTCCACCTGCTGGTGAAGCTCGGCAAGCTGCTGGAGGATCACCTCATCGCTCTTGACGACGCGCCCCTGCTGCTCCAGAGAAACGGCCTCGTCCTGGTTCTTGATGAGGTCGCGGTAATCCTTGGCCGTCTCCCAGCCGCCAGACTTCATGGTATTGGAAGCCGCCGCATCTTTCGAGCGTTTCACGGCGATCAAATCCGACGGATTAATGGAGATGATCTTGTTGTAAACCGCCACCGCCTGCTCCGTATCGCCGAGGCGGTAGAAAAGCTCGCCCAGCTCGTGGAGCACCTTCGTATCCTTCGAGTCGCCATCGGAGATGGTTTGCAGCGCAAAGACGGCGATCTCGTTAAACCCGAGTGCCAGCGCGGCATCTTTGAGGAGGTGGTTGCCCTGAGCGTTAAAAGGGTCGTTCTCCAGGATCTTCTCGGCAATCTCCAAAGCGGAAGCGGGGTCTTTCTTGAGAGCCTGCCCCCCTTTGAGGGCCTGCGCCGAGAAACCGGAGAAGAAGCTCTTCTTTCCCTTGGTATTGGCAATCGCCGCGCGGCGCAACAGCTTGCGCCCATCAATAAACTGCGGGCTTTCCTTTACGACCGGCTGCAAAAGCGAGACGGCGTAGCCGAAGTTACGGCGCTCCATCGCGGTAACGGCTTTGAGCCAGAGAGTGCGTGCGTTATCGGAAAGCTCTTTTTCTGTCGTAATGGCCATAGGGGAGAGATGCAAAAAACAAAGGGAGGATGCGACCAACCTAACACCCCCTCGCGTTTCTTTGCAACGGTTTACCGCCCGGTAAAAACCGCTCCCTTTCTCTACGGCCGCGCTACGGAAGCGGAGGCGCTTCCTTGCGAGTCATCTCGCCCTCCACCAGCTTGCGCAACTCCGTTACCTGACCCATGAAATTTTTGGAAAAATCCTTCGGCCCGTTCTCAAAAAGAACGAGGAACGACAGGGTGGAAGCGACAAAAACCGCCACCCAGAAAAGTTTGCGCAGCAAAGCCATCATGCGGGAGGGATGTTACCCTTCCACCGGGAATCGTCAATGTCGAAGGCAGTGGTTGCGCCCGCACCCCGGGGGAGCCATCTTTACGGCCTCGCCGTGAAGACTCCCGCCAAAACCGGCCGTGGTGCCGACTTCAACCCCCACAACCGCTTCCTGCCCCTGGAGTACGAGCCCGAGCCCGGCCCACCCCAGGCGGTACGCACGCAGTTCTTCCGGGATGATACACGCACCCTCCTCTCCCGCAACCGCTCGCCCGATGTCGGCTTCTCCGTAAGCCTGAACCCCTACCGGGGGTGCGAGCACGGCTGTTCCTACTGCTTTGCCCGCCCCACGCACGAATACCTCGGGTGGTCGGCAGGGTTGGATTTTGAGTCGCGCATCCTCGTTAAAACCGAGGCCCCCGAGCTCCTGCGCCGCGAGCTGGAGTCCCCCCGCTGGGAGCCGCAGCCGCTCGCCATGAGCGGGGTGACGGATTGTTACCAACCCATCGAACGCCGCCTCGGCATCACCCGCGGCTGCCTCGCCGTGCTCGCGGAGTATGGGCAGCCAGTGGCCCTGATTACCAAAAACCACCTCATCACGCGCGATATCGACCACCTCGCCTCGCTTGCCGCCCGGGGCGCGGCGGAAGTCAACCTTTCGCTTACCACGCTGGATGCCGCGCTCGCCCGCGAGCTGGAGCCGCGCGCCTCGCCCCCCGCAAGGCGGCTCGCCGCCATCCGCGAGCTGGCCCAGGCGGGCATCCCCGTGCGCGTCATGGCAAGCCCGCTCATCCCCGGGCTCAACGACCACGAGCTCCCCGCCATCCTCACCGCCGCGGCGGAAGCCGGAGCCCGCGCGGCGGCCTATATCCCCGTGCGCCTGCCCGGCACCGTCGCCCCCGTTTTCGAGCAATGGCTGGAAACCCACCACCCCGGCGAAAAGGGGAAGATTATGGAGCGCATCCGCGCCCTGCGCGGCGGGCGGCTAAACGACCCGGCCTTCGGCTCCCGCATGCGGGGCCAAGGCGAGTACGCAGAGGCCCTTCGCTCCCTCTTCCACATCACCACGCGCCGGCTTGGCATCGCAGCACCCCTTCCCCCACTAAGCACTACGGCGTTTCGGCGTCCGGGGTATCTTTTCTAGCCACCAGGGGCAGAAACTGCGTCTGCTCCGGGTCGTAGGCAAACAGCTCCGCCGTGGCGATTTTGAAGAACCACGCATGCAAACGCAGTGTCCGGTTTTCCAGCCCCGCGCGCACACCCGGGTACGTTTTGAGGTTCTCCAGAGCGAAAAGGACATTCTCCTCCGCCGCCGCGTTGAGCAGGGCGTCGGTATCGTCAAGATGGCTGTAGCTGCGGCGGATCACCTCCTGCACCGGCGCGGCAATTTGCAGCCACGCGCGCAAGTGGCGCTTCTCCTCGCTCGTATCCTTGGCCATCTCCAGCGCATGCGGCCCCACCAGGGCCGACATCGCCCCGCACTGCGAATGCCCGCAAACCACAATATCCGCCACACCGATCTCCCCCACCGCAAACTCAATGGCAGCGGCCGTGGAGTTCGTACTCCCCGTCGCCGTCGCAGGTGGGACGATGTTGCCGATATTCTTGACCACAAAGAGATCTCCCGGTTGGGAATGGGTGATCAACTCCGCGAGAATGCGCGAGTCCGAACAGGTGATAAACAACGTATGGGGCTTCTGTCCTTCGCAGGAAAGCTTGTGGAAGAGCGCGCTATAGCGCCCAAACTCTTCCGACTGAAACCGGTGAACCCCTTCGATCAGTTTTTGCATCTAAAGCGGGATTTTGTTCGCCCGCGGGGCCATTTGTCAACGGCGCGCAACACCTGCCCCCGGGTAAAACCGGTACTCATAAGAAGGCGAGCCGAGATCCCCCGCCGCACGCGCCTCAAGCCGCGCGAGAAAGAGGACGAGTTCGCCGCTTACCCGGTCTTCATACACCCGGAAGTTGGAGAGCTGGAGGTTCGGGGAATCGCCCTCCCGGCGCGTATCGATGATCCGCACCGTCGCCGCCCGAAGAGAAAGAGTGGCTTCGTCCACCTCCGCATAGACCAGCGGGAAGCGCGGACGGTTCGAACACGCATTTTCCGCCGTAAGGTTGCCAAACCAATAGAGCCGCCCGCTCGAGTGGCGCAGCAACGCGGAGCCCGAGGAAGCCGAGTAAAACGGCACCGCATCCTCAAAACAGAGCGGTCGCGGGGGCGTCCAGCTCGCCCCCCCATCTTCGGAAGCCGCCACCCATTTGTGAGAGGCAATCGCCGGGTTGCGCCCGTTGCTCCCCCGACAGACCATCATGAGCCGCCCATCGTGTAGCGGAGCAATGGCAGGCTCAAAAATCCCCCGCGGAGAGCAGCCCAATGCCAGCCGGACAAACCCGCCCCGTTGCCAGGAGACCCGCCCCCCTTCCTCCCGCCCCAGCAGGCAGCCCGCCTCCCACTCCAGCGTACCATCCTCATCGCCCGGCACGGGGCGCGCCCGCTGCACCGGCAGCAACAGGCCCTCGCCTGGCAACCCCACCGGGCGGCAAAAGGAGATCACCTCCGGGCAACATTCGGCAGGGCGCCCCTCCGGCCCCGGCAGCGCACCAGCGGGCTGGAAGCTCTTCCCCCCATCCACCGAATGCTCGATACACAGCTCCGTCTCCCACCACGCACTTCCTCTAAAAGGGTGCCCCACCGCCCGGTGAAAGTTATAGAAGCGGTAGAGCCCCCCGGAAGCTTCGCTCAAAAACAGCGCACTCTCCCCCTGCCGCTGGAGCCGCCCCCCCGGCAACACCTGCGGCTGGTAAAGGAGCGTCGGCGCAGACCAGCTCCGCCCGTTATCCCGGCTGGTGCGGCGGTAGCTGGCACCAAAGAGGTCGCTCCCCTCAAGCTCCACGCAGTCTTGCAACATCCCGCCGCCCGTTGGCGCGGTATACACCGTGAGGACTTGCACCACAGCCCTGCCCGCCGCGCCCCGCGGCTCAAGATAAAGAGTGGGGGAGATCATCGTGTCGCTCAAAAATCCGGGTCAAACCATTGGTTGAGGTGGTTTGCAAGATTACTCCCGGCAATGCTTCGGTACGGAATGCGCTCCACATGGCCATCAAAGAAAAGCGCATTCCCCGCCCCGCCGTGCCGGGTGAAAGAAAGGCGCGCCCACGCTTCATAATCCGGCGTCTCCAGTTGCCAGCGCTTGGCCGAGATATTGAGAATGCCCGGGTGGGTGGAATCACTCACCCATACCTTCCCCGGAAGGTGCTTTATCTCGCTCACATTGAGCCGCCGGACCTCGTGGGTCTCGTAAGCGGTCGTCACCTCCGTGGGCGAAAGCCGCGTGGAAGGCGCATAGCTCACCGGGCGCACACTCGGGTAGCTGATCGGCATCGGCTCCGCCTTCCCATGCGCCGGGCAGGTAAAGACAATCGGCTCATAAATATGCCGCCCTTGCGGCCCGAGGTACTTGTGCACGCTCGTCCACCGCTCCACGCCAAGGTAGGGAGCGAGCTGCCAATACCAAGCCCCGAAGTGGTCGCCATCCCAAGCCGAGCCGCCCGAGATCAGGTTCTTCTCCAGCGCAAGGGGCAGAAAGCCACGGTTCTCCGCAAGGTAAGCCGCCGTGGCAGCCCCGATCTGGCGCAAGTTGCCCATGCACTTCGCCCCCAGCCCCTGCTGACGAACGCTGCGAAGCCCCCCAAAAAGCAAAACCCCAAGGACTGCCACCACCGCGCACGTCACCAATAGCTCCATCACGGTAAAGGCAACGGGTTTTTGCAATCCGGATTTCATAAGCCGATCAACGCGCACCCACCTCGGGCACGTGCCCGCCCCATGGCCGGTCACGCCGGAGGTATGGCTCCAGTTCGGGGTGCGCATCATACTCATTTTGGAGGGAGATCGAGCCAAATTCCTTCGGGTTGCCCGTCTGCTCCCGCTGCGGCAAGGCTTGCAACACCTCGGGCCGGGCCAGCTCCGCCTCATCCACCACGCCGATCATATACGGCGCGAAGTTCATCCAAAAAAAGCTCCCCGGCACGCTGGAGCCCAGGTGCGCACTCGGGCCGCTCCAATGTTTGGGGTTCGCCGTCACCATCTGCCACGCCTGCCGCCAGCCCCCGCCAAGAAAGCTCTCGCGGATAAACTTCCGGTACGGCTCGGGGTCTTTCGCCTCCCGCGCCGCAAACCCCAGGGGTCCGTAGCTGATCGGTGAATAGCGCCCTTTGGGGTAGCGTTCCTGCGCCTTCGGATTGGCCAGCAGCGAATCTGCCGCTGCCAGCAACATGGCGCGAGTCTCCGGGTCGCGGGTGATCATCTCATACTCCAGCAGCGCGTGCATCGCCCCAAAAACGTGGAAGAACATCGACCCCTTGTTCAACCCCTTCGGCGGCCCCTGCGGCTCCGGTCCGGGAAAGCTCAGAGGCACCTCCTCATAAATCCCCTCCGGAGCCTTCATGGCGTGGATGTAGCGTCGCAGCGTCTCACCCTCCTTCGGGTCGCCCGTCACCTCCCAGTGGAAAAGAAGCCCCTGTAGCCGCCCGCTATGGGCCGCATCCACCGCCACCGGCGTGTTGCTGTAGCGGTGCGCGTAGAGCCGCCCGACCACCTCCCGGCTGCGCGGCTCCCCGGAGAGGAAGTAGTGCGGCTTGTACTCCGTGGCACTGGTCTGGCGCTCTTCGTGGTTGCCATCACTCCACGGTTGCACACCATGTCGAGTCCCCAGCCCGAGCCAACGGCCCGCGTGGCGGATCACCACATCGCGCGAGTGCCGCGCCAACGCCTCGCTGGCAAAGTAGAGCCCCCGGTCGCCCGTGCGGAAATACTGGTTGGCCAGGAAAAGATTGGGCAGCCCCTCCGTATTTCCCCAGCCCCAGCGGCCATTATCGTAAGCCCAGTCGTTGGCAGGCTGGTAAGAGAGCACCTTATCGCGCGGCCCGAGGGTAATGCGGCCATCTGGCCCCGGCTCCCGCGCCAGCGCCTCCGCGAGCTTCTCCGGCGGCAGCGTCCAGCCATACCCATCCTGAAAGTAGTGGCGGAAGTCGCCATAGTTCCAAAAGCCATACCAACGGTGTAGCGCCTGGTGGTAGCGCCAGAACGTGGTAAAATTCTCCAGCGCCCGCATCCCATGGGGAGCCGCCTCCGGCACGTAGCCGGGCAGCGCCACCTGCGTCTTTTCATAGCGCGGCCACCCCGCGTAGAGGAGCGGCGGGCTCTCGAAATCCGCCGCCCGGGCCGCCGCATCCAGCGCCCCACCCGCCGCGTAAAACCCCAACATCACCTCATGCGAACGCGAGATCCCCATAAACGGCTCGTGCGCATAGTAGGCCGAAGCCACGGTATCATTCCGGTCGGGCAACGCCTCGCTCTGGCTCTTGTGCGGGTAGTTGGAGTAGCGGCGTACATCCATGGGGGCCGCCTCTTCCGGCCAAAGCCCCACGCGCAAGCGCCCTTCGGCCGCCCCATCGCGCCGTATCGAGAGCGCCTTCGGGGCCATCTGCCAAAAGTTGCGGCAAACGGCCAAAACCTGCCCTTGCTCCCCACTCGCCGCCAACCACCCGGGAGATTCCTCCCCCCGCGAAAGGATGCCCACTACACCCTCGCGACGCTCCACCACTTCGGAGAAACCGGGCGTCAACTGCTCGAGCACCACCTGCCCTCCGTCTGCCAGCGACACCGGCTCCGCCACACCTGGCACCCGGCACACCACGCCGCCTCCCAAAGCCACCGGCAACTCCAGCCCCAGCCCCGTCAGCACCGTGCGCCGAGGGTCTGCAAACAGAAACTCGGTGGTGTGCGTTATCCGGATCTCCGCGCTTCCCGCGCGGAACTCCAGCCAGAGAAGCACCCGCGTGGGCTCCCGGTTGCTCACCATCCCCTCCAGCCGTACAAGGCTCCGCAGCGGCCCTTCTTCCACCACATCCACGCGGTTGACCATTAGGCTCCCCACATCATCGCGCCCTCCCTCCAACCGCCCCGTGGTGGAAGAGAGCGCCTCAAAATCAAGCCGGTAGCGCGCATCGGCAACCACCCCTTCCTCCGTCGCAAGCACGTTGGTGCCGCCGCGCTCCAGCGCCTTGAGCCAGCGGCGGCCCGTGCCCAATACCGCGCGTAATGCCCCCGTCTCCACCACCACCTCCCCGCCCTCTTTGCGAGTTTGCAGCGGATCCCTCACCTCCAACGCCTTGCCCGGAACCGCCTCGAAAGCCCAACGCCGCCCATCGCGAAATGTAACCCACGGCGGGGCGGAAGCCGTAGCGACCTCCCCTTCCGGCAAACGCGCCGTGATGGCAAGCCACTTCACCGACCCATCCGGCCAATACGCCAGCGCCCTCCCCTGCGCAGGCACACGCTCCCCGCCGATCCGCACCGCCACCTCGCTCCCAGCGGCAAACTCCCCTTTGGCAAACG
The DNA here is from genome assembly GCA_037189965.1 of Chthoniobacteraceae bacterium. GTDB lineage: Bacteria > Verrucomicrobiota > Verrucomicrobiia > Chthoniobacterales > Chthoniobacteraceae > DATMFV01. The sequence goes on along the minus strand of JBBCKB010000069.1, from coordinate 8,300 downwards.
GGTAGCCGCCCGTTACATACCCGGCATCGCCCCTCGGAGCCCGGGCAATCCACTCCTGCTGCGCAAGCAACGCCTCCGGAGCGGGCGCGGCAGCCAGCTTGCTCTTCTGCGTCAGCTCCCGCCGTAGAGCCAGCAACGCCGCCTCCCCCTGCGTCGCGTGCAGGATGATCCGGTGCGGCGTATCGAGCACCGCTTTGCGGAAGGCATCGCTTGAGATCGCCACCGGAGCCTGCCGCCGCGGCCAAAGCTCCAGCCGCAGAGCCGCCCCTCCGGCCGCATCGACCCGCAGCCGCTTCGGTGCGGTGGCGGCCAAGCCGGGCACCTCCACCGCCACCCCTTGGCGGGCATCATACACTTGAGCAAAGGGAGCGGCTTCCCGCCCCTCCTGCATCAGCAAGCGGGGGGTGGCATCCCCCTCCGCCTTCCAGATCTGGAAGGCACGTGGCCCCGGCTGGTCGAGCCCCACGTAGCGCCACTCGTTGCGCTCCGGATCGCGCAGCAGGCGATTCACCGCATCCACATGGAACTGGTAGAAATACGTCGTATCCCACGCGAGCCCGTGTTCGCCCTGGAAGAAAACCCGCTTGCGAGGCTCCAGAGCCAGCGCCACTTCCCACGCCAGCTCGTGCACCGCGAAGGGTGCCCCCCCCTGCGGGGCGTTCAGCTTTACCGTAGCCTCCACCCGCGAGAAATCTTCCGGCACGGTGTAAACCACCTCGCCATAAAGCACCACCGCCTCCTTCGAAACGAACTCCCCCTCCAGCACGAGCCGCCAGCCGCCTTCCTCCCGGGTCTGGCGTGTTTTACGCACGCGGAAGGGGAGGCTCCCGCCCTCCCCCTCAAGCACCAGCGCGGGAAGCGCATTCGCCTTTACCACCTCGCGCTCGCCCACGCGCCAGCTTGCCACCCCTCCGCTCGCCGCAGCATCAACCTCCACAGCCCCCCGTTCATTGGAAAGCCGCAGCTCCCCCGCCCATCCGGCAGAGCCCCATGCAAACGCCAAAGCGCAAAAGAAAATTCGTTTCATAAAAATACTACCGAGCCTGGCAATGCCGCCGACGCTTCCAGACCAAGCCCGCAACCACCCCGCCCAACAACAAAGCGTAAGACGGCTCGGGCACCGCCGTCACCGAAAGCGTGGTAAAGTTCATCCCGGAGCCCACTGCGGGGCTAATGCTGTTATTGAAATAGAAGGCCACCGTATCAAACGAAGTCGCGATACCCGCTCCCACGTCCGTAACACTCTGGACACTCTGAGCACCAAACTGCCAAGTCACCGTCACCGTATTGGCCGCCGTCCGTTCCAGCGTCAGCTTGCCGGATTGCGAAGTCCCATTCACCGCCCCGAGGGAAAGGATGGAGGAGGAAAGAATCGTACCTCCGGCCGGGCTCAGGATATTGGCTTGCGAAGAGTCCCTCCGGAAAATCTGCCCATCGTTGGAAGAAGCCGCCGCCCGGCTCAGCACGCCATAGCCTGTCGCCCCCGTAAAGGCACCGGCGCCATTGAGATCCGCGGTCATCAAGGTCGTCGAATCAAACAACCCCACCCGGAATCCGCCGCTCGCATTATTGAAATCAGAAAAGGTGGCCGTAAAATCGAGGGTTAGCGACTTGCCCACCCCATCAAGAGTATAGGCATCGAAATAGGCAACCAACGTCCCCGTTTTGGAGATGAAGTTGAGCGTGGCGGGGTCGGAACCAAGCGTTGCCGAGGAAGGCACGGCATTGGTCACCCCTGTAATAAACGTATTGGCCCCCGGGGAAGCCGGCCGGACCAGATCATCGATGGAGAGGAGCGTCGTCGCCGCCGGGCTGCCAATAGCGGAAAGCATCAAAGCCGCCGTGGTGGAGAGAAACTTTGGGGTAAGAATATGGGATTTCATGGTGGGGTCTATCAGGGGTGAGTGGTGATCTTGAACTCCGTAAAACGAACCTTCACCGGTTCGTCCGTGGAGGGTTGGGCATTGCTGAAGAACAACCCCGCGAGGTTGTAGTGGGTCTGCAACCCGCCGGAGGTATCCGTCGCCAGCGCGATCTGCCGGCCATTGAGTTCCAGGAAAAAAGTCAGCTCATTCTCAGCGGTCCGGTGGAGGCCAAGCCGCACCTCGTACTCCACGCCGGGCTGGATATCCATCGCCTCGCTGGCATTGCCAAGCTCCGCACCGCCAGCGATGGAAAAGAGCATCGGCTCATCGGGGCTACGCCGCACCAATACCGACTCCTTCGTGCTTCGCGAAGTGAGGCGCGAGGTAAGCAGGTACCCTTCCGCATTGGCAAAAACCGCCCCGGCCAGTTGCGGCGCATCCTCCACCAGCGGTGGAGCGGAGGTATTGAAGAACCCACCCCGGAACCCACGGGACGAACTATCCACCCCGTCGAACACCGCCTTGAAGCAAAGCTCCACCCGGCTGCCTGTTTCCGAAAGGTCTACCGGCGGAAGCGGGATCACCACCCCGCCCCGCTTCGCCTCGACGACCAGCCCCTCTTCGGAGTGAATCGCCAGCAGTGGGTCCGCCTGTGTACCCGCCCGGAAGATCGGCAGCGCCTCGCCGCCAACACCCACCTTCCACTCCCCGGCGGCAAGCGGGGGCGCCCACGCAAACAGCGCGACCAACAGCGGGAGGAGGCGGGCAGCCCGGGGCAAACCCAGGTTGCAAACACGGGGGAGGAGGCCGTCTTTCATCACCGCCAATGTAGGCCCCAGCGGGGGCGCGCCACAAAGCAAACAGACCTATCCTCTTTTGGAACAGGTTGATTCCAATGGCCGCAACACCTAAGCTGGCGGCAAGATGGCCCGAATGCGTTTTAACCCGGTACAGACCGCCTCGCTCGCCTTACACCGCGACAGCCTCCCGTTGAGCACGGCAAACGCCATCGAAGAGCAGATCCGCGACGGGCTCTGGCCCACATTCCTCCCTGGCGAGCACGACCTCGGCCGGCTGCTGAACATCGGCCGCAACACCGTACGTAGCGCATTGCGCATCCTCGAGGAGCGCGCGGTGATCGAGGTCCGCAAAGGATGCCGTACCCGCGTGCTGGCCAAGCGCGGGCGCCAAGGCACCCGGCAGCACCGCATCGTCCACCTGATGACGCCGCTGGAGATCAACGAGCTGGGCCCCTTCATGCACGAGTGGAGTCTGCGGCTTCGGCAGGCATTGGCGGCCAAAGGGGTGCCCATGGAAATCCACACCCGCAGGCAACTCTTTTTGCGCTACTCGGCCAAAGCTCTCCAACGCTACGTGGAGACACACCCCCGGGGCGTCTGGCTCCTTCAGGTAGCCCCTCTCAAAATGCAGCAGTGGTTTATGCAAACGGGCGTGCCTTGCGTCCTTGCCGGGTCTCCGCACCCGGGGGTCACGCTACCCTATGCCGACATCCATACCCGGGCGGCGGGCCGCCATGCCGCAGGGTTGCTCATGGCCGCTGGGCACCGCTCGCTCGGCGTCCTCACCTTTTGCGAACGGTATGCGGGCGATCTTCAGGCCATCGAAGGCGTGCGCGATGCCATCGCCTCCCATCCGGCGGGGAGCACCGCCCGGGTGGTGGAGATCAAATATTCCGGGGAACCGGAGTCGATCCTGCACCACCTCGGCGAGGCGCTTGAAACACCGCGCCCACCCACGGCCCTCATCATCTGCCAGCAACGCAGCGCCTGCGCCGTCTTCGCCGCGGCCAACCGGCTTAAAATCCGCATCCCCGAAGATCTCTCGCTTGTCTGCCTGCAAACCGGCTCCTTCATGGAGTATCTTACCCCGTCGCTCGCCCACTATTGGAGCGACCCAAACCTCTACGCGAAGAAGCTCTACCAACGAGTCTGGGGGTACCTCGATACCGCGCCCCCCGCCACCGCCTCACCATGGCTGATCCCCACCTACCGCCCCGGCCAGAGCATCGCAGCCCCCCGGTAGGGCGCGGCTACCTCCAGACATGGCGGGGGTATTTGCGCGCCAGCTCCTGCTTGATCTTCGGGTACGATTCGCGCCAGAACGTCTTCAGATTCTGCGTCACCTGGATGGGGCGATGGTTTGGAGCCAATACCTGGATCGTCACCGGCACCCGCCCTGCGGCGATGGAGAGGCTCTCCTCCACCCCGTATAAATCCTGAATGCGCACCGCCACCACCGGCGGCCCGCTCGCCTCGTAGGCAATCTTGAACTTCCGCCCATTGGGCATCTCCAGCCGCTCGGGGGCAAACTTCTCCACAAACCCAGCCTGCTCCGGGCTCACCCACGACTTCACGACCGGCCATACCGCCCGCTCCTTCACCTCGCGGTAAGTGGCGGCCCCATAGCAAAGCTGCTCCACGAGGGAAGCACGGTCTTCCTCCCCCAAGGCAGGGAGCCCCAGCTCGGGCATCCACTCGCGCAAGCGGTTAAGCCGGAGGATCCATTGGTCCACCGCATGGTCCCAATGGGCGAGCGGGGCGCGCCCTTCCAGCACCTCGCGCGCCAGCAACGCCGCCGCCGCACCCGGTGGCAGCTTGTCGGTCACGCTAGAGTGGAGCACCAGATCGTGGAAGCGCACCTCGCGCCGAGCCATCACCCGGCGCAGCGTTTTGTCATAGAAAACACTCTCCACCTTCTCAAACGCGGTGGGAAATAGCTCCCGCAGCCACTCTTCGCGGATCGCCGTGGCCAGCGAAAGCAGCGTCTGCACCCCGTCGCGCCCGCTCACCTCGCGCACCTCCCCCGCCACCAATAACGGTGCCTTGCGCACCACGCTCTCCCGCACGAGCACCCCTTTGCGCCCGTGCACCAGCGCGCACCGCAGCGTCCCCCCATCCAGCCTCACCGCCACCTGGTCTGGGAAGCCCGCGAGCAAACACCGCGCCACCGCTTCCCCCTCCGCAGGGGTGTCGGAAAGCGGCAGCCCCTCCTCCCGCGCGATCCTCAAAAATTGGTCATAAAGCTGCGCCGCCTCGCGTAGCGCAAGGATGTGGATGCCGAGCGAGCGCGCCTGCGCCTCACTCCCCCGCGCAAGGTGGAAGGCGTGCATCAACCGCAGAAAGTCCGACCCCTCCTCATCCCCCAGCGCCCGCTCCCGCGCTTCCTCCCCCTCGCCCCGGCGCAAGAGCTGCCTCCCTTGCGTAAGCGCCGCCGCCAGCGCCGCCTCGCGCACGCACCCATACTCCTCCCCCGCCAGCAACATCCGCGCATAGCGCGGGTGCACGGGGAAGGCGAGCATCCGCCGCCCCATGGCCGAGATCTCCCCGCCCTCCACCGCGCCAAGGTCGCCCAAAAGCTGCTCAGCACGCTCCAGTGCCCGGGGCTCCGGTGCCTCCAGCCAGCGGAAGGCGCGCACGTCGCCCACGCCCCCCGCCTTGAGCGTCAGGATTACCTCCGAAAGATCGAGCCGCTTCACCTCCGGCAGCTCCTGCGGCGCGCGCGCGGCGTGCTCGGCCTCCGTCCACAAGCGTACCGCCACCCCCGGCGCGGTACGCCCCGCGCGGCCTGCCCGCTGGTCTGCCGAAGCGCGCGAGATCTTCTCCACCAGCAACGTATTGATGCCCCGATACGGATCAAACCGCGCCATCCGGGCAAGCCCCGAGTCCACCACCACGCGCACCCCCTCGATCGTCAGCGAAGTCTCCGCCACGTTGGTGGAGACGATAATCTTGCGCCGGGCCGAAGGAGCCAGCGCCGCATCCTGCTGAGCCGGGGGCAGCTCGCCATGCAGCGGCACAGCATCCGCCACGCGGTCGAGCTCGCTCTGCCGCAGGGCCCCGAGCGTGCGCGAGATCTCATACGCCCCGGGCATAAAGACGAGCGCATCCCCCTCCGTCTCGGGGAAGAGCCGCTCCAGCTCGCGTACCGCAAGATCCCACACCGCCACCGAGTCGGGCCGCACCGCGCGCTCCAGATAGCGCACCTCTACGGGGAAGGTGCGCCCCTCGCTCTGCAAGGTCGTACACGGCGCAAGGTAGCTCTCCAGCGCCGCCGTCTCCAGCGTGGCCGACATTACTAATACCAGCAGATCAGGCCGCCGAGTCGCCTGTAGCTCCAGCGCACGAGCCAGCGTGATGTCGCCATACAGATGCCGCTCGTGAAATTCGTCAAACACCAGCGCCGAGACACCGCGCAACTCCGGGTCCGCCAGCATCTGCCGCAAGAGCACCCCCTCTGTCACAAAGCGGATGCGCGTTTTTGCCGAGGTCGCCTTCTCAAACCGGATCTGGAACCCCACCTCCTCCCCCAGCCGCACCCCTCGCTCGCGCGCTACCCGGGTGGCCAACATCCGTGTCGCGAGGCGGCGAGGTTGCAGCACCGTCACCTCGCCTCGCTCGCCCAGCGCCCCGTGGTCGAGGAGCATCTGGGGGATTTGCGTCGATTTGCCCGAGCCCGTGGGCGCTTGCAACACCAGCCGTGCCCCCGGTTTGGCGGCAGCGCGGAGGGCGGCTTCGAGTTCGTAGATCGGCAGGCGGCTATTCATCTCTGGGAGAAAGGAAAAACATCCCCCGCGCCAAAAGGAAAGATTTCCCCGCGCACAACCTCGCGCTTACACTCCCCCGCCTGTAACCATGACGACCCCGCCCTGCCATACCGTAGAAGTCCCCCTCTCCCAACGCGCCTACCCGGTCCACATCGGCTCCGGCCTGCTGGAGTACACGGGCGAGCTGGCGCGCACCCAAGGGCTCGGGCGTCGCTGCGCCGTGGTTACCGACTCCAATGTCGGCCCGCTCTACGCAGAGCACGTGCTAGCCAGCCTGCGCGCGGCGGGCTTCGAGCCCACGCTCGTCACCCTCCCCGCCGGAGAAGCCTCCAAAAGCCTCCCCGAGGCCGAGCGCATTTGCGACGCCCTGATCTCCGCCGGGCTCGACCGCAAAGGGTGGGTCGCCGCGCTCGGCGGCGGCGTCATTGGCGACCTCGCCGGGTTTGCCGCCGCCATCTACTACCGGGGCATCCCGTTTATCCAGCTCCCCACCACCGTCATCGCGCAGGTCGATAGCGCCGTGGGCGGCAAAACCGGCGTTAATGCCACCCATGGCAAAAACCTTATCGGCGCCTTCCACCAGCCCCGCGCCGTCATTGCCGATGTCGGCACCTTGCGCACCCTCCCCGTGCGGGATTTTAACGAAGGCATGGCCGAGATCATCAAGCACGCCGCCATTCGCGATGCCTCGCTCCTCCCCACCGCCACCCGCCCCGGCCTGCGGGAAGACGCCGCCGCGCTCGCGGAAGTCATCCGCCGCAATGTGGAGATCAAAGCCGCCATCGTCGCTGCTGATGAGTTTGAGACCACCGGCCTACGCGCCCTGCTCAACTTCGGCCACACCATCGGCCACGGTATTGAAAATGCCGCCGGCTACGGCACTCTCCTCCATGGCGAGGCGATCAGCCTCGGCCTCGCTGCCGCCGCCCGCCTCTCCGTGCGCAAAGCCGGGCTACCCGAGGCCGATTGCGCCGCGCTCCTCGAAGCACTGGCCGCCTACTCCCTCCCCCTGCACCTCCCGGCAGAGATCCCCACCGAGCGGGTGCTCGCCGCACTCAAGACTGACAAAAAATTCTCTGAAGGCGCGATCCGCTTCGTCCTCTGCCCCCGGCTGGGGGAAGCCTTCGTCTCCAAAGACGTCACACTCGAAGAGATCCGTGCAGCCGTGGAGGAATTGCGGTAACTTATCTTCATGAGCGAGAAAATCGTCCGCACCGAAGCCGAGTGGCGTGAGCTTCTCACGCCAGAGCAATACCGAGTCCTGCGCGAAGGCGGCACCGAGTGCGCCTTCACCGGCGCGTATTGGGATTCTCATGGCGAAGGCACCTTCCGCTGCGCCGGGTGTGGCGAGCCCCTTTTTACCACTGCGGCGAAGTTCAACTCCGGCACCGGCTGGCCCAGCTTTTTTGAAGCGCTCGATACCGGGCGCATCACCGCCTTGGCAGACCACAGCCACGGCATGGTGCGCACCGAAGTCCGCTGTGCCCGGTGCGATGGCCACCTGGGCCACCTCTTTGAGGACGGCCCGCTGCCCACCCGGCAGCGCTACTGCATCAACTCCGCCGCCCTCACCTTCGAGCCGGAGAACAGCTAGCGATTCCGTTGGATGAATTGTAGGGCGTCTCTGTGAGACGCCATGGGGTTGGCCGCCGTTTCACAGAAACGGCCTACAATTCATCCACCAACTCCGGTTGTCTTTAGAGCGGTTTTGAGTCATCTGTTTACACGCTTTGCGGCGGCGCGGGTCGTTGCCCGGCCCTTCAAGCTTGGGCCGTATTGAAAATACAGCCGCTGCGCTTGAAACGCCGGGCACCAACCCACGGCGCTCGCAAATCATTGTAAACACTTGACTCAAAAAACGCTCTAGTGGG
>JBBCKB010000068.1:0-18311 GCA_037189965.1 Chthoniobacteraceae bacterium | reverse complement strand
CGCCACACGCCACCTAGGTGGCGTGAGGCACTTGGAGAGCCCCCAGAAGAGTCGTCTATTTGGCAATAGGCAACATACAAGGCCGTCTCTGTGGGACGCCATGGGGTGGACCGCCGTCTCACCGAGTCGGCCGACAATTTGCCAAACGGCGCTCGGGCGGGAAGAACTGTAGGGCGTCTCTGTGAGACGCCGTGGGGTTGGACTGCCGTCTCACCGAGACGGCCTACAAGTTGCCAAACGACGCTCGGGCGGGAAGAACTGTAGGGCGTCTCTGTGAGACGCCGTGGGGTTGGACTGCCGTTTCACAGAAACGGCCTACAGGCCCCGATTTCCGGCGCTGTTTAAGTACCCTAATCCAGCACCCGGCTGCGGCCGCTGAGGGCGAGGAGCGCGAGCATCCGCCCCGTCTGCCCCTTTTCTCGGCGGTAGGAGTAGTAGCGCTCGGGAAGCGAGGCGGTGCAGTCCCCCGGGTCGACCACTTCCTTCACCCCGGCTTTCTGTGCCTGTTGGCAAATCTCCGAAGCAAAATCGACCTCGTAGTGCGGCGGGCGGATGCACGGGCTTAGCTGCACGGTGCAATCTCCCGGTTCGGTGCCGTACGCGCACTCCATCTTGCGCAACACGGCGGGGAGGATGCCCAGCTCCGTCCCCTTTTTGCCCGAGTGCGCGAGGCCGATGGCGGCATTCACCGGGTCGACGACGTAGATAGCGCAGCAATCTGCCACGTAGATGCCGAGGCAGACGTTGGGCCGGTTGGTCACCAGCGCATCGACCCCCGCCACCGGCGCGGTAGAGGTTTCCCCCACGATGGCGACCCCTTCGCCATGGATCTGCTCGGCGGTGATGAAGGGCATCCCCACGAAGCCGAGGTCTTCGCGCGCTTTCTCGTGGAAGGGGGCGAGCCGTTGCAAGGCTTCCTCGCGCTCGACGGTGACATGCACATCGGCCACGCGGCCCACAAACGCATTGATACAAAGGCCGCCCTGCGTCACGGACGGGTAGATTTCGACCGAGATACTCATAAGCAAAGTGGGGGGGTGGCGGTTGCGCTTATTTTACGCGCACGCGCCGTGTTTTGGAAGGCCGTTTTTTGGCGAGTGGGTCTTCAAACGTATCGGCATAGCGAGTGGCGGAGGCAGTGGCGCGGTCAAACTCGGCGAGGGCTGCGTTGTAGTCGTGCCGGGCCTGCCACTCGGTAGAGCGCGCCTGGGTTTGGGAGACGGCGGCGTTGAGCACATCGAGCTGCGTGCCCGCGCCGGCGGCCAGCCGTTCCCTCGCGAGCCGCAGCGCTTCCGCAGCTTGCACGAGGTTCTCCTGCTGGCTGGCCACGGTGGCGAGGGCCTCGCGCAAGTCTTCCCAAGCGCGGCGCACTTCCACCTCCACCGTGCGCACGGCATCGTCGTAGCGGATGCCCGCTTGGCCCAGCTTCGCCTTGGCCTGCCGCACGCGCCCGTAAGTCTCCAGCCCATCGAAAATTGCCCAGCTCCCCTGTACGCCGAAGAACCAGCCGTGGACAACGTCGCCAAGCTGGTTGGAGAACGGGTCATTCTTCACCGTGTAGCCCGCCGTGGCGGCAACGGTCGGCTTGTACCCGGCGCGTTGGATAATGACATCCTGCACCTCGATAAGGATATTCTGCCGCTGCGCCTTGAGCGAGGGGCGGCAGAGGCGGGCGTGCTCCAGCGCGGCGGGGAGGTCGCCCGGGAGCGGGGGCACGCCAAGGGTGCCCACCGGCTCGAAGGGGAGCTCGCGCGGGCCGAGGCCACCGGTATCGACCCCCATGGTGCGGGCGAGGTCGAGTTGCGCCTGCGAGTAGCGGTTGCGCGCCTGGATCAAGCCCGGCCGGGCGTTGGCCAGCGCCACCTCGGCTTGCAGCACGTTAAAGCGCGGCACGGTACCGGCGGCGTAGCGTTCGCGCTGGTCGCGGGCCTGGTCTTCGAGCAAAGCCACCTCTTCCTCCTGCACGATAATGAGCGCCCGCTGGAGCAAGACTGCGTAGAACTGCCGCCGCACGCGGGCCACCACGTCGTCGATGACGTTGCGGAGCTGATAGACGGCCTGGTCTTCCATGAGCCGCGCCATCCGTACCCCTGCGGCGATGCGCCCCCCGGCGTAGAGCGTCTGGGTGGCCTGGATGGTGACTTGCCAGCTCTTGGTCTGCATGGCCGCCGTATCCAACGCCGGGGTGGGGGAGGGGGAGGCGGCCCCCTTGGGCCGGGGCGTCGGTGTGGGGGAGGGCGAAGCCGTCGGAGTAGGGGTTGGCGTCGCGCTGGCTTCGGGGATGACGACTTCCGGGAGGGAAAACTCGGGGGTCTCCACATTGCCGCCCAAGAGGCTGCGGGCGATCTGTTGGTAGCTGGCATTGAGCACCACCTGCGGCAGCGCCTGCGAGCGGACTTCGATGATGACGCCGCGAATGCGCTCCACCTCCTGCCGGGCGGTGCGGATCTCGGCATTCTCCGCCAGCGCGAGGGTGACGGCTACATCCAGCGAAAGCACCCGCGCCCCTCTGCGGGCCAGCGGCTCGGCCGCCCCCCCGCCGCACAGGATGGCCCCGGCCAGCGCAAGGCACGCAAACCGGCAGAGCCACCGCCGCAAAAGAGCGGGGCGCAGGCAGGGTGGAGGAGTGTGGGAAGACATTGCCGCGTCCCGTCTTTCGAGCCCGGGCGGCCTACCGGGCGCATGGCGCACGGTAAGGGGGCAATATCTACCGGGGGGCGGCCTCCGGGGCGGCAGCTTCTTCCGGGGGCGGCTCGGGGGCCGCGGGGGCCGGAGGGTTGTAGATGACGAGATCTCCCACGCCGGGGGCCCCGTTTACGATGTCGCCAATCAAAAACGGCGGGCGCCGCTCGGTGCTGATCTTTAGCTCGCCCGTTTCGGCGGTGCCGACGGTTTTGAGCAGCGTGCCGGCAGGCAGCGTTTCGTTTGAGTCGATCAACACAAAGCCGTAAGCCTCATTGAGGAGTGCCACCGTGCCGACCAGCCGCGAGGGGAGGGTAGAGGGCGCAGGCGTGGGTGCCAGCTTGCGCTTGCCAGAAGAGGCGCACCCCCCCAGCAGGAGCAGGGGCAGCAGGCACGCGGCGGGGAGAAGGCGGGCAATCATTTTCTGAAAAAAGGGGGGGCAGGAAGGCAACCAGATTTCCGCCTGGGCCGCAACCTTCGGCTTGCGCGAAGGGAGCGCGCGCTCTATAAACGCCCCCCCTATGGGTCAACAACTCAAAACCATCGTCAAACGCCGCCGCCGCGCCGCCTATCTCGACCGTAAGAAAGAAGCCGCCAAGGCTGCCGCTGCCACCGCGAAGGCGAAGAAATAGCCTTCTTCAGGAATCGTAACGGCCCCGAGCACCCGTGGCCAAGTTCCTGATTGTAGACGGCCACAGCATTCTCTTTGCGTGGCCGGAGCTGCGGACCCTCCATGGCCAGCGCATGTCGCTGGCCCGGGAGGCGCTTGTCCGCATGCTGACAGCCTACCAAGATGCCTCGGGCACCCGCGTCGTTGCGGTGTTTGACGGCCAGGGCGATAAACTCCAGGAAACCACCGAGCCCGGTGGCATCCAGATTTTCTACTCGGCCCGGGGGCAGACGGCCGATTCGGTGATCGAGCGGCTCGTCGCCGTCTACGCCTCCCAGCATGAGCTGACGGTCGCCTCTGCCGACCGGCTCGAACGCCAGACGGCCACCAGCTTTGGCGGTGAGACGATCTCCCCCGAGCTGCTCCGCGCCCGCATGGAAGAGGCGCAGGGCGATCTCCGGCGCGAGATCGACCGCCACCGGCGCAAATAGGGCTGGCAACCGGGTGGGGGGAAATAGTATCCCCCTTGGGGGTATGATGCACGTTGCCACCCCCCTCTGCTTTGCCCTTCTCCTTGCCGCTGTGCCCCTTGCGCATGCGGCGGAAACCGTCGTCGATTCATCCGCCTTCTGGCCGGGAGATACCGTCTTCGGGGCCACCACCGGGCAGGAAGATACCCTTCGCATCACCCCCACCGGAGAGCTGAACTCCGTGGGCACCACCACCACTTTCGGGCGCGACGCCGGGGCTACCGGCCACGGCGTCATTGCGGGGCGGTGGCTGGCAGGCAACCTTGTGGTGGGGACCGAGGGTGTGGGCACATTTGCCATCGGCACCGGAAGCCGGGTGGATGCCCAGAAGTTTGAGCTGGGCCGGGGCACCGGGGGCAATGGCACGCTGGAGATTGCGGGCGCAGGGGCCGAGCTGCACGTCTCGGGCACGACGCACCTGCGCGGGGCGGCCTCCGTCGGCTCCGGGGGCAAAGCCTACTCTGCCGGAGCCACTGTGGAGGCCCACCCGACTCACGGGGGCCGCCTGCTGATCGATGGTGCGGGAAGCCGCTGGGAAGACTCCGCCGAGTTCTCCATCGGCAGCGCCGCCGCAGCCGGGAAGGTGACACTGCGCAACGGCGGCGTCCTCAAGGCCAATTCGCTCGTCATTCGCCATGATAGCTCGCTCAACATCGGCGCGGCTGCGGGAGATGCGGCCGCCGCCGCCGGCGTGGTAGATGCCGCCAACATTCATACCCTTTCAGTCGACGCGAAACAGAAGACCGTGCAGTTTAACCACACCGCCACCGAGGCCGACCCGTACCACTTTACCCGCACTGGCGCGGCGGGGGCGGCGGCGGTGCAGATCAATGGCACGCGGCTTGCCATGCTCCATACGGCCGGAGCCACCGTCTTTACCGGCAGCAGCTCGTACACGGCGGGCACGCGGGTGACGGGCGGCACCGTCTATGTCGAGTCCTCCACCGGCTACGCGCTCGGCCACGGCGAGGTGCGGGTGGAAAGCGGCGGCACGCTGGGGGGGAGCGGCCTCATCCACGGGCCCACGCGCATTTATGGCACCCTTTCGCCCGGGCGCGGCAGCATCGGCCTGCTTGATTTTGACGGCAACCTCACCCTCGAATCGACCGCCCACACGATGCTGGAGGTGGCGAGCGCTTCGTCTTATGACCAGATCTCCGTCAATGGTCTGCTCACGCTCAATGGCACCCTCCACGTCACCTTTCTCGAAGGGTACGCTCCGGAGTTGGGCGAGCGCTTTACCCTCCTCTACGACGTGCGTGACTACTCGGGGGCCTTCTCCAACATCGTCTTTTCGCTCTCCGGCTACAGCGGGTGGATCAACTACAACACCGGGGTGTTGACGATCGACGCCGTGCCCGAGCCCTCCCTGCTCGTACCGTTGGCGCTTGCGCTGGGCGGCGCGGTGGCCTGGCGGCGGCGTGCTACGGCTCCGCGCGGATTCCGCGCAGCGTAGCGAAGCTCACCTCGCGCATAATGCGGATAAACTCCTGCATGTACGCCATTTTGGCCGCGTCGCTGGTGGTGGCCGCGTAGAGGCGGCTCTGGAGGCCACTTCGGCCGATGCGCTTGCCGACGACGTACTTGCGGTCTAAAAACGGTTGCACCGCCCAGCCGGGTAGCGCCGCCACGCCGCGCCCGCTCGCCACGAGCTGGAGGATTGCCACCGTCAGCTCCGTCTTGCGGCGCTCGGGGTCTACCCGCGCGGGGCGCAGCACGTCGCGCACGAGGTCGAGCCGCTCGTCCGGGATCGGGTAGGTGACGAGCGTTTCATGCCGGAAATCCCCCGGCGTCAGGTACGGCTTGCGGGCAAGCGGGTGGTGCCGCGCCACCAGGCCAAGCACCTCGTAGGCAAAGAGCGGGTGCACGCGCACGCCCGCGCGCCGGGCGGCGTTGGAGACGATCACCAAATCCGCGCGGTCCTCCCCCAGCAGCCCCGCCGGGTCGGCATGGAAGCCGGAGACGAGGTCCAGTTCCACCTGCGGCCAATGCTCGCGGAAGGCATCCATGGAGGGCATGAGCCAGTCGAAACACGAGTGGCACTCCACGGCGATGCGGAGCTGCCCCGCCTGCCCCTGGGCGATGCGGGCGAGGTCGCGCAGGCTCCCATCCACCCGGCGCGTTACCTCATACGCCAGCTCCACGAGGAGCTGCCCCGCCGCGGTGAGCCGTAGCGGGTCGCTCTTGCGTTCGAAAAGCTCTACCTCGTACGCCGACTCGATGCCCCGGATCTGGTGCGACACCGCCGGTTGCGAAAGGTGCAGCCGCCGCGCGGCTTTGGAGAGGTTGCCCGTTTCGGCGAGGGCGACAAGGGTACGGAAGTGGCGTAGCTCCAACATGGCTTCCATCCCTATCATTCATCCTGTGAATGATGAACCCCAAAAAGATGCGTTACGGGAATACCCCTTTCCTCGCCCATACTTGGGGGTAAATGCAACCGCTTTCGACTCATAACCTTGGCTTTCCGCGTATTGGCGCAAAGCGCGAACTCAAAACCGCCACCGAAGCCTTCTGGGCCGGGAAGCTTCCGCTTGAAGAGCTGTTGGCCACCGGGGCCGCGCTGCGCAAGGCGCACTGGCAGCTCCAGCAGGCGGCGGGGGTCGATCTCATCCCCTCCAACGACTTTAGCTTCTACGACCAGATGCTCGACCAGAGCTGCCTTCTGGGCAACCTGCCGCCGCGCTTCCACCACGCGGGCGGGCCGGTGGAGCTGCCGCTTCTCTTCAAGGTTGCACGTGGCTCCGGCGAGCACGACGGGTGCGGCTGCGGCGCCACGGCGGGCGAGATGACCAAGTGGTTCGACACCAACTACCACTACATCGTCCCCGAGTTTGAGGAAGGCACCCGCTTTGCCGTGAGCACGAGCAAGCCGTTTGATGAATTTGCCGAAGCGCTCGCCCTCGGCATCCGCACCAAGCCGGTGCTCATTGGTCCTTTGAGCTACCTCTTCCTCGGCAAAGGCCCGGCGGGGTTCGACCGCTTGGCGCTGCTGGAGCGGCTGCTCCCGGTCTATGGCGAGATCCTTTCGCGCCTCCACGCCCAGGGGGCGGAGTGGGTGCAGCTTGACGAGCCGATCCTCGCGCTCGACCTCCCCGCCGAGTGGCGCGCCGCATTTGCGCAAGCCTACACGAAGCTCAAAGCCGCCGCGCCGGGCCTGCGCCTCCTGCTGGCAACGTACTTTGGCGAGCTGCGCGAAAACGCCGCCACCGCCGCCGCGCTGCCGGTGGATGCGCTCCACCTCGATGCCACCCGCGCCCCGGCAGAAGTCGGGCCCCTCTGCGAGCTGCTCGCCCCGGGGACCATCCTCTCCCTCGGCGTGGTGGATGGGCGCAACCTCTGGCGCAACCCACTCGATGCCTCCGCAAGCTTGCTTGCAGAGGCCACCGGGCGGCTCGGGCGCGAGCGCGTCTGGGTGGCCCCCTCGTGCTCGCTTTTGCACGTGCCTGTCTCACTCCAGCACGAGGAGAAGCTCGATGCGGAGCTAAAGAGCTGGTTCGCCTTTGCCGAAGAGAAGCTTGCCGAAGTGGTGGCGCTGGCACGGGTTGGTACCGCGCAGGAAGACACCGCCTTCCTGCAAGCCAACCGGGCCGCCATTGCCTCGCGGAAGGCGAGCCCGCGCATCCACCGCGCCGAGGTGCGCGCCCGCGCCGCCGCCGTGGTGCCGGGCGATTCGCAGCGCGCCACCCCATTTGCCGACCGGCGTGTGCGCCAGCTTGCCGCGCTAGGGCTCCCCGCCTTCCCCACCACCACGATCGGCTCCTTCCCGCAGACGCCCGACATCCGCGCCGCGCGCGCCCGCTTCAAGAAAGGCGCGCTCCCGGAGGCCGACTACACCACCTTCCTGCGCGAGAAGACGGCCGAGTGCATCCGCTTCCAGGAAGAGGTGGGGCTCGACGTGCTGGTCCACGGCGAGTTTGAGCGCAACGACATGGTCGAGTACTTTGGCGAGCAGCTCGACGGCTTTGCCTTTACGCAGAACGGCTGGGTGCAAAGCTACGGCTCGCGCTGCGTGAAGCCGCCCGTCCTCTTTGGCGACGTGGCCCGCCCCCGCGCCATGACGGTGGAGTGGGCGCGCTACGCTCAATCCCTCACCTCGCGCCCAATGAAGGGGATGCTCACCGGGCCGGTGACGATCCTGCAATGGAGCTTCGTGCGCGACGACCAGCCGCGCATGGAGACAGCCCGCCAGCTCGGCCTCGCCATCCGCGACGAAGTACAAGACTTGGAGGCGGCGGGCATCCGCGTCATCCAGATCGACGAGCCCGCCCTGCGCGAGGGGCTCCCCCTGCGCCGGAGCGACTGGGCCGCCTACTTGAAGCGCGCCACCGAAGCCTTCCGCCTCTCGGCCTCGGGCGTGCGCGATGAGACGCAGATCCACACGCACATGTGCTACTGCGAGTTCAACGACATTATCGACTCCATCGCCGCGCTGGATGCCGACGTCATCTCCATCGAGACTTCGCGCTCCAACATGGAGCTGCTGGAGGCGTTTGTCTCCTTCCGCTACCCGAACGAAGTCGGTCCCGGCGTGTGGGATATCCACTCCCCGCGCGTCCCCTCGCAAGAGGAGATGCTCGCCCTCCTGCGCAAAGCCGCCGCCGTGCTCCCGCCCGAGCACCTCTGGGTGAACCCCGACTGCGGCTTGAAGACGCGCGCTTGGGCCGAGACGGAGGCCTCCCTGCGCCACCTCGTGGCCGCCGCGCGCGCCATGCGGGGCGAGGGGTGATCAGGATGCTCTAAAAAGGGGGGCTCGTGCAAAACGGGCCCCCTTTTTTCATACAAGGCCCGAAGAGCGGAGGGCCGTGGCCAACCGCCGCCGATCTTTTTGGTTACGGATGAGGGCGTTATACGTATAGTTGAGCCCTCCTTATGTCTGCCGCCCCTCGCCGCTCGTTGCCAACCCAGAAGGAAATTGCCCGTCTGGCGGGGGTTTCGCAAGTGACGGTCAACGCCGTCCTCAACGACTCCAACCACACCCGCACCCGCCCCGAAACGCGCGAGCGCATCCTCTCCATCGCCCGCTCGCTCAACTACCGGGTGCAGCGCCACGCCCGGCTGATGAAGACGGGCAAGAGCGGCTCCATTGCCCTGGTCTGCGCGGCGCAGGTGCTCGAGACCGTCTACCTGCGGCTCAACCTCTCGGCGGCGGCGGTGCGCGAGGCGGGCTTCTTCCCCAAAATCTACGACATCAACTGGACGGGTGGGAACCTTGTCGAAACATGGGGCGAGATGGCGCAGGACCAGCCCGAGGGGGTGCTCCTCCTTGGTGGGTTGGCGTTGATGACGCCGGAAGTACGCGCCGCCATCCTCGCGCTTGAAGTCCCCATCGTCTCCCTCTCCGGGCCGAAGTTGGAGGGTATCCCGCTCCTCATACCCGACTATAAAGAGGGGTTCCGCAACCTCACCCACCACCTCGCGCGGGGCGGGCGGCGGCGGATCGCGCTCGTCATGCGCAAAGCGAGCACTTACCAGAAAGCCTACCGCTGGCAGGATGAGCGCCGCCCCGGCTACCTGCAAGCCATGGAGGAGCTGGGGCTCGAGCCAAACATCCACGACCGCGAGATCCGCTACTCCGAGCGCTCTGCCGACATGCTCGCCACGTTGACTTCCGAGCGCCGGGTAGACCATTGCCACTACGGGTACGCCTTTGCCCGCGAAGCGCTCGACCAAGGCCCTTTGAAGGATGAGGGGTGGGTCTTCTTCAACGACGCGCTCGCCATCGGTGCGCTCCGCGCTCTGGGCGAGGCGGGCGTGCGCGTGCCCGAGGCGCTGGCCGTCACCGGTTCCGACGGCGAGACGCATACCCGCTACGGCTACCTGCCGCTCACCACCCTGGTGCAGCCGCTGCGTGCCATCGTCTCCGAAGGCGTCTCCCTGCTGGCCGAGATGATCCGCGAGCGCGAGCCCCGGCGCGATCTCGTACGCCGCCTCCCGTGCCAGCTCTACCAAGGGGCCACGGGGTAGGTAACAAACATTCTTGTTCTGCGGGTAACGGTACAGTTACCCTTGGAGCCAAGTTCTATGCATTCGACTCCCATCTCCACCGCCGTGGCCGGTATCGGCGGGTTTGGCACCGCGCACCACAATGCCCTTCTCAAGCTGGAGAACTCGGGCAGCTTCCGCGTGGTCGCCACGTGCGACCCGGCCTTGCCGCGCCTGGAGAAGGTGATCGAGACGCTTGAGTTTACCCGCCGGGGGGTCGGCCTTTATGAGAGCTTCGAGCCGATGCTCGCGCGCCATGGCGAAGATTTGAACCTGATCACCGTGGCCGCCCCGATCCGCCTGCACGCGCCGATGCACCGCGCCTGTGTCGAGCGCGGCATCGCCTGCTACCTTGAGAAGCCGCCCACTCTCGACCCCGAAGAGCTTGAGGAGATGGTCCGCCGCGATGCCTCTGCCCGCTTTGCCACGCAGGTCGGGTTCAACTACATCTACCAACCCTTTCGCCACACCCTGAAGGAGCGGATCGTGCGGGGCGAGTTTGGGAAGCTCCTGCGGGTCGGCTACATCGGCCTCTGGCAGCGCGCCCTTTCTTACTATGCGCGCAATGGGTGGGCGGGCCGTCTGCTTTTGGAGAACGGCTACGTTTTGCTCGACTCCTGCTGCGGCAACGCCATGTCGCACCATTTGCACAATATCCTCTTCTTTGCCGGAGACGGCACGGGCCATTCGTGGGCGCGCCCGGAGCGGGTGGAGGCCGAGCTTTACCGGGCCAACAGCATCGAAGGGACGGACACCATCTTCGCCCGCGGGGTGTTGGAAAATGGGGTTGAGTTTCGCCTCGCCACCTCGCACGCCTGCGAGCCGAGCCACACGAGCGAAGAGATCATCACCTGCGAAAAGGCCGAGATCCGCATCACCGCGCGGGGAGACTGGGCCATCTGGCAGGAGGGGCGCCTCGTCGAGTCACACCCGGCACCTTCGGCCCTGCTGGTCGATAACTTTGCCCTCTATGCAGACTACCTGCGGGGGGTGGAAGAGCGCCCGCAGACCCGGCTGGAAGATTGCCGCGCGTTTGTCCACCTCAATGCGCTCCTCTACATCGCCGCCCGGCAGATCCACCCGGTGGCGGAAG
Organism: Chthoniobacteraceae bacterium; assembly: GCA_037189965.1. Taxonomy (GTDB): domain Bacteria; phylum Verrucomicrobiota; class Verrucomicrobiia; order Chthoniobacterales; family Chthoniobacteraceae; genus DATMFV01. The sequence continues at coordinate 7,414 of JBBCKB010000068.1, read as the reverse complement.
TCGCCCAGAGCCGCTTCGCCCAGGATACGATGGATACCATCTTCATCCCCGGTATTGCCGAGGTGTGCGAGCGCGCCATTCGCGAAGGGCTCTTCCCCTCCGAGCAAGGTACCCCGTGGGCCAAGCCCGGCGGGAGCGCCAGCGTGGAGGCGCTGCCCTCGCTGCGCGGCGTGCTGGCCGGCATGTGCGCCGCCAAGGCGTGCGGGTAGGACAAAACGTCCATTTTTGAGTTGGGGCCCGTGCGGCCGTTGACAATCCGTGGGAGAGCGGGCATCAATCCCCGCCATTAGCGGGCCCCCGTTGTAGAAACTGTGTTGCCATAGTGGAGGGAGCCTTATGCCCCACGTTTTATATGCGCGTTTCCAAAACCCTTCCCGCCGTCCTTGCCGTGGCCTTGAGCTTCTCTACCGCCCGGGCGGATATTTACCAGTGGGAGTATATCGACCCGAGCCAGCCACAGCTCGGCAAGCAGGAATCCACCACGCTCGCCGTGAGTGGGGCGGGCCAGAGCGCTGCTCCGGGCATCACTTTCCGTAATGCCAACTTTACGCGTGCCTGGCTCCCCGGGGCGGATCTCGCCGGGGCCGAGCTGGAACAGGTGAGCTTCATCAACGCCGTCCTGCAAGGCGGGGAGCTTTCGGGCGCGAGCCTCTTTGGCGTCAGCTTCGCGGGGGCGGACCTTTCCTCTGCGGTGATCACCGGGGTCGATTTCCGGGAGTCCACCGGGTTTAACGCACGGCAACTCGCCACTACCCGCTCGTATTTGGTGGATCAAAACCTTTCCGGCATCGGGTTTTGGGGGCTCAACCTGCGATTGGTGAATTTCGCCGGGCAGAACCTCAACGGTGCTTCTTTTGAGAATGCCGAGGTCCGCGACGCCAACTTCGCCGGTGCCGACATCACCGGGGTATCGTTTCGCAATGTCAGCGGTCTGAACGAGCAGCAGCTTGCCTCCACCGCTTCCTACGGGGCGGGCAACCTCACTGGCGTCAGCTTCCGGAGCACCACCGTCGAGGGGTGGAGCTTTGCCAACCAGGATCTCTCCGGGGCCTCCTTCCGCTTTGCGGAAATCGAGGATGCGGATTTCACCGGAGCCACCATCGCCGGAGCCAACTTTGAGTCTGCCGAAGGCTTGGTGAAAGAGCAGATCGCCGCCACCGCGTCGTACATCGCCAAGGATCTGTCGAACGTCAACTTCACCGGGGCGGATTTTGGCTCGTTCAACCTTACCGGGCAGAACCTCACCGGCGCGGTGTTTGAGAGCGCCAACCTGGCCGGCTCGTTGTTTACCGGAGCCACGATCACCGGGGCCGACTTTACCAACGCCACCGGCTTTGGTTTCACGGAGATCGCCGCCACTGCTTCGTATGCCAGCCAAAACCTCACCGGTGTCGGCTTTGGCGAGCTGGATCTTGCGGGGGCCAACTTCGCCAACCAGAACCTTGCCAATGCCAACTTTGCGGGGGCCGCTCTGGCAGGGGCCGACTTTGCCAACGCCATCATCACCGGAGCCGAGTTTGGCGACACCTCCGGGTTTACCGCTCTCCAGTTGGGGGCGACGGCATCCTTCGCTGCCAAAGACCTGAGCGGCGTCGGCCTCTTCGGGGTGGATGTTTCCAATCTGGATTTTGACGGCTTTGCGCTGGTGGGGGCCAACTTCGGCGAGGCTGACGTCTCCGGAGCCACCTTTGCGGGGGCTCACATTACCCAGGCCAACTTTGCAGATGCCACGGGGTTGACGACTGGGCAGATCGCCTCCACCGCCTCCTTCATTGCAGAGGACCTCACCGGCGTGGGGCTCAGCGGTCTCGACTTTTCGGGGGAGGATTTCTCCGGCTTCACCCTCCGCGAGGGCGTCTGGCTGGGCATGACGTTGGCGGGTACCGACTTCACCGGGGCGGATTTTTCCAACGCCTTCCTGGTCGCGAGCGATCTGACGAATGCCAACTTCACCAATGCCGACCTCTCTGGCTCCTGGGTGCAGAGTGTTGACCTTACCGGGGCGGACCTTACCGGGGCCGATATCCACGGCACCGGCTTCGCCTACGTGAGCGGCCTGACGGCCAGCCAGCTTGGGAGCACCGCCTCTTACGCGAATAAGGACCTCGGGGCGATCTGGCTTTTGGGTATGGACGTCGCCGGGTTCGACTTCAGTGGGCAGAACCTCCAGCAGGCCCAGTTTGGCAACTCGGACTTCACCGGGGCCAGTTTTAACGAAGCCGACCTTACCGCCGCCAGCTTCTACGGCGCGACGCTGGACGGGGTGACCTTTGAGGACGCTCTGGTGGGCGAGGTCGACTTCAGCTTCTCCGGCTTGCAGTTTGCCCAGCTTGAGGAGACGGCCTCCTACCAGAGCGGCAACCTTTCGGGTATCCGCTTCGGTGCGCTCGACCTCATCGGGTGGGATTTCCAGGGGCAGAACCTCTCCTTCGCGGACTTTGCCGTGGCGGATCTCACCGATGCCAATCTGGGCAACGCCAACCTCACCGGAGCCTACTTTGGGGAGAGCGACCTTACCGGGGCAACCCTTGCGGGAGCCACCATCCAGGGTGCCCTCTTTGAGAACACCACCGGACTCACCAGCGCCCAGCTCTACTCCACCGGCTCGTACGTGGCCAAAGACCTCACCGGAGTGGTCTTCTCCGAACTCAACCTTGGCGGGTGGCAGCTACAGGAGCAGCGGCTGGTTGCCACTGGGTTCCACGGGGTCGACGCGCTCGACGCCAACTTTGCCGGGGCAGACCTTACCGACGCGACGTTTACCGACTTCAATGCCACCGGGGCCAACTTCGCGGGGGCAAATCTCACCGCCGCCGAGATTTTCAGGGGCAACTTTGCCGACACCGACCTTACCGGGGCGGACTTCACCTCCGTCCGTATTGTGGATGCCTTCTTCGACCGGGCAGACGCTACCGGGGCCAGCTTTGCCAACGCCCACCTCGGCGATGCGCTTTTCCGCGACGCCATCCTGGTCGATGCCGACTTTACCGGGGCGAACCTTTACTACACCGACTTCAGCCACGCCACCGGGTTTACCTCCGCCCAGCTCTACAGCACGCTCTCGTACGCGGAGAAAAACCTTCAGGGGATCGGCCTCTCCGGCCAGAACCTCTCGGGGTGGAACTTTGAGGAGCAGAATCTCTCATGGGCCGACTTTATCGGCTCCAACCTCGCCGGGGCCGACCTGACGGATGCCCTCATCCACGGAGCCGACTTTACGGATGCCACGGGGCTCACACGGGCCCGCTTTGAGAGCACCGCCTCCTACCAGACTGGGAACCTCTCCGACATCAACCTTACCCGGCAGAACCTTTCCGGCTGGGATCTCTCTGCCGCCAATGTGGAGGAAGCTGTCTTCGACGAGGCCAACCTCACGGGGGTGGACTTCACGGGCTCACAAATCGCTTACGCCTCCTTTGCCCGCGCCACTGGGTTTACCACCAGCCAGCTTTATAGCACCCAATCCTATGGAGAGGGCGATCTCGACGGAGTTCGGTTTGACGGGCTCAACCTCAATGGCGTCGCGCTGGATTGGCAGAGCCTCAGTGGAGCCAGCTTCCAGGGCGGCTCCCTTCGCAACGCCAACTTCCAAAACGCCTACCTCGGTCTGGCAGACTTTACCGGGGCCGACTTGCGTGGTGCCCACCTGGAGTCGGCCTATGGTTTCGAAGCGCGGTTCGATGGAAGTAACCTCCAGAGGGCCAACCTCAAGAGCAACTTCACAGCGGCCTCCTTCGTTGCGGCAGACCTTCGCAAAGCCAACCTCTCCGGCGGGCTCTTCCTCAATGCGGACTTTACCGACGCCCGGTTGGATGGCGCTCTTCTACACGACGCCGACTTTATCGGTGCACTCCTCGATGGGGCCCAGCTCCTCGGCGCGGATGCCCGTGGCTCCCTCGGCGATCTTGCCGGGTCCGGCGCAGACACCACCGGGATGATCCATGCCGACGGCACACTCTACGGGCTGAGCCATTCGCTAGACATCCGCGACTACAATGGCCCGGGGACGATCCCGATCGTCGTCGAGGGGGATTGGGCCATGGAGTCGACCCAAACGCTGCGCCTTATCTTTGGTGATGATAGCTGGGATTCGACCCTTTCTGCCGGAGTCGGGGTGGATGTCTTCCTCGATGGTAAGCTGGTGCTTGAGCTGGCGCCCGGGCTCTCGTATCTCGATCTCGGCCCCGAGGGGACCATTTTCAAAATCTTTGATTTCCAGAATGCTGGCCTCATTGATGGCGAGTTCCTCGCCATTATCCAGCACGGTGCTTACTGGGATCTGAGCAACCTCTACACCACCGGCGAGATCGTCCTCGTGCCGGAGCCTTCGGCGCTGCACCTTGGGCTCGCGGCGGCGGGCGGGTTGGCGTGGGTCTCGCTGCGGCGTCGGCGCCAAGCGGCGTAACGCTACGGCACGCGCTGGAAGGTGAGGATGCCCTCCTCCGTAAAGGCCACAGCACGGCCTTCTTCCACCGTGAAGGCGAGGGCCACTTTGCCGGAGCGGAGGTCTTCCCCCGGCTCGCGGTAGCGCCCTTCAAAGGTGTGTGCCTTGGCCGGAGTGGGGCGAAGCTCCAGCGTTTGCTGCGGTGTGCGCCGGTAGAGGAGGGTGCCGTCTTTCTCCACCAGCTCCACCTCGCCCAGCGCGGGGTGGGTGTAGCGGCCAGTGTAGCGCGCGGGCTCGGGCACCGTGGGCGGGAGCTTTTGCCATGTCGCTTCGGCCGCGTCGCGAGCCGCAAGCGCCGCCCGGTGTGTCTTGAGGAGGCCGGGGGCGAGGTCGGTGGAAGGTTGGCCAAGCACGGCATCGACAATTTTGTAGAAGATGGCTTTGCGCAGGTCGCACTCGTCGAGATTGGTGAGCATCGCCACCCCCACGCCCCGCTCGGGGAGCAGGCCGATCCAGGCGCTCATCCCATCAATCCCGCCATTGTGCCAGACGATCCGTTCACCCCGGTAGCTCTCTGTCACCCAGCCGAGCGCGTAGGCGGGGAGCTGCGTGGGGGGCGAGAGCGGCTGCCCGGCCGGGCCGGTGGTGGAGAGGGGTGTTTGGCTCCGGTGCATGAAGGCCACCGTCTCGGGTTTGAGCAGCGCCTTCCCCCGGAAGCTTCCTTGGGAGAGGTGCAGCTCCAGCCACGGGAGCAGATCGCGCACGCAGGAGAAGATGGAGCCCGCGGGGGCAATGTTGCCCATCGGCCGGTAGGCGATGGCGCGCGGCTCGCCGTCGTACCCGATGAGGTGGGGGCGCGCGACGTCGGTCTTCTGCTCCCAGCCCACCTCGGTGGGTGTCGTCCGCGACATGCCCAGCGGTGTAAACAGGTGCTCGGTGAGGTACGCCTCCCAGCTTTGCCCGGTGAGCTGCGGGATCAACTCGCCCGCTGCGAGAAACATGACGTTGCGGTATTGGAACTGGTAGCGGAAGCCGCTCTCAAACGGGATATGGGCGAGCCGCTGCAAGATCTCCTCGCGGGAGAAGCCGGTGCCGTACCAGAGCGCTTCGGAGAGGAGGCTCAGGCCGCTATGGTTGGCCAGCAGATCGCTGACGCGGATCTCCTCCGTTACCCACGGGTCAGAGAGCTTGAAGCCGGGCCACACCTGGGCCACTCGCGTGTCCCACCCGAGCCGCCCGGCATCTACGAGGGTGCCCAGTGCCGCCGCCGTGAAGGCTTTGGAAGTGGAGCCAATGGCGAAGAGGGTCTCCGGACCGACTTTGCCCGGTTTGCCCTGCTCGCGCACGCCGTAGCCACGAAGAATCGGCTCGCCCTCTTTGGTAAAGATGCCGAGCGCAAGGCCCGGGGCCTTCCACTCGCGTAGGCCGGTGAGGACGTATTCGTCAAAATCCTCCGGCAGAAGGTCGGCAACGGCGGGGGAGGCGAGCAGGAGCAGGGCGAGGAGCCCGTGGCGAGCTAGGCGTCGGCGCTTCATGGCGCAGGAGGGTAGCGCTGGCTCCTTGGGCAGGCCAGCCAATTTACCCCTCCCTCGCTCCCTTCAGAGCTTTACTACAACCCGGAGGGGACGTTGCGCACCTTGTCTTGCCAGCGTGTCAGCAGGTGGATGACGATGTTGGTGCCAAACTGGTAGGAGGCAACCACCGAAGCAGGGGAGATGTTGCGGATGTAGGTGTTGCGCCACTCCCATAGGGTGGGGTTGATGGCCACAAACATCCCTTTCTCGTCGCGGCCAGTGTCAAACTCATCCTTCTCGGTGAGGCCAAACTGCCACATATCGCCGTAGTCATTGGCGGTGTAGAGGATGGCGATCTCGTCCACATACTTGAGCGCGTAGAGCGGCTCCTGGTAGAAGTTGATGCCCGAGGGCGGTGCCTTGATATTGCTGAAGTAAGGCGTCTTGGTGTAGATCGGGTGCGTGGGGGGAAGGACTTCCCAGTCTTTATCGGCGTCAGAGATGATGCGGCGCATCTCGCGGCGGAAGGCGATGTCAAAGCGGGAGCGGCGGCCGGGCAGGGAGCTGTCTCCCCAGATGGCGCCCCCGAGCATGATGTACTTGCGCAGGTTTTCGACCTCGCGGTCGCTCAAGACAAAGTCGCGGTGGCCGGTGAAGAAGATGAAGGGCGGGTTTTTAGAGAAGATCTCGTCGCTGGAAAGGTCCAGAGGGACGGCGTTGGGGTGCGCCTTGATCCGGTTGCGCGACTTCTTGTTCATGAAGTAGAGCAGGTTGGGAAGGCTGCCGGTGACGATCTTGCCGTCTTTGATGCGGTTGGTGGAGGCCCAGTCTCCCCCCCGGGTACGGTCGCGAGGGTCGCCATATTTGGCGAGGTAGGCGGTGAACTCGAACTCCATGTCGCGCGGGTTGGAGCCGACGCCCCCTTTTCCGCCGCGCACCCAGTTGCCGGTAAAGGCGGCGATCTGCCGGGCCTGGTCTGCGGTGAGGACTTTGTTGCTCACCGGGGGCGGGGCAATCTTGGCGATGTCGGTGGAAGTCGGCGCAAGGTTCTGCGGCATCATCTGCGGCAGGGAAAATTGCGGGTTGATCGGCGCGCTGGTCGTAATGACGTCGATCGGGCTGTTGTTCTGAATATTTGTCGGCTGGACCTCAAAGGTGGGCGGCTGCTCGATCGGCATGGTGTCCGGGGGCATCTCTACCGAGTTGGTGTCGGAGAGGAAGTTGCCGCCGTCGCCATCGCCCGTAAAGTCGGGCGGCTCGGCAATCTGCGTGAAAAGCACCGTGCCGCCGAAGGCGAGGATGAAGATCAGGTGCAGGAGGATGGAGACGGTAAAAAAGCGCGAGTTAAACAGTTTCTTCTGAAACTCAACGAGGCCGTTGCGCTTGCTGGGAGAGGCGGACATAAAAAAATCGGGGGGAGGAGGAAAAGGAGACCTCTACCTTTACGCTCCCGAAACGGGTTTGCCAACCCTTTTGCGCGGGGTTGCAAAGGGGGCCCCGGGAGGGTCTTGAGAGG
>JBBCKB010000067.1:0-69622 GCA_037189965.1 Chthoniobacteraceae bacterium | reverse complement strand
AAGGACGGGACGCTCTACTGCCTGATGAACCCCGGGCCGGGCGAGCTGCGCCTCAGCTTCACCCTCCCCGGGCGTGGCACCGAGTTCTACACGGGCGAACGCTTTGAAGGCAGCACCACGCTGACGCTCCCCCCCGGGGAGAGCCGCGCCATCCATCTCCCCATAAAGTAATGGAGCTTCTCTTTCACTCCCGCGGCAACCTCAGCGAATTTTGCGGTACCCTTCGCCCGGTGCAGTGGCGCCCAACGATCCACCCCGAGCCGCTCATTCTCCCGGATACGCCGGAAGATGGCGGCGGCGTCTCCGCTTACGGCACGGTGCTGCGCGGGGCAGACGGGCGCTTCCGCATGTGGTACCAGGCCACCCCGGCAGATTGGGATTTCCGCTCCGATGTCTCCTCCGTGGCGTACGCGGAGTCGGCGGATGGGCTCGTGTGGCATAAACCGCGCCACCCTGCCACCGGCAGCCACCTTTGCGACCTTGGGCTCCACTGCCCCGCCATCTTTCTCGACCCCGCCACCGGGCTCTACCGCGCCACCGGCTGCGGGAAACCGGGCCGGGGCACGCGCGGGGTACGCTACGGCTACTATACCGCCTCATCGGCAGATGGCATCCAGTGGCAGTTCGACTCGCCCGAGCCGCAGTGGGAGGGGGGCGATGTCATCACCAACGCCTGGCACCCGGGCCGGGGCGAGGCACTCGTGGCCCTCAAGGAAGAACGGTGGAGCGGCGGCATCCGGCGGCGCTGCATCCGCACGGCGGCCTACCGGGGCGGCTGCTATACCCCGAGTGTCTACGCGCTCGCGCCGGATGAGTACGACGACCTCGCTGCTCGCCAGCGCGGGTTTATTTCGGGGGATTATTATGGCATGGGCCTGCTCCCCGCCGGGCAAGGGGTGGCCGGGTTTTTGTGGAACTTCCGGCACGACCCGCCCTACTCCCTCGGCGGGGCCGGGTGGCGCGGCAGTTGCGATGTTTCGCTCGTTTACCAGGAAGCCCCGGGCGACCGCTGGCTGCACGCTCCCGGGCGGCCGGATTTCATCTCCCACCGCGATGTGCCGTGGGCTCGGGAAGCGTGGGTGCACACCAGCTCATGCCCGGTGGAAGTGGGGAACGAGCATTGGCTCTACCTCTCGGGCGTGAATACCCCGCACGGCTACACGCAGGAGAATGGGGTGCTGGCTCCCGAGCGCATCCGGTGGGCCCGCGAGCAGGGGCGCAGCGGCATCACCGTAGCGCGGTGGCCCAAGTATCGGCTCTTCGGGTTTGATGCGCCGGCAGAGGCGAGCTTCCGCATCCAGCTCCACGGCCTCACGCACGCGGCCACCCTTCGCCTCAACTATGAGGCCCGCCCGGGCGGCAGCATCCGTGTCGGGGTGGAGGGCGGCCCCACCGCGCAAGAGTGCCTGCCGCTGGAGGGCGACGCCGTGGCCGCGCCGGTGCGCTGGAAAACGGGCACGCACCTGCCCGCTTCGCCCGATGGGCGCTGCACCCTCAGGCTCCATCTTTGCCATGCCACGCTCTACGCCTACGAAGTCATCTCCGATGTTTGAGTATACGACCCTTTGCCCCGATACCCCGCCCACCCCGGGGCGCGCGATCGACCTCTGGCTGCCCCGCATCGTCTCGCGCCCGGTGGCGCTCTGCTTGATCCACGGAGGGGGGTGGCGGCAAGGCCACCGCGAGCAGATGCAACCGCTCATGAGCGCTTTTCTCGCCGAAGGCTACCCCTGCCTCTCGGCAGACTACCGCACGGCTGCGGGCACCACGGCCTTCACCCAGCTTGCAGACTTGCGCACCCTTCTCGCGCTCGGCTACCGCACGTTGGAGAAAGCGGGCTTTACCGGCCCGCTGGTGCTTTACGGCTCCTCGGCAGGCGGGCATCTGGCTCTGCTAGCCGGGCTGGCAGCACCGGGGGCGTGTGGAGAGCCCTCCTCCAGCCCCAGCCCTCCTCTTGCGGGGGTAGTGGCCTGCTGTGCGCCGGTGGTGTTCGAGCCGTGGCCGGAAATTTTTCCCGGTAGTTGGGCCTCCATGCAGGATGCCGCAGGGGCTCCCTACGAAGACGCTCCAGAGCGCTACCGGCTCCTCTCGCCACAGACTCACGCCGGACCCGGCTCCCCGCCCCTCTGTTTCCTGCTTGGCGAGTGCGAACATATGTTTCCCAACGCTCTTACCGAGGCGCTCGCCCGGCGGCTCCGCTCGCAAGGTGTGGCGGTGGAGTGCCACACCTACCCCATGGCCGAGCACGGCTTCTTTTACTCGCTGGAGCGCCCCTGCCAGAAGGCGGCGTTTGCCGATATGCTCGGCTTCCTGAACCGGGTGTCCGGTGCGGTTTAACGCCACGCCATTTTGCCTTCGTCCTCTCCCGCCCCCGGACTTGCGAGTCTTGGAAAGGGAGGTGCGCTGCTCCAAGATGCTCCTGCGTTTCCACGAGCAGGGTCACCCCTCCACCAGGAGCAACCCGCCCGGCCCGCAGGCATCGGGCACGGGCCCGTGGGAACCTCCCGGCGCAGCCCCGATGAAACGCCCTTCGCGCCAGTGCCTCCCCTCCCCCCGGAAGGCGGGGGGCAACGGGTGGCTCACCGCCCCGGCATTGAAGGCCAACGCCTTGGTGCCCGAGGCTTCCGCCACGGTGAACCCGAAGAGAGGGCCCTCCATCCGCTCCACCGTGGCCGGGGCGGTTCCGGCGGGGCAAAGCTCCACCAGCAGCTCATGCGCTGGCCCGCTCCCGGAGAAGCGGATCTCCACGCTCCGGGCTTCATGATCCAGAAAAAACGCGTATGCAGGAGCCACGGTGGTGTGGGGGAAATCGTGCCGGTGAGCGCGCAGCGTCAAATCCCCGCAGGTGTAGGCCTCCCCTTCCTGCGCCACCTCGCGGCTGCGGCCTCCCAGGCGGAAGTACAATGACGCGCGCAACGCGGGGGCGTCCGCCCGCTCCCGCCGCAGCGAGAGGAGGCCGACCATCCGCTCCGGGGTGAAAAGCCACGCTTGTTGGGTGACCCAGCCGCAGTCACCCATCCCTTCATCCCACGGGAGCGTGCCGGGGTAGATCCCCGAGCGGACCGCCAGGGCGGCGCTCTCCGGGCCAACGATCATCTGGCGCAAGCCGTTCCGGCCTGTCACGTAAGCGCAGCGGGCGTGACGCTCCCGGTGCACGGTTTCCGAAGCAACGGCCTCTTCCAGCAAAACCTCCACCCCGGCGGCCTGGAGCGCGGTGTAGACACCCGGCGCACGCGAGTGCAGGGCGCCGACATAGGTATCGAGGTAGTCTCCCGTCGTCCCCGCCCAGGAAAACGGGCCGAAGCGGCCGCGCGGGCCGCGGATGCTGGCGTCATAGCGTAGCGCGCGCTCCGGCGGCGGCGTTCCCGGCTCGTCCACCCAGTACCGCAGAGCTTGTGCGTTCGCTTTGAAGGCGGCCCCGGCATCATGCAGGCGGTTGGCCAGCCATCGGTGCGTAGCCGCCAGCGGCTCCTCCGGAAAGAGCGTGGCCAGGACGTCCAGCGGCGCGGGGTCCAGCGGGTTCCAGTAGTGCTTCCAATACGGGTCTGTGAAGTGCTCCGCCACGCCGGAGGGCTCTACCACGTTTGGGTAGTAGGGGAGCGTCTTGCGCACCAGCTCCAAGGCGCGGGCGGAATGCGTCACCTCCCAAAAGCGTACCAGCATCAATACATTGATCTGGTGGTAGCCTTCGCATTCGTTGGTCCCCTTGTAATAAAGAAAACCGCCATCGGGTAGCAGACAATTCTCCAGGTGGCCCAGGTAATCGAATGCCATGCGGTGGTGGTCCGCGCGGTCCAACAACCGCGCGGCCAGGACCAGGAGCACCATGAAGTAGGCGTCCATGTTCGGGTACTCCCCCGCACCGCGCTCCCGGGCTCCGGCATAGCTTTGCACCTGGTGGGCGGTACCCGCCTCCAAGACCTCCAACAGGGCTTTCTGAAGGCCGTGGCGCAGGCGGTGCCCCAGGAGGAAGCCCGTCTCCGCAAGCGGCAGGAGGGTAAAGCGGTCGATATTGGCATCGCCACTGCCGGGCCGCCCGCTCCACCAGCGCCCTCCGGGCCCGGCGGCAAGCAAGGTTTCCACCAGTTCCTCCACGCGGTTGATTACCTCCGGGGCTTGGTGGTAGCAGGTCAACGGGGAGGCCCACGCTTGCGCGAGCAAGTGGGCGGCGTGGGCCATTTCGCGGTAAACCCAGTCATTGTCGGCCGCGATGTGGCGCATGCCATGGTCTTCGCGGAAGAGGGTATCTCCGGGGTTGGAGAGCACTTCGGCCACCCGGGCTTCGAGGTGGGATTGGTAAGGGTTGTTACGGCTCATGGATCGAAGGAGGTCACGGAGCCTTGGACATCGAGACATCATCGAGCAACACCACCCCGGGGGTGGCGGCATCTACAAGGAGGCCAATGTAAACCCACTTGACGCTCTCCCGCGTGCGGAAAGTGCCTTCTTTAATCTGCCACTCCCGGCCATTGTCCACCCCCGTCTCCCAGGTGATCAGGTACGGTTCGCCGTCCGGCGGGTTCCACCCCTCCTCGGATTCATAAACGCGCACGCCGTAAAACGGAACGGCCCGCCCGTCATCCCCCCGGGCTAGAATGGCCACGCGGACCCGGTAAAGCGTATTGGGGTCCACACGGAACACTTGGGAGCGCACCCACCCGTTGACGCGGTCGCGCGGGGTGCGAATCTCCAGCGCCTGGCTGCCTTCGTGCGCTTCATCGGTGCTCTGCACGTCAAGCAGGTTGCCGATGGAGCTCCACCCGGTGGGGACTGGCTTCTCCCCCGCTGCGGTTTCCTCCATCCCCGGGTTGGGAACGAGGTTGGGGGCTTCCTCGGCGCGGAGGCAAACCATGGGCAACAAAAGAAGCCCGAGCGTGGAAAGGATGAGATGGCGGGTCATGGGTTGTTGAGGTAGGGGGGGTACAGGACGATTTGGTTCGGGTTGCTGGCGGAGAGCTCTTCCACGTGGCCATCCACGCAGAAAACCAGGCCGACCGTGGCGTTGCGATGGGAGATGGTGATGGGGGCGAAGGCTTCAAACCCGGTGCTGTCGTCGCTCCGGTCGGCCAGGGTGCTGCGGTCATCCGCGAGCAGGGCAAGCCGCCCGGGCCGGGAGATGCTCTGGAGGCGGACTTCCGGATAGATCCAGGCTCCGCTGTTGTGGTGCTGGTAGCCCATGTATTTGTTATAGCGGTAGTTGCCGTAGAGCTTTTGCCCGTTGTACGTGTACCCGTATTGGTAAGGCTTCTTCACAAGCGGGCAGGTCATCTTCTTGCTAAAAGCGGCGAAATCCGTGCGGGAATGAACTCTGTACCACCACATGCCGGGGCGGCCCTTGGGCCCCTCGTACCACGGGAGCGCGCCATTGTGCTCCTCGAAGGTGGAGAGCACTTCCGCCCCCAGCGAGCGAAGCTTCTGGGTGCACTCCGCAGTGGACGCCAGCTCCCGGGCCCGGAAGGCCGCGGGTATCAGCAGCGCCAGCAGGATGCCGACGAGCGCCAGCGCCACCAACACCTCCACCAGGGTGAAGGCGGCCGCCCTTGGGGAATGGATCATGCGCAAGGGCATCTATCCCCTCCGGTTGCGGCGGCAAAGCACCGCGCCGCCCGCGGCCAGCAGGAGAAGCCCGGCGGTGGTCGGTTCCGGCACGGCATGAAAGGCAAGCGTGCCGGTCGCCGCGTCCCAATCCAGGAAGCCGAGCCCGGTGGAAAGCACGTCCAGCTCGAAAGCCGCGGCGGAGGCAGCCACGCTCCCCTGGATGGAGAGGAGGGTGTAGACGCCCGAGAGCGGTTCATCCGCTGCGATGGAAACCAGGAAGGTGCCATCCCCCGTCTGGTTTCCGCTCACTAGCAGCGAGGTGGCATCTCCACCAAGGTGGAAGGTAAAGGAGGCGCTTGAAACCAGCGAGAGGGAGGCCACGCTCGCAGTTACCCCCTCCAGCAATTCCAGGTGCCCGCCCGCAGCGAGGGTGAGGCCCCCCGAGGCGGAGCCGAGCGCGTTGTCGTGCCCTGCCACGAGCGTTCCCGCGCTGACGGTGGCACCCACAAAGCTGTTATCGCCCAGCAGGGCGAGGGAGCCGACGCCCGTCTTCACCAGGCCCTGGGTGCCGGTGAGGGCATTGGCAAAGGTGACGTCATTGCCGCCGGTATCAATCGTAGTGCTCACGTTCAACGCCACGGCCCGGGCGGCGTCAGCGGCGGTCTTGGTGAGGTCCGCCGTGTTGCCGGCGGCGAAGGTCAGCGTGCGCGCGGTGGTGCTGAAGGTCAGGGCACCGCTGCCGAGGTTTTGGATGGAGTGGAAGAGGAGGTGGGTGCGGATGTCGGTGTTGCCACTGTGCGCGGTGTTATTCCCCTTGAGCTCGGTGGTGTTGTTGAAGGCGGGGTTGTCCACACCCAGGATCAGGTTGTTCGACCCGGAGATATCCCCCTCCAGCACCAGCCGGGCATTGGTCCCGACATTGCTGAAAATGCCCCGGCCGCCCACGCCGGAAAGCAGGAAGTCGTTGTCGAAGGTATTGTTGGCCAGGACGCTTCCGCTCCCGAGGTCAGCGAAGCCGTACCCAGCCAGCTCCACCTCCTGCCCGGCGATCATGCTTGCCCGGTTCAAATAGACGTTGCCGTTGCTGGAAATTTTGACGCCCCCGGTGATCCGGGTGTCTGCGTTGGTAATGAGCACGGCGTTGGCCCCTTCAAACTCCACGCCGCCGGTGGCCTGAAATTTGGCGCTGATCGTCGTCGTGGCACCCGCGACGTAGATTTTCGCCTTCTCGCCGGGTGTGCTTTTCTGAAGGTTGAGGGTACCGCTGGAAATCGTCCAGCGCCCCGTACCGGTGCCGCCATCGCCGATGCGAAGCTCCCCCACGGTGAGGGAGAGGTTGTTGAGGCTCAGGGTGCGGTTGACGTCGGGGCGCAAGATGCGGGCGACCACGTCCACGCCGTCCGGGTACGCCACGGGGGCGGGCGTCCATTTGGCCGTGGTATCCCACTGCTCGGCCCCGGCAGTGGCGTAGTTGTAAGTGTAAGTCTGCGCGAGAAGCGGCTGCCCGGCACAGGCCAAGGCGGCGGCAATAAAGCTTAACCAACGATGAAGGGGGCGTGGGAGGGAGGTCATGGCAGTGCGATGAGGGGGGGTAATGGTTCTTGGAGGTTGACGTTGTTTCTAAAGTTTGAACTCGCGCTTGAGGGTCTCTGCCTCACGGGAGGCCACCGGGTAGATAAAGAGGAAGCGGCCACCGCCCGGTTTGACGGAGACAGAAAGCTGGCCGGTGGCACTGATCGGCACGGCCTCCCCGGTCTCAAGGTCCAGGCAAGCCAGCTCTTCCTTGAGCAGGGAGAACGTCAGCTCGCGCGGGGCGGTGTGGGGTTGGTAATCCAGGAGTTCGCCCTTCTCGCCGATGCGGAAGCGGTGCTCCGCCCCCAGCGAAAGGGGCGAGGCCCCCTCGCACCACTGCCCGACATCCGTGTTCACCGCCACCACCACGCGCCCTTCGTAACCGTTCACGCGGAAGGTTCTCCAGGGCGCGTCTTTCTGCCGGGCTTCCAGCCATGGCGCGGGGGCGGGCGGAGTCTCCACCACCTCATGCCCGAGGGGGTGCCCGGTGTATGGGGCAAACTCCTTGGTCATAGCACGGATGAGCTTTCCGTAGCGCTGGATCTCTCGCGCGAACTCCGAGAACTCCGCCACCTGGGCGGGGCTCATTTGAAGCTCCGAGTTTCCGTCCCGGTAGACGGCCTTCTCCGTCCGCAGCCAATGGTAGCAGTAGACCGATTTGGCCCCCTCCATCACGGAAAGCCAGCACATGGCGCGGGTGTTGTTCCCGGGTGCTGCGTAATATTTCCAGTGCTGGTAATGGCCCGGCTCCGCTTCCCACCACCCCTGGTTTTTCTCCCGTGCAAACCGCTCCACCCTGGCGGCAAGCTTCTCGCGCTGCGCATCAGGGATGGTGTGCGGGTAAAAGCTTTCCTTCACCTTCTCCTTGGAGAGCTTGATGATGGAGGGCAAGGAGGAAAAGACGGCGAAAAACTCGCCATTCTGCCGGAGGGAATCCTGATAATAGGCGTTGAGCTGCGTGTGGTACCAGCGGAGGGCGGAGGCCGGGGTGGCGCGGTTGGAGCCAGTGCCAAACTCCCACCAATAGCCGTAGCGGTCTGTGCCAATCATAGCCGGATAAGGCGGCTCAGCCTCGGTCATGACTTTGAGATAATTGTGAAGCAGGTAAATAGGCGCGTCCGGGATGCTCCGGTATATCCCCCGGTAGTACTCGGTGAGCGCGGGCATGATGGAGGAAGACGGCTCCTCCTTCGGGCTGAAGGCGAGAACAGCGGGGTCATCCATGGAGCGGCGGATGAGGGAAACGGCACGCGGCACCAGCTCCTCCACCTTGGAATCCGGCGTGAGATAGACGGTATCCATCTGCGCAAGCAGGGAGATGCCGCGCTCCCGGCAATGGCGCACCAAGGCGTCCCACTGCTCCGGGATGCCGCTCTGGAGCACGTGCACGGAGGTGAAACCGAGTTGGGCCATCCGGTCGATGTGCTCTTGCAGGTCCGCCTGGCCATAGATGTAGAAGCCGACAGGGAAGCCGCCTTGGTGGAAGGCATCCACGCGAGGGTTGAGCGGGTCCACCTTCCGCTGCAGGATTTCGGCCATGCTGCGGAGCTGGCTGGTATAGGCCGCGCGCGGGGTATCCGCCGGAGGCTGGGTCTCAGCTGCTTGCAGGGCCGCAGAGCCAGCGATGCCCAGAGCTCCCATTTTCGAAAGAAAACGCAGGCGCCGGGTGGGAAATGGGGGGAATTTCATAAAGGGTGCGGGAAAAGATGGGAGGGTCCGCCCTTTGAGGGCGAAAAAAAGGGGGCTACCCGGGAGGTAGAGCGGGAGCCACCAGCCGCACGTAGTCCAACTCCGGCGCGCGAAGCCCGGGAAGCAGCCGCATCGCCGGAATGGGCTCCTCCCCTTGCAGCAGCGTCATTTGCACTTGTGCGATGGTACGGGCGATCAGCGGGACATCCGGCCGCCAGGCGATCACCGGGAAAGGGTGCTCCAACGAAGAGCCGTCGCTGAACATGACGGCAATTTCAAGTTGCTCCGGGACGGCGATACCGATCTCCGAAACCGCCGATACCACCCCCCGCAGGAAGAAGTCATCCGCGATCACCACGGCATCCGGGCGCTCGGCCGTGGCGCTCCAGATTTCCCGGAAGGCACTCCAGCCGGAGCCCTCAAGCGTAGGGTAAATGTCATCCTTGATCCAGGCATTCACCACGGGCAGCCCCTCCTGGGCCAATACTTCGCGGAACAACTCCGCCTGGGGGTGGCGGTCACTCTCAAAGCCGCCCCAGCCCAGGTATGCCACCCGTCGCCGACCCCGGTGCGCCAACTCCCGCAAGGCGGAGCGGAAGAATGCACCCGTGTCGTCATTGGCCCCGTAAGGCTTGTTGAACCCGAAGCCGACCATCTTGATCCCCCACTGCTCCAGCTTGGCGATCCAGGAGGATTTGCCCGCCAGCAGCACGCCGATCACCCCGCATACCCGCCCTTCCTCCAGGTCCTGAAAGAACTCCGGGCAGTGAAAGTCGAACTGCTCCTGCCCCGGCGTGCGGCGGCTGATGTAGAGTCGGTTGGAGATGCCCTCCGCATCCAACGCCTCACGGATCTCCTGCGCCAGACGAAGGTAAATGGAAGAGGTGCGGGGGTTGGAGATGTTGTGGTGAATGAGCAGCGCCACATGCCCTACCCTCCCTTTTGGGCCCGGGGCGGCCTCGGCCAGGAACGTCCCCTTCCCCTGGCGGCGCACCACCAGCCCCTCGGCGGCAAGAATGCGCACCGCCTCCCGCACGGTGGTGAGGCTAATATCGTACTGCTGCGCCAGCACCCGCTCCGGAGGGAGGCACTCTCCCGGAGTCATGTTAGAGAGCTTGGACCGCAGGATCTGAGCTGCCTGCTGGTAGAGCGGCGTGCGGCGCAGGGGGTTTTCTTCAGGCATCCGGTTTTTCATTGAAGCTTGGGTGGAGATTGAAGGTTATTACAAAGACCGTCAATCCTATTTTTAGAACGGAGTCAAATAGCACCTCATTCAAGCGTCTAGCAGCCTGCCGGACCTACAAACCGCGATAATAAAGGTGGCAACTGGTTCTCCGCCTCCACCGTGAAGTGCTTTCACCTCACACGGAAATCTCCCGCATCCTTCCGGGGAAAATGGAGGCGCTTTCCAGAGTTGCCCGATAGTCCTCCCTGATTTTTGGACGGCGTTATCATTTCCCGCCGGGATGCCCCAACACGTAAGCCGTCTCGATCAGACGGTTGTCCAACCTCATGGCGGCTCACAGAGACGCCCTACAATCTTCCACTTTCGCACCGAGCTTCCATAACATCTACCGGAGTAAAACTATGGCCCTTCCTGTACCACGCAACCAAGCCCCTGAGGCGGTAGCGTAAGGCTCAGCGTAGCCACGCCACCCTGAATCGTGGGTTGGAGGACCGCGCCGTTCCATACGTCGCGGTAGGTGGTGCCTTCCCGGTGGGGGATTTTCAGCACAGCCCCCTGGGCGGTCTGGAAGCGGGCGTTATAGAGCGTCCAAAGGGTGCGCCCCTCGCCAGGGAAGCGGTTGGCATAGACCCACTTGAGCTCCGTGGGCACCATCGGCTCGGGCTCCTGGGTGGTGAAGCAATCGGCAAACTCGTGGCGCAGCCGGTGCGCCTTTTGTAGCATCTCCAACGTCCGGCTCGGGTAGAGCCGCCAGGTGGTGTCGTAGAAGGAGAGGCCATTAAAGAAAATCCCCTTGTACCAGCTCCGCTCGCCACTCCCCTCCATCCCCACGGCAAAACCCCACTGTACGATGCGCGGGAAAATGTAGCGGTAGACATCGGTGGCCACGGGTGCGTGGCGGGGGGCGCGGTCGACCGTGTCGTAGACTTTCTGGAGGTACTCGTAGAGCGGCTGCCAGGCGTAGTTGAGGAACCCGTCGATATCGGGGTTGTTGATATCATCCACGGGGAACTCGCTATAAAGCGCCACCGCGGGCGGCAGGCTGGCGCGCACGCCGCGCAGCATTGCCCCCGTCGCTTCATTCACCCACTGGGGCAGATGCGGCCCATGGGCGGGAGCGTGGGATTGCACGGCCCGGTGCACACTGAAAACGTCGAGATAGATCATCCTCACCCCGGTCTCGCGCTGCACCCGGGCGATGGTGCTGGAGTACCAATCCACCCAGCGCTTGCTCCCCGGCCAGATGTAGAAGGCATGCTCGTCCTGCTGCAAGGTGCCATCGTGCTGGACGTTGGCAATCTCAGGCCCCAGCTCGCGGCCCACGCGCGTCTCCTTGCTCACGCGGTCGGAGAGGAAGTAGAGGGAAACGGGGATCTTGTAGTCTTCCTGAATGTGGCGGATCGCCTCGGCAAACACGGGTAGGCCGCCGAGCCGGGCGTAGCCGGTTTCATCGTAGTCGCCCCACATCTCGTGTTTGGCGTCGTCGGAGTAGAACCAGTTGTAGAAGTGGAAGGCATCGGGGAAGTAGCCGTTGTAGTAGGTACGGTCCACCGCCAGCGCTTCGTCGAGCCGGTGGAAGCTTTGGGTCGCTTTATCAAAGATCGGCGCAGTGTGGAGGATGGAGGCCGCCTCCGTGGCTGAGGGGGCGTAGGAGCGGATGAGGAAGATGCGCCGCAGCCACTCGCGGCCCCGCCCGGCATCCGGCGGTTGCACGGAGGCGATCCAACGCTGGTACTCGCGCATCGCCTCCTTCCAATCGCCCGGGTGGAAGCCGATCTGCACTGGGGCGAATGCGCGCGTCTCCCCCGGCTTGAGCCATTCATAACCCGCCGGATAGGTAATAGCGGCGCTCACCACCCCCTCCTGCTTGGCTAATGAGTAGTCGATCGGGGCCCGCTCCCGATTTTGCGTCATGAAGGAGATCCCCGCCCCTGCTCCGGCGTGGAAGATATCGAAGAACTGCATCGGAAACACCCGGTCGTTGCCCGCTCGAAGGGTGCACGCTTCGTTGCTCAAAACATTGCGGTACTGGGGGAAGAAAAGCCACGTGGCCTCCGCATTCCCAAGCGTAAGCCCCTCGATATGGGGAAATGCGATGGAGCCACGGAACGATGCCGTGCCCAAATTGCGAATCTCCATATGGAGCGCGAGGGCCGGAGTATCCGCAACGCCCAGCTCCAGCCGCACCTCCAGCGGACACTCCGGCACATTGCTTACCAAGAGCAAGGTGGCCCGGCCAAGGCTAGTCTTTACCTGCGACACCTTGAAGTCTCGCCCCGTAAAGGTGCGCCCTTCGTGCTCAATGCGCAGGCCACTGCTTGGCCTGAGCGCGGCGGTATGCCCAAGGAGACGGTGGGTAAAGCTTTCGATACGGAACCCTTCGGCAAGGTCGAGAATGACGGTGTAATACCGGTTGGCCAACGTCACCTTTCGGCCCTCGGCTCGCACCCGGGGGGCCCCACCGGGGAGCGGCTGCGGCGCGGGCCTCGGCTCGGCAGCCCCGGGGTCGCGCAGCGCCTCCGGCATGAGCGGCTGCCCCTGGTTGAGCGAAAGGGCCGCGATGCCGACTTGCTTGCCAAAGACGCGGTTGCGCAGGCGGACCTCGCGGATCACTTTGCTCGGATCTGCCGGAATGCAGTAAGCCCCCAACGCCCGCGACAACCGGTAGCCCCCCTCTTCAATCGAGTAAGGGAAGGATTGGAAGACCGACCCATCCTCATACTCCACTTCCACGAGAAACTCTTCCACGTCCTCAAGTGGAAAATACCGTGGAGAGAGGATAAACCGGCTCTCTGAAGTGGGCAGGCGAGCGGCAAGGAGGAGGCCAATCTCCGACGCCTTTTCCCCCACCGGAATCGCGAGAACATCATCCCGGCTGTGGGGGAAAAAAGACCACCTCGCAACCGGTTGCCCAAGGAAGGTGGCCACGGCATCATTCGCCGAGCGGTCTTCAGTGGGCACGAAAAGGTCGCGCCCGGAAGGGCCGGTTTGAAATGGCACACCGGAGAGCGTCACGATCCCCCCCGGGCTCCACCGCACCGGATCGACCACAACGCCGTCGCCCTTTCGCGCAAGAAGACGCTCAACAAACTTGCCGCTGGAGGCATTGAAAAACGCCCCCAGATCTACCGCGCGCCACCCTTGGGGGAGGCCGGCCTCTTCTACGCCGCCCGGCATGGGGACTTCCGCTAGCGTGGCCGCGAAACCAAGCGCCTCGATGCGCAGCGAAGCGCGGGAGGCATCTGTCCGCAATGTAACGCCCACCGCCCCCACGCCTGCGAGCTTGCATCGCACCACCAGCAGGTGGGAAAGGCCATCGAGGCTCAACTGGCTGATCAACACGCCCGGCTGCGCCTCCCCCCCGAAAAGGGTGATGACCGGGTACGGCGGGTCGGCCAGCAGCAACCCTTCGGCGCGGTATCTGAGGTAAAGGAACCCCTCGCCCTCAGGCACCTCCAAAGGGGCCTTCCACGAAAACTCCCGGGCCTTGCCCGGCGGCCCCGTGAGGGTAAAGGTGGTGCCCTCCGCCCCGGCTTCCACGCCGGGCCGGGAGCCATCGGGCAGCACGGTTTCGCGAATGCTCCGCCCTTCCAGCGCATTCACCCGCTCCGAGGTATTGGCTTCGGTGGCGACCTCCTCCCAAGCTACCCCCCCGAGCGGAAATGCCGTCTCTGCCCCCGCTATGGGCAGGCATAGCAGGAGCAGGAAGAGGGTGGAGCGAGCAAACATAGACGCTCTCCTGTAGTGGAGGAAGCCTTACAACCCCTGCCGGGAAAGCTCGCGCTCCAGCGCAATCTTGAACTCGGTGAGGTCCTCCGCCGAGGGGCGGTAATCCGGCTTGGGCGGTACGAAGCCCATGCGGCCCGTTTGGTCGAGGTACCAGTCGGCAACCACGCCATCGCTGAAAGTGACCTTGCCGCTCACGAGCGCGCCGGGGCGCATGATCTGGTCGAGCGTCACACTCACCTTGCCCGCACCCCCAGCCGGGGCGGCGGGGTCTTCGCCCAGGAGGGCGCTCTCCTCGGGCGCGGCGGCTTCTTCGGGCTTCTTGGGCTCCTCCTTTTCTTGCGGCACGAGCTTCAAATCATCCACCAGGAAGCGGGCCTCCATATAGGTGAGGCGCACGCCAAAGGCTTCGCCAAGGCGCTGTTGCACTTCGGAGAGCTTTGCTCCGGCCTCGATCCACGAGGCCACTTCCCGTTTCTGGTCGTCGGTGAGTTGCATGGTATTAGAGTAAGTCGTACAAGGTTTAGAGCCACGCGGCTAGCGCCGTTTCCAACTCCGGAGAGGTGGCGACGTGGAAGGAAGCATCAGGGAAAAGACGCACGGTGCGGCCATCTGCCGCCCCTTCGAAACGAAGCTCCACGCGGCGGGTACCCCGGTGGGTCCAGAAGATGTCGCGCAGGCGCAGCAGATCGGCCTCGGTGGTGCTCTCGCGCCGCAGGGTGAGGACGAGCGGCTTCTCGCGTAGCTCAGGTTTCTTGATCGGCTTCACCTCGTTGGCGGCGATACGCGGGCCCTCCTCGCGCAGATCAAGCCGCCCGGTGATCTGTACCACCGCCCCTTGCACCAGGTGCTGGGAGGATTTGGTAAAGGCATCGCTCCAGATCATCACCTCCAACTGGTCGGTAAGGTCTTCCACCAATACGATAGCAAACGGTTTGCTATCCTTTTTGGTAAACTTCTTCTCCACCGTGGCAAGCGCCCCGGCAATGGTGACGGTGCCTTTGTCTTCCTGCTCGGGGAGCTTGGAGATGGGGATGAATTTGCCGCCATCGAGCACGGCGCGGTATTCATCCAACGGGTGCCCGGTGACGTAAAAGCCGAGCAGTTCCTTCTCAAACGCGAGCTTCTCCGAAGGGCTCCATGGCGGCACGCGCCGCCCGGCCTTGCGCACCTCGGGCTCGGGCGTGGCGTCAAACATATCGAAGAGGGCGATCTGCCCCGCCGCGCGGTCTTTATGCGCCCCGGAGGCGCGGGCCATGGCTTCATCGATCTCCGAGAAGAGCTGCGCGCGGTCTTCATGAGTGAAGTCAAACGCGCCGCACTTGCAGAGGCACTCGAGGCCCTTCTTGTTCATCTTGCGCGAGTCGATCCGGGCGCAGAAATCTTCCAGCGACTTGAAGGGCCCGCTGGCTTCGCGCTCGGCAATCGCTGCCTCCATGGCTGCTTCGCCTACGTTCTTGATGGCCGCAAGCCCGTAGCGGATCGCGCCGTGGTAGGCGGTGCCATCCGCACGGGGCTCCAGCCCGGCGGGTACTTCTTCCGGGGCAAACTTGAGGGAGCTGCGGTTGACATCCGGCGCGAGGATTTTGATGCCCATGCGGTCGCACTCAGCGACGAAGATGGAGATCTTGTCGGTATTGGAGATTTCGTTACTCATCACCGCAGCCATGAACTCGACCGGGAAGTTGGCTTTGAGGAAGGCTGTCTGGTAGCTCACCCACGCATACGCGGCGGAGTGCGAGCGGTTAAACCCGTAGCCTGCAAATTTCTCGAGCAAATCGAAGATCTCGTTTGCCTTGGCTTCGGGGATGTTGTTGACCCGCGCACACCCGTCGACAAAGGAGATGCGCTCCTTGGCCATCTTCTCCTTATCTTTCTTACCCATGGCGCGGCGCAGCAAATCCGCACCGCCGAGTGTGTACCCGGCAAGGATCTGCACCGCCTGCATGACCTGCTCCTGATAGACAAAGATGCCCTGGGTATCCGCACACACCTTCTCGAGCAGCGGGTGGGCGTACTTGATCTTGGCCCCCTTCTTGCGTTTGATGTAGTCGGGAATCAGGTCCATCGGCCCCGGCCGGTAAAGGGCGAGGATGGCGTTGATGTCTTCGATATCCTTCAAATCAAACTGACGGCAGACGTTGACCATGCCGCCGGATTCAAGCTGGAACACCGCCGTCGTTTCCCCCCGGTTGAGCAGCGCATACGTGGGCGGGTCTTCGAGGGAGATGACGTTAATATCAAACTCCGGGGTATGCTTGCGGATGAGCGCCTGCGCGTCGGTGATGACGGTGAGCGTCTTGAGCCCCAAAAAGTCGCACTTGAGCATGCCGACATCCGTTAGCGGACCCATGGCGTATTGGCTGACGATGGAGCCGTCGTTTGCGCGGGTGAGCGGGATGTACTCGCTCAAATCGCACGCGCCGATGACGACGCCCGCCGCGTGCACGCCGGTACCCCGCGTGAGGCCCTCCAGCTTCGTGGCCGCCTCCCAAAGCGTGGCGGTGGCGGGCTCGTTCTTCACGGCGGCTTTGAGCTCGGGGTTCTTATCGATCGCCCCGTCGACATGCTCCTTCTCGCCGGTCTCTTTGTTCTTTTTATCGTACCCGGCGAGCGTGATGCCCAGTTCATTGGGGATCATTTTCGCAACGCGGTCGGCATCGCCATAGCTCCACCCGAGGACGCGCCCCACGTCGCGCACGACGGACTTCGCGCCAAGTGTGCCGAAGGTGATGATCTGCGAGACGGAGCGCTCGCCATACTTGCGGCGCACGTACTCGATGACTTCCGGGCGGCGGTTCTGACAAAAATCGACGTCGATATCCGGTGGCGACACACGCTCGGGGTTGAGGAAGCGCTCGAAGAGAAGCTTGAACTTGAGCGGGTCGATATCCGTGATCCCCATTGCATATGCGATGAGCGAGCCCGCCGCCGAGCCACGCCCCGGCCCGACAGGAATGCCCTGCTCCTTGGCCCAGTTGATAAAGTCCCACACGATGAGGAAGTAGTTTACAAACCCCTGCTTCTCCAGAACGTCGATCTCCAGTGCGTAGCGGCGCTGCACCTCCTCGGAGTCGGCCATCGCCCCGTAGCGGCGGTGGATGCCCTCTTCGGTGATCTCGCGCAGGTACTCGTTTTGCAGCTTGCCCGCAGGGGGCTCGTAGTTCGGGTACTTGGGCGAGGTATCCAGCTCAAAGCCGCACCGCTCGGCGATGAGGAGCGTGTTATCACACGCCTCGGGGTGGTCTGCAAAGAGAGCGCGCATCTCCGCCGGGCTTTTGAAGTAGACCTCCGGCACGTAGTGGAGCCGGCGCTCATCCGCCACGTTGGCCCCGGTGCCGATGCAGATCATGACATCATGCGCTTCGTGGTCGCTGCGTTCCAGGAAGTGGACATCATTCGCCGCCACGAGCCCGAGGCCCAGCTCCTTGGCGAGCTTGGGGAGCGAGGCATTCGCCTTGCGCTGCTGCTCAAGGCCGTGATCGTGCATTTCGAGGAAGAAATTCTGCGGCCCGAGGATGTCGCGGTACTTCGCGGCGATGGCGCGGGCCTTCGCATAGTCATCATCCTGGTGCAGCGCCATCGCCACCTCGCCCCTGAGGCACCCGCTCAGGCCGATGAGCCCTTCCGAGTATTTCGCAAGGTGTTCATGGTCGATGCGCGGTTTATAATACATCCCATCGAGGTGGGCGATGGAGACGAGCTTGACGAGGTTCTTGTACCCCGCCTCATTCTCCGCCAGCAGGGTGAAGTGGAAGGCCGCCTCGCGCCCGGAGGAGGCTTTCTTTTCAAAAAGCGACCCCGGGGCCATGTAAACCTCGCACCCGATGATCGGTTTGATCCCCGCCTTCCGCGCTTCTTCGTAGAACTCGACCGCGCCAAACATGACGCCATGGTCCGTAAGCGCCACCGAGGGCATGCCAAACTCTTTGGCCTTCTTCATCAACGCCGGAATGCGCACCGCCCCGTCGAGGGTGGAGTATTCCGTGTGAACGTGGAGGTGTACGAAGGAGTCGGCCATAGTCCCCTCACTCTAGGCCAAAGCCGGCCGATCCTTCAAAGCCAAACCGGTGGCAGATTTCCTTCTCCAAAGGGGAGTAAGGCACTCCCTCCCTCCGAAAGAAAAATTGGGTTCAAAACCACACCAAACGCCACCTAAATGACACCAAATGTTGTACATTTAGAAGTTGCTATCGTGCCACTCAGCAGGTTGCATTACCCGATGATCCTTCGTTCTTTTGCTCTTTTGAGTATCGTGCTCGGCCTGCTCGGGCTTCCGGTTTATGCGGATAACACGCAAGTCTCCAGCCGCGAAGAGGCGATGGCGCTGGTGGCCTCGCTCAACTACCAGCAAGGGACGATCCAG
Source organism: Chthoniobacteraceae bacterium (assembly GCA_037189965.1). Lineage (GTDB taxonomy): Bacteria > Verrucomicrobiota > Verrucomicrobiia > Chthoniobacterales > Chthoniobacteraceae > DATMFV01. Next base: position 51,545 of record JBBCKB010000067.1, on the reverse strand, counting down.
CTGGAGAACGGGCTCGCCACGATCCAGATGCCGGATTCATTCCGCTTCCTCAATGGAGATGACGCCCAGAAGGTGCTTGTGCGCCTCTGGGGCAACCCTCCGGGGGAAAAGCCGCTCGGCCTCCTCATTCCCACGGGGATGTCGCCGCTCGATTCCAACTGCTGGGTCGTCTCGCTCATGTATGAAGAGAGCGGCCACGTGAATGACGACGAAGCCGAAAAGATTGATTACACCCGGCTCCTTGGTGAGATGCAGAAAGGGACTCGCGACGCCAATGCCGAACGGGCGCGCGAGGGCTACCCGACCATGGAGCTACTTGGCTGGGCGGCAACGCCACACTACGACAAAGCGGCACACAAGATGCACTGGGCCAAAGAAATCCGCTTTGCAGATTCGCAAGAGAACACGCTCAACTACAACATCCGCATTCTGGGCCGCCGGGGTGTGCTCGTGCTCAATGCCATCGCCTCCATGGAGCAGCTCCCGGAGATCGAGCGCACCACACCGGCCATCCTTTCCATGGTCGATTTCAACCCCGGCCACCAGTATGCCGACTTCAACGCCGCCACCGACAAAGCGGCGGAGTATGGGGTAGCCGCGCTGGTTGCAGGTGGCGTGGCCTCCAAGATGGGGTTCTTCAAGATGGCGTGGGCATTTATCCTCGGAGCCAAGAAGTTCCTCATTATCGGAGCCATTGCATTGGCAAGCGGGATCTCTCGCCTCTTTCGCCGGAAAGCGGAGTAGGATTACTACGTTACGCTAATCCCGGCAGGGTGCCCGCGAAGCGAGGATTGTAGGCCGTCTCTGTGAGACGGCAGTCCAACCCCATGGCGTTTCATAGAAACGCCCTACAACTTCCACCTCACCCGTTTCGCTTACCATCCACGCCCCCGCGAAAGACGGAGGGGGCACAGCCGACAACTTCTTTGAACTGCCGTGAGAAGTGGAACACATTCTCATACCCCAGCTCGTTGGCGAGGCGGCCGATATTCATGTCCGAGTGGCGCAGAAGGTGTTTGGCGCGGTCCATCTTGACGTTGATGAGGAGGCGGTACGGCGTTGTCCCCGTGACGTGTTTGAAGATGCGCTGGAAGTGGTCTTTGCTATACCCCATCTGCCGGGCAAGCAGGTCCATGTTCTTCAAGCTGCGGTAGTCCTGATTGATCCGCCGGATCGCTTCCGAAACGATTTGCCGCCGGTGGCGGTCGATGCCCGCCATGGTATCGAGCCGCTCGTGGTAGATCTCGAAGTCGTACTCCTGAAGGAGGGTGGAGAGGAGCTGATTCTGAAGCGCGTGAATCTTGCGCTGCGCGGTGCGCTCCAAAAATGCGGCCTCCTGTTGGAGGAGGGTGATGCGCGAAGCCAGCGCCTCAAAGAACTCGCTGCGTGAAGTCTCCAAGGAAAAGCCTGGGAGCCGCTTTGGCCGCAGCCCGGTCTCCCGGCAAGTCATCTCAAAATGGAAGAAGGAGACCCCGAGCCGCGACCCCTCGGCCTGCCACGCCTCGTGCCGCCCTCCGGGGCGCATGAGCAGGCAGACGCCCCGGCGCAGGGGGATCACCTTGCGCCCGTCCACCCGAAAGAACCCGTGCCCCTGCCAAATGAACCAGAGATCGTAATCCACCAGGCGGGATTGAAACCACTCGCGCCCCCGGCTCCACCCGGCGGGCCAGACATCGCGTCCACAACGGCGTAGCGAGACTTGCACGGTTTGCCAGTCCATCCCTGCCTAAAAAGGCGGTTTATGCCCGGGAGTCAAGCTCGTTGGAGTTGCTCAAAGAGCCATGGTTGGGTGCAGACGATCTGCCCCCCCTCCCCTCGGGGTTCGGCAAAGAGGCAGTTTTCATAGAGGATAAACTCGTCGGCCCCTGTGCGGAGCGCTTCCTTCCAATAGCGGGCCAGCCATTCGTTGCCTTGGGCGGTTGCATAGAGGGAGGGGTTTACCGCCACGCGCACCCCGTGCTCCCGCGCCGCTGCGATCGCCTCGCGCGCGATGCCACCGGAAAGCGTGCGAAACATTTTGCAGGTGATCTGGTCCACCCACCCGCGGGCGAGCCAATCGTGCCAGGCATACTCCGTCTCCATCTCCGAATGCCAGGCGGACGGGTGCATCTGGTTTTCAATGTGGACCGCGAGCTTCCGCCCGGCCCGGTGGATGCGCGCTGCGGCTTCCTCCACAAAGGTGCTGTAGAAGCGACCCCGCAACCGGCGCAAGCGGGCCTGGTCGAAATCGGGTGCGGCCCAGATATCCACGCCAGTTTCTTGCAGATAGGCCTCCCGCACCGGAGCTTCGAAGCCGTAGTTCCATGGGTCAAACATTCGGTTGTGGTTTTTGATCCGTAGATCCACCCCATCCACCCCGGCAGCCAGGCACTCTTCCACCAGCTCCAGCCAATAGGCGCGCACTTGCGGATAAGCGGGCGAGAGCGCCCCGGCCACAAACCGCTCGCCCCCCACCGCGACCCCAAGGGGTACCCCGGCATCCAGCCACGCAATATCGCGCAGCGAACCGGGTTGCCCCGGCTTGGGCGAGCCAAAGCAGAAGCCAAAGCCCTCGGGCCGCCACGTCGCCAGCGGGATGTTGGGGCGTGAGCCGAGGGTCATCTCCACGGGGGTTCCGCTCTCGGTCTCCAACTGCACCAGCTCGCCCAGTACCCCTCCAAAGCGCCACAGCCCGGGGCGCATCTCCAGCGATAGGAAGGGCGGCACGCCTTTGCGAAAGCGGACTTCCAGCCCACTCGGGCAAAGGGTGGCAACATAGTCCCGCCCCTCCTCCAACAAGGTATAGCGCCCATTATCGCTGCTCGCATGTAGCACCAAGCGGGAAGCAGCCCCCTCCAACGCGGCAGGGTTGGCAGGGGCAAGCCGGAGCAAATGCGGCGCTTGCGCAGAGGTGGGCTTGCGCTCCACCCGCAGGCGCTGCATCTCCACCAGAGCATCGGTTGCCCACCAGAGCTGCCCCCCTAGCATCGGGATGCGCCCATGCTGCGCGGCCTCGGGCGAGCCTTTAGGGAAGGTCGCGTTAAAGCCACCTTCAAACGGTTTGAAGACCGCGTAAAGCGGCAGCCCCGCTTCATGCGCGGCTTGTACAAAGGCGGGCAATACTTCGCCAATGGCAGCAAAGCTGGTATCGATCCGGTCCTGAAAACCGGGCGCCTCCCGGTCCCGCCCCGGCTGCCGCCAGAAGCCGCTCGCATTCCGGTAGTGGTAGACGAAGTAGACCTTGCCAATGCCCCGCTCGCGGTAGAAACGCATGAGGCCGCGCACTTGCTCCGGCCCCCAGGTGGCCAGCATGAGGTCGTCGTAGAAGTCGATACAAGCGGCGAGCATCGGCGGCTTTGTTGCCAATGGAAGTGCGGGGACCGGTTGCTCATGGGCCACACGGAGCGTCAGCGCCGCAACCTCCGAGCCCGGTGGTAGAAATACTTCAAACTCCCCAAGCCGCTTTGCAGGCAAAGGGTCAGCCACCTCAAGCCACACTACCTCCCCTTCCGTTAGCCGCCACATTGCCCCGCGCCGCTCCAACCGCAGGACGACAAACCCCTCCCTCGCCTCGGGTGGGGCGGGGCGCGCTTTCAGAATTTCCGGAGCCAGCGCAAGCTGCAAGGCCCCGCCATCTCCCCACGAAGCAACGCACACATACTCTGCGGAGTGCACCCGTACCGCCTTCCCGGCAGGCAGGCGCACCTCCAGCTCCAGTGTAAACTCCAGCGCCTCTCCCACTTCACAACAAAGCGAAACACCCCCCTCCCCCGGGCGCCCTTCGCAGAGGCTTCCGGCAGGTACCCGCCACCCGGCCTCCAGCGTGGCTACTTGCCTCATGGCTGGAACCACTTTCCCCTCTCAGCGGCCACCCATGGGGCAATCGCCTTATCAAACCCAACCCCCGCGTGAGGGTGCGTGACGACCAGCTCCCAGATCTCCCCCACCTCCGTCTCCGGCACTTCTACGGTGAAGGTTGCTTCCGGAGCGGAGAGGTCGGCCCGATCTGCCTGAAAGCGCCCCACACATTTACCGGCGCGGTTCCAGAGTGTGACGCGCACCAGCGTACAATCCTTAGCCCGCTCGGTGACAAACCGGCAGCGGAACTCAAGCTTCCGCTTGCCCTCGGGCACGCGAAAGGCATACCGGCTGCTGCGGTATGCGGGGCCTACCCACCCCTTGGCATCGAGCGCAAACACTTCCGGCGTGCCCCCGGGGGAAAGGGGGAAGTAAACGCCGGGCAACGTCTTCCAATATGCTCCAAAGGGTTGCGCGCTTTTGCCGCGAATGGCGACTTCATACTCCCCCTCGGGCGCGTCGGCCGGGATCTCCAACTCCATGGCTGCCATCGGCTCCCACGCCTTCCGCGTCTGCCAACCGGGGCCTTGCACCTCCACCTCCCATGGCCCGGGGATGGCTTTGAGCACCGGCAGCTTGAAGGAGAGCGGCAGCGCGCCCTGCTTGCGCAGCTTCACCCGTGGAAACTCCCATACCACCCCGGCATCTCCCGCGGTGGGAAGCTGGAAAAAGCGGTTGTGCTCGGCCTCCACCGGCCCGCCCTTGGCCAGCGCATGCAGCGCGAGCGGCAGGTGCTGGAGGAAGTAGCCGGTGTATTGCGGCGCGGCCCCACGGTTCACACCGCGCACCCGCATCCCCACATTGTAGGCGGGCAGGCCATCGTAAGTGGCCTCGCGCGCTTCATCCACAAAGTGGCGTACGCGGCGCAGGTAGCGTGGGTCGCCGGTCAGTTCGTAGGCAAAGGCGGCGGGCTCGATCATTGGGTAGCTCTCGGGGTAGTGGTCGCCAATGTGGGCGGTTTCCGGGGAAGTCCAATGGTCTGCATAGTCGAGGTAGAAGCGCTGGTACTCCGCCGAGCGGCTGAAGCGGAGGTAATCCCGATAGCCCGGGTTCCAGAATTGCCCTTTCCACCCAAGGGCCCGCCAGGCGCCGAGCTGAGCCTCGGCGGTTTGCCGCGCGGCGGCGAGGAACCAGGGGTCAAACGTCGCTTGATAGAGATCGGTAAAGGTGCCGACGAGCGTGGCGGTGGTGCGCACCCAATCGCCCTTTTTCAAATCGGCGGGCGTCTCCGGGGTTTGGAACATCGACTCATCGTGCAGGCCGCGCATCCCATTTCCCTCGGTCTTGATGAGGCGGCCCCAATCTTCCAGCACATCGCGCACACGGGCATCTCCGGTGAGGTAGTAGCCTTGGAGGAGAAAATCAGCCTTGTCGATATAGCCCCGGGTGGTCGGCCCTTTATCCCAATCCTGGCTCCCCCATGGAATATGGAAGCGCTTGTAGAACCCCCGTGGCCGAGCCCGGAGTGGCTTGCCGGTGGACGGCTCAAACGTCGGCACGGCTCCGTCGCTATAGTGGCAGAACGCGATGTCGGTGATGTGCCGCAACGCCGCTTGCGCAAAGGGGTAGAAGCGGGCGTCTCCATTGCGCGCGTACGGAATCCACGAGTAGGGCCACCCTTGGTGCATTTTGCGGAAGGCGCGGTACGGGTGCGCGGTTTGCCGCCGGAGGTCGGGCTCCCAAGTCATATCCCCATGGATCCATTTACCGAAGAACCCGAGGCGCTCGACCCACAGGTAAGGGGCCCGCGCGTGCAGCTCGTAGACCGCCTCCTCCTGCGGAAAGCGGGCGGTGTCCTTCGGGTGGATCTCGTGGAAAACGCCGCTCGCCGCGAGCCACGCGGGGTCTACCACCGCCCGCAGCTCGCCAGAGGCCACCCCTTCGTGGACGGCTCGCACGGCATCCCGCTCGCTGGCCTTGGCGGGCCAGATAAGCAGATCATCCGTCTTGGCAATCCCTTGGGCATTGACGGTTTCGAGGTACTTGCCATCCCCCAGGCGGTGGCGGCCGAGCTGGTCAACCAGCGGCGGCGTGACATAGTCGCGCGGGACGGCAAAGTCCAGCAACTCCCCCTCGTGAGCAAACCAGAGCTGGTTGGCGCTCTCGATGGTAAACGGCCGCTTCGAGCGTTTGCGGTCTTTGGGCCATTGGTAAAAGGTGAGCCCCCCCTCCTCCACGGAGAGCTGTTGCGGAAAGTTCTGCCAGAAATCCGCAACCCCCAGAAAGAGCGCCCCGTCCTGATCATTCGCCCCCATGGCCAAGCCCGAGGCGCGCGCCGCCCGGTGCACGACATCGCCCTCCACCCATTCGCACTCTCCGCCATTGAGCTGCACGAGCGTTTGCCCAGCCGCCCAGTCGCTCCGGCCCGTGAGGGAAAAGGCCCCCTTGTGCAGCGGCTCCCGGCTGGCGATGCGCACGCCCATCTGGCGGATGCGGTCGTGGTAGGCATTTCCGGTAAAGATCCACGTATGCTGGAGGCGCACCACGGGGCTGTTGCGGAAGCGGCTCATCCGCGTCACGTAGCGGCAAAACGTCGCCCCACTCTCTGCACGGTACTCCCCGGCCCGATGCAGCACGGTTTTGACCGGGCCACTCTCCTCGACCTTCCACCCGCTTTCCGATACGAAGCGGTGGCCGGCCTCGTCTTCCACAAAGGCCTCCACCTCGGGCGGCTTGCTCTCCTTTGAAGCCACGGGGGGCTGGCCCGCCTTGCGCCGCACCGTAGGCCCGTACTCCAGCACAAAAGGTTCATCCCGCTGCGTCACCGGAGCCACAAAGTCGCAAAGGAGCCAGCGGATCGCCCCTTTGGGGGCCCAGCGCGCAAGCACGCGAGTCTGGAGCGGCACCTCGCGGCCCTGTGCATCGCGCAGAACGACATTTTCCTCCCGCGATAGCGCCCCCGGAGGAAAGGGAACGCCCACGGTAAATGGCAGTGCTCCCGGTGAAACCATGCCCGCCGGGTTGGGCACCCGCAGAGGGACCTTGCCGGAAGTCGCTACCGACCGACCTTTCTGCACGGCAAACCCCACCTCGGCCTGCCCCCCCTCCCACACCAGACGAAGCGCGGCATCTCCCCCCAAGGCGGCCCAATCCGGCACGACGGAAAGGAACACCCACTTCCCAGCATCTGCGGGAAATGCGTCCACGCGCTTCCATTCTCCCTTCTTTTCCCGAAGCTCCACCCGCACCTCGCCGGTGGCGGCAGGGAGAAAGAGCGCCTCCAGCGACTCATCCTCCGGGCGCACGGCTTCCCGCGCGAGCGCAAGCCCGCCCGGCTGCAAACGGAGCGGGAGCGCCTCCTCCACCCGGCTCCAATGCAAGGCCGCACCTTGCGCAAGGCCGCTCCAAAACACCATGGCCAACACGGCCAGCGCTTTTCCCCACATTAGCGTTCTCCTCCCCAGAAAGGAGCGGTGCGCACCGGGTCCGAGAGAAGCGCGGCTCGCCGGTACAGGGCCACGCGCCCGTCCAGATAAACCACCGCCGCCTGCTCCTGGTGCGGGAAGGTGACGCGATCGAGATCGCCCTCCGAAAGGCTCGGGCTCGCCCCGCCCTCCTCGTTACGCGCGCCATCCATAAAGAACGCCATCTGCGCGGGAAGACGCACGTTCTGCAACCGCTCGGGCACCCCGATCACCCGCACCAGCGTGGCGTGGGCATCGGGCTTCCCAAGGTGGGAACCGCTGGCGTAAAGGTTGAGGGAGTAGGTGCGCCGGTAATCCATGATGGAGCGGAGGCTGCGGTCATCCTCCCGGCAGGTGAGCCCGGTGGGCTCGCCCGAATCGGGCAAAGAAAGGTAAGGGACCATGCTGTGTGTAAGCCGCGTAGGGTGTTGCCAAAGCTGGCGGTCGGGTAGCAGCCCGTTACGCTCGTGTGCATAGCGAACGGCTGCGAGATGGAGTTGCCGCAGGTTCGTCATGCAAGCGGTGCGACGCCCGATCCGCACGGCATGGAATACCAGCGGCAACAAAGCCGCCGCCAGCACCGCCAGCACACCAAGGGCGGCCAGCAGCTCCATGAGAGAGAAGCCGCGTTGAGGGGAAGTCGCCATGCGCTTGCCCGGGGGGTTAGCGGCTCCCTTTGAGCCAACGGCGAGCTGCCACCCCCGCCACCGGGAGGAGCAACAGCGCGGCCGTGCTTCCCTCGGGCACCGCCACCGTGGAGATGGAGATCTGGTCAAACGTCAACGTCTGGCCGAGGGTATTCTGGATCAGGTAGAAATTGGCTAGTGCCCCGTTTCCACCGTTTACGTAAGCGATGTCTGTAATCTTGTGGTTGCTGTAGGCCCCGCCGTTGATCGTGAGGCTGTAGCTGCCTTCGACCACATCGAGGTCGAAGGTAAAGGTGTAGAATGTGTTGCTGGCATAGGCGCCGATGTTCACAAAATCGCCAGCCGCATCCCCGCCTACCGTCCGGTAGCGGAGGTTGCCGTTGGAAAATTGCACCCCGCCAAGAATGTTACTCCCGACACTTCCCGCCCCTCCGAGCGTAATGGTGGCGACAAAGACATTGTCCGCAGAAGCGAGCGCGGAAATCTGGAAGCGCACAAGCTCGCCCGCCTCGGCGGTTGCTGATACAAGCCGCGTGGCCTGGACATTGCGCTTGGTCGAGGGGTTATCCGGGTTGGTGGCGGTGATCTGCGCCGCCTGGCTGCCTGCGGCAACGGGCGAGGAGACGATGGTGGCTTGGTTGGCGAAGTTCAGCGCCCACGTATCCACGGTGGAAAACGTGCTCCCGACAACAAAGCCCGCATTGTCTCCGGTTTCAAACCCGGTCTGGTAAATCAGGGCTGCCGGAAGGGCAGCGGGAAGGAGCAGCGCGCAGAGGAAGGGGAGGAGCGGTTTCATGCCGACTACTCTTCCCCGGGGGGCAAAAAGCGTCCATATCCATTGGAGACTTACTTTTACCTATAACAGTCAATTTCCCGGGGCAGAGATGGCTTTGAGCACATCCTCCGCCTGCTCGCGGGTAGAGGCCGAAAGGTCGCGCCAGACGAGCTTGCCATCGCGAAAAAGAAACGCCTGCCGCTTGGCAAACCCTTTGCCCGGCAGCCGGGGCACGCCAAAGGCTTCCAGCACTTTGCCGTCGGTATCTGCAAGGAGGGTGAAGGGGAGCGCTTCCTTTTCCTTAAACGCTTTCTGCGCTTCGGGCGTGTCGGTGCTTACCCCATAGATGGCCACCCCTTTTTCCTGCAACGTGGCGTAGGCATCGCGCAGGCTGCAAGCTTGCGCGGTACACCCGCCGGTACCGGCCTTGGGGTAGAAGTAGACCAGGGTGTACCCGGTGGCTCCTGCCTCGGGGAGCGTTACAGGGGTGCCATTTTCATCTGCCACGGTGACGGTGGGGAGCGCCGCACCAATTTCCAGCGTGGAGGCCTGTGCCTTGATACCGAACCAGACGAGAAGAGAGAGGAGGACCATGGTTTTCATAAAAGGAAAAAGATTTTACCCGGCTTCGCCAAGCTCGACATTCCAATACGCCACATCGAGAAAATGCCGCCACTGATGGTCGGGCGGCTTGCCGCCGAGCTGGATGTGGAGGAAAGGCCGCCAGCGGGGGCGCTTGGGCGGGCGCAAGAGGCGCATGCCCGCTTCGTGCGGAAGGCGGTTGGCCTTGCGGGTGTTACACGGGATGCAGGAGCAGACAATATTTTCCCACGTGGTGCGCCCGCCCCGGTCGCGCGGGAGGACGTGGTCCAAATTCAGCTCTTTGCGCTCCAGCGTACGGGCGCAGTATTGGCAGGTGTTGGCATCGCGCTCGAAGAGGTTGGCCCGGGTGAAGCGGACATCTTTGCGCGGCAGGCGGTCAAACAACATGAGGACGATCACTTTGGGAATGCGCACCCGCAGGGCGATGGTGTGGACCATCTCTTCCTCGGGCTGGTGTGCAGAGAAATCGTGCCAGCTTTGGAAATCGTGCGTCTGGAAGCTCCCCTCGCCCCCTTTGGAGACAACTTGGGCGTGGCCCTGAAAGAGGAGCACAAACGCCCTCCGCACGGTGGTGATATTTACGGCCTGCCAAAGCCGGTTCAGCACCAGGACCTGTCGATCGAGAACTGGAGTGTTGCCGTCGAAGATGCGGCGAAGCTAGCACCCGGGCGGCGCGGTGTCAAAAAAAGTTAGCGGATGATCTCCACCGGGGTGCCGATTTTCACCCGTTCGTAAAACTGCGGGGCGATATTGGAGGGCATGCGGATGCACCCATGCGAAGCCGGGTAGCCCGGCAGGTAGCCGACATGCATCCCCACCGCGCCGTGGACGCGCAGGAAGTACGCCATCGGCGCGCCCCGGAAGCGGGTGCCGCTGGGGGCGGAATCTATCCGCACGCTCACCCCGGCGCGGACGACGCGCCCCCGGGAGTCCACAAAATCGCCATAAAGGTTGGAGCGGTGGTCGATATCCTTCTCCGAAATGCGGAAGCTGCCGGTGGGCGTCATCCCCGCGGCTTTGCCGGTGGAAACGGGGGTATCGATGGCGATCTCGCCGCCGAGCATCAGGTAAGCGCGCTGGCGGCTTAGGATAATGAGGATGGAGGCGTTCTCCGGAGTCACCCTCTGGAGGACGCGCGGGGAGATCAACGGGGGCTCCTGCCGGGAGATGCCGGCCTTCTTCATTGCGCGGCCTCGCACCTGTGCCTGCGCCGGGGCAGCCAGAGAGAGGGCCACCCCCAGAAGGAGGAGCACCCGCACGCCGAAGCGCAGCAGCGAAATGGGTTGGTTTGTCATTGCAACAGGGAGGAAGGCAGTTTCTTAATAACACCCCTTCTGAGGATCAACCGAAATATCTTCCGGCGTACCGCCCGGGGTGGGCTCGCGCTCTTTGTCGGAGCGCTGGCCATGGGGGGCTTTGGGCCTGGCCCAGGGGGCCCCACGGCATGGGGAGAACTTTCCATGCCTCTGCCCCCAAATACAAAGAAAAAGAATGCCCCCCCGCTCCCGCCCGCCGCGCGCCCGGCTAAAGTGACCGTGAATCCCGGCAAAACGGTGCAGATCCCCCTGCGTACCTTTGGCTCGCAGGGGCGCTCCATCCGCTACCTGCTGCGCTCGCAGCCACGCCTGGGGGAGATTGTTTCCATGGGGCCTACAGATAAACCCGGCGTCTGGGTACTCACCTACCGGCACACCTCCGCCATGAGCGAAGGGGGCGACTTGCAAGACCGCATCCTCTTTGCCGCGCAGGATGATGAAGCCACCTCCGCCCCGGTAGAAATTCTCATCACCATCGCGGATGCCCCGGCCAACCTGGTAGCCCCGGCGTTTATCGATTTTGGCCATCTCCCCGCGGGGCTCGCGGCCACCCGCAGCTTCACGCTTGCTAATGAGGGCGGGCAGATTCTGGAGGGGAGCATCGAAGTCGAAGGCCCTTGGACGCTGGAGCCCACCGAGTACCGGCTGGCCCGGGGGGCCAAGCAGACCTTCCGCCTCGCCTTCCGCCCCTCTCAAGAGGGAGATCTTCTGGGGGCGCTGCGCGTCTCGGGGTTGGAGAAGCCGATCCCCATCCGGGCGCACGTGCTGGCCCCTTTTTCCGCAGAGCCCAACACTCTGGAGCTGGCCGCCAACTCCGAAAACCTCGTTCGCAGCGGCACCCTCACCCTGCGCAACCACACCCAGGTCGACCAACAGCTCACCCTCACGGCAGACCCCCGGCTCAAGCTTCCTGCAGAAGTCACCCTCGCACCCGGTGTAGCGCTCCCGATCCCCCTCGCCCTGGAGGGGGCAGACCCCGCCGCTCTGGAGGGCTCGCTGGTGGTCGAGGCCGGGGGGATCCGCCGCACCTTGCCGATTACAGCGCCCGAGGCGGGCCCCCGCCTGCGCACCCAGCCGGGGGAAGTCGCCTTTGGCAAGATCCCCACCGGCCGGCGGCAGGAGCAGCGGCTGCGGGTGGAAAACTGGGGCGGCCTCCCCGCCGAGGTGGTGGCGTACATCTCGGCCCCCTTTGAGGTGGAGCCCGCAGACCTCAAGCTCGCCCCCGGGCAAAGCGCGGAGGTGCTCCTCACCGTTTCGCCCGCGTGGGCTGGGCCGGTGCAAAGCGTCATCAAATTTCAAGCCGGGCCGGTGCATCTGGAGATCCCCGTCACCGCGGAGGCCACCGCCCGCGCCGCCGAGGCAGCACCCCAGCCGACCTTCCACTCCGGAGGCCCGGTTCCAGAGGAGGCACCCACTGCTGCCACCTTGCCTGCGCTACCGCCTCTGGAGACCGTGCATGCCACCACGCAGGAAGCCCAAATCTCCTGGCGGCCCGCCCCCCCCGGGGGTACGAATGAAGCCACCCCACCCGCCTACCGGGTGGAGGCTCGTAGCCTGAGGCTCGATGGCAGCGGCTCCGCCAAGGTGGCGTGGGTGCCCATGCCGAATACCACCATCAGCGAGAAAAACGGGGGCTATGTAGCCACGATCACCCAAATCCCCAAGGGGGTCACGGTGGTCCTGCGGGTCGTCACCCTCGACCAGGAGGGGAATGTCTCGCGTTTCTCCGGCAACGCCTCTGTAACGATCGCCCCCCCACCCGTCTACTTTACGACCAAGCGGCTTTTGCTAGCGGGCTTTGCCCTCCTGCTCGGCCTCGGCCTCTGGCTCCGCTCCGGGCGGGCGATCTTCGGCCTCCGCCTGCATTGATCTTTGGCGCTGGCACGCGCCCTGCGGATCTCCTACCTTTTTACCCACGAATGAACCACGGCATCCAACACATCCACTTTCTCGGCATCTGCGGCACCGCTATGGGGGCCGTGGCCGCCGCCTTGCGCGAGCGCGGCTTTACCATCACAGGGTCCGACGAAAACATTTACCCCCCCATGTCCACCTTTCTGGAGGCCAAGGGGATCACGCTCAACGCCGGATACCGGGCAGAGAATCTCCCGCAAGAGGCGGACCTTATCGTCATTGGCAACGCCATGAAACGCGGCAACCCCGAGGTAGAGGCGGTGCTCAACCGCAAGCTGTACTACCTCTCGCTGCCCGAAACGCTCAAGACGTTCTTCCTGCGCGGGCGGCACAACCTCGTCGTCACCGGTACCCACGGCAAAACGACGACGACCTCGCTGCTCACGTGGATCCTCGAGCACGCCGGGCTGGAGCCAAGCTACCTGATCGGCGGCATCCCCAAAAACCTCGGGCAAGGGGCGCGCTTCCGCGATTCCAAGCATGTCGTGCTGGAGGGGGATGAGTACGACACCGCGTTTTTCGATAAACGCTCCAAGTTCGTCCACTACCTGCCGGAGTTGGTCATCGTCAACAACATCGAGTTTGACCATGCCGATATTTTTAACTCGATTGACGACATCAAGCTCTCCTTCCGGCGGATGCTCAACATCGTCCCCTCCAACGGCATGGTGCTCCTCAATGCAGACGACCCGGAGTGCCTGGATGCCGCGAGCACCTGCCCCGCGCCGATCGTAGAGGTCGGCTTCTCGGAAAACGCGGGCAACCGCATCCGCGACGTGGAGTACACCCCGCACGGAAGCAGCTTTACCCTTTTTGACACCCGCTTCACCCTTCCGATGGTGGGCGAGTACAACGTGCGCAATGCGGCCATGGCCATCTCAGCGGCGCATTTCTACAACATCCCGCTGGAGAAGATCCGCGAAGCGGTGGCGGCGTTTGAGGGCGTGGTGCGCAGGCAGGAGGTACGCGGCGAGGTGCGCGGCATCAAAGTCGTGGACGACTTTGGCCACCACCCCACCGCCATCGCTCAGGCACTGGCCGGGCTCGCCCACCAATACCCCGGCGCGCGGCTCTGGGCCATTTTTGAGCCCCGCTCCAACACCACGCGCCGCGCCATCTTCCAGCACCGGCTGCCCGCCGCGTTTGAAGGGGCGCATGGCGTCCTCTTCTCCCAAGTGGCGCGCCTCGAGCAGATCCCTGAAGCCGAGCGGCTCGACCCCGAGCGGGTGATTGCCGACATCGCCGCGACCGGCAAGCCCGCGTTTTACGAGCCGGACGTGGCGGGCATCATCGCCCGGCTTCGCCCGCTGGCGCAGGAGGGCGACGTCGTTGTCGTCTTCAGCAACGGCGGGTTTGACGGCATCCACACCCGCCTGCTCAAAGAGCTTTAGCATTGCTACGTTAGGGCGTTTCTGTGAAAGGCCATGGGGTTGTACCGCCGTCTCACAGAGACGGCCTACAATTCATGCTTCGCAGGCGTTCTGGCTATATCGTAATATTAGAACCGTCCAAATGAGCCTCTACCGCTGTCACGACTACGCCTTCCTCCTGCGCCGGTGGAAGAAGGCCGCCCGCGCCGCCGGGCTGGAGTGGCGGGCCATTGGCGAGGCCGATGGCTACGAAGTCTACTGCGCCACCACCCGGGGCGCGGTGGAAGCCGGGGGCGTCTACATCTCCGCAGGCATCCATGGGGATGAACCGGCAGGCACGGAGGCCCTCATCCGCTGGGCCGAGGCCAACCCCGCCAGCTTACGCGCGCAGCCCTACCTGATCTTCCCATGCCTGAACCCGTGGGGCCTCGTCAACAACGCCCGGCTCGATGCCTCCGGCAACGACTTGAACCGCACCTTCCACCACGAGGAGGTGCCGCACATCCAGCACTGGAAGACGCTGCTCAAAGGCCGCAAATTCTCCCTCGCCCTTACCCTCCACGAAGACTACGACGGCGAGGGCCTCTACCTCTATGAAATCGGCCGCAACCCGCCCCACTGGGGCGAGGAGCTTCTGGAGCTGGCGCGCCCGCATATCGAGATCGAAGCGCGCGTGCGGATTGATGGGCGGCGCATCACCAAGCCCGGGCTCTTCCGCCGCCGGGTCGATCTGCGGCGCTTCCCGCAGCTCCCCGAGGCGCTCTATCTCCACCTGCACCACGCCCGGCGCACCTTCACCTTCGAGACTCCGAGCGAGTTTGCCTTGGAAACGCGCGTGCGCGTGCAGCAACTCCTCATCCACGCCTGCACCCAGCGCGCCCTTGCCGTATGACCACGCTCTACCAGCTCGCCCACAGCCCCTACTGCATCCCCATCCGCGCCATCTTCACCGCGCTGGAGGAGCCGCTTGAGGTCGTCGATGTCCCCAGTGGCGACCGTCGGCAGCTTATCGAGCTGACGGGCGGGAAATCGTATGAAGTCCCCGTCCTCGTCGATGGGGAGCGCGTGCTCTGCGAGACGGGCCCGGAGACCCTGAACGTCCCCCGCTACGTGAGCGATACCTTTGCCTCCGGGCGCCTCTTCCCCACGCCGCTGGAGGGGTTGCACACCCTGCTCATCCGCAATCTGGAAAATGACGTGGAGGGCACCACCTTCCGGCTGGCCGACCCGGAATATGTCGCTTCGCTTACCGACCCGGTAGACCGCGCCATGGTCGTGCGCCATAAAGAGCGCAAGTTTGGCCGGGGCTGTGTGGAGGCGTGGCGCGCCCAGCGGCCCGCCCTGCTGGAAGCCACGCGCACGCTGCTGGAGCCGTATGCGCAGATCGTCTCGCGCACGCCATTTTTGCTGGGCGACTTCCCCATCTATGCCGACTTCCTGCTCTACGGCATCCTCGGCAACCTCACATGGGGCGGGCACGTCCGGCTCCCCGGAGGCTTGAGCGAGCTAGCCGAGTGGCGGCTCCGGTTGGAAGGCTTCCGGTTTTAAATTTGCACCCGCATACCGCCCCTGCCGGGCGTTCTCTTTGCGGGATGTACCAGTTCTGCCTCGCCCTTCTCCTCCTTGCCGCGCCGCTGGTGGCGGCACCGGGTGGGAATGGCCCCAACATCACGCTGGAGCCCTCTGCGCTCGTGGAGTACGAGGCCCAGCCGGAGCGCGTACGCGCTTTGTTACAAGGCGGGCTCGAGCTTGCCAGCCGCCACCTCACCTACCAATACGGCTCGGCAGACCCGGCCAACGGCGGCATGGATTGCTCGGGCTTCATCTACCACCTGCTGCGGGCGCACGGCTTCGCCGATGTGCCGCGAGACTCCAGCGGCCAATACGTCTGGGCCCGCAAGGCGCGCGGCTTCCGCTCGGTCATCAGCCTCAAGGCCGATAGCTTCGAGTTTCGCGATCTGCTGCCGGGGGATCTCCTCTTCTGGAGCGGCACCTACTCCGTGCGGCGCGACCCGCCCGTCACCCACACGATGATCTACCTTGGCACGGAGAAAAGCACCGGCCAGCGCGTCATGGTCGGCTCCAGCGATGGGCGCACCTACCGGGGCGTGAAGCGCTGGGGCGTAAGCGTCTTTGATTTTGTGATGCCCAAGGAGGGTAAAGCGCGCTTTCTCGGGTATGCCCGCATCCCCGGGTTGCGCAGCGGGGGGTAGTTCCCCCACACTGTGGGCCGCACCATGCTGCCTGCCCACATCCACTACCCGCCAGATCTCCCCGTTTCCCAACGGCGCGAGGAGATCGTGGCCGCGCTGCGGGCGCACCCGGTCGTCATCATCGCGGGGGAGACAGGCTCGGGCAAAACCACCCAGCTCCCCAAGATGTGTCTGGAGGCCGGGCTTGCGGAGCGCGGGCGCATCGGCTGCACCCAGCCGCGCCGCGTGGCGGCCATGAGCGTCTCGCGCCGCGTGGCGGAGGAGCTGGGCGTTGGGTGGGGAGCGGAGGTCGGCTGCAAAGTCCGCTTCAACGACGATACCGGGCGGCAGACGCGCATCAAATTCATGACGGACGGCATCCTGCTCGCCGAGATCCAGTCCGACCCGCTGCTGCGCGCCTACTCCACGCTCATTATTGATGAAGCGCACGAACGCTCGCTCAATATCGACTTCCTCCTCGGCTACCTCCAAGGGCTGCTGGAGAAGCGCAAAGACCTCAAAATCCTCATCACCTCTGCAACGATCGATACGGCGGCCTTCTCCGCCGCGTTTGGGGGCGCGCCGATCATCGAAGTCTCGGGGCGGCTCTTCCCCGTCGAGATCCGCCACAGCGCCGAGGAGGCGGCCGAGGAAGAAGGCGGCACCGTCGAGCGCACCGTGCGCGCGGTGGAAGATGCGCTTATCGAGACGGACGAGGGCGACCTCCTCGTCTTCCTACCCACCGAGCGCGACATTCGCGAAGCGCGCGAGGCTCTCGAAGCCTTGCTCCCCGCCGCCACGCACGAAATCTTACCCCTCTTTGGCCGCCTGCCCGCCGGAGAGCAACAGCGCATCTTCGCCCCGGGGGGGAAACGCCGCGTCGTCCTGGCCACCAACGTTGCGGAGACTTCGCTTACCATCCCGCGCATCCGCGTCGTGATTGATACAGGGCTCGCCCGCATCAGCCGTTACAACCCGCGCACCCGCACGCGGCGGCTTCCGGTGGAGCCCGTCTCGCAAAGCAGCGCCAACCAACGCGCAGGCCGCGCGGGCCGCGTGAGCGAGGGGCTCTGCATCCGCCTCTACGCGGAGGAGGACTACGACAAACGCCCCCGCTTTACCCAGCCCGAGATCCAGCGGGCGAACCTCGCCGAAGTCATCCTGCGGATGAAAGCCTTCCGCCTTGGCGAGGTGGAGAGCTTCCCCTTTCTCAACCCACCCACCGACGCCGCGATCCGAGGTGGGTACGAACTGCTCGTGGAGCTGGGCGCCTTGGCAGAGGAAGACCATACCCTCACCCCGCTGGGGCGCGAGCTGGCGCGCCTGCCGGTAGACCCCACGCTCGGCCGCATGCTCCTGCAAGCGCGGGAGGAAGGGGTGCTCGCCGAAGTGCTCGTCATCGCGGCGGGCCAGAGCATCCCCGACCCACGCGAACGCCCGGAGGAGGCCAAAGAAGCCGCCGCCACCGCGCACCGCGCCTTTGCCCATGCGGAGTCGGATTTTCTAAGCCTCCTCAACCTCTGGAACGCAGCCCCCCCGGTAGAAGGCGGCCCCGTGCGCCCGAGCCGCAATGCCTTGCGCCGCTTTTGCAAAAGCAACTTCCTCTCGCTCACGCGGATGCGCGAGTGGCGCGACATCTACCGCCAGCTTGCCGAGGCGATGGGCGGGCGCATCCCCCGCCCTGTGGCTCGGCCCGAGGAGGAGCACTACCGCGCCATCCACCGCGCCATAGCCACCGGGCTGCTCGGCCACATCGCCCAGCGCAAAGAGCGCAACCGCTACCTCGCGGGGGGCAACCGCGAAGTCCTTCTCTTCCCCGGCTCGGGGCTCTATGCACGCCCCACCAAAAAGGGGGAGAAAACACGCCAGCCCGAGTGGATCGCCGCGGGGGAAATCGTGCAAACCTCGCAGCTCTTTGCGCGCACCATCGCGCGTGTGGAGCCGGAGTGGATCGCCGAGCTGGGCGCACACCTCTGCCGCTGCCGCTACCTCCAGCCCGCCTGGAGCGCCCGGGCGGGGCGCGTGCTCGTCTGGGAGCGCACCCTTCTGCACGGGCTCGAGCTGCTGCGCAAACAGGTAGACTTCGGCAAGATCGCCCCCGCCGAGGCAAATGAGCTTTTCATCCGAGGCGCGCTCGTGGCGGGGGAAGCCCGCATCTCCCACCCTTTCTTTGCCGCCAACCGGCAGCTCCGCGAGACGATGGAGAACGCGCTCACCCGCGTGCGCAGCGGCCGCGTGCATGATTTGGACGAAGCCTTCTACCGCTTCTACGCCGCGCGGCTGGAGAATCTCTCCTCCCTCCACGATCTCAACCGCGCCATCCGCGCGCGTGGCGGATGCGCCTTCCTCACCGCCACCGAGGCCGACCTTGTGGATGCCGAGGCCCTTGCGTTTGACCGCACCGCCTTCCCCGACGAGGTGGCGCTGGGCAACTCCGTCCTCCCCCTCGCCTACCGCTACCAACCGGGCGAAGAGGCCGATGGAGTGACGATCCGCGTACCCCTCCCGCTGGCAGGCAGCCTCCCCTCCGGGCGGCTGGAGTGGATGATCCCCGGGCTACGGCACGAGCAAGCCGCCACCCTGCTGCGCACCCTCCCTAAAACCTTGCGCAAACAGCTCCACCCGCTGGAACCGAAGATCGCCGAGATCGCCACCGGGTTTGACCCCGGGGAGGAGCCGCTCCTCCCCGCGCTGGGCCGCTTTGTTGAAAAGCGTTATGGCGTCGCCATCCCCCCCGAGGCATGGCGCCCCCTGCCAGACTATCTGCGCCCCCGCGTGGAGGTGGTAGACCGGCGTAACCGCGCCGTTGCCACGGGGCGCGACCTCGCCGCACTTAGCAAGGAAACGGCGGGCAAAGGCGGAGATTCCGGCGCATGGGCCAGGGCCGCCCGGCAGTGGGAGCGCGCCTCCGTGGCCGAGTGGAATTTTGGGGATCTGCCCGAGAGCATCGTCGTAGAAGAGATCGGCGGAGCCCCCCTACTTGCCTACCCGGGCCTTGCCGTGGGCAAAGAAGGGCAAGTGGAGGTACGCCTCTTCCGCCAGCCCGAAGCGCGCGAGCGCGCCACGCCAGAAGCCATCCGCCTCCTCGCCGAGCGCGCGCTACCGCGCGACCTGGCGTGGCTACACAAAGAGCTGCGCACCCTTGGCCAACCCGCTGCCCCCTCCCGCAAAGCCGCCGGAGCCTCCAGCCTGGGCGACCTCCTTGCTGCCGCGACCCCTGCAAATGCTCCGGCCACATGGGGGGCGCTCCCCGCCAACACCGCACGCCACATCTGCACCGCCCTGCTGCGGCTCGATCCGCTCCTTCCTTTAAGCAAGGCGCGCTTTGAAGAGCTGCTCCAGCGCGCCCACCGCGAAATGCCCCTCTTCCTGCGCACTGTCCGCGAAACGGTGGAGCGCATCTTCGCCCTGCGCGATGCCTTGCGTACCACCCCCCGCCGCTACCCCGGGCTGGAGGAGGACCTTGCGCGCCTCCTGCCGCCCGACTTTCCGGCCCACACCCCACCCGCGCGGCTCGGCCACCTGCCGCGCTACCTCCGGGCTATGCAGCTCCGGGGCGAGCGCGCTGCCGCCTCCTCCGCGCGCGATGCCGAGAAGGCACGCCTCCTCCTCCCCTTTTCCGGGTGGGAGAAGGAAGTCCCCCCCGAGCGGCAGGAAGCCTTTCGCTGGCTGTTGGAGGAATACCGCGTCTCCCTCTTCGCGCAGGAGCTGGGCACGGCGGAGCCCGTCTCCCCCCAGCGTTTGCGGGCGTTGGGTGGGCTCTCGTAGCTACTCTGCCACCGGCAGGGTGAAGGAGAAGATGCTCCCCTCTCCCTCGGTGCTCTCCACCGCGAGGGTGCCCCCTTGTTGCTGCACAAAGTCGCAGCAAATCTGCAAGCCAAGGCCGAGCCCGCGCTCATTCTCCGTACCCGAGGTAGAGGCGGCGCGCCCGTACTCAAAAAGCGCGTTGACCTTCTCTTCGCTGATGCCCACACCCGTATCGGCCACCTCCACCCGCCAAAAACCTTCCTCTTCGCGTAGCGCCCCGATCCTCACTTGCCCCCCGGCGGGGGTAAACTTGAGGGCATTGGAGATCAGGTTGCGCAAAACGGTGAGGAGCTGGTCCTCATCTGCCCGCACGCGCACTTCAGGGGGCACTTCGTTCTCCAAAACGATCTGTTTGTTTGCTGCAGACGCTGCCAGCAACGCCACGCCGCGGCGCACCACATCCCGCAAGGCCAGCACCCTCGGGGTGGCCTGGATCATCCCCAACTGCCCGGCAGACCACGAGAGCAGCGTATCCAGGCAATCATAGGCGCTATTGACTTCGCGCCGCAGCCGTTCGGAGAGGAACTCAAACACCTCCGGCGTCATCTGCTTCTCGGCCATCAGCTCCATCGTCATCTTGAGGTTGCCCACCGGCCCGCGCAGATCGTGCGCAACGATGGAGAAGAGCCGCTCCTTGGCCTGGTTGGCCACCTTCAACTCCTGGGTCCGCTCTCGTAGGGCGGTGTTTCTTTCCTCCACGTCCGACCAATAGTTCATATTGATCACCCGGAAAATTTCGAGAACGGTGAGATAACACCCCACAAAAATGACCAGATTGATGCCGTAGCGAGCCACGGGCATCCCCTCCTCCACCGGCATGCCAAACTGCCAAAGCCGCACAAAGAGGAACCCCGCCCCGTTGGCCAATGCCAGGCCGAAGCGGATGGGCCAGCGGTCAAACATGAAGATCGCCCCCATCATCCCCAGCAAGAGGGTGTACTCCATGGCGTTGCGGTAAAGCAGCGCTGAAAGGAAGAAGAAAGCCGGGGCTACGATGACGATCATCGCCGCTGCCAGGCGGTAGTGGCCGTGCTTACCCAAAAACAGGCTCACTAACCCGACGGCACTGGTGCAGAGGTTGATCAATGCCAACCCGCTGTACCCTTGCCAGAGGTTGAGCACCACGAACACCGGCCCCAGCACCGAAAGCCAAAAGGCTGCCCCATGGGTAATGTGCACCTTCTTCCGATCGCTGAAGGAGAGCTGCTCATACCCGGCTTCCGGCAAAGCCCGGCGCCAAAGGAAAATCTTGGGGAGACGGTACATCTTGCGGTTGGTTCTATCGCCCCTCCAAGGCGTGACACCCCGCACCCCGGGCCGATCCGGAGCCTGCCTCTTTTCTCTGTAACGCAAAAACGGGCATCAATGCCCACTATTACCCCGCTTTCGCGTCGCGTTCAAGCTGTCCTCCAAGCCCCCTGAATATGAAAAAAAGGGGGGGAGATCGCGGAGGATCACTCCGGTCTCACCCCCCTTTTTTTCCGCCTCAATCAATGCCAATCTGTGACGCTACCGGGCATTGGAAGGCAACAGCCCATCAACCGCAGCCGGGCTCAGGCTGGCGGCATCCCCCTTGAGGTTGATGCGGTAGGCCGCCTTCCAGCTTTCCCCGTTGCCAAGCTTTACCGGGCGGTACATCCACTCCACCGTCCCCAGGCGGTGGTCTTCAGAGAGCCAGCGCAACATCTGCAACAGATCGCCCGCGCGTTCCGGGACAAATGCGAGGAGCGACTGATCCTTTGGCCGGTACTCCCCAAATGCGGCGAGCTTGCGCTCCGGAAGGCGGGTGTACGTGGCATGCAGGTGCTCTGCGATCTTTGGGTCCAGCCCTTCGCCAGGCACGATAAAGCGGCGCTCCGAATCGAGCTTGGCCAGTGAGGCCCCGTCGTTTGCCCACACCGTAACCTCCCCGTCATACCGCGATTGGTTATGCACGCGGTACCCGACATCAAGAGAAGTCACCTGAGTGGAAAGAGAGCTATTCTGAATCGTAGCCTCCACGGCGATCTCACTCTTCTTGTCGGAAATCGTCAGCTTTTTGGTCATCTGCAACTCCAGCATCGACCCCAGGGAAGTGAGTGCGATATTGCGCGAAAGGACGATCTCCGCCCCCTGCTCCGTGCTCTGGCGCGATACGAGCTGCATGGCACCATCCGGAAAGGCGTTGCCGCGTTCGCTCACGGGGATCCACAACTGGTCGCGGCCAAACAGCCCCTCGCGGGAAGCTTTACCCGCCTCCCACCGCACGACGCACCCCGACTGGTTGATCCAGACCTTCTGCGAAGGGGTCGTCACGACGTACTCGACCATCTTGTCTCCATCAATATCGTCGTAGTCGAAACGAATAGAACCTTCCTGTTTGCCTTCGTCGTTCGCGGTTTTGGAGGAGTCCGAATAACGGGAATACTCCTTGGTCATTTCCTCCAATGCCACCGGCTTGTAACCGTTTGCGGCGGAGGCATCAACCCGCGCCACGCGGAACCCCCGGTAGTCGGAAGGGGCAATGCTGACCAACGCACCCTCTGCGAGAACCTCCGTGCCCAACTCGCTCTTCCCCCCGTGGGTGTAGACATGGCGCGCCTCGTCGTCCACCAGCATCCATTTCCCCGAGAGCCCCTTTATCTGGATCTTTGCATAGCAAGGCTCGTTGACATTCCAGTTTACGATACCTGCAAGGTAGGCATCGCCGGATTTGCTCTTGTAGGTCTGCGCCACGGAGTCGTTTTCCCAGTTGGGGTAGACATTGCGGAGCGTATCTCCGGTGGCGAGGGTGATCGTCTCATCCTGCTTGGGGAGAAGGCTCAAGGCCACCTCCTTGGGCTGCACCTCCCCTTTCCAGATGATCTCCTGGTTCTCGCCGAGGAAACCCATGACACGGTTGAAGGTCACAAAATTCTCCCCATCCATCGTCTGGCCCGGGTAGATCCCCGCGCCCGAGTTCCCCATAAGCGCGGCGCTGGCAATCGTCAGCATGATCGTATTTGCAGGGTAGGTGACGGATGACCGGGCGCTCTGGGCCACATTCATGCACCCTACGAAGACGCCACCGGGGGTGACGGATTTCCACTGCCGCATCCCACGCACCGCCACCGGGCCGCAGAAGCTCATCGGGTCGATATAAGTCACCGCGTCGCTCCAGTTGCGGTAGTCAATCTGTCCGGAGGGATCAAAAACTGAAACGGTTCCCTCGCTGACAAGCGTCTTGGTGTCGCTCTTCAAGCTACGCACCCAATCTGCCCAGTTTCTGAGAATACCCGCAAACTGCTTTTGGCGGAAGGCGATCCACTTCTTCATGTACTTGGCTTTGATCACCCCCTCATCGAGCTTCTCTTCACCGGGGATCTTTGCGAACTCCCGGAAGAGCCCCAAGGTCTTCTCATCCGTTACAATGGATCTCGGAGAAGGCTCAAAATCCCATGTCGCCACATCGGCATAGGCAAGGCTGGCTTTCGTCACTCCCCCGTCCGCCTTTTCAAACCACTCCATCCCCTGCTCGAGGGTGTCGGATACCACGGTACCGGGGTGGTAGGCATTGAGGTAGTTGCCCAGGCGGTGGGTAATCACCGAGAAGCCACGCTCCCTCATCGCCTGCATCATCTCCAGTTGGTAATCGATCACCTGCACGCAGTTGATGCCGTAGCGCCGCAGGGCCGCCGCAAGTTCATCCCACTTCCCCGCCCGGTATTGGGGGCCGTAGTGCAGGTACATGCGGAAGATATTTGGATCGATGGGGGTGATTTCTTTGAGCGCATCAAAGACCTGGAGCTTCGCTTCGTCGGTGAAGCAGGTCTTCCCGTCCATCTCCAGCGAGAGGCGGATTGGCCCGCCCTCTCCCACCGGCAGGTCGTCTACGCGGTACCAGAGGATCAGCTCGATCCTCGGCAGCTTCTTGGAGGCTCTTGCCGAGGCGCTTTGGCTGATCCTCAAGACATCTTTCTCAGGCAGCTTAAAAGAGACTTCCTGCATCGGCCGCCCATCAACGGTGGTTTTGGTGATCGTCAACGGCAGGTCCGGCTCCGGCAGGAGCGTCGCGTTCTCCGGGAGCAAAACTTTGCATACCAACCCTCCGGCGGGGATCTCGTGCTTGGAGGCATCGATCGCGGGGACAAAGATCCGCAGAAAGTTATCCTCCCCCTTGATGGCAAAGCAGACCCCGCTTTTATTCAAGCTCGGTTGGGTAAGGTAGACGCGGGGTGGGTAAATGCGTTCGTCGGGAGCCGTTGCGGCGCGCATGGCATCCGGTGTCGTCAGCAGGATGCCCACGGCAGCACATAGGGATGCAAGCGGGCGGAGCGAAGTTTTGGGAAGGAATCTAGGCAGCATAAAAGAGATTCTATTTGGGAAAGATGCCTCCGCAGCTCTTGCAAGGAGGGGTACCTTTACTTTGTTCAAGCCATGCCGGCACATCGTGCGCATGGCAGTTCATTATTTGGGCCGGTTGTCTTCCGGGTAAGGCAGGCCGCTTTTCTTTTTCTTAAAAAGATAGCGATACTCCTTCGAATCTTTGGTTGCCCCATAGGAGGCTTGTGCCGGGGTCATTCGCTTGACGCTCCCGTCGACAAAAAGGTAAAGCCCGGCTCCGTTGAAGCGGGTGGAATTCGGGTTGCTGGCGTAAATATAGATATTGGCAATCCCATCCACCCCGACACCCTCGCCCTCCGCCCGCTCTTCGCGGTTGGTGCCGATAATAATGGTCTGGGAAGGCAGCTCCACCTCGGCCAGGCGAGATTTCCACCCATAGCGGTAGCGGTCGTCACTGCCTCCGTTGCTTCCAAAAAATTGGTGGTTCCAGCCATACCCCACCGACACGCATCGCTTGTTAAAAAATTCAGGAGTTTTAAAGATGCGCCCCGGGCAATTTTGCCAAGCTGGCCGGGTGGCGCTCGCCTCCATGGCGGCAAAATCGCTCCTCCCGTCGATATAGTAGCTCAGGGCATTGAACCAATAGTTCACCTTCGTTCCCTTGACGGTCGCCTCCAGCGCCGATTCCGGTAAATAACCATCCTGATCGATGGTGTAGGCACTCAAGCCACTGGAGATCTGGCGCAGGTTCCCCGTACTTTTGGCAATCGCAGCCGTCTGGCGAAGGCTGGAGGTCGCCCAGCCGGTGAGGATGATCAAAACAGCCACGACGGCAACCGAAGCGCAAAGCTCAACGAAGGTAAAAGCCGCCATCGAGCCCCCCCTCTTCACGCTGAGGCGAGCAGAGCGGTGGTGCCGCTTATCAAACAAGCTTTCAAATCGAACGGGGGGGTGCATGAAGCATTTCTCCGAAGCCACCTGAGTCTACCCCAAATCGGGGCTCGGGCAATGGGCCCGAGAGGAAGCGCCCGGATGCCGGGCTCCGAGGGGTTGCTAGCGCCTCGTTGCGCTCCGGCTTTTCCTACGGGCGATACCCCAAGCCAAAGCCCCGGCACCTGCCAACATCGCCACCGACGAAGGCTCCGGCACCGCCGCGATGGTATAGTTGTCAAAAATAAACTGCCGATCCGCCGCCAAAGACCGCGACCGAACGCCAAAAACCCCGCTCGTATAGGAACTGTCGGTGACAGAAAGAGTCCTGATCGCCTCACCTCCCGCTGCGGCGTAGAGGCTTACCGAGATGGTATCTCCCGAGAAGGTCGATTCCAGCAGGTAAAACGTGTTCGTCGTAAGCGTCACCTGGACTTGGTCCAAGATCGACCCGAAATTGTTCCCGACAGGGTCTTTACCGATAATCAAGGAGTTGACACTCCCCGTCCGGTACAACCCCACAAAGTATCCAGACATGCTCAGGAGCGAGGTATCCTGCACCCGGCCCAGAATGCCGATGCTCTGGCCATTATTCTGGCTGGGCCATTGTAAAAGGCTCGTAACCTTGGCATTTGTGATGACGCCGTTCTGGATCGCACCGGAGTTACCCGTCCAATACGCCATTCCCACGCCGCTGTCGGTCGTCGAGTAAACCAGTTGGCCCGCGCCGTTCAACGCGATTGCCCCGGTGGCCGAGACCCGGCTCGTCCACGAGGCGGGAAGCGTGCCCGCCCCGCCGGAAAAGTCAGTCTGATAAATGATCTGCGCGCTCGCCGGTTGGGCGAGCGCAAGCCCGAGAGCGACACAAATGCCGCGCCATTTGCCAAAGCGACGAATAGTCGAACCGACCGGTCCGACGAGGGTGGATCGCCCACTGGGCTGAAAAGTCTTGAAAAAGGCGAATGCGGGGTGGTTTATCATCGCTTTCATTTCATTATGCAGGGCTTAGTGTTCATGAGAGGTGGAACTACCGTGAAAATGCCAATGAAAAATCCCTGCGTCAATGAAAAATATTTCATGAAATGAAAAAGGCCATTAAAATGGGAATTTGAAAAGACCGAGACATGAAAATCACCCCCACGCTTAAAAATATCGCCTCCGTGTGTGGCGTCTCGCAAGTCACCGTCTGGCGCGCTTTGAGGAACCATAAAAGCGTTCACCCGGAGACAACGGCTCGAATCCAGAAGTACGCCCGCGAAGTTGGCTGGGAAGAGAAGACGGACTCGCGCGTCGCCAGCTCCCGGAAGCGGCCTTACTCCCCAAAGAAAAGCCGCCCCCCCATCATCTTCCTCCACAGCCTCGAGACCCAGCGGACCGCCGAATCGTTGATTTGGGATTACTTCTCGGGGATCGTGGAGGCGACCGCATCGAGCGAATACCCGCTACGGGTCGTCGGCTTCCCCGAGGGGGATATGGAGCTGGAGTGCATCCGCACCTTGGTCGAGAAAGAGGAAGTTGGCGGATTTCTGGAGCTTGGGCTCCGGGAGAGCACCGTGGACTACCTCACCGCACAGGGGATTCCGTTTGTGACGCACAAGCTCGATGTCTTCTACCCCGACCCCAAACGGCCCGCCCGCGTCTATGCCGACCACATCCAGGGCTTTTTGGATGCGTGGCGCTTTGTGCTCTCCCAAGGCCACGAGCGCATCGGCTTTATCGGCCATGAAGGCAGCAGCGCCAGCGAAGCCCGGCTCAATGAAGGGCTGGCCGCCGTGCAGCTTCTCTCTCGCCGGAAGGGGTTTGACGCCCAGGTCTTCATCCCCCCCCACACGGAGGAAGAGCTGCCGATCTGGAAAGCGCTGGAAGCCCAGCTTGGAAAATGGAAGCCCCAACACTGGCCCACCGCCTTTTTCTGCACCAATGACCGCTGCGCCTACCGAGCCATATCGGCGGTGCAGGCCCACGGGCTACAGGTGCCGGAAGATCTCTCCTTCATCGGCTTTGACGACACGCACTTCGCCCGCTTCAGCCGCCCGAAGCTCACAACCATTGCCAAACCGCGCCGGGCGATTGGCAAGATGATGTTCCAAATGCTCGAACAGATGATCCGCAGCAAACCGGACCCACAGCAGATGCCGACCCAAGCCATCCCCATGCACTTGGTGGTGCGCGATAGCGTGGCGGAAATCTCGCAAACCCACCCCCGCGAAGCCGCCGTATAGAGCACCTCAGGATTGCCGTCTCACAGAGACGGCCTACAGTTAACGCTTTGCAGTCTCCCTACCGGGGTTAGCTTGACGTAGTCATACCATAGTCAATCCGGATCTACCTGCCTTTGTGGCGCTTGGTCAGCACCTTTCGTAAACTGCTCATTGTAAAACAGCACGAGCGGAGAAACCCGCTCTCCGGAAGGAAGCTCGAAGAAGCGCTCTTTGGGGAAATTCTCCGGTACCTCGACGATGCGGGGGTCGCAAATCCAGACGCTCCCCCGGAGGTTGTGGAGGCGAAACTGCACCCTCACCTTGTCATAGTCAGCCTCACCGGAATCAAAGGGCAGGAACGCCTTTACCCAACCGTTGGACTCCGCGGAAGGCCCAATCCGCAGTACCCGGTAGCTCTTGCCTGCGGAGCGAACATAGATCACAAACAACTGGCCGCCGGTTGAGCGCCCGTCATTAACGGGAGTAAGCTCCGAGAACTTCACCAACACCCGCAGCACGTAACGCCGGCCCGGCTCCAAGGTAATGGGGGCCGCCCCCTTCAGCATCACCCGCTCCCCGGCCTCGGAAGAGAGCTTGATGGAGGGGATGCCGTCGTGGGTTTCTTCAAAGTCGAACTTCAGGAACTGCTGCGGATCGAGCTCCTGCCCCTTCACCTCGAGGTCAAACCGCTTCAGCGGTGTCGCCCCATCGAGCGGTGTGAAGAGGTTGATAGGCTCGCCCGCCTGCAAGGCCCCTGCCCCGACACCCCCAACTATCGCGAGGGCGACCATCGTTTGGATTCGATTCCACAGTTTATGCTTCATGACGGAAAGGAGGGTAGATCTGGAGGAAGACCCGGCGTGCGGGATTTTCTGAACTCGGAAATGGATGAGCAAAGAGTCTTAGTGGATTTCTCGATTATCGTCCATGAAATATGATTTTTCATTTATAAAATATTTTTCATTGACTTCATCGGCTTTTAGCGGCGATTTTCACGAAAATGCCTCACTCTTCAAATTCCCAAACCCTGCCCCCCCCAGCGGAGCCGCTTTCATCCGTGCGTTCTGCCGCAGGGGCGGCTCCCAAGCGCTACGTTCTTTGTGGCTTGAGCGCCCGTGCCATTGCGCATTTCGTCGAGCCGCTACTGGGCCTTACGCGGGAGGAGAGCAACTTCCGGCACTGTGCGGAGCTCACCGCCGTGCTCGATATTGATAGCGGAAGAGTCGAAGCCTTTAACCGACTCCATAACGTCGCGCTACGCTACTACCCGGCAGACGCATTTAGCCGGATGATCAAAGAGCAACGCCCGGACATTGTGCTCGTGGCCGGGCCGGATGACACGCATTTCGCCCACATCGTGGCCGCGCTGGAAGCCGGGTGCGATGTCATTGTCGAAAAACCGATGGTCATGACCAGCGAGGAGGCACGGCTAGTCATGGCGAAGGAACGGGAAACCGGGCGGCGTGTCACTGTCACCTTCAACTCCCGCTACCGGCCCTTGCAGTGCGCCATCAAGAGCCTCCTGCTCGGCGGCACGCTCGGGAAGATCGTGCAGGTGGACTTCAGCTACCTGGTCGATACCGCCCACGGCTCCAGCTACTTCCTGCGCTGGAACCGCGAGCTGGCCCGCTCCGGCGGCCTGAATCTGCACAAGAGCTGCCACCATTTTGACCTCCTCAACTGGTGGCTGGAGGATCACCCCGCTTCGGTCTTCGCGTTGGGGCGCAACGCATTTTACGGCCCCCGGAGCCCGCATCGCCCCCTCTCCCCGGACGGCCAGCCTCTTCCGATGAAAGAAGAGCGGGAGCGTTGCCCCTACTTCCAGCGGCACTATGCCGCGAGCAACTCCCCGGAGGCCCCGCGCATCCGAGCCCATACCGACCGCCCCACCTTGCAAGACACGGCGCAATACCCGGACCAACAACCGATCTACCTCTACGACGACGTGATCGACGTGGAAGATACCTACAGCGCCCTCCTTTCCTACCACCGGGGAGCCATCGTCAACTACTCGATCAACTTCTCGGCCCCATGGGAAGGGTACCGCCTCGCGATCAACCTGACCCACGGGCGCATCGAGACGCAGACCACCAAGTGCCGCACGCCGGGGACCGCCGCTGGGGCCGACCAAATCCGCGTCCTACCGCTCTTTGGTGAGCCATACACGCTGGAGGTGCCAACCAAGAGCGGCAGCCACGGAGGCGCGGATATTCTCCACCGGGTCGATTTGTTCCAAGGGGTCACCCAGCAATCGCGGGATCTGCACCTCATGGCGGGAAGCCTCGAAGGAGCCC
Organism: Chthoniobacteraceae bacterium; assembly: GCA_037189965.1. Lineage (GTDB taxonomy): Bacteria > Verrucomicrobiota > Verrucomicrobiia > Chthoniobacterales > Chthoniobacteraceae > DATMFV01. The sequence goes on along the minus strand of JBBCKB010000067.1, from coordinate 21,953 downwards.
GCGCCGTGGCCACCTCGGAAGCCGTCGGAATCTCCATGCGGACAGGGGCTCCCGTGGTGCTTCCCACATTTGCATAAAAGCCCCCTCCTAACCGCACAAAACCGCACCACATCCGATCCGCGCCAAGCCTCAGTGGTTCCGTACCTGATCACGCAAAACCTGCGATTTAATCCAACTAAATATACTGTCCCCAATCTGAAGATAGCCCGGAACATCCGGATGCACACCATTCGACGGGCGGGAAACGACTGTGGATTTGCGTGAATTGGCGGCCACTCTCCTGAGCGGATAATTATGCTCACAATCTAAGTTTGCATAGGCGGGAATGACAAATAGATGCTCCCCTTCCCGGCCCTCAAATTCCTTCATCAATTGCAGGACGGCCTCGTGCTGGTTTTTCCGATACATCCACCTGGTCTGCCCTGTCCGGTAGCTGGCCCCAAATGAATCCTGCGAAGTGCTTGGCGGCACCGGCGGGATAATCGCTATCGGCGTATCAGGAAGGGCTTCACGAATGGAAGCGACTAACGTTCGCGCAGATTTGATCATTCCTTCAACCGTCTGCTGCCGGGTAAGATCTGTCGCACCAAAGACATCGTTTATCCCAAGCATTATCGTGATATAATCGGGCCTATCTCCAGCTAATTTCTCCTTCAGGTAACGAGAAAAATTGAGCGTTGGCTTTCCATTTTCCAAAAATAGAAATGGGCTGGATTGTAACTTTTTGGCATCGGCCGGATCGGAACTCGGCTGCCATTTTTCAACAAATGTCCGATACTTCCAGCCCCCATACCCTTCATGCAAATTCTCGGGGTTATCCTTCGGTCCATTTGTTCCCAAAAGAATGATTCGAGGATTCTGGCCTCCTGCACCGAGTTTCAAAAGTTCCTTTGTATAGATGGAAGCCGCTGTCAAACTGTCTCCTATACAAAGAAGCTTAACCTCCCTCCCCGCACCAGCGTCAACCCGTGGGACGCGAACAAACGTGGTTCCCTTGGCTACAACCTGATCCTGAAAGTCACGTACTTCTATTTTTATGGAATGATCTCCCGCATCTTCCTTTGAGGGCACCCATGTCCATCGGTCGGATTCATGCGTTCCCACCGTGCTTTCCACATCAAAGAGATAAGGATCTGAAGAAGGATCCAAAACGATATTTCTAAAATAGATATTCGTCTCCAAACCCGGGGTTGCATAGATCACCTTTGGCAAGAGCAACTGGCATTCCCGATTTGCGGATATCACCTTTTGGCTAGTCACCGTTTGCGAAAGTCCAGAAACAGGCCTATATCCAAAAGCGATACCAGCCATCAGTACCGACAATGAAGGAAGGATAGAATATCGTTTCATAAAACCTCAAGATTACACCTTCGGAAAACACCTGATTCGAAACAATTACCCCTCCTCCACAACTATTACTCCCAGCCTTGCTTTAAAGCCATTCTGCGCGAGCCGATCCAAAAATTTTCAATAGTGGCACCCGCCCCCGCGTCAGCCTCGGGAATCGCCGTTACCGTTGATTCAACAGTAAAATCTTTCAGGGTAAAATATACCGCATTGTTAGCCCGCGTGAGCGAAGCAGCATAAAACCCTACCGCCGTAATGTTCTTAAAGCTGGCTCCCTCGTGGTCGTAGCCAGAGCCCGGAATCTCGGGCAAAACGGCTCCGGTTGGATCGAACAGTGCGAACCTGGCGGAACCCGCATCGCTCAACGACCATACAAATCCAGAAGCGAATGTGGGTGCAGCAGAAATATACCATCGACCTCCATTCTGGACGACAAACCGGATGGATTCGTCAGTCCACCGATTATCAGCAACGCCCATCCCTTTGAGGGAAATTGAGCTTGTAGAGTCGAACGAAACCGTTTGGCCCGACTCTACGTTCGGTTTAAGGAATACCAGCGCCGTAAACGCCCCGCCCACCGCGCCCGACACAAGGGCGAAAGATGAATGACCGGGGGTCAAAGGACCAGTCAGGATGCCGCTGTTAGGGTTAAAATTCGTAGTGGCTGAGACACCGGTCATTTGAAGTGCCGCATAAAGAGCCGGCCCCGTATAGGCTGGAGAGGGTGGCGTTATCGGCACGGTGTCGCTATATTCCCACGTTCTCACCAGCCCATTGGTCACTGGTGAGGGAAGGACAAAGCCTCCGTGCAGATTCAAGCGAGTCTCATTTACGTAATCCGTTTCATCTCCATCATAATGGATGACGGTCGCGGCTACTGCGGGTTCAATACCGGAAAGTGTGAGGACCGCGAGTGCCAACGCCACAATGCTAAGAATGCCGTATGCCGGCCTGTCAATGATCTTCATGGGTTTGAATCAATCAGGGGTGGACTGCTTGGGTCGAGCGGCAAACTGCCGGAAGTCGAGCGCATCTCCGCGCCGATCGGAGAACGCCAGACCTGCTTTGCTACGCGCAGGATATTGCCTCCTATGATTTTTCTGACCTCCTCGTCAGAGTAACCACGTTGAACCAAACCCACGGTAAAGAGAGGCCAGTTTGTCCACGCCATGCTCTCCGTTTGCTCCGGCTTCGTCCATTCGGCAGTATAGACTTCATCGTTCGGTTGCCAAAACTTCTCCCACGCAGGATGGGCTGATGGAGCAGCTCTCGCTACCTCCCTCGAACGGTACCGGGAGCGATAGGCACTGTCCGTTCCAATGGAAACCGCCTCTACTCCAAAGTTCTTCGCGAGATAATCAATGTGATCCAACATGGTCAGAAGGGTTCCATCTCCTCCGACAAATCTTGGCACCGTCGTAATCCCGACGGTGCCTCCCTTATCCACGATGGCACGGATCACCTCGTCAGATTTGCACCGGCAATGCCGGTTCAACTCCCAAATAGCCGTATGGCTGGCAATAATCGGCTGATCAGATATTCCGGCCGCCTCAATACATGTGCGCCAACCTGAATGTGCGACATCAATGATGATGCCCAAACGGTTCATCTCCCGGATCACCGTTTGTCCAAAATCACTCAATCCACCATTTGCGGCCTCGGAGCACCCGTCCCCCATCCAATTACGCCGATTGTAAGTGAGGTGCATCATCCGTGCTCCCATCTGTGCAAAAACACGAAGATACTGGAGTTCGTCTGAAACCGCCACCTGGGCTCCCTTCAAGGGAATACTATTTGGAGCAAGGCAAATACCGAACTTACCTTCCCGGTGAGCCCGCAAAACGTCGTCAACCGACAACACCTTCACAAGGAGATCAGGAATTGCATCCAACAGGCCGATGTAACGCGCAAACCGCAAAAGGAGTCGTAGGGGATCATTCCCTTCTTGCCCGGCATTAAGGCTGATACAAGTCACCCCAGATGCCTCCCAAGCCTGTGCATACTCCTCCAGCAACTCCTTTGCAGTCACCCAATTCGTCATGACCATCTCTTCGATCATGTCGATATACTGCAGATGCGAAGCACCCGATTCCGCTGCTTCATTGACGGCCTTAAAATCAATCGGTGCGTGAAGGCCAAGGCTATACGCCTCCATCACGATGGACTCCTTGTGCAACGCAAGGCCGTACTCTAAGTCTCTTGCTGAGGGCTTCAAGAGAGAAAGACCAATCTGCCGAGCCGCCGCAATCGGGTCTGTTCCAGAATGAATGAATAACGACATGAATTTAAAATCAGAGACCATCAAATCAGAAAGGCAAGTTATGCTTCGCAACTTCCGAAACTCGCCTGTTCAACTATTCTTCTCAAAACCCTCACCGAGTTCCTCGGTCGCCCGTAACCTTACGACAAAGAACCGCCCTTTGTTTCGATTCGGCTTCCAGCGACCCCGAAAACGTCCAAGCTCCAAGGGTTTCTGAATCTCTCCAGTTTTCACCCCCGATGGCAGGAGGAGTAAAATGATTCAGCGGATAACGTGCGATATTGGAGATTCGGAGACCCGCTATTTCCCCCTCCAGGCCGGGGCCGACGATGATGCACTTTGTTTTAATGTGGCGTTCGTACCTCCAAGTGGACTCATCCCTATTGTTTCCACGGGAGCCATTGATGTAAATGCGAGTATAAGTTTCAGGGTGCCCTCCGGATATCCCCTCAACACCCCACTCAAATGCGACATGAACCCAACGATTAGGGAGCAGGTAGTGACTTAGATTAGTCCTCAACCCGACAAACATCCCCTGATCTGGGTTGGTTTTGGACTGCATATAGTGCAGGCTGTTAAACTGAAACTCAGACTTCATCTTCTCCGAAAATCCAGTGTAAGTGAGCGTCAAATCCCGACTCTTTGGAGCTGGGTCAATGTTTTTCAGCGTTACCAGGTTCGCTATCGGATCGCCCTCTGCCAGAGGCTTTGAGGGTCGATAGTAAAACTCAACCGTTCCCGCTGGCATCTGCTGTTCTGGAAACTCGATGACTAACGATTCGTTCGACTTCAGCGAAATCCCCCCCGCTGGAGAAGCGAAAGGCTTTTCATCCTTTAGGTTCAACTCCACCTCTTTTGGAAGGGGAAATAGGTTCTCCGGCCGACCAAATGCAAAAAGTGGAGCGAAGTTCTCAGCGTGAATGATGGCAGAATCCTCCAATTCAATCTTCCAGGTTCCCTTGTGGAGATTGATCGTCCCACTTTGCCACTGCTCATCCGCTCCCAGCGCAGGGCCCACTTTATCTAGCTGAGCAATTTTTGCGCGCCCTGAAAGATTGAGCTTGGGCTGCTCTGCTTCCGGAGGGACCTCGAAGTATATCGCCGGCATGGGACTCTGCAACGGCAGCGGCTTCCATGGACCGGGCAATGCAACCATTATGGGAACGAGGGTGTCGGCAACAATGGCAAATCGCCCATCCCTTACTGCACTGATCTCATAAACTCCAGGAGGGGCATCCTTGGGGATCGTTACAATGGCGCCGTTTGGTACGGAGATGACACGTTGCAGATCCTGGTTCAAGCTAGCTGCGGAGAATCCCACGGGACGAATGGAGATTTCCCCCCCGGCGGTTTGGTCTAGCCGGTGTGACAATAGCTCCTCGCCAAAGCGAATCCGAAAGACAAGTGGTTCACTCTTTGTCTTTTTGACTAACCACCGAGGAGACGCACCATAGCTCAAAAACCCTTGAGTAGAAGCAATCGACTCTTTCCATGCTCCACTACGCAGGACAATGTCCTGAGCCACTGCGAATCCCCGCATGATGAACCCCATGTTGGATACATGGAGCCTGAGAAGGGACAAGGTTTCCTGATTTACCCCCTCTTTGGTCTTCTTCGCCAAATAATTGATCTGTCGGAGCTTCACCGCGAGGCTTTCAGCCACGGCCTTATCGCCGCTCTTTTCATAGAGGTAGGCACCCACGAAGCCGTCGGGGTTGTTATACCGTAGCACCGGCTCAAAATAGGTGTCTCTCCAGTAATCTGCCAAATGGGTAGCGACTTCGTCGTAGCGTGGATCATCCAGCACCCATGCAATGAAAGGTGTAATATAGAAGTCGTTCTCTGTCTTGTAGATGGTTGAGTTTGGCTTTTCACCGGATAGGCCCAAAGCACCTTCGCTATCGATGGATTTGTCAAGGGAGGCCCTGGCCAGGTCACCCAACTCCTCATCCCAGTCCAACGTATAGGCCTGAACCAAACCATGAAGAGCGCGGAGTCGGCGCGGGGAGTCGGAGTCGGGCCTCCAGACTTTTTTCATACCCTCTCCGTAAGCCCTTACCAGATCCGCGGCGCGACGGTTTCCGGTCAAATAGTAGTCGAGCAAAAACATTTCCAAATCCCCATTGCTGCTGACTTCTGGCACAGGGTAACCCCACGGAATGGGGACATTAAATGGCGTACTCGGCCCCATGGGATTCCCGCCAGGGGCCCGGCTGAACAGACCTCGGATCTTGCTTTTCGGGTCTGCCCCTCGATTCTTCAACCCCAGGGGTTCATGTTTTTGATCCGGGGACTCCCAATGGATGAGCTTGTTGTCGCCATAAGCTCGCGCGGTGCCTTCTGCAAAATCCCTTACAGATCGTTGCCCTCTCCGTGCATAGAGGTACCAGAGATCAGTCCGCACACTGTATGCCACTCCCCACCGCCATAGAACCAATGTTGGAGGATCAAAACTCTTTATAAAATGAGGGCCCGCTTGATAATCCCGAAAGCCGTACTCTCCGGAATCATCTCCAAACTTCTTCAAAGCATCCACAGATCGTTCCACATAAGATTCGATCTCCGGGAACCTTTCCGGATCATAAGGGTGCAGCCTTCCGAGTACGCGCGTTTCATAAAGCCATTCCGGAGAGGAAAGAGCTTGTGCTGGGTACCCCATCAAGGCGGCGGGGCCAGCAAATTCACCCACCTTCTCTCCCGAACGAATCGGCGATAGTACCATTTCGTGTGTCTTGGCCCAGCCCAAGGCATTCACATCAACCGCCGCCAGTTTTCCAATAGCCTCATCTACATTAACCTTTGGCTCACTCAACTCAGCCAACTTTCGAAGTCCGATATCTTCCGCAACCGCCCTGGAATGAAAGTTAAGCTCGCGCCCACCTTTAGGACTAAACAAGAGAATGCGGATGGAATGATCTGCCACGCGGAATTCCTTGGGATGCCGTTTCGCCGCGTCTCTGACCCCGGTAAGAAACCCTCCTTCATTGCCTAGCATGGCAACCCAATCTCCCATTTCCTTCCCCTTCTCAAGGATGCGATCTACCCCATCCACACTTTGCGTAAGAGAGAACTGATTATCCCCTTGGAAAAAGCGATAATGATCCGTCTGGGCCAGCGAGGCGGTGGCTCCCTTCTTCCATGGAACGGTGATGCTCTTCTTCCAGTTATCCGCATCGATACCGAAAATGGCCTCGAGACCGCTGAGCGCAGGAGGTGCCTTTAGCTCCCAACCGATTTCGCGAAACCAAAGACGATCCGTAGGTTGCGATACGATAAACGTATGCCCAATGCGAACCTGAGATTCCCCGGCAAAAAATTGCAACCGCATTTCATAACGCGCCATTTCCTGGCCATCCTGAGCCCGATAAGGGCCCGCAACCTTGATACAAGCTTCCACTGGCCCCCTGCTTTCAACCGTCAGGGTGGCATCCTTGGCCGAGGCAGTTCCCACCCTCCCGTTTTGATCCACCACGTATAAACCGCCCCCCTCAAGAGCTGACATCATGAGCTTCCCATTCTCATAAAGCGCCTGAACGGGGCTTCCTTCCATCCCCACGACGTACCTTGTCTTCCCAATCTGAACCTCAACTCTACCGCCCACCTTCTCTTCAACGACAACCGGATCGGGAGGCGCTGCAAGAGCACTTCCGTCCAAACTGACAAAGATCTTCTCCCGATTCGGATGATAAAGTGTATCCACACGCGCCCATTTGACTGAACCATCCTGATACCAGGAAGCGGCAGGGGTGATCTGGGCCGGAAGAGGCTTCCCCTTCTCGTCAATAACCCCTAATCGAGAAACATCCCAAAGGGTGCCCGCCGGGAATGGTACTCCAAAGGTGATTCCCGTCTTACTCGCGGTCCGATCGCGATCAATATCCACACTAACAGGGATCAGCAGCCCTCTCTTGGGCACCGGCGTGGGGGGAGATCGAAGGATCACCTCGTCTTCGGCAATCACTCTATCATTGCGAACGACCTGAACGAGAAGACGCCCCTTTTTAAGGGAGGCATCCCGCAGATTTACTTTGATTCGACCAAGAGGAGAAGCCACCCCATCGAAATGGGCAATCGCCTTGCCTTCTCCGAGACCCGATAATACGGCACGGATCATCGATCCAGGCACTAGTTGAGGAGCAATCTTGATCTGCCCACGCAACCACCGTTCCCCCGGCCGAGTCTCGACCCGATCCATCACGATGCGCACTCCCTCTTTAAGGGATGGATCGGGCACCTGCTTTAGAAAGACACTCGGCGAAACATTTGGCTCAATTTTGATAATTGGCAGAGAATTCTTTCCCCAAACAAATGAAGAAAGGAGGAACAAACAAACCAGATAGAAAGTCAGTTTTTTCACTGTAAATATTATAAATTTTGCTCCGGGCACTTGTCTGAAATCCGCATCGGATCAGATTCCTAAGCACCCCTCCCCCATCCTGAGAGATGAACAGTTGAAATCTTTGAACTGGGCGCTACGGGCGAAACAAACGGATTACATTTGCTCTGATATTTCCGGTAACGATGGAGCTGTAGGCAACAGGCTCAACATGCCCATCAAAGAAGAGGACATTCCCGGTTCCGCTGTGCCGTGTAAAAGGCACTCTTGCCCATGCCTGCTTGTCGTCATCACTGGTCCAGCGGCTTTCCGTCACATTGAGAGAGTTGGCAATGGTTGAATCGCTCAACCAAGCCTTCTCGCCCGGTGAAGAAATATCCCGCATTCGCAACCCTTTAACCAGCGCATCGGGATTATCCTGTTTGGAAAGGGCGACCATCGACCCAGAGATCTCACCACTTGGTGCATAGCTAACGGGAATGCTCGTTGGAAAGACCAGAGGCATCGCTACCTCGCTCTTCCCATGAGCGGGACAACTGAAAACATTGGGCCGCAGAATCTTTCCATTCTGTGGCCCCAGATGCGCCATATTGGACTCCCACCTGGGAATGTTCAAATAGGGAGCAAGATGCCAGTACCACGCCCCCTTGTAGGTAAATGAAATCCTTCCTTCCGTAGAGGCGGAGTAAAACGGAAGATACCCATTGTTCTCAGCCATGTAGAGCTGCGTGGCCACGCTAAGCTGCCTCAAATTACTGGCGCATTGGATGGCTTGAGACTTTCTTGAAAGCTGCCTCATTTCACTAAGGAGCATCCCCGCAAGGATGGCTGTGATGACAATTGCCCCCAGCAAATTGGTCAAAGACATGCCATGCCTCCGTGAAAGGCGGGAAGGAGGAGAAAATCCGATGCCGAGCGGCACCTCCTTTTGCTTTCGAGTCTTTAAGGAACGAAGTCTGGAGGCATCCATTGGCGATCAAGTTGTTGAGTTTGATCCCGATTGGCTTCCTCTTTAGCCAAGTATCTTCCGGCGCAAGCGACCTGCCGCAAACACCACCGAGGCCACGCCCAGCAAGCTGGTAAGTCCGGGCTCCGGAATCGCCGAGACCTCAAGTAAAATGGAGTTCCCCCCCGCGGAGAAAGCTGCCAGATACCCCCCGAAGCCGCCTCCCAACTGCAACCTTCCGAGAAGAGCGTCCAACTCCGTTTCGGAAATGGTGTCGAACGTAAAGAGTGTAAAGGCACCTTCCTGCACCCCGACGCCATTCACCGCTATCCCCCCGCCAAAGAGCGCCAGGCCACCCGCATGATAATTGATGAAGCTGATCCGGTCGGCTGCGTCGTCTGCCCCAAGTCGGAAGGTAAAGGAGGAGCCCTCCTCCATGTCGAGTATCGCCCCGATACCACTATCCGCCCCGTTGAGCCGAAGATTGGCAAAACCTGTTTCCAAATGCGCCGAGGGAGCGATTGAGCCGCCTGCCTGTATGGTAATCTTTTTCCCGGAACCAGGTGCAATAATACCCGAACCCGCCAGAATACCCCCGTCCAAAACGTTGACTGAGCCACTTCCGAGACCGCCTCCAGATGTGTTCGTAACAGCAAGAACACCCCCGTCGATGGTGGTTATACACGAATAGCTATTCCCGGAACTTTGTGAGAAAACCTGTGTACCGGAACCGGATTTCACAACCGTCAGAACAGCGGGATAATTGATATTTCCCGTATCGCGAAGGAGCCCTGAAAAGGTGACAGGCGTCGTATTTTCGCTGTCGATGAGAAGCGTTCCGGCCACACCGCTGTGGGCACTATTGATCGCAACCTGAACGATGCCACCACCTGAAAGGGATGAGACCTCCACGGTCCCATTGCTATTCCCACGCCCACCCAAGGTAAGAGTTCCAGACCCCAACACGACAAGATCACCGAGTTCAATGCGGTTAAGCCCAGCCACCCGATCCATTACTCCATTATAGGCAAACGAACCTGCGATCGTTGAGGTTCCGGTGACTTTGAACCCGTCCAAACTACCGATCGAGGGGTGTCCAATCTCAATCCCCCCGCTGGCATTACTGAAGTTCAGATTTCCAATCTCTACAGACAGCGAGTTGTCACCCGTCCCATTATTAATGGAAAGCGTGTAGCTACCGCCATGGGTAAGGTTATCGATCTTAACACTGCGGGTTCCATTGGCTGCGATCCGTTGAGTCGTCTCCGTTCCGGGGCCTGCAATGTATTCCAATTCTCTGACGTGAATGCCATCCCCATTGACGACGAGGGTGCGGGTGCTGGTAAATCCGGAAACGAACGCCTTGTCCAAGGCGGTAATAGGCGCGCCCCCGCCACCTCCCACGCGCACCCAGTTGGACGCCGAAGTCCAATCATTGTTCAATGCGGAGAAGTTCGAATTGAATGTGTTTGAAGCCTGCGCCAAGCCACTCTCCGCCGGAAGGAGAAGGGCGGTGAGAGCAAAGAGGCCTAAAATGGAGGGTTTCATAAGTTTCGTGGGGGCAGTGTGAGTTGGGTTGGGAAAGCTTGGGCCAGAAAGACGCAAGCTCCCCTGGTTGCGGCCAGTTCTCATTCATCAGCTCCTCACCAAGCAGGCTGCGACGCTTGGGCTGAAGAGCAAGACCGCCGCGATGAGCTCCATCGCTCCCCTCCTGAAGGGAGCAGAGCATTCGCCTCGATCAGGCAGGGGAAGCCCTCGTTTACCCGAGGGTTCACCTTCATTGAGATCAAAATTATAAAAATATTACCGAAGGTCAATCCGAAAAAGTTAATTATTTTGACATTCCTGCAGCCCGGTGTTCTCTTTGACACCGTGCCCACCTTTGAGGATCAGCCCTACCAGACCAACGCAGGATGCCATCCAAGTTTGGAAACCCACCTCAGTGGGAGGTGTACCGCGGAGCGGCTCGGTCCACTCAAAGAATGGCTCAATGCCCCATCAATCTTCAGAGCACGGGACAACCGCCGGTGTAGACTCATGAAACCGATTTGCAGCAATCCCCAGCAAACTTACCCGCCACCCGGAACTCGGGGCGGAATCCGACAACGCATCCTCAATCGCCTTGCTGTTTGCACCTTGGAGCTGGACGCCACCTCGCGGAAGCGCATTCTACCTTTGACCATCCAAACCCCATCGGTTAACAAAAAAACCACGTTTCGACCCGGATATAATTTTAATTAATTTACACCCATCGAATCCCTTCTCTCCGAGGCTTTGCCAAATTCAGTCCACCCTTTGATACCCCCCTCTTCCACTGTAGGAATCTTCCTTTTCTTCCATTCGCCATGACTCCAGATCCCTCTCTCCCGAATCTTGCCCATCGCGCGGACACCCAGGCGGAGAAGATGATTCTGAATCGCATCTATTCCGGTGAATTTTACGAGGGAATGCGGCTTCCCAAGACCGCTGAGCTTGCTGCCCAACTGAACATTGGCGTCAATTCCGTACAGCAGGCGCTCGCGCGCCTCTCCACACTAGGGTATCTGGAACGCCGCCCGCGGATGGGAACGATTGTACGCACCCGGGAAAAGAAGCCCCTGCATGTCCTGATTCTGGTAGGGCCAGACCTCAAGAAAGAGCCTAACCATATGGATCGCAGGCTGACGAGCTGCCTAGAGAATGAACTGACGGCGGCAGGTTATATTTCGCATATTCACGACAACCTTACCGCCCTGCTGGCGCAAGGGGGAGATGCCCGTACCCGCATGGTCTCCCGGCTTACGCAAGATTTTACCATGCATGATCCGGCGGGAGTGATCGAATCCTCAGCGGTGTTCAAGCGGATGTGGGAGCTTTCCTCCGAGTTTGGACGCCCCTCGGTTGCCATCAAATCCCCCCATACAGGCGGAGATGTGAGCGGCGATCGAATCCATTTCCTCACAACGGCGCTGGAACAACTGGCGGCAGCTGGCTGCAAGCGTTTGCTTTGGGTCACAAAGGTGACTGGCTCCTATCCGGATTCCCTCCGGCTCGAACGGTTTTGGTCCGCCCTCGCGGCATCCCCGCTGGAGTGCGTCCGAATCATCGAAGTGAACGACCAGGACCCGAGCCGGAATCCGGAGGTTTCCGTTTGCGAACAGATGAAGGATTTCATCCGCCAGGACCACACTCTGCCTCCGGCAAAACGGGTGGATTGCGCGCTGGTGGATGAAGATATCCTTACGCGAGGCGTATCCCTCGCCCTCCTTAGCGAACAGGTCCGAGTACCGGAGGAGCTTACGATCTGCTCGCTGACGAATGAGGGAGTCGACCTTCATTTCGGCGTGCCGGTGATCAGCTACGAAAATCCGATTTCCGAAATTGCCCGTCGCTCGGTCGGGCTGCTTACGGCTCGAATTCTTCGAAAAGACGAAGCTCACACTCCGATCCTGGTTCCGGGGCGAATTGCCAATGGCGCCTCTTCCGAGACGTCAGAAAACACCCCTCCAACCCCGGCGTGAGTCGGAAGTAAAGTTTGGCCTTTCAGAGCCCCCCACGAACGCTTCCTGAAATTCAAGCCGCCGGGAAGGAGCGGCTATTCCCCGATGACCGATACGGAAAGCCGCCGCCGGTGGGGCGCTCGCCGGTGTTCGAACACGAAGATCCCCTGCCAGGTGCCGAGCTGCATGCGCCCGTTGGCCAAGGGGATCGCCTCGCTCGTGCGGGTGAGCACCATGCGGATGTGCGAGGTGGAGTCGTCTGCCCCCTCGGCGGTGTGGACGAAGTAGCTGGTGTCTTCCGGCACCAGCCGCTCGAAGTATTGCTCCAGATCGACCCGCGCGGAGCGGTCGGCATTCTCAAACACCACCAGGCTGGCGCTGGTGTGTTGGATGAGGACGGTGGCCAGCCCCGTCTGCACGCCGCTGGCGCGGACAATCTCCGCCACCCGGTCGGTGATCTCGTAAGTCCCCTTGCCGCGGGTTTCGATTTCGAAGGATGCGGTGTGCGCTTTCATGCTTGAACTGCTTTAATAGTGAATATCTCGCGATCCAAGGTCAAACGTCGCTGGCGCCCCTCCTTGGGGCTCCCTGACTTTCGGATGGCGTCTTCCTTTCCCGCCGGAATGCCGGAAAGCGTAAACTGTAGGCCGTCTCGGTGAGACGGCAGTCCAACCCCACGGCGTCTCACAGAGACGCCCTACAATTGCCCACTTCCGCACCAAACCGGCAAATCATCTAACAATGGAATACTATGCCCGGCGGCCAAATTTCTTCTCCAGCTCGTTGTAGCTGATCTGGATCATTGTCGGGCGGCCGTGGGGGCAGCAGTAGGGAAGCTCGCATTTGAGGAGATCTTCCACCAGCCGCACCAGCTCGGGCTCTCGCAAAATGTCGTTGGCCTTTACGGCGGCGCGGCAGACGGTCTTGGCAATCAACTCCTCGCCCAGCCGCAGGCGGGAGGTCTGGCGGGTGGTGGCGCGCAGTTCATCAATAATCTCCCGCAAAAGCTGCACGGGCTCTTTGGAGCGGACAAAGGGGGGCAGGCTGTCGAGCTTCCAGGTATTGGCCCCAAAGGGCTCCAGGCCGATGCCCATTTTCTGTAGCGTCTCAAGGTTCTGCTCCACCCAGTCGCTATCGCGAGGCCCGAGCTGGAGCGTGGCGGAAAGGAGGAGCCGCTGGCTGGGGACTTCGGTGGACTCCATGCGGCGGCGCAGCTCCTCAAACAAAATACGCTCGTGCGCGGCATGCTGGTCCACCAATACAAGGCCGCCGTTGTTTTCCATGAGGATGTAGAGGCTGCCCAATACACCAAGAATCCGGAAGCGCATGCTCCCCTCTTCCTCGGGGCTCCCCCCGGGGATGGCAAATGGCGGGCTTGCAGCCTGCACGGGCGGTAGCTGCCCGAACCCGGAGGGACCATGGACGCTCGGGCCTGGCTCTACCTGCGCGGGGGCAAGCCCGGGGATGGAAAGATACCCACCCGCCTTGCGTTCCTCGGGGATCGGCTCGCGCACGACTGGCGGGCCGGGCAACAGCGGGGCCAGCGGCGCAGGCTCCACCGGTGCGGCAGGTGGCAAGGGGGGAGAGAGCGGCTCCGGCGGCGGCGCGGTAAACTGGGCGCTCCACCGCGAGCGGTTAGCCTCCAGGGTTTGCGAGATGGCGCGTGCCACCGCTTCGCGCACAGCGGCGGGGTCGCGAAAGCGGACTTCGCGCTTGGCCGGGTGGACATTCACGTCCACCGCCGCCGGGTCCACCTCCACAAAGAGGAAGGTGACGGGGTATTGCCCTTTCATCAACGCCGTGTGGTACCCCTCGCGGAGCGCGTGGGAGATGGTGGAGTTCTCCACGGCGCGCCCGTTGACGAAAACATATTGCTGCGAACGGCTGGAGCGGCTCACGCCCGGCTGGCCGATGTAGCCGCTCACCACCACTTCCTCGACGACGGTCTGCGGCACCTCCAGGAGCTGCGCGGCGAGCGTGCCGCCGCAAAGGTCGCGAATGCGCTCGCCCAGCGACCCTGTCGGGGGGAGCTGGAAGAGGGTGCGGTGGTCCGTCATCAAGGTAAACCCGATCTCCGGGTGGCCGATGGCTTGCAGCGTCATCTGCTGCTCGACCCAGCTCATCTCCGTATTTTCGGTGCGCAGAAACTTGCGGCGCGCGGGAACGTTGTAGAAAAGCGAGCGCACCTCCACCTGCGTGCCGGGGGCTTCGCCGCTTTCGCGCAGATGGTCGAGCTTGCCTCCGGTGATGGAAAGCTCCGTGCCCGCCACGGCCCCGTGCTCGCGCGTGGTGAGCTTGAAGCGCGAGACGCTGGCGATACTCGGGATCGCCTCTCCCCGGAAGCCGAGAGTGGAGATAGCCGCCAAATCCCCCGCCGCGCGGATCTTGCTGGTGGCGTGCCGCTCGATGCAGAGCAGGGCATCATCCCGGTCCATCCCCGAGCCGTCGTCCACCACGCGGATGAGGGCGATGCCCCCCCGGCGTACCAGCACTTCGATCCGCTTTGCCCCGGCATCAATGGCGTTTTCGACCAGCTCTTTGACGACGGAGGCCGGGCGCTCCACCACTTCGCCCGCCGCCACCTGGCTGGCGACTTCATCGGGCAGAAGCTGAATGCGGCTCATAAAAACAGAAAAACGGGGCATAAAGGCTTCTGCAATGGGCCGTTTGACTTGCCTTTGCGAAACCGGTAGTTTCCTTGAAAACCCCGTGATGATTACCCTCACCGACACCGCCGTCAAACAACTTCAGGCCCTTCTTGCCGACTCGCCCGATAGCGCCGGCAAGGGGCTGCGTGTCTATGTGGAAACCGGCGGCTGCGCCGGGATGCAGTATGGCATGGTGCTAGACCACCCCAAGGAAGACGACGCCGTGGTGGAGCGCGAGGGCGTGCGCGTCTTTGTGGATGCCTTCAGCACCAAATACCTCGTGGGCTCCACGATCGACTTCACCGATGAGCTGGCCGGGGCGGGCTTCCGCATCCGCAACCCCAATGCCACCCGTTCCTGTGGGTGCGGCTCCTCTTTTGAAAGCAGCGATAAACCCGCCGGAGCGTAAGCCGCCACCCTTTTTTTATTTGAGACTGCTCTAACAGCCGCCAATGAACGACGACTACTTCGGGCAGAACTACGATGACGAGCCCCGCAAAGGGCGCGATCACCTGTTTCTTTGGACGGTGGGCATCCTACTGCTCACCGGGCTGGCCCTTGCCGTCTGGCTGGGGAGCTTCTACATTTTTGGCCACCCGGAAAAGCCCGAGAGCTACCGGATGCTCCAGAAGCTCAAAAAAATCGCGCCGCCCGAGCGCTTTGAGCTGACTGCGGCTCCCGCAGGCGAGTTCCTCAACGCGCAAAAAATGTACGAGCGCTACGCCTCGATGACGCGCCACCAGCTCCAGAAGGAGAACGAAGGCCTCCTGCGCGACTATATTAACAACTACAAATCGACCAAGCGCCTCGTCCCCTACCTCACCGGGCGCTACAGCATCATGAGCTCCTATGAGCTCAAGGAGAACGATTTCTTCGGCTCTGGCGTGGTGGCCGTGGGCCAGTCGGTGGACCACCCGCAGACGGTCATCGAGCATGTCTACCCCGCCGGGGCCGCCTCCGTGCCAATCCTCGAGAAGATGCTCGCCACGGGGTTGGATATCCAGCTCGAACGCGCCAACGACCTTGCCGCCGTCATCCACGTCGAGCGGATGTTTGACGGGCGGCTCCAGTTCACCGTGGTCCCCCTCCTCTACGGCTCCTATGCGCTCAAGCAAGGGAGTGGCAGCTTCTCGCTCGAGCCCCCCGCGATCCTCAACCCCGCCGGGGGGCTCCCGATCATCCGGGGCCAGCTTTTGCAGGATTGCGTGAAAACGTACGCAGACCACCAGCGCGCGCGCACCCAGCCAGTGGCCACGGGTGGCGGCACCCCCGCCATCCCCGTCGCGCGGCCCGCCGCGCAGACGACGATCGTGCAGGTGGAAACACCCGCCACCCCCGAGCCCGAGCCCACGCCGGAGGCTCCTACGGCCATTGCCGTTGCGGAGGCAACCCCGGCTCCCACCCCTGCTCCAACTCCCCAGCCCACACCCGCCGCCGTGGCCGCCACCACCCCGCCGCCGCCCGCGCCCTCGCCCACCCCGGCTGCCATCGCCGCCGCCACGCCGCCCCCGCCCAACCCGGCGCGCAGCCCGATTTTGCAGCCCTTCCTCGCCGCCGCCCCCACCCCCGGCAGCACGCCCAACGCGAATGCCGCCTGGCGCACCTACGCCCCGGGGCGGATGCCACGCGGCCGCTTGGTCAACGCCTCTGAAGCGGCAGACCTTGCCGAGCGCGGCCTGAGCGGAGAACGGCTCTACCTGCGTGGCAACTTCGTCGTCACCGCCCGGCGGGAAAACCGCGCCACCCTGCGTACAGATAGTACGCTGGGCAACGTCATCGGCACCGTCACCCGGCAGCGGGGGCCGCGCATCATCGTCGAGTTCCCCCAGGGGGCAAACCCGCCCCCAGAGCAAGGCGCCCTCTCGCGGGATGAGATGCGCCCGTTTGAGATCCGCGATGTCCGCCGAGGGGCAGACGGGCAGGTCAATATTTACGTGCGCGAAGTGACGACTCCGTAGGGATACGCTAAAAACAGACAACCCGCCGCTTGCCGGAGGGCTGTTTATGATTACGACGTTAGGTCGTTTGAGAGTTCGGTGCGAGGGTTGGAAATTGTAGGGCGTTTCTGTGAAACGCCACGGGGTTGGACCGCCGTCTCACAGAGACGGCCTACCATTCACGCTTCGCGGGCGTCCTCTCTGGGGCAGCTTGACGTAGTCATGCCAAAGCCAGCTTGCGGATGAGCTTGCTTTAATCAGGGTGTCCATACAGAAGCGGCTTGGAAATGCGGGGGCGAGCGTTTAAGAGTCTCTCTTCCATGACAACCCGGTCTGCCACCATCCAGCGCGATACCGCCGAGACCCGCATCCGCCTCCAGCTCCGGCTGGACGAAGCGGGCCCCTGCGCCATCGCCACCAAGATCCCTTTCTTCGACCACATGCTCACCCTCTTTGCCCGGCACGGGCTGCTGGGGCTTGAGGTCGCTGCCGATGGCGATATCGAGGTTGATTTCCACCACACGGTGGAAGATGTCGGTATCTGCTTGGGCATGGCGTTTGCCAAGGCGCTGGGCGATAAACGCGGCATCCGCCGCTACGGCCACGCCTACGTGCCGATGGATGAAACGCTCACCCGCGTCGTCATCGACTTTTCCGGGCGCCCCTTTCTGGAGTACCGCGCGCCGCGCAATGTCGAGGCCATCGGGCTCTTCCCCTTCCAGCTTGTAGAGGAGTTCCTACGCGGGTTTGCCGTCCACGCAGGGGTGAACCTCCATGTCGAGATCCTCTACGGCCGCGACGCGCACCACATGGCCGAGTCCGTCTTCAAAGCGCTCGCCAAGGCGGTGGACCAGGCGGTGGCGGTGGACCCGCGCGTCACCGGTATCCCCAGCACCAAGGGGGTGCTATGATCGCGCTGATCGACTACGGCAGCGGCAACATCCGCAGCGTCTATAAGGCCCTCCAGCACGAGGGTGCAGAGGTTCGCCTCGTCGGCACACCCGAAGAGATCGCGCAGGCCAGCGCCGTCGTGCTGCCGGGCGTGGGTGCGTTTGCAGACTGCGTGCACGGCATCCGCAGCCGAGGCCTCTGGGAGCCGCTGGCCGCATGGCTGGAGGCCGGGAAGCCTTTCCTGGGCATCTGCGTCGGCTACCAGCTCCTTTTTGAAGGGAGCGAGGAAGCCACCGATGGCACCCCCGGCTTCGGCTTCTTCTCCGGCACCGTGCGGCGCTTTACCACGCCGGGCCTGAAAGTCCCGCAGATCGGCTGGAACTCCCTCGCCCTCACCCCCCACCCGCTTTGGGAAGGGCTGCCGGAGAACCCGCACGTCTACTTCGTCCACTCCTTCTACCCGGAGCCGGGCAACCCTGCGGAGACCATTGCCACCAGCACCTATGGCGAGCCCTTTGCCGCAGCCGCCGCGCGCGGAGCCGTGGGGGGCGTCCAGTTCCACCCTGAAAAGAGCCAGGCCACCGGGCTGCGCATCCTGCGCAACTTCGTCACCTCGGCCACTGCTGTTACCTCATGAGCAAAGTCACCCTTAGCGGCATCGGCTACGACATCCACGCCTTTGCCCCGGAAAGCGCCGGGCGCAAGCTCATCCTCGGCGGCATCCAGATCCCTCACCCGCGCGGGCTGGCCGGGCATTCGGATGCCGACGTCCTCTCCCACGCCATTGCCGACGCGGTGCTCGGGGCTATTGGCGAGCGCGATATCGGCCACCACTTCCCCAATACCGATGCCTCTATCGAAGGGATTTGCAGCCTGGAGATCGTCCGCCGCGCCGTCGCACTCGTAGCCGGGCAAGGCGGGCGGCTGCTGAATGTGGATGCCTCGCTCATCGCTGAAGCACCCAAGATTGGCCCGCACCTCGAGGCCATGCGCGAGGCGCTTGCCGGGGCGCTTGGGCTGCCCGCGCGGCGCGTCGGCATCAAAGCCACCACCAATGAAACGCTCGGCGCGCTCGGGCGGCACGAAGGCATCGCCGCCTTTGCCGTCGCCGCAGTGGAGTTGCCCGACGTGTAAAAAAAGGCGAGCCTTCCCCCCGCCCCGGCGAGTACCCTGCCGCGCCCCGAATCTTCCAGATGTCGATCCGCCTCTTCAACACTTATACCCGCACCGTCGAGCCTTTCCGCCCGATTGACCCGGCGGGGCGCGAAGTCCGCATGTATACATGCGGCCCCACCGTCTACAACCACGCCCACATCGGCAACTTCCGCGCGTATTTGTTTGAAGACCTCCTCCAGCGCCACCTCGAGCTGCGAGGCTACGAGGTGCGCCGGGTGATGAACCTCACCGACGTGGATGACAAAACCATCCGCGGTTGCCACGCCGCAGGGGTACCGCTTGCGGAGTTTACCCAGCAGTATAAAGACGCCTTTTTCGAAGACCTGCGGGCTCTGCGCATCAAGCCTGCTGACACCTTTCCCGCCGCCACCGAGCCCCAGTACATCGCCAAGATGGTGGAGATGATCTCCCACCTCGTCGCGCACGGGTACGCTTACCAGGCCGAAGATGGCTCCGTCTACTTCCGGCTCAACCGGTTCCCCGCCTACGGCAAGCTCGCGCATCTAAACCTCGAGGAGCTGCGCCCCTCGGGCCGCGTCCGTAGTGACGAGTATGAGAAAGAAAGCCTCGGAGACTTCGCCCTTTGGAAAGCGTGGGACGAAGCCGATGGCGACGTCTTCTGGGAAAGCCCCTGGGGCCGGGGCCGCCCGGGCTGGCATATCGAGTGCAGCGCCATGGCCACCGCCCTGCTCGGCCCCGAGCTGGATATTCATTGCGGCGGGGTAGACAACATTTTCCCCCACCACGAGGCGGAGATCGCCCAGAGCGAATGCTGCACCGGCAAGACCTTCGTGCGCCACTGGCTCCACTGCGCTCACCTCATGGTCGAGGGGCAAAAGATGGCCAAATCACTCGGCAACTTTTACACCCTGCGCGATCTGCTCGCCAAAGGGTGGAGCGGCCGCGAAGTCCGCTACACGCTCCTCTCCGTCCACTACCGCCTACCGCTCAACTTCACCTTCGAAGGGCTCGCCGCCGCGCGCGCCGCCCTCCAGCGGATTGATGAGTGGGTAACCCGCCTGAGCGACCTCGCCGCCGGGGCCACCCCCGCTCCCAGCCACCCGCTGCTGGAGAAAGACGGCTTCGCGGCTGCGTTGGATGATGATCTCAATATCTCCGGCGCACTCGGCGCATTGTTCGACCTCATCCGCGAGTCCAACCGCCTCATGGACCAAAGCGCCCTCTCCCCCGAAGCGGCGCGCGCCTTGCTCGATGCGTGGGCGCGGGTCAACTCCGTGCTGGCGCTGGAGCGCGAAGAAGCCACCATCCCCCCCGCCGTCGCCGCCCTGCTCGAAGCCCGCGCCGCCGCCCGCACCGCCAAGGATTGGGCCGCCAGCGACCGCCTGCGAAACGAAATGGATGCACTGGGCTGGAGCGTCAAAGACACGCGCGACGGCCAGAAACTCTCTCCCAAGGCCCCATGAACGCCCCCTTCCCCGCCGAAGACTACCTCGACCTCTCGCACACCGACCACCGGCCCCTGTTTGAGAACACCCCTAACGCCTGGGACGCCCTGCGGCAGATCAGCTCGTACCTTCAGTTCCGGCTCAAGCCAGCCATCCACGCCCGGCTCGTCGGCAAGCCGTTCATCAGCGGGGCCGTCTTTATCGGCGCGGGCACCGTCGTGGAGCAGGGGGCGATGATCAAAGGCCCCGCGTGGATTGGCGAAGGGTGCCACATCCGCAGCGGCGCGTATATTCGGGAAAACGTCATCGTCGGCAACGGCGCAGTACTGGGCAACTCGTGCGAATTCAAAAACGCCATCCTCTTTGATGAAGTGCAAGTCCCCCACTTCAGCTACGTGGGAGACTCCATCCTCGGCTACAAGGCGCACCTTGGCGCGGGCGTTATCCTATCCAACGTAAAGCTCGATAAAACGGAAGTCACCATCGCCACCGGGAGCGGCTTTGTGCCCACCGGGCTAAAGAAATTTGGCGCATTGATCGGCGACCGCGCCGAGATCGGCTGCAACTCCGTCTTGAGCCCCGGCTCCATCATCGGGCGCGATACCATCGTCTACCCGGGCAGCCAATGGCGCGGCGTGCTTGCCGAGCGCCACATCGCCAAGCACCGCCAAGCCTTCGACATCGTCGCGCGGCGGGACTAAGAGTTGCGCGCAAGCGGTGCCAGCCCTAAGCTCCTCGCTCCATGAGAGTGGAGCTAGAAGGAGTCTGCAAAATCTTTGGCCGCACCCGGGCGTTGGAGGGAGTCTCACTAACGCTGGAGCCGGGGCGCATCGTGGCAGTGGTGGGGCTTAATGGCGCGGGCAAGACCACGCTACTGCACACCTTAGCTGGGTTGTTGGCCCCCTCCTCCGGGCGGGTAGTGATGGATGGGCACCCCTTTTCGCGGGACCGGCTCGACCTCCGCCGCCGCTTTGCCTTGCTGCCCGATTTTCCCGTCGTCTTCGAAGACATGACGGCGGCGCAACACATCGCCATGGTGCTCCACCTCTATGGTGCGCGGGAGAATGCCGCGCGCGTGGTAGAGCTTATGGAGGCGTTTGACCTCACCGCAAAGGGGAACCGTTTCCTCACCGAGCTTTCGCGCGGGGAGCTTTATAAAACCGCCCTCACCGCGATCATCGCAGTAGAGCCCGAGCTTTGGCTGCTCGATGAGCCGCTTGCTTCCGGGATGGATGCGCACGGCCTGCACACCTTCCGCGCTGAAGCCCGCGCCGCCGTGGCACGAGGCGCCACCGTGGTGTATACGACACAGATTCTCTCCGAAGCCGAGCGCTTCTCCGACGAAGTGGTGGTGCTCCACCACGGGCGGCTGCACGCGCACGGCCCGGTGGCCGCCTTACAGGCCGATGGCGACCTTGAGACCCTGCTCACCTCCCTGCGCAACCCGGCATGAGGCTCTACTCCCGCGCGTTTGTGAAGGCGCTACGCCGCGAGGGGCGCTTCCCCCGGCGGCCCTTTACGCTCCGC
>JBBCKB010000066.1:0-24517 GCA_037189965.1 Chthoniobacteraceae bacterium | reverse complement strand
GATTGGCACGACTTGTCTATACGACCACGGTTGGCCCGCTTCATCGCCGGGCCTACCGGAACCGGAAAATCATTCTTGGTCAGGCGGCTCGCCGAGCAGCTTGAATTGCCCCTGCTGGATCTCGCCGCCAGTAACTGGATTCCACTGGGGTGCTCACAACGAGGTGCCCGGCCCACCTGGACGATATTCTGGCGTTCTTACGCGAAAATTCGCTGGGAATTATATTTTTGGACGAAGTCGATAAACTGACAGGTCACTCAGGCTGATCCTCGTGTTTGTAGCCCGCTCTATAGTGGAGGGCGTGGCACATTGCCCACGCCCTCCCATTTTCACCCATGAACCCATTAAACAATCATGCTAGACTGGCCTGAAGTTTCCTTTATCAATCCAATCTTGAAGGATTCTTCGCCAATCAGCTTCAGCATCTTCAGCAGTAATCGTTGGCCCGTTCCAACGGTTTAAATCGAGTTCTCCGTTTTCGTCCACCTCCCATCCGGGGTTATCCTCACCGGGGCCAGGACCCCATGATTCAGATTGAACTTCAACAATAGTCAACTCGTGCGGAACTACAGAGTAGTATTCGTCAGGATCTCTCGAGACTCCGGGAGTTCTCATGACCTGAATTTCGCCAGACGGATCAATTACTAGTTTATTGTATTCTCCATTTCCAGAATGTTTTCCTGCATAGTCATCAAAAACGAACTGGATAAGGGCGGCTTCGACTTCGTCAAACAGCCATTCAATTTCTTCTTGGGTTGGATTTTTCATAGTATTATCTATTTATTTGGTATTAGGAACATTTAGAATTTCGCATCAGGCGATTCGCTTCGCGGTTTGTGCTTCTTCGATAGTTTCGGATTTCCAAGGGGATCTCCCGAATACGGAGCTTCTCAGGCCATTCGGCCCAGTCACCACCGTGGGAATCCTTCAAATGTAGAGACCTCCCTTCCGAAACGGGACTTCGTCCCAACTGTTTAAGGAAGAAGGCGGCGCCCTGTTCGTGGCAGGCATCGCGAAGTTCGCTGGCCCATGCCAGGTCAAAAGGATGAACGTGGTCCTTAGGGCCACTTTCTCCGCCAAGGATAACCCAGGAGACCCCGTTGAGGTTCAACCTCTCAGGGGCGATTCGCTCGCGTAGCGGCTCGATGGAGAGGCCGCGTACAGACGCGTTGACCTCTCGGAGTTCATCGACTCTCGATAGAGAGTCTGGACCGGTAATCGTCGTCATCGCACAGATGTTCTCAGGCAACTTCCCGAGGCGCTTGGCGAATTGGCCCATGCGCGTTGGGCGCTTCGTGAGCCAGAGCCAAAAGTGGCGCCTGCCAGCTTCAGAACGGATGGCAGGAATGACATCCGTTTCCATAAAATCGAAGTCAATGCTTCGACTAAATGCGTCTCCCATATCGGAAACGAAAATTAGCCGGCAAAGGCCGTCAAGCCATGGTTTACCCTGCGGTTTACTCCCGAGCAGATCTGCGGCAGATGCCATTGCCGCAACCCGTCCAGGAAAACGTGTGACACGTTCGAAGACCGGGGCATAGCCCGGGTTTGTGCATCGTGAAGGATTCACGATGCTTGCCGCCTTGTTCAAGTGTAGGCGAGCTGCGTAGCAGGCAACAGCTCTGGAGATAACCAGAGCTGCCGCTTCTGCGGCTTCTCTGCCGGAGGCTTGCAGCACAAGATCAAGGAAGGGCTCCCGAAGGTGCCAGATGTTCGTCGACGATAGTGCCGACGTGTGGCCAACCTTCGGATCTGGGACCGCACTGAAAGTTTGGTCCACAAGCTTCTGCAATGCCAAGCGGCTACGCCCCTTGGCCCAACCGATGGTATTATCCAAATCGGATACTACTTCGTTTGGAGTGCGAAACAACTCGCACCCTCCACATCCCATGATGGGGTTGACGGTGGAATGACACCATTGAATTTTTGTGATTTGAGACATATTAAATAATTGTTGTCGGCTTAAATAGATATAGGAGGGATGGGACCTCCTATATTTTTCGATCGACTCCGATTGAGTTTACTCAATCGGAGTAAATGAAACCGTTAGGCTTCCTCAATATCGCCGGGAAAGTATTTCTCAGCGACTTCAACGAGATCATTCTGGCTCAACCATTCAAGAGCTCTCTCGTTCGATAACGGAATGATGGTTTCACCACTCGATTGAGAATCTCCATGTACAGTCTTGTATTCAGTCATCGCCCCTCCTCGGGCGTGAAGAAACCAAGCTCCTGACTTGGTTTTGTAGAGGGACTCTGAAACGTAATTGAAGTCCCCGCAACCATATCCGTTCGAGTAACGGCCCACCTTTTCGGCCGTTTCAGTATTATACAATTTGTTATTGATTAATTTTTTCATTTCTTTATTTGTTTATTGCTAGTTGTCATTTAATGGCAAATCACAGAGATATAAGCATTCTGCTTTTTTGCTTCTAAGGATACCTCCAGCACTTGTGGAGGGAGTCATTCCGATCAAGAATGACCATTTTGATATTCAGACCGTTTGAGGAATACCGCCGGTTTCTGATCCAGATGATGGATCCGCACCAGTAGGCTTCGTTTCAGCGATCTGGTATCTTATACCTAGTAGCCTCCTATTCTTTGCCTTCAATGATTTATCAAATCTTATGGAGGCCCAAAGGCATGGCGGTGAAAACCGCGCTGCCAACGCCCCTCTCCTGTTCCTAATCCGATTTAAGGCTTTGCCAGACGAGCAGCGCCGCCAAATGCGAAGCTATCGCTTGGAGCTAATCGAAAGTTAAGAAATCCCCGCTTGAGCGGGGATTTTAAAAAGGGAAGGTAAGCCACATTCTCGGAAGAGGCTAGATCGGAAAGGGCTTTGGGGGGTTGGTGGCGTTTATCGGATACATCTATATATGCGTATCCCAACATCCCAGTACCTTCCGAAAACGGGAGGTTCTACAGAGTAAATTGCTCGCGTTTACCCCTTTTCCGCCGACGAAGGCTCTTTCACCACGATGAACTTATGTCGTCTGTCGTAGCCCCGCTCTTTTGCATCTGGTAGAGTTGCGTTGCCATCTAACCATTTGCTCTGCTTTGAGAGCCACTGCGAACCGCAACGGCGAACGGTATCCACTTGGTAACTGAGTTCTTTGGCGATCTCTTCGTACACCTTTTCTTTATGGAGTGGCTCTTTCGATGCCCGGATCTTCCCTTCGAGGAGCTCTTCAACTGCCTTTCTTGTTTGCCTATCGGATACCTCAAAATGTCGCCCCTCGCGGAATTCGATGTCAATATCCTCAAAGGCAATGTTGCGTGCTTCGAGGATCAAACTGTGAAACGCACCACCTCCAGCCCCTCCGGTATTTTTGGAAAGACCAATGATGAGGTCAGCTTCACCCCGGATCGCACTTGCTCCGCGAATTTCGTGTGCTGTCAAATTTGCGGCACGATCATCCATGTTCATCGATGCCTTTCGGGCATGATGTACGATGATGTGGGCAATGGGTTTGCGATCAATGACGCAGGCATTGCGGATTGCAATAAGAACCTGCCCGATCTTTTCGTTGGCCCGCTCGTCGACTTGGTGGACCTTCACGAAGGTATCAAAAATGATTAATGCAGGTTGATGACGAGCAATAAGTTCCTTGAGTTGCCGAGAGTGTGACTCATCCAGAATGTTGATACTGCGAGGACTCACCGTAAAAACGAAGTTCTCTTTAAGTGCCTCTTCAACCGCTTCAGCCTGTCTAGCGATCTGATCGTCTTCAGTTTCAGACTTGTGCTTCCGGCTCTTCTCCTCCAAGGGGAAGTGGTCGGCTATTCGCCGAGCAAAGACGCGATGCCCCATCTCAAAATTCAAATACAGTACTTTGCGCGGCACCTTAACGTCCCAATTCAGAAACTTCCTCCCATGAGCAACCGCGACTGCGAGTTGGATTGCCAGGAAGGTCTTTCCGACCTTCGGCTGGCCGTAGAGAAGAGCTTGCTCGCCTCGTTCGAGGAAATTCTCAACAATGTAATCGGCTTTGAGCGACAGACCTTTCCTCAGGTTCGTATATTCCTCAAAGAGGCGAAATGACTCATTCTCCCCCGTGGGCATTTTGGGGTCGGCGTTAGTACGTGGCGAGGCTTCAATTTCCGCTTCCATGGGACCGGGATCATAACGTCTAACAGTGTGATTAAAAGTGATAAAACGCCTCAGCAGATTCATGGCGGGGAGCACTATGTGCTCATCCCGGCATTGCGCTGACACGCAAGCTCACCAACAAGTCATTGATGGCGGCTCGCGTTTCGGCATTTGACACTGACGGGAGTCGGCTTTCCGCGTGCGCGGTCTCCAAGGCACCACGTAACCGTTGATAATCCGATTCGTGGAATTCGATATTCGCATACGCTGAGCAATCAAATTGATGGCAATGAGCAGCTTCCGCACGACGGCAGTCAGAGCCACCTTGACAGGTTCTCCTCAAGGAACATCTTGGTCGCTTGCTCGCAACGGTTGATGCTCAGGAATCTCTCCGTCGAATCACTCGATCACGCGGAAAGGCTGGCGGGATGGATCGACTTCAAAGGGCATCCCCACTTCAGTGCCGATGCTCATACCGGGTTAACGGCCTCCGGTGGAAACGGAAGCCGTCAACCCGGCGTTCAATCTACACGAGCTCTTTGCGCAGTACGCCCACTACGGCGTTGATTGCTCGGTACACCGTTGAGCGGCTTTGGCCGATTCTTTCTGCGAGATCGGTTACCTTCCCTCCAACAACCATCCACTCATCAACGATCTCCCACTGGCAGCGGTCCACCTTTTCTCTGATGTAAGGCTCTGCCAGCAGTTCTTTGATGGTCTGCGCATCGATGACGTTCATTCGTCCAGCGGTGAGAGACGGGTCAACTGCGCCCGGCAGCTCTCCGTCCTCCAGTAATGGCTCGCAAGGATGGGCGGCCCCTCGCCGGTAAGCGTCCTTCGATCGCCACCGAACCACCCGAGCAACGGTTGAGCGGATTCGCTCAACTAGTTCAACCTCCGTAGCTCCCTGATCAACGAGCTTTTTCAGCTTTTGGTCTCCCCGCACCGTCTTTGCGACGAGTTCCTGCAAGACGACCTGTTCGATGTCCTCCCTTTGGTCCGCGGGCAAGCGACACCCTTTCCGGGCCTCCCGCTTGAGCACCGGCAATAGCCGTTCTGCCATTTCATTCACTATTCGATGGTCATTCGGAGATTCAAGATACGCTACAAGAGTCTCCAACCACGTTTGATTTCCTACGCCCGAGGACGAGCGGAGCCGACTTGGATCTGTTTGATGTTTCATACCCCCGCCGCCCACGTCTTTTGGCCCCCAAAAGTTCGTTCGCAAAACGGCGAGCGAACCGGGCCTTCCTAATCCCGAAATGACACAGAGTGCCGACTCTCCTCGTAGTACCTAGTGATGACTCCTCTACAATCTCCTCCGGGTTCCCGAGTTGTGCGCATCTATGGGCCTATTGATGAACCCAACTCCATCCAAGCAGTGGAGCAGCTGCTCAGACTAGATAACCAATCTGTCGCTCCCATTCGGCTCTATCTCTTTTCTCCTGGCGGCAGCGTCCACGCAGGCTTTGCAATCCTTGATACCGTTCGACACCTCCGTTCACCGGTTTACACCATTGGCTTCGGCCTAGTTGCCTCGATGGCTTCGCTGCTTTTAGCAGTGGGCAGCAGGGGCCATCGCTACCTATTGCCAAACACGCGAGTGATGATCCATCCAGCCCGTGGCGAAACCGCGGGACAACCCGCCGAGATCGAAAGTGGATACCAGCTCTTTCAAAGTGTGTCCGAGGACATTGAGCGAATCCTTGCGGAAGCCACCGGAAAGCCACGCACCACCATCACCGCCGCACTAGCAAAGGCCGCGTACCTCTCCGCCGAAGAGGCTGTGAGCCTCGGCCTGGCAGACACCGTCCTCTTTCCCGATGACAACAGAACCACAATCCACTGAGAGCGACCTCAAAGCGGTCATCGATGCCTTTGTGCTCGCAATGACAACTTACCGTGCAGCCGGACTTTGGAAGCCGTATCACGAGACGCTGACGGAGGAGCAGGTTGAGCGGCATCACCAAACAGTCCGCGAAGTCAAAAGAACAGCCCGATTCGCGGCACAGCATCTCAACCGTTGCCCCGAAACGACAGCCGAGCTTCTCGATATCCACTTCAAGCTCGAACAGATCGCGGAGGGTGAACTGGCGTTCCTCAATAGCCGAGGAGCCAATCTATTTCCCTTCTACCAATCTCTTCTACGAGCAAGCCAACCGTTAACCCCCTTAATCTCCAATGTCACAACTCAAGAAGAATCCCCTGACTAGCCTTATTCCGCCGGAGAACGCATTTCGTCATATCGTAGCCTTTGGCAGCACGGGAAGCGGAAAGACCCGCTACTTCCTACTCCCCTATTTCCAAAAGTTCATGGAACACTTTGGAGACTCACCGAAAAAGAAGGCAGGCGCGCTAATTGTGGATGTCAAAGGAGATATGAGCGTGTTCGTTCGTCGCGCTCTTAAGGCAGTGAATCGGGAGGACGACCTCCTTGTTCTAGGCCGGGGCGGGAACACCTGGTGCAATCCAGTCCACCTACTTAGCCAAGACAGCAGAGGCTTCGCTGAAGAGTTGATCCAGTTAACCGAGCTAAACCGCAAGGTGGGCGGTCGCAATGACGATTTCTGGGTTGAAAACACGCGCCGCATTTTAACCGTTGCAACCATCCAAGCAAAGATTCGCGGTTTTGGGCGAGTGGATTCTCTCTTCGAAATCGGACATGCGCTGGAGCACCTCGCAACCGCGTACACGGAAAGCGAAGTAAACAAATCGACCACAAAGATGATTCGATGGGCGGCCGCCAACGAACTGATCTCGCAGCGGGAGGCCGTGACACTAACAAGCTACCTTGAATCTGACTTGCAGAATCTACCACTTACAACGTGGGGCTGCATTTTAAACTATGCCCGCAGCTACCTATCCACTCTTATTGATGGCCCATTGGCTGAGCTTTTCTCGCCGTCATCGCAACGGTGTCATCTCTTCTATCCAGAAGAGATCATTGATAAAGGGAAGGTGGTGGTCTTGAGCTTGAGTCCATTGCATTACGGGCCAATGGCCAATTCACTCCGAATGTTGATCAAGACCGCTTTTCAAAGGGTAATTCTAAAACGGAATGACCTTTGCCACTTTGACGGAAAGAGCGTCTCCCCTCTCTCTTTTCGACCGGTTTGTTTTGTGGCGGATGAACTGGCTACAACATTAGCGTCGGGAAAGGCGGACATCGGAGATGTCTTTTTCCTTTCCTTGGCGCGGGAGTTTCGCTGCGCCTGCCTGTTTGCCACCCAAGGCATCTCAGCCCTTCACTCCGCGGTGAGGGGCGACACTGCGACGATTGCGCATTTACTCAACAACTGCGCGACAAAGGTGTTTCTCAATAGCACCTGCCCTGAAACTATCGAGCTCTTCGAAAAACTAGCGTCGCAGGCCGGTGATACGGACGATCCCGGCTACCCCCACTTTCATCTTCGAGATCGGCTTCGCGAAGGGGATCCAACCAGTTGCACGTTTGTGCCTCAAACATCTCCCCAGTCACTAAAAGTGGGAGAGGCAGCAATCGTTACCACGGATGGAAAGACAATCTACGGGCAGTTACCGTGCTTTGATAACGCCAATTGGCTGAATGAGCCAAATA
Organism: Chthoniobacteraceae bacterium; assembly: GCA_037189965.1. Lineage (GTDB taxonomy): Bacteria > Verrucomicrobiota > Verrucomicrobiia > Chthoniobacterales > Chthoniobacteraceae > DATMFV01. The sequence goes on along the minus strand of JBBCKB010000066.1, from coordinate 16,851 downwards.
CCTAAAACAAGGAACCGACAATTAAAATGATGATACATTAACCAATATTAGAACGTATCACAATAAGGATAGAATACAATTTTATTTCAAAACATGAACAACCAAACATTTAAAATACTCGAAGTTACCAGAGAGCAACTAGAGGAGCCAGACGCACCGACGCCAGCCTCAATACTGGAAGCCTGCGGTTTGGCTCAAGGGCAGCTGAACTTGGTTCTCTCATTACTTGCCCGCCCTGAAGACGAGCAAGACCCTGAGCAAATCTTCCAAGCTCTTATTACCATTGCGTGTGCCTGCATGTCAGCAGCCGGTGATCACGTTATGCCCAAAATGGGCTGGGAGGAGGAAGAATGAATGCACGAAAATGGAGAGGAGCAGAAATGGAGCGGCTCCTGAACCTTTACCGACTCGGCGAATCGTGTTCCGAGATTGCCCGACTACTGAAACGTACCGAAACCAGCGTACGGCTGAAGTTACTCAGTCTTGGATACTCATCCCGCAAGATTCGTTTTGTGCCGATTAAGGCGGCACCCGAGTTTGCTGCTGCGGCTCTGGAACGTCCATCGCGGGCTGCAAACATCGACGGCCAAGCCCTGCTCGACGTCGATCTCCAACGACGTCGCGCAAGGGTCCTAGTGGAAGAAGCTAAAAATGGCGCACTCGAAGAGCGGCTTATCGAGGATTTCCGGAATCAACTCTCCCAGCTTCCAACCACCGTCCGGTTGGAGATGCCGTCTCCTGCTTCCAAACTTTCAACTGATGATGTTGCTGTACTTCTCATCGGCGATGTTCACGTCGGCCAAGTCATCGATCCAGACGAAATTGAAGGCCTTGGGAACTACAACCCGGCCGTAATGATTGACCGGGTTCACCATCTTCAGAATGAACTCCTGCGCATTCTTCAGCAGCGCCCGGTAGAGAAGCTCATCATCCTCTTCTGTGGTGACATTGTTCACGGGCGACTCGGCCATTCGTTGGAGGATGACCTAACCCTTCCGCTTGCCACCCAGCTGGAACTGGCTATCTGCACCTTCTTTCCCTTCGTCGCAAACCTCTGCCAAACAATCAGACAAGTCGAGATCCATGGGGTTTGTGGCAACCATGGCCGGTGGCCGGGAATGCGAAAGATGCCATCCGAGCGGCGGTGGTCCAACCTCGACGGTGTGTTCTACGCCATCTTGGGGATGCTCTGCGAAACTGCGGGCTTGCCAGTATCCTACGATTGCCGGATTTCCTCCCGGCGAACCATCAAGATACATGACCTTGTGGTCGAGCTGCTACATGGCGACGAAATCCGTGGTGGTCAGTTTGCCATCAATGGAATCTCCAAGGAAGTGGCGAACGCCACATTCCGCAACGTCCAAGCCGGGCGTCCCGCTCCAAACCTTTTTGTAATGGGAGACAAACACTTTTCTGCATCTCTCCCTTTTGGCAAAAGTGCCTTCCTTGTTAATGGCTCCTTCGTGGGACCGGACAACCACTCCCTCAATTTCATTCCCGCGCCACCTTCCCAAACCCTCTTCTTCGTTAGGAAAGGAATCGGCAAGGACCAAATTCACGAAATCCCCCTCCAACACGCTCCACCCCGCTCCAAGCTGCCCTATGAATACAAACCACATCTCAAAACCAAAATACAACGATACCGAAATCCCGAGTTTGCAGCCTGACGCATTTATCGCCTCGCTCTGGCAGATGAAGGAAGCGCAACTCGCTGAACTCCACAAACATCTGGGCTATCTCTTGCGGGCTAAGAATGCGTTGCAAAAGACTCTCCAAATCCCACACCCCAGATTCAAAGCCGCGATCTCGATCCTTCCGCCTACTCCACCGGGATTACCCATGAGCCCGGACTGCGAAGGCTCTCGCAAACCACTCCGCACGCCAAAGGCAGGCTCCCTCCGCGCCACAATCTTACAAGTGCTCCGCGAGGCAGCCAAGCCGATGCCACGAGCGGAGATCATTGACCGCGTGGCACAGCTCCAGGCAAAGGTCCCCGATCAAATGCTAAAGAACAAGGTCGGCAACATTCTCGCAAACCCCCACGACCCCTACTTCGAACGCACAGCTTATGGCATCTATCGTTCTCGCCCCGACCAAAGGTGACCCTGAAGTGCTGCTACCGCTAACCCGATGGTCTCATCAGATCACACAAACAACCCGTCGAATCGCCGCCGAAGGTTGGGTTCGAGAGGAGGCTCGGCCTGCGGTCCAAGCCTTGATGGAAACTCCTTGGCTCGTGGAGGCGCTGGTATGTGTTGGGCTCGTAAAATGCAGAACCCTGCTCGCCGTGCCATTTGATCCGGCAACAATCATCACCCGCATTCGAGCTTGGATGGAGCTCAACGAGGCCTTTGGAGATGAAATCTCAGAGCCGGCCCGTAGCACTCTCGCTGCGTTGATCGGATTTGTAATCATTGAGCTGGCTCACAAAGAAAGGAAACAACAGCGATGGAACTAAAGAAGAAAAGGTTATGGATGATTGTTCAATGCATCGGAAAGGTTCGATTTCCCATTGGATACTGTGAACGTTGGACCAGTCTGGATGAACACTTCTTCATCACCGCCCCGTTTGTAAAAGGTAGCATCCGTCTCCCGAAAGGCACTTTTAATTACCGGGGCGACTGGACCCGGAACCGAATGCTGTCCCTCACTAATCATGATTTCCTGATTGCCGCTGATGAACCGTGGATGCACATCGAGCTGCCAGAGGCACTGGATGCCATTGCCCTCTGTACTGAGGCCAGCTCTCCCCTGCCACGGGAAGGCTTTTCACGGATTCACGAGCTTTGACAATGCAACGAAGGATCATCAAATGGACTGGAACCTACACTTTCGGGCCAGACTTTATCGGATTGCGGAAGACACGCGAGCCGCCATTTCCAAGACCCCGGAAGCAACGCTTCTCGCCCGGCTTCAACGTCACACCGCCGAGCTTCTATTTGGTGATCGAATCATCTCCCTGCCCCGCAGCTTCCTCTCCAGCAGCTTTCACTTGGCACACGATTGCTCGTTAAAAACTATCCTCAAGGAATGGAACTGCGACAACCTCCACCGCTATCGGGACCAAGCCGTTGATGACCTCGACGCGGCAGAGTGGAGCGCTGCGCTCCAGATAACTCAGCAGGTCTTAAACGCCAAACCCCACCGTACAGCCTCATCCGCGAAGCGTTATCCCACCAACCAACGCATCATTTGGAACGCGTGGCTGGCGAGCCCAACACATTTGATCACTCATTGTCGAAGCCGAAAAGATGCACATCTAATTGCGCTCCGGGTAGCGGAAGCAATCGCCCGCGAGATTCCCTTCTGCATCACCTCCATTCACCCTCCCCCGAATGAACAACCGGGAGCACGCTGGTGGCAAACGCGAAATCACGCCGTTCCAAAGATCCGGTTTAACACCGATGGAAGCATCACGTGGCTATTCGCGAAAGAAGAGACCCTCAGGAAGCTGAAAGCATTCTGTGGCCTCCCCTAAACAACGAAAGCTATTGATCGAGATCCGACAACCGCGCACCCAACACCTTCAAAATCAGCACCAACTCCGCATCAGCCAGGACCCGCTGTCCACTTTCAATATACGAAAACGTCTCCCGACTGATCGCCCACCCACGAACTTCGAGCCGGGCAACCACGTCCGTCGACGATATACCCCGAGCCAAACGAATCTCCCGGATCTTCTTTCCGAAAATATTCTTTTTGCCCCCGCGAATTGGTGCGCCGTGTCGTATTCCCACACCGATTTAATGCCAGAATTACTTGACCATTCCGTAAGGCTGGCATTAAATCTTGCATGAAGCCGAAATGACTCGTTCCAAATGTTTCCCGTACTCGCCTTCCCCTACACAAAGGCGATTCACCCGGAAATGAGCCGGAAATCTCTTGGGCATTTAACCTACGAAATATGTTCTCCCGTCCATTCAATCTCCCCACTCTTGCCGCTGCAGTACTTCTTCAGGCCGTTGCTTCCATCGCCCAAGGGCAGGAAATCTGGTATTCCAACCCGGGAAGCTGGTCCTGGGAATATTACGAGGCGTGGCGTAAAGGAGACGCCGACTGGGCACCCCCACCGCGTTCCGACGATGCAGTCCACATTGGCAACGGACTGGACCTGCACGAGATATCCTCCAGCTATTCGATCACCCGTTACACCCAGACTACGATTGATAAAGGAATCTGGAGGTTCGATCAATCTATCGTCCTGGGAACCTCCTCCACAGAGGGCGGTCATTTTGGGAAAATCCTGTTGGAGAATGGCTCCATTCTCTCCCGAAAAGCAGGTGCATCCTACCAGACTAAAATCGAGCTCGGGGTGGAGGAGGGATACCCTTCCGAACCGGCCTCATTTGGGAGCATTGAGGTAAACTCCTCCCATATTTGGAATAATGGCGTAGACTCAATCACCGTCGTCGGCGCCGGGGGCGAAGGCCTTATCTCGGTAACGAGCCAACCGGATGCGGCTGCATCCATACAGTCAACGACCCTCATCGTCGGCGAACAGCGCCTTCCCATCTACGGGCCGAATCAATACCGGGGCGGCAAAGGAACGGTTGAGGTTATCGGCGCCAACAGTCATGCAGATTTTGGAACCGTAATCCTTGGCTCGAATATCCAAGCAATTCATCCCGTAGCAAACGATGCGTTTGGCCGACTTACCCTATCTGAGGGGGCCAGCCTCAGTGGCGGAATGGTCACTGTCGGAAGATACGGCGGCCAAGGCGTGCTAAAGATCGACGGCGAAGGAACAACGGCCGAAATCACGACATTGAATGTCGGCAAAGGAAACGTCGTTCTCTCTAATAGCTCCTACACTCATGTCGTCAACGCAATCGCACTCAGCAGCGGCACCATTACTTTTGGCGGTGAAACGACCGCTACGGCAACTGGAACGCTTACCGCAACCGCCGGAATTTCAGGAACCGGAGTGATCCGCTTTAATCACACAGACTCAAACTATACCGTCACCCGCCCCCTTCAGGGTGCCTTCGATGTCGTACATGAAGCCGGCGACACGACCTTTTTGGCAGGCTCCGGAGGGTACAGCGGGGCAACGACCGTTTCAGGGGGAAGCGTCAAATACCTTAGTATCGATTCCTTTGGACTCGGAAATGTCACCGTCACAGGGCCAAACTCAACGTTGAAGGTGAACTCAGGAAGACTAGAGATCGGCATTCTACACGCAGACCCAGACGCGAACACTTCAACTCGATTGACAATCGCCAACGGAGGAAAGGTAGATATTAGGGGCGGAGTCGATGCAGGTTCGACAAGAACTTCAGAATGGGGCGGCCCAACGAAATATGTTGGCACAACGATCACCATTGATGGAGCAGGAAGCGAATTAAATACAGGGCGCCTCCGGCTAGTGGGAGGACCAACGACCAACAGCATCCATGATGAAAGTGGTGCAACTTTGACCCTCTCCAATGGAGGAAAGGTCACCCTGAACGCAACTTCGAACAATCCCCTCATTAACCTGGGGATTCCGTCTTCTAATCCCGATGTCAAACTTGGCTTTGAACGAATCGGGGTGATTAATATTGGTGGGGAGATCAATAATGCAACGGGAATCCCAAGCGCCGCTGTAGGTGCCGGGATTATCTCTACCTCATCTCTGCTACCAGTGCTTATTTGGGCTCAAGAGGGTTCCCGTGGAGTCGTCAACTTTAACCATACGGAGAGCACCTATCTCTTTGATCCCGCCCTTCAGGGCAATATTGCCATCAATCACTTCGCAGGGGTTACACACCTGACTAGTGCGTTAAACGATATCTCTGGAGAAGTCCGCATTACCGGAGGAGACCTTCACCTCGATAATGGGGCCACCCTTGGCTCCGGTATTATCACGATTGGAACTGGATCCAGATTCTATAACCATGGCGCGCTATTAGCGAACGAGATCGTATGGGCAGGAGGCGAATACATCCAATCCTTCGTAAACGTTTCTACCATTGAAGGCTTCACCGTCAAAAGCGATGCGCCAACCGCGTCGAACGTTACAGCCACGTTTCTGGATGGTTCTACCCCAGGAGCCTCAGAAGTGACGGTTTCGTTTGGGCCTTCAACCGGACCGGAGAACCCCTTCCTGCTTGGGGAAACGCTCAATATCTCGGGCCTTGATGAAACACCGTTTGTCCTACAACTCACAAGCGCCTCCATTCACGACGAGTCTTTCCTCGCCTGGCTCAACGATGAAGGAGAGTGGGTGAATGCTATTGAGGGGAACTACGGCGAAAGCTCCGGGGCAATCGATTCCCCTTTCCTACTATCGTACAACGATTTTAAATCCTCTTTCGGGGACGATTTCATTCTCTCAGATCATCTTGGCGCATGGGGCCGCGACGGAAATTCTGTGTGGGCGATACTCAACCACAATAGTGAGTTTGCCTACGTGGTTCCCGAGCCCCCAGGGTACGGCGTCATCGGACTCACCGCAGCCGCTTTGGTTTTCCTTTGGAAGCGGAGAGTAGGGCAAGAGCCACCTACCGCATAACCATCATTTTGATCAGGCCTTAACGCTAGTCTTAAATTCTTTCGAAAACTTTACCTCACGCGGGCTTCTGCCCACCCCGTCCGCCTTCCAAAGGCACGTTCGTTCCGCGCTGCATTACCTCCGAAACTAAGGTAGCCGCTTCAAGCGGGCCGCCTTAATAAAGCCAACTCGACCAAAAACAACGAGCCATCCTCGGCCCAAGAATCAATTCGTAAAATCCCCGTCCCCTTTTATATATGCTACCTCGTTTATCAACCATCTTTTCCGTTGGAACTGTTTGCGCTGCCCTCCTCATGGGATGCAGAAAGAACCAGTCCGATCATACGGGCATCTATACGTTCGAAAGCATGGACAACATTGGAGGTCAGATCGCTACGAGCACTCAGTTGATGTTGTATCGAAACGGGAAGGCATACTTGGAAAGCATGACCGAAGGGCAAACTGTCGGCATCGGGACTACGCCAGTCCACAAAATGGTAATAGGACAAGGAACTTGGTCTTCTGTCTCGAAGATGAACGTAGAAGCCGACATCACGATCACCCATTTCCAGACAAACGGGGAACGTTCCAAAGTAAAAAACAATCCCATCAAGGCAAAGCTTACAGTGTTCTCCAATATGAACGTTGAAAGGAGCATTCAGACCATCGAAGGCACCGACGGCGCCTACACCTTCGATGTCTTCGGAGTAAGGGGTTCACGTGTCCCTCTTCAGAATCAATAGCTTTCCTTCTGGCCTTCAGATTCCTCCATACATTCGAACCGGGACGGAGACCGTATCCACGTCTTTCCTCTCACACGTTGCTGGAGCCCGTATTTTGCCTTACTTCGTGCTCCCTGCGCCAGTTCGAGTTACCACACGGCTCGTCTATTCGAATTAGCGAATATGAGGCCAATCAGCCGTTTACGTTTTTCGCCGGTCGCGGGAAAGGTCGTGCCCCGCTACTCATCCCTTTCCACGAGGTACCATCAATACCGTAACCTGTGTCAGAGCAGTTCCTGAGCGCCAACAAAGCGGCGGAGGAACGGCGCTTTTGGCTGATCAATGACTTGCCCTGCTTCGCGCAGCCGCCTTTGGAGTTCTTCAACGACGATTTGTTGAACAGGCACATCTTTCCCGAGAGCCAGATCCAAGGCAATGGCGGCTGACTGCCCTAACACCATCCCGACTGGCTCCATACGAATAGAACCGAAGGCAATATGGCTGGCAGAAAGACACCACGGAACCAAAAGGTTGGTGCATTCCTCTTCCTTCGGGCAAATAGAACGGTAGGAAATTGGGTAGGGACCAAACCCAGATATCTCGACGTTTCCCTCATTGTACACCCTTCCACCGAGGACGATCCTCCGGCAATGGTGGGAGTCCATCTGATAAGCAGCCAACCCAATGCCATCGGGTTCGACAACGCGACCGATGGCATGGTGCTCTGTCATCACACAGTCCGCAACCATCCGCCGGGCTTCGCGCACGTAGAGGGCATGCGGCCAGCCGCTGGTTCCGCTGAACTCATCCTCTGCCAGCCCCCACCCCTGCATATCTTCGCGTACCACGGCGGGAATATTGGGATCATTTGTTAAAAAGTAGAGGAGCCCCATCTGGTAGGAGACATGCTCTTGGAAAATTTCCTCACGAAGTGAGTACCCCCCATCCGGCCAATTGTGGTTTGCGCCGATGTGGTCAGTTGAGAAGGCCCCGAAGTTATTGGTATCCGTCTTCCCATTGGGCATAGCCTTGCTCAAGAAAAGCGCGTCCCAGATCCCTGCGTCCAGATAACGGCGAAGAATTTCGTACCGCTCGGGGTCATAATCAGCCGGGCAAGGAAACGGGACCCGGTTTTCGTCCCGGTTGGTGAGGCAGAGGCGGAAGTTGAAGGCTTGAATCCGGCGATCTCCTTGCCCGTGAACACCGGAATGATCTTCGGAGATCCCCCAGCATAATCCGCTTCGTGGATTACCAACGGTTTTAAAAGGATCCACAAACCGATTGAAGTTATGGCCCGGGTGCCCGTAGTGAATGCCGTTGAGGGTCTCTCCATAGAGTTCATTGGCTTCCCGACCGACGGTATAGGAAACCCCGGCCTTTGCCATCAGATCGCCTTCGTAAGAAGTATCAAGATAGTAACGTCCGCGATAGACGGTTCCATCCTCCATTTCCACCCGTGCAATCTCCGTTCCATTCCTCCACACAGACTGCAAATGCTGCTCGAAATAGACGGCTACACCCGCGGCTTTAAGAAGGTCGCTGAAGACTCTTTCAGCGACATGCGGTTCAAACGTCCAGCTTTCATCTCTCCCATATTGCTCGCCAAGCTTTTGATAAAACTTGCGAGCCATTCCGCCAATCGCGCTTTTATTGCCGATATCCGTGGCCCCCAAACCACCACAGGTAATACCTCCGATGTGACGCCCAAATTCGGCAATAGCGACAGTCCGACCGCTCTCTACTAGCTGAAGAGCTGCAATGATCCCCGCAGCAGTAGCTCCGTAGATGACGACATCTGCACAGATCTCCCGCCCCGCATTCGCGCCGATGCGAGGTTGATAATAAAAGAGGCCTTTAGCGTGCACGGTGGGAAAGGGTTCACGATCCATAATGCATCTACCACCAACCTCAGGCACTACGCCGCCGTAGAGTGACCCCCGCGCCGCTAATCAAGGAGAGCAGCAGCAGGGCGGTCGTCGAAGGTTCGGGGATACCAATATAAGTCAGGTTCGCTGTGGAATCATAGAAGACACCTGGAACTTGCCCCCCCGACATATTGTTATTCCAAGTGATGTAAAATCCGTTCACGAGATCATCCAAGGTTTCGCGATGATCACCGACCCACGCAAATCCGTAGTAAAGGCCGCCGGTCTGCGGATCCTCAAAATTAATGTAGTAGGACGAATTTGGATCGTTTGCCCCTGTGCCAGCAAGCGTCAGTGTGAACGTTGAGTCTTCCGAAAGAAGCAGGCCCGCGCTCGCGCCATTGACACTCACGGTTGCACGCCCGGTCTGGTTGAAGCGAACATTTCCATTTACGGTAAGGTGGGTCCCATCAAGATCGAGCAGACCTCGACTCGATACCTGCCCCCCACCCCCCACTTCGCTATCACCGACAGTGAGGTTGCCTCCAATCACCCCGCTCACCTCGGGAAGCCGGAGCTCCCCCTGCCCTCCCTCTCCAGACCCGCTGGAATACCCGATCACCACATCGTCCAAGACATCAAATGCCGTTACGGTCGCGGCCCGAAGATCAATGATGCCAGTTGCCCTATAGGTTTTTCCAACCGCTGTTTGAAGCTGGGTCCCAAGTGTCAATGAGGAGAGGTGCCCGGAGAAAGTGCTTCCGGCGGCGCCGATGATACTTCCCTCCGCAATAAGGTTGCTTCCCCTCTGGCCGTTATTTGAGCCCATGAGAACTGAAACCCGGGACGACTCACTCCCGAACGCGGTGCTCGACCCCGCACCAAGGGAGATCAATCCGCTTACCGTATTGGTGTGAGTACCTGCCCCGGAACCGGAGTTCCGAACCCCCACCTCAACGGAGCCTGAAGCAGAGGCACCAACCGATAAGGTGTGTGTATTCCCAAGCATCAGGCTCCCAGCCGCATTGCTTTGGTTGCTCTTCCCTATGGCCAATGTGATGGTATCTACCGTTGCAGCGGATAGCCCCTCAAGGTTGAGCGTTCCCACGCCGCTATGATTCGCGTTGTTTGCCCCCCGCTGATTCTCCCCCACCACCAGCGTTGTGAGGTGTACGCTCAAACTCCCGCCAGTTGCGGAGAAGCTGCCGATTGCCTTGTTGGAACTCCCTTCGCCAACCTGCCGCCCGATAATCCATTGCGAGCGGGCACCACTAGAGCCAAGACTCAAACTCGAACCGGCCTCCAATGCCAGAGCCCCTGAAGAAGCATGATTACCAACACCGACGCTAGAGGCGAGGCCACCGAGGTAAAAGCTACTCCCCCCTCCCAAAAGCTGAAGACCCACCCCCGACCCAAGGGTTAGTGAACCGACGGTGTTGCCGGTTGTCGTAGTTCCTCCGCCAATGTAAACGGAACCGGGCGCGCCCTCACTCCCTACCGTTACGGAGTGCGCCGCTCCTACTAAACGAATGCTGCCCGTGGCTGCTGCGCTGGTTCCATAGCCAACACCAAAAACGCCTACGGTTTGTGAATCCGAAAGGGCAATTTCGTACTCACTTGCACCGGAATTGAATGCCGCTGAGTCATTGATCGTCTGTGGAAAACTGGTATCGGGGCTCCACTTTGCAGCGTCGGCCCAGTCGCCCTCGGCACCCGCACCGGAAACTCGAACGTAGTCCGTTGCAAAAAGCGGTGCAGGCACGAAGGATGAAAGACAAACGAGCGCGGAAAGTGTCTTGATCATACACGGGAATGAACGGGGCTGAGGAGAGACTGTATTCATGGATGTTAGGAGGTTTTTAAAAGGTGGGGGGTTAATTATTCAATTAATAATGAAAATAATTATACAAACACAAATTTCTTTCAAGGAAAATCTTTGACTCCAATCGCAGGCAGCCTTCTCTTTGGGGTTGAATACTCATCGAGAAGCCGCCCATCAGCCCCCCGCACCTCGAAGTGCTGTTGCGTCCCTTCCAAAGTCAGCAAGATGACGTGCCGCGTGGAGATTGCCTTTTTCAAATACCAAGTCTTCTCCGGGTCGTGCACCGGGCGGGTGTTTACTCCCCACGCCCCGTCCCCGAAGTAGACCGTTCCGCCTAGGGCGACTTTCCCGGCGATAATCGGTGGGGTACGTTTATAGGCATGGTTATGATGTTCGAAAGCGGTTTGGACCCGAAATTCGTCGAACAGCGGAGGCCAATGCTTCCGAACCTCGGTCTCTCTCGGCCCATGATAATTCTTAACCGAAGGAAATGCCGGAACGTGATAGACCGGCAAGATGTGAGGAACGCTCGCCCTTTCGCGCAACCTCTGTTCGAGCCATTGCGTCTGAGCGCCAGCGATGGGGTTCGTATGCCCTGAGTCCAGAATAAGGAGGGACATATAATCCCCAAAATCGAGGACGCCATATCCCGGCTGCCCCGGAAAGGCAAAGAGCTCAAAAAACTCCGGGGCAAGAAAGCGCCTCCAGTTGTCACTTGGTTCGTACCCTTCATGCTCGTCATAGTAGCCGCGTTTCACGTCATGATTACCGATGGCAACCACCACGGGCACCGCACGCCCCGAAGGCGTCTGGAGCGAGCGATCCAATGCAGAGAACCATTGTCTCCAACGGGTATTGAGGCCGATCGTGCCATTAGCATCTGCCAGATCGCCGCCCCAAATGATGAAATCGGGGTCGTATGATAGGGCAACCCGGCAGCTCTCCTCCATCCAATCCTGCCGATGGAGGGTATCTCCTCCGATAGCGATTCGAACCGGGCGCACGGTTGTCAAAGGCATTGTACGAAAGGCTCGAAAGCCCTCCCTACCCTCCCGACCGAAATGGTATAACGTGTCCGGAGCCAACCCTTCCAGCTCGGTGCGGTGAAGAAAGAACCCCGGCATGCATTCCAATGGAGTGACGGTTGTTCTAACGCGATGCCTTTTGCCTGATGAATAACGGAGGGCGCTTTCGTATTCCAGAGCCACCCCTTCGAGGGGGAGGAAATCAGCAGGTGTCAACTCAGGCTCAAAGACGGAGCATCGTTCGCCGTCGACAAAAAGTTCCATCATCCCCAAACGCATCCCCGGCGAAGGCAGCGAAATGGAAAGACGGGCTACCGCAAGCTGCGCACCCTCTTGCATCTGCAACACCCCTTCGGCAACCACTTGTCCGCCCTCCTTTACGGAGATTCGCTTTCCCGCCAAGTCGGCAGGCGCATATGCAGTTCCTACCCCCTCCGATCGCTCCAGTTGGAAGACGGCGCGGTGCGCAGCGGACGCGACTTCTGCGAGCGAGACACGATGAGTAAATCGGGGTGAAACCCCTGAGAACTCGGATGGATACCATGCAAGCCGCTTACCCCGGGGAACCTTACCTTGATTGAGGTAAATCTGAATATGAAGATCATCCCCTAACTGCGGCTTTTCGCTCTGAATCAGCTCCCATGGTATGAGAGCAGCCAAGAAGTATCCATCCTTTGTGCGATGCGCCCGGAGGACGGGTCTACCTTCATCCCCTGAATGGGAATAGATCCGTGTTCGAGGCGAATCAAACGCAGCATCCAACCCCGGAGAAATGGCGATATGAAACAACGGCTTGTCTCCCCTAAAAGGCCCACAGATTAGCTCTACACTGTTTCCGTTAGAGATCTTACGAGTCTCCTGTGCCTCTTCGAAGTGGTTTGTCTGAACTAAAACACCCAGAATCACTCCCGCATTATTCCAGGCAATCCGCCCCTCTCCAGAAAATCCCGCATCCTGAAAGATGTCCGGCTCTATAGCGGTTAAAAGCTCAACATGGAATCCCTCCCTCCACAGACGCGACTTTAGCGAAAGAACATCTACATCATTAATAAGAGGTATTGCATACGGCCGGACCTCTGCCCCCGGAGGCGACGCCACAGGTAACAAGCTCCCCTCTTCCAACCACTGGATTACCATGGTTGAAGTCGGATCCCTTCGCCACGTGAGCAAGAGACCATAAGGATCAAAAGCGGGCGCAGCATCAGTAAGAGGAGGGGTCATGATTAGTGCCAATACAATGGTCAGGATTTGAGGAAACTTCATCGGTTTGGAAGGGCGCTGCCGAAGCTCTTCTCCCGACCGTTACCCTCCAAGAATGGCAAGCCAAACGGCCGCTTCGGCCAATAACTGGGCTGGGAGAAGGCTTCGGCATATTTAACTCCGCCCTGCAACCCGCGAAATGCCGACTGCACACACGCTAACTCCGGGAGATCGCGATCGAAGAGATCCCGCATCCAGGCATTCTGGCTTTTGTGATAGCCCAAAGCCGATAGCTTCCTTTCAAATGAAGCAGTGACGTCGACCAGATAATCCGGGGGGAACCCGATCCCCGCCACGGAATCCATGTAGAAAAGTTCGGGCGGAGCCTTAACGGGCGGGTGTCGCGTCTCCACCAGACGCACAGCAGAGAGAATCCGCGCATCGGTTGCCAATCTTGAAACCACCCGGTGGTCTGGGTGATAATCATTCGGGTTATGCGCCACCACGATATCCGCCTTCGCTTGCCGAATGGCATCGACAAACTTCAGCCGTGTTGGTTTGTCATCAAAGAGCAGTTCATCATCTTCATTCATCCAAATCAGGCCGTGAACTCCCAGAGCCTTCGCTGAAGCGGACGCCTCCTCCTTCCGGATGGCAGCGATCTCTTCCCGGCTAAGGTCGGGCGTCCCTACATTACCATTGGTTGCGATCCCCAGCCAAACCTCGAACCCCTGTTGAAGACAGATGCAAATGGTCCCTCCGCAGAGGATCTCCAAGTCGTCAGGGTGCGCCCCAATGAAGAGAATGCTAGGCCCGTTCATACAAACTCCGGGTGGCCAATCTCTCGATTCCTTCGAGATTCCATTCAAACCCGAGCCCCGGCTTATCGGGAATCTCGAGCCACCCTTCCTCGTCTAATTGCAACGGCTCCGCGAACATCTCCTCAATGTATGCATGGGGAGTAAAATACTCGACCCACCGGGCATTGCCTGCCGCGGCAAGCAACTGCAGATCCGCTGCGAGCCCAACTGCGGTGTTCCAACCATGCGGCACCATCATAATGCTGTGATCATCGGCATACTGCCCGATCCGATGCTGTTCGCTCAGCCCCCCCACCTTAGTGACATCCGGCTGGATATAATCAACCGCGCCCCGCTCAATCCAGGGAAGGAAACTCTGCCGACGGGTGAGCGTCTCGCATCCGGCGATCCGCACCGGGGCGTTCTCTGTTAACCTCCGGTAGCCGTCGATATCATCCGGGCGCAACGGTTCTTCGAACCAGACCACGGCATAGTCGGAGAGCATCCATGCTCGTTCGAGAGCCCATTTATACCCGTGCGGCCAATAGGCATCGGAGCCTCCGGCGTCGACCATCAGTTCCACATCAGGCCCGACCGCCTCGCGGGCCGCCCGAACAATCTGTTCATCGCTCCGGGAATCCCTTCGCCCGAAGGGGCCCCAACCAATCTTAAAGGCGCGGAAGCCACGAGCTAATCCATCCTCAAGTTTCACCCGGAGTTTCTCTGGCTCATCCATGAGAAGAGATCCGTACGGTTTGACCTTGTCTCGCTGTTTCCCCCCCAACAAACGCCATATCGGTTGAGAGGTTGCTTTCCCGAGAATATCCCACAAAGCAATATCGATACCCGAGATGGTATGAGTCACGGCACCTCCACGCCCTTGCCAAAAGCTGTTCTGGTGCAGCTTTTCGCAGGTTGCAACAGGATCGATCGCAGATGCCCCCTCGTAGAGAGGAAGGAGGTAGTTCAGAGAAGCATCCACCAGCTCCACAGATGTATAAACAGACCCATATCCGATGAGCCCTCCTTTAGTGGAAACCTCAATCAACGTCCGGGTCTGCTCCACATCGTGAAACCTAGCCGGCCAGTCGACAAACGGTCGCCCGTAAAGAGGAATGGCTCGAATGGATCTAATCAGGAATTCGTCGTTCATTTCAAAATTGGATTGTAAGCCCGCCATCAGCCACCAAAACCTGCCCGGAGCAGTAGCTATTCAATGGATTTGCAAAGAAGAGGATGCACTCCGCAATCTCCTCCGGTCGCCCCGGGCGAAGCTGTGGAATACGGGGCCGGTCTGGGTTAATATAAAAATGCTTGAACCAATCGCTCTCGCACTCGTCCTCCCCAGAGACAGAGCTCATTGGGGTTTGCACAAAACCCGGCGCAACGGCGTTCACTAAGATGCCGCGGGCCGACCACTCCCCCGCAAGCTGCCGGGTAAACTGGTTAAGTGCTGCCTTTGCCATTCCATAAGCTGTGCTTCCCGCTTCCGCAATCTGCCCGAGAATCGACGAAACAATGACGATCCTTCCCTCGGTGTTATCTCTGAGCATCTTGTTGCCCGCCGCAAGGCAGCCATAGACGCTCCCCAAAAGGTTAATATCCATCATCTCCCGCCAAGATGGGTCACAACCCGTCAGAGGGGTCTGGTAGCTTACCGCCGCGTTGCTCACAAAGACATCGATTCGTTCGAAGGAACCGACGATAGAAGCAATCGTCGCCTCTTCTGAAACATCACCAACGCGGTATTCGCAGCCTGAGCCTGCAAGCTCGGCGGTTTGAGCTAACGCCTCCTCCCGCCTGCCGATAACGCATACGCGTGCCCCGAGTTCCGCAAAGCGAAGAGCCGCCGCCCGGCCAATACCGCTTCCGCCCCCAGTAATAAGAACGGTTTTCTCTTCAAATCTCATATACCTGAATCCCGTATCTTCAAATTTGTAATGCTGGCTTCATAACCCTGTTACGCATGGCCATTGTCGTCGCTCGCTGCGCAACTTCGGCGACGGCAAGCCCTTGGTGACCATCCGCAAGAAGCTCCGATGAGCCCGTTTCCAACGCCGAAGCAAACGCTTCATACATTCCGACAAAATCTTTCTCATCGGAAAATGGAAACTCATGATGCGCGCGGGCATCATCCAGAACAAAGAGGCGCGCATCCCGGTCATACCGGATCACCCCGTCTGTCCCGATAATCTCGTAAACAAACTCTCGCCTCCGACGGTGGGAGACCTGATGGTAGGAATAGCTTATCTCCACGACGGCGTGGGCACCATTAGCATAGTCTAGATGCAACCACATGTGGTCGGGCGCCTCGTAGTCTTCAACCCAAGCTCCGTGTGAGTGATAGCCGACCAACTCGGATTGCAGCCAGTATTGCGCAAGGTCAATCTGGTGGGTTCCGCAATCAATCATAGGGCCGCCCTCCAGCATCCGGCCTTGGCGCCGCTTCTGAACCTCAAGAGTTCCATCTGCCAACGGCCGATATTTACCATGAAGATCCCAATTATAGATCAACCGAAGAGACCTAGGATCACCGATTGCGCCGTTGCGGAGCAACTCTCTGATCTGCATGGCCACCGGGCTGAAACGGTAGCAGAATGCGGTATAGAGCGGGACTTCATATTCACTGGCCGCCCGGACCATCTCCCAGCCATCTTCAGCCGTGAGCGCAAGTGGCTTTTCACAAAGGATAGGGAGCCGATGGCGAACCGCTGCCAAAACATTCTCCTTATGCACGGGGGCTGGCGATGTAATGACCACGGCATCCACTCCCGACTCCAGAAATTCATTCAAATCGGTGCAGCGTACAGGCACGTCAAACTGATCCCCCACCCTTTGAAGAGTATCCGATTTGGGGTCAAAGATCGCGTGCAGCTTCAACCGACCAACCTCCCGGATCGCCGGGAGATGGCCTTCAACCGCTACGTTTCCACAACCGATGAGCC
>JBBCKB010000065.1:0-7808 GCA_037189965.1 Chthoniobacteraceae bacterium | reverse complement strand
GCGTGCTCTCCGGAGAGTAAAGCGCCACGACCATGAGCGGCGCGGCGCTCGACTTCTGGACGGTGACCCCCAGGTCGTTGACGGCCTGTGGAAGCTGCGAGGCCGCCTGTGTCTGCCGCATCTGGGCGAGGATCTGGTCCGTCCCCGGGTCGGTATCGAGCGCAAAATTGACCGTCAGCAACATCTGCCCATTGTTGCTGTTGAGCGAGACCATGTAGTTCATGTGGTCTACCCCGCTCATCTGCTGCTCGATGGGGGTGGCCACAGCCTTCTCCACCGTCTCGGAGTCTGCCCCGAGGTAGGTGGCGGCGATCTGGATATCCGGAGAGGCAATATCCGGGAACTGCGCGATGGGCAGAAACGCTGCCGTGATCCCCCCTACAATCAGCAGGAGGATCGAGATGACCATCGCAACGATGGGGCGGTTAACGAAGAACTGGGACATGGGCGAAAGGTAAAAACATCACTTACTACTCTTGGCCGGGGGAGCCTCGCCGCGCGAAGCCACGCGCTCCACGAGGCAGAAAATCGCGGGCACCAGCAGGAGGCCGAACGCCGTGGCCGCCAGCATGCCGCCAATGACGGTGACGCCCATGATGTTGCGCGAGATCGCCCCCGACCCGGTGGCCATGCAAAGCGGCACACAACCGAGGATAAAGGCGGCCGACGTCATCAACACCGGGCGGAAGCGAAGCCTCGCCGCCGCCAGCGCCGCCTCGGCGAAAGAGAGCCCACGCTCATGCTCCGCCTTGGCAAACTCGACGATAAGGATCGCATTCTTGGCCGCAAGGCCGATGACCATGACAAGCCCGATCTGCGCATAGACGTTATTCTCCGTCTGCACGAGGATCGGCGGGAAGAGCATGGAGGTGATCGTCCGTTGCAAATAAAGGAGCCCAAACGCACCAAACACCGCCACCGGAGTGCTCAGAAGCACGCTGAAGGGGAGGCTCCAGCTCTCATAGAGCGCCGCGAGGATCAGGAAGACAAAGAGCAGCGACATGGCAAAGATGGCCGAGGAGGGGATGCCCTCCTGCGCGCGCTTCTCCTCAAACGACATGCCCAGGTATCCAAACCCCATGCCGCGCGGCATCGTCTGCTCGAAGACTTCCTCCAGCGCCTTCATCGCCTCTCCCGAGCTGTACCCCGGCGAAGCGGTGACGTTGATCTGCGCACTCCGGTAAAGGTTATAGCGCATGGTAAACTCCGGGCCGCTCCGCTCATCCACGGTGGCCAGTGTTGAGATCGGCACGGAAAGCCCCTCGCTGTTGCGGACATGGAAGTCGCGCAGCCCCTCGGTAGTGGCGCGAAACTCCGGCTCCGCCTGCACGTAGACGGGCCACTGCCGCCCGAAGTCGTTAAAGAAATTTACAAACGCGCCCCCCATGAAGGTCTGGATAGTGGCGTAAAGATCCGTGAGCGCCACGCCTTGCTTGAGCGCCTTGTCGCGGTCCACATTTACGAAGACTTGCGGCACATCTCCCATAAAGGAGGAGCTCACGCGCGCCAGCTCGGGCCGCTTGGAAGCCTCCGCCACAAAGCGGTCGGTATTTTCATTAAGATAGGCAACATCCTTCCCCTCGCGGTCCTGAAGTACGAAGGTGACGCCGCCCGCTGTCCCCACCCCGGGGATCGCCGGGGGTGACACGGCAAAGACCATTGCATCCGGCAGCTTGAGCAGCTCCTGGTTGAGCTTGCCGCGGATGACCGGGTAGCTATTCATCCGCCCCGGGCGCTCATCCACCGGCTTGAGGGTGACAAAGAAGGCCCCGCTATACGTCATCGGCACGCTGCTCAGGAGCGAGTAGCCGACCACGGTGGTCACATGGTCGATCCCCGGGTTGGCTTTGAGGATTTTCTCCACCTTTTCGCACACCTCGCGCGTGCGCTGGAGCGAGGAGGCATCCGGCAGTTGCAGGGAGACGAAGAGGAACCCCTGGTCTTCATCCGGCAGGAAGCTGCTCGGTAGCCCGCGCGCGCACCACGCCGCCGCCCCGCCAAAGAGCCCCAGCAGGAGGAGTACTACGACCCCCTTGCGCACCAGCAGCCCCGAAGTTTTTACATACCCGTCGGTAAAGCGCCCAAATACGCGGTTAAACCACGCAAAGAAGCGGTTCTCCTTGCCCCGGGGCTTGAGTAGGAGCGCGCAAAGCGCGGGGCTCAACGTCAGCGCATTGATGGCGGAGATGAGCACGGAGATCGCAATCGTTACCGCAAACTGCTGGTAAAGCCGCCCCGTCAGCCCCGGGATAAACGCCGTGGGCACGAAGACAGAGGCAAGCACAAGGGCGATGCCGATCACCGGGCCGGTAATCTCGCGCGAGGCCCGCAGCGTCGCCTCACGCGGCGAGAGCCCCTGTGCGATGTGGTGCTCCGCCGCTTCGACAACCACAATGGCATCATCCACCACGAGCCCGATTGCCAGCACCAGCCCGAAGAGCGAAAGCGTGTTGATGGAGAACCCGAGCATCGGGAAAAACGCAAACGTGCCGATGAGGGAGACCGGCACGGCCAGCAGCGGGATCAACGTCGCCCGCCAGCTTTGCAGGAAGAGATAGACGACGAGGATGACCAGAATAATGGCGATGACGAGTGTCTCCACGATCTCGTGGATGCCGTCGGTCACCGGCTGGGTGGTGTCCAGCGAGACCATGTAATCAATCCCGGTGGGGAAGCGCTCTTTGAGCTCCTCCATCAACTCCCGGGCGCGGCTCGCCGTATCGACCGCGTTGGAGCCGGGGAGCTGGTAGAGGGCGATCACCGCGCACGGTTGCCCATCGAGCCGCCCCTCCATGTTGTAGCTCTGGATGCCCATCTCCACCCGGGCGATGTCTTTGACTTGCACCGTCGCCCCGTTGGCAAGCTGCTTGAGGACAATATCGCCAAACTGCTCCGGCGTCTCCAGCCGCCCCTGCGTGCGCGCGGTGTAAGTAAAGGCCACCCCCTCCGGCGCGGGCTCGCCCCCGAGCACGCCGAGCGGGTTGGGCTGGTTTTGCCGTTGGATGGCGCTGATCACCTCCGGGGCCGTAAGCCCCATGCTGGCCATCTTCTGGGGGTCCACCCAGATACGCATGGAGTACTGGCCGCCAAAGACCTGTACCTTCCCCACCCCGGGCGTGCGGATCAGCTCATCATTGAGGTTGATGAACGCATAGTTGGCCAGAAAATCGGAGTCGCGGCTTTTATCCGGCGAGTAAAGGGAGATCATCAACAACGGCGCGGAGAACGATTTCTGCACCGTTACCCCCAGCTCATTGACCTGTGGGGGAAGCTGCTGCGACGCCTCTCCCACGCGCATCTGCGCGAGGATCTGGTCGCGGTTGGGGTCTGTCCCCAGCGCGAAGTTGATGCGCAGGTTCATGCTCCCGTCATTCGCGTTGACGGAGTACATGTAGTTCATCCGGTCCACCCCGCTCATCTGTTGCTCGATGGGGGCGGCTACGGATTTTTCCACCGTCAACGCATCGGCTCCGGTGTACGAAGCGCTCACCCCCACCTGCGGCGAGGCGATGTCCGGGAACTGCGCCACCGGCAAAAAGAGGAGCGCAATGCCGCCGAGGATCATCACGAAAATCGAGATGACGATGGCAACAATCGGCCGGTTGATGAAGAAGCGCGTCACAGAGCCGTGGGTTTAGAGGCCGGGGAAGGGCTACGGCTGCGGGGCGGCCGCCTTGGGCGCGGAGCCACCATCGGGCACGGGCGTCGGCTCCGGCGTGGCTGCCGCAGGCAGGGTCTTGGGCACGTAGGGGCGCGGCACGAGCAAGCGGCCGTTGGTCGCTTTCTGCACTCCTTCCACCACTACTTCCTCACCCGGCTTCACCCCTTCGGTGAGCACCCAGTCAGAACCAAAGCGGGGCCCCGTCTTTACCTGGCGGATCTCGGCCGTTTTGTCGGCCTTTACCACCGCCACCTGGTAGCTCCCCTGCACTTCCTGCACCGCCTGCTGTGGCACCAGCATCGCCCCCTGCTCGTTGGCTACCTGAATGCGCACCCGGGCAAACTGCCCCGGGCGCAGAATGTTACCCGGGTTGGGGAATTCACCCGCGAGGCGGATCGTCCCCGTACCGGTATCCACCTGCCGGTCCACGGCGATAAGCCGCCCGGTGTGCGGGTAGGTGGAGCCATCGGCAAGGATCAGCTCGATCTTCGGCCCCGCCGCTTCGCGCGTACTGGCATCGGTGGAGTTGATCGCCTCGGCGACCTTCAAATACGCCTGCTCGCTGATCTGGAAGTACGCGCGCACCGGGTCCACGGTGGAGACCGTCACCAGGGGCTGCGCATCGCCCGGGCCCACGAGGTCGCCAATGCCCCGGTTGGCAATGGAGGCCACCCCATCCACCGGCGAGGTGATCCGGGTGAACTCCAGGTTCAACTGCGCCTGCTGCACCTGAGCCTTCTGCGCTTCGATGCGTGCCTTCGCCGCCTCGTTCTGCTGCACGGCGGTGTCGCGGTCCTGCTCGCTAACGGCTTTCTGGGCCGCGAGCGGGATGTAGCGGTCTGCCGTAAGCTGGGTCTTCACTTGGTCGGCCTCGGCTTGCGAAAGGTCTGCCTTGGCCTGGGCGAGGGCGGCCTCAAACGGGCGGGGGTCGATCTCAAAAAGAAGGTCGCCCTTCTTCACCGCCGAGCCGTCTTTATAGACCTGCGCAATAATATAGCCGGAAACGCGCGCGCGGATCGCCGCATTGTACGAGCCGTCAATCGTCCCGATCCATTCACGGAAGATCGGTACATCGCCCGTTGTCACTTTGGTGACTTCCACCTCAGGCGGGTCGAGCAGCGGGTTGTGCATCTCCTTCTTTTTGCAACCACCCGCCAGCAGGCAGGCTCCAACGGCAAAAACAGCAGCGGATCGTAAAATGACGGCGTTTGATCCCATAAACGGAAAATAAAAATAGTTCGAAACTTGCAGCGGCGGCAGACTCTGCGGGGAGGCTAGGCAGGCCAGCCACCCGGCACAACCCAAAAACACCCCACACCCCTCTTCCAGCCGCATTGACAAACCACCCCCCACCCGGTAACGACTCACCCAACCGTCGTGATTGCCACCCACCGCCACCCTCTCCTCGTCTGGCTGCTGGCCGCCCTCTTTCTGGCTGGCTGTGCCGCCCCGGGCACCCGCCCCTCCCGCGAATACGCCACCGAGCTGACTCACATCGAGCGGCTGCTCAAAAGCGCCCGATCCACCCGGCTCCACCCGCTCAAGCAAGCGGGCCTCTACCTCGACACCGCAGACGCCGCCCTCACCCTCGCCGTGCGCCGGGGAGAAAAAGGCCAGCGCAACCAGCGGGCCATCGGCGTCTACAACGCCTCCTGCGCGGAGCTGACGCTTCTTTTAGAAAAAAACCCGAATCTCTGGCATCCGCAGAAGGGGTTTATCAGCATCGCCTCAAAGGCAAACTACGCCTTGGAGATCGAGAACCCCCGCAACAACCGGGAAGTCTGGTCGCCCCTGCCCTTCACCGGGTTTGAGCTACCGCAGAAGATCAACCGCAAGGGCTTCCAGCAAAACGTCATCCGCCCCGGCTATGGCGGCGCACTGGTGGGCCTTCTCAAAACGGGGGAGGAGCGCACCTCCAAAGACCCGTTTGCCTACAAGGTGGGGCGGACCGCCCCTGTCACCGCCACCCTTTCCTTCGCCCCGGGCAAAGGCGGCACCCGCAAAGCCACGCTGGTGCTCAACAACCCAATCTACCGCGACACCGCCCCCCTCTCCAAGGCCGACAAGCTTCCCCTCGCCGCAGACTTCACCGCTCCATATGCGTGGTACCCCCGGCGCAGTGAGTTGATCGCCGGGTTTATGGCAATGATCCGCATGGAGGAGTACCTCGGCTTTACCGGCCTCTACATGCTCCAGCCGTATGATCCCAATCGCATCCCCGTTCTCTTTGTCCACGGCCTCGCCTCCACACCACAGATGTGGCTTAACGATATTAACGAGCTGACCGCAGACCCCGAGCTGCGCAAGCGTTACCAATTCTGGGTCTACTGGTACCCCACGGGCGCGCCTATCGCTTACAGCGCCTTCCGCCTGCGGCAAGACCTCGCCGCCGTGGAGGCGAAGTACGGGCTGGACAAAGGCCTCGTGGTGGTGGGCCACAGCATGGGCGGCATCCTCTCGCGCATGCAGAGCACCGATAGCGGCCGCGCCATTTGGGATGCCACCTTCCAGAAAAGCGCCGAAAAGCTCTACCTGCGGCTCCCGGCAAACAATAGCGTCAAATCCGCCATCGTCTTCAACGCCAACCCCAAGGTCGAGCGGCTCATCTTTATCTGTACCCCACACCGGGGCAGCGAGATGGCGCTCACCTCCATCGGCGCGCTTGGCACCCGGCTCATCAGCATCCCGATGGCGCTGGTCGATGGCCTCAAGGATACACTCGGCTCCTCGCTCGACCTCATTACCGGCGGCAAAGGCATCGGCAACCTCACCAGCATCCAGGGCCTTTCTCCGCAAAACCCACTGCTCGTCTCGATGGCCCCGCTCGCCATCCGCGCGCCGCACCACTCCATCATCGGAGACCGGGGCCGGGGAGATACCCCCAACAGCTCCGACGGCGTCGTCCCGTACTGGAGCTCGCATCTCGATAGCGCCCAGTCGGAGCTGATCGTCCCCGGGCCGCACGGCTCCTTCCAGCTTCCCCAAACGGTGAAGGAGCTCAAGCGCATCCTCCACCTGCATCTCGACAAGAAAGCTTTATGAACTGGCTCCTCGGCATCGGCATCCTCCTCGTCCTCATTGGCGGCTACTTCGCGCGGCGCGAGCATGCGTGGCTCAAAAGCGCCAGCTTCACCGAAGGCACCGTGGTGGAGTTGATCGCCGTCAAAGGCTCCAAGGGCAAGACCAACTATAAACCGCGCGTTCGCTTCACCACCACAGAAGGCCAGGAGCATGAGTTTGTACGCAGCTTTGCGAGTAACCCTCCCGGGTTCCACGCGGGGGAGCGCGTCACCGTAGCCTATGAGCCCGAGACCTTTGCCGGGCGCATCGTCACCTTCGGCCAACGCTTTGGCCTCGCCACCTGGCTGATCGGCGTGGGTTGTGGCCTCGCCCTCATTGGCGGCCTCCACTACGTCGGCCGGCAATACATCCCGGCTATTTACCTGCCGTAAAGCGCCGGTTGCGGCACCCGGCCGTCCCCTGCCGCCGTAAAGAAGCTCTCCGGCTCGTAGCCCAGCTCCGGCACTGCCACCTCGTGCGGCGGCACCCCATCGGAGGCCAAGGCCACGGGGAAGACCCCGTGCGGCAGCGTCTCACACTCCAGCGCGAGACAGATCGCCTCATTCGCCCTTTCAAAGATGAATGCGCTTGGATCACCGCCTTCGCTTCAATCACTGGAGCCAGAGGTGAAATCGCCAGTTACATCCACCACTACAATGACCGCCGGCCTCACCAGGCGTTCAATTACCAAACCTCAAGCCGATACCACCAAAACCGATGTTCCGTCTCAGCCTGATTAACACAAAAGGCTGTCCAACTTCCGCGAGAGCACTACACCCTGCCGATATCCGGAAACTTCTCGCTACTGCAATTAGGAATGATATCGAGATGATTCCGGCGATTGTTCTAGGGTTCTTCCAAGGGCTACTTCCTGACGGGTTTCGTGGCAAAAACGCAAACCGTTGTCCGGAAGCCCGGGATAAGATCAACTGGAATGACGAACTCCTCCATTTGAGCAGGGATAAGGTCACAGATCGGATGGCATCGGGCGCCGCTTTAGTCTCGTGCAGTTAATTCACCCCAGAATAGGCGAATGCTTTTGGGATTGTAAAAGTCATCGCGTGACAGGCGCTCCACGTGGCCGTCA
>JBBCKB010000064.1:0-71206 GCA_037189965.1 Chthoniobacteraceae bacterium | reverse complement strand
GTTCTACATTCTGGCGCTGCTCAACTTTACGGCGATCGGCTTCGGCGTTTACGAGCTGATGAAAGGGCCGGCGCAGATTTACCCGCTCACGATCACGCTCTTTTGGGGGACGTTCAACTCGATCATCCTCATCACGGCGCTTGGGGCGCTCTACGAGCGGCGGCAGGTGCGGGCGCACCCGCGCATCCCCGTGGATATTGCCGCGGAGCTGGTGCTCGAAGACACCACCATCCCCTGCCGCATTGAAAACCTCTCCATGGGAGGCTGCCGCCTCTACTTCCCATGGGGGAGCGAGCACCACCTTGATAACCGCTCGCAGGGGCACTTGCGTGCCTTCGTCGGGCAGGATACGGAGTCGACGGCCTTCCCCGTCACCTTCCGCAACTACCGGGACGAGGCGGGAGAAGGGTTTACACTCGGCGTGGCCTTTGCCCTCCAGACGCTTGAGGAGAAGAAGGCGCGGGTCCGCTTCGTCACCGGAGATAGCCAGCGCTGGGCCGAGGTGCAAGACCTGCGGCAATCCCACGTTGGCGTGCTCAAAGCCTTCCTGAAGCTGGCGCGCATCGGCTTTGCCCGGTTTATACCGCACCTCTCGCACCTCACCGACAGCCTCTTTACCTCGCGCCGCAAAGACGAGCGCCCCGCCGTCGCGGCGACGGCCAAGCGCACGCCCCCGCCGCTACCCACCATGCCGGAAGTGGCAGACGATGCCGAGGGGCAGGCCAGCAGCGTGCCGCCCGGGAAGATCACCCCAATCTCCGGCCCTGCCGCGCCGCCGCCTCAACCCGCGCGCTCCATCACTGCCTCGGCGAGAGAGGCTGCCGCGCCGAATTTTGAGCGGTTGCACTAGGGCCTTTTATGCCGATTTGAGCCGTTACCTTAACAGGCCCTAAAAACCATGCCGATGCCCCGCTCGAAAATGCTTTTGCGTCCTTGCACCCTGCCTCGCCGGGTCTTTTGGGTATTGCTGGCGTTGGCCACCCCGGTGTGGGCCGATGGCGGTGGCCGCCTCACCCTGCCCGAGCGGGAGGAACGCCCTCCGGCTGGCGAGTATCGTGCCCCTGTCGCCGAGCCAAACCCGGCACTCATCCCCTACTCCCCGCCGCCACCCGCCGCGCCGCCACAGGTCATTTCTGTCCCGGTACAGCCACAAGGGTACCCGGTACAGCAACCTCCTGTGCAGATGCCTTCCATGGCCCCGGTGCAGACAGCGGCTTCTCCCGCCGCGGCCACGGAGCCGCAGCCGGAGATCACCCTGCCGCACTTCATCCCTGAGAGTGGCATTGCCACCCAGGTGCAGGGCCGCGCGCCAGCCGCTCCCGGCCTGCGCGATGCCTCCAGCCCCGCGATTCCGCCGGGGGGCGGCATCCAGCCCATCGCGATCCAACCACCGCCTCCGCAGGCCGCACCTACCCCGGTCGTTCCCGCCTTTACGCCGCAGCAGCCCGCAGCAGCCGCCCCGGCTACCCCCAAAGGGCCTACGACCCCCGTCATCCAAAGCTTTTCGCTGGAACAGACCTTCCGCAACTTTGCCGCGCGGCAGCAGCCCATCGCCGTCAACCTCTGGTTCCCCGGAGCGGCGACGCTAGGCAACCGCGAAATCGCGCTCGGAGCCGCCGTGGTCCAAGGCGTGGCGCTGCGGAGCGGGGAGAGCCCCCTCATCGCATCGGCCACGCCAGCCATCGTGCCGGGGCGGCTCAACATCATCATCGGCCTGCCGGGGGAGCTGCGCGGGCTGGTCTCGGAGGCAGATATCCCTGCGGGGACGCACGGGCGGCTCATCCTTCGGCAGGTGGCGCAACATGCCAACACCGAGTTGCTCATCATCACCGGCAGCAACGCCGAAGGCATCCAAAGCGCCATCCTCTCGCTCGGCCTCGCGCGGTTTGCGCTGCCTGGCGTGCCGACGGCTTCGATCAAAAAGGTCGTCATCCCAAAAGCGCCCCCCTTCATGCGGAGGGAGCCGGTGCGGGGCGATGCCATCCACACCTTCGAGTACCTCTACAATAACGGCACCGGCCTCTATCGCACGCCAAATGGCGGTATGCGCGTCGTCATGAATCTACCGGGCGATTTTGACGCCACGCTGCCGGGCGACTTCATTCTCGACCTCCACACCACCGCCCCCAGCCACTACGGCTCGCAGAATGACCGCATTACCGCGCGCGTCAACCAAAGCCAGGAGATCATCTCCGTGCCGGTCGGCTCGAATGATGGGAGCAGCAGCCGCACCACCGTGCTCCTGCCGGTGCGGCTCTTTCAGATCGGGCAAAACACCATCGAGCTAAACTTCCCCGGCTCCAGCACGCGCGGCTTCGAGGTTTTTCGCGACTCCACCCTCTCTACACCGCGCAGCACCACCCCGCCCTCGCTGCCCAACCTCTACCTCTTTAGCCATACCGGCTACCCGCTGATCGGCCAGCCCGATGGCTCGGAGATCCTCGTCATCCTCGCCGGGCGCAGCGTGGAGACGATCGAAAGCACCTGGACCTTCATGGCTCGGGCGGCGCAAGTCTCCAACACCATGTTCCACGCCACGGAGTATGTCTCGGCGAGCGACTCGAAGGCGACTCCGGCGCGGGGGCGGCACCTCATCATCATCGGCAGCGAGCGGAGCCTGCCGCATGCCTACCAGAAGGAAATCCCCGAGGATGTTTTTGAGCACGTCATCATCAAAACCAAGCCGGATACCGAGGTGGTGCGCGGAGTAAACCTCAAGATGTTGCTGGAGCGCGGGCGCGATGCTGTCGTCACCAACGTGGCCCAGACCCCGGCCCCTCTTACCGAAGGGCCACCGCCCGAAGCCGATGCCCCCCGCGAAGAACGCGGCTTCCTCGCCTGCTACCCACCGCGCGAAAATAGCTCCAAGGAAAGGGAATACGGGTGGACGCTCCTGCTCACCGCCCGGACCGACCAGCTCTTGCGCGACCGTACGGCCCTGCTCGTCCAGCGCGCCTTCTGGAACCAGCTTGATGGGAGCAGCGTCTACTGGAACCAGCAACCCCAAAGCCTCGAGGTCTACAAACCGACACCGGAGCCGATCAACCCGATGCAGAGCGTCATTGGCGACAGCACCTGGGTGGAGATGCCGCTGGGCGAGCGCTTCACCACCGCCACGTGGTTCAAGGCCGTGGCAATCACTCTCTTGATTCTTATTTTCACCCTGATAAAAAGCCTCCAGAAAAACAGCAACCTGCGAGACTACTCGGCCTGACTTTCTTCCCCCTCCCCCGCACCTCTTTGCCCTCTGCGTGAAACTCCCCGAAGGTAACCCCACCCCCTCCCGCCGCCGCACGCGGCTGCAGCCCTTGGCCCGCTGGTGCACGCTCGCGTGCGTCTCGGCGCTGCCCTCATTGGCGGCGGGGCAAGGCTTTGGGGCGGCCACCTTCCCCTCCGCATCGGCCAGCCCGTGGCGGATGGAGGCGCTTGCCGAAATGCTCGGGGCCAGCCTCTACCCCCTACAGGTGTTGCACCTCGCACCCCTCTTTTGGGAAAGGACCCCGGCGCAAGAGCCACGCTCCACGCCCCCCCCGGCCCCGCAGCAAAGGCAGGCCCCACATTCGCAACCGCAGCAGCCCCTTTACTCTCCCCAGCCGCCCGCCGCCGAGCCCGCCTGGGCTGCCGGGTATGCGACCACGGCTGCGCCACAGAGCCACCCGCTGCCTCCGCCCGCCAACCCGCCGGAGGAGTACGGCCAGCGGCCCGACTTTCTACCCGGCCCGGGCGGGCGCATTGCCGACCCGTTTGCCCAGCCGTACTACAATATCCCCCCGCCCGAGGCGGTAGCCCCGCAGCCCCCAGCCGCGTATACGCCCACCCCGCCGCCTGTGCGCACCATGGCCCGGCCCGCAGACTTGCCGGGGTCGATCCAAGTCGAAATCCCCCTCCCCCCGGCAACGGCGGAGCCACTCGTCGCCAGCGAAAGTACGCCAGCCACCGCTTACCCGTACCAGAACGACTCCGTCTTCCTCGCGCAAGCCTCGGAGCCCCCGGCTTATAGCGCCCCTTTTGATGCGTACCCGGTGCCTGCCCAACAGGCCCCCGCCGCGCAGCAGCCCCACATCCCCCGGCAGATTGGCGACCCTTCGGCCACAACCGCCGATATTCCCCCACCCTCGGAGGATGTCTCGCCTGCCATTATTTACGACGACGCGCAGCAGGGCGTCTCGCGCCCGGCAGAGCCCGAGCCGGGGCCGAATATTTCGCGGATGCTCAGCAGCCGCCAGTATGGCGAGGTGGAGGCCATTGCTGCCACCAACCGCGACTCTGCGCTTGCCTCCGCCCTTGGCTGGGCTCGGTATCGGGATGGTAATAACCAGCTCGCCTACCAATGGTTTGAGCAGGCGCTCCAGTGGAACACCGAGAACAACGAAGCCGCCTACGGCATGGCGCTCACCCTCTTCCGCATGGGGCGCTACGACCAGGCCGAGCAAGTTGCCCGCTGGCGCGTGCAGCAGTACCCGCGCATGCAGAAAGTGCTGGCCGACATCTCCTCGCGCCGTGCCGTGGCCAACCTGCGCTCGCGCGATTTTGCCGGAAGCGCCGCCAACCTTGATGCCGCAGGCAAGCGCCGCCCGCTCACCCGGGAGGAAAAGATCGTCGCCGCGTGGAACGACTACAACGCCGGCAAGCGCGAAAAGGCACGGCAGGAGTTCCTCAAACTCTACAACGCGAAGCCCGACCGCTTTGCCGCCCATGGCCTCTACACTACCTACGCTGCTGACCGCGATTGGGAAGGGCTGGAGCGGATCGTCGAGCAAAAGGGTGGGCCGATCGCCAAGCTCTACGAGCAGCGCATCGCCGAGAAATACTACGACCTTGGCCTCCACCGGATGGCCTACCAGTACGACCCGAAGCGCTTCAAGGATTTGCAGGGCATCACCTCGCCGAGCGCCGCGGTGGATTTCATCGGCCGCAACCGCTCGGGGACGGATGGCACCTCGCAGCTCTCCGAGTATGGCGCGCGGCTCCGGGCCACGATCTATGCGCAGGCGCGCCACCAGATCGACGTGGCAGTGGGCGTCACCCACCTCGATGCCGGGCAACTCCAAACCGACACCCGCTACGGCCACTACCCGCCCGATGGCACCCCGCCTGGCAACTACCGCTACCAGCCGCAGACCAGCTACAACGGCCTCGTAGACGCCCGGGTACGGTGGGAGTACCAAAATTTCCTGACCCCCTCGGTAGAGCTGGGCATCAGCCCCATTGGCGGGGCCGTCTCCCCCACCATCGTCGGCGCGCTCGGGCTGCGCCGCGCGCAGACGTGGGGCTACTGGCATGCCGAGGTCTACCGCAACTCGGTCAAAGACTCGATCTTGAGCTACACCGGCCTCAAAGATCCGTACACCGGCAAGACGTGGGGGCGCGTCACCGAAACGGGCGGGCGCTTCTCCGTCTTCAACCAGATGAAGAACCGCTGGAGCTTCTACGGCGCTCTGAGCGCAGGGATGTTGCAGGGCAAGAACGTCCCCAACAACGCCCACACCGCCTTTGCACTCGCCGTCAACAAAGCGCTCGACTACGAGGGGTTTGAGTTCATCACCCTCGGGCCCACCCTTTCGTTTGATTTTTATAACCGCAACCTCTCGCAGTTCACCTACGGGCAGGGCGGCTACTTCAGCCCGAAGTACCTCGCGCAGGTTTCGATGTCTGGGCAATTCATGACCAAACAGGGGGGCAACTCCCTCTTGCGCGGCTCGGCCTCCTTCGGCCTCCAGACCAACAAACAGGACTCCGCGCCCCTCTTCCCCAATAACCCCGATGGGCGCTGGTACTCCCCCATTTCCTCCTCGGGCGTGGCCATCGGCCTGAACCTCGAGGGGCTCACCCTCTTGAGCGAAAACTGGGCCTTGGGCGGGCAGATCGGCGTGAACGTTGCGCCGAACTACAACGACTTCAGCCTGCGCGTCTCCTTCCAATACTTCTTTGAGCGGCGGCACGGGCTCTTCGCGCAAGACTTCTTCCGGTTCTAGGAGCGGCTGACATGAAGTTGCTGCCCTTTCTCCTACTCGCTGCCGCAGCCCCCCTCCTGCCAGCCGGAGCACAGGAAGCGCAACCTCCCCCCCCTGTGGATACCGCAGCGCCCGCGGCCCTCTTCCCCTTCACAATCCCGTGGGACGATGCCAGCCCCACCTTTGTAAGCCTTGCCCCGCAGGAGCCGCGCCCCGCCGGGGCTGATGGCTTTGTGGAAGTACGCGAGGGGCGGCTCTCCCTCAAAGGCAAGCGGGTGCGGTTCTTCGGCATCAACCTCTGCTTCGGGGCCGCCCTCCCCTCTGCCGAAGATGCCCCCAAGCTTGCCGCGCGGCTCGCCAAGCTGGGGATCAACTGCGTGCGCTTCCACCACATTGATACTCTCCCCGCGCCGGAGGGGCTGCTTAAGGAAGATGGGCGCACGCTCCACCCCGCCATGCTGGAGCGGCTCGATTTTTTTGTCGCCGAGCTCAAAAAGCAGGGCATCTACATCAACCTCAACCTGCATGTCGGGCGAGTCTACCCCGGGCTGCCGCGTTGGCCCGAGATGCCGCAGTACTTCAAAGGGATCGACCAGTTTCACCCCGCGATGATCGACTCTCAGAAAGAGTACGCGCGCGCCCTCCTCACCCACCGCAACCCACACACCGGCACCCCCTATGCCGAGGAGCCCGCCGTGGCCTTCGTGGAGATCAATAACGAGAACTCCCTGATCGACCAATGGTGGCGCGGCCACCTCGACACCCTGCCGGACCCGTACCTGAGCCTCCTGCGCGAGCGGTGGCAGCAGTGGCTCCAGAGCGAAGCCGGGTCTCCCGAAAAAGTGCACGCCCTCATCAATGCCGGGCGCGAGCCGCAAGGGCCCGAGCTGCTGCGGCCCGGGCTCCCCGGCCAGCCCGCCTGGCAGCTGGAAACGCACGGCTCCGCCCAAGCCGAGCTGCGCCCCGGGCGCACCCGCGAAGGGCACACCGCGCTGGAGGTCGATATTTCGCAAACCGGCTCTGCCGGGTGGCATGTGCAGGTGCACCAGGGAGACCTCCCCCTCCAGGCCGGGAAGCCGTATACCTTTGCCTTCAACGCCTGGGTGGATGTGCCGCGCACCATCAGCGTGAGCGTCTCACAGGCCAACTCCCCATGGCGCGTCCTCTGGAGCACCCAGCTTGCCCTCACCCCCGGGTGGCGCAGCTACCGCTTCGTTGTCACGCCGGGGGCGACGGATGAAGTCGCCCGTATCGGCTTTGGCAACCTGGGCGACACTGCCGGGCGCTTCGTTTTTGCGGCCCCCTCTTTCCGCACCGGCACGCCACCTACAGACCCCAATAGCGGGCCGCCCGATCTCTTGCGCCGCTCCAGCTTCGCGGGCAACGGCATCCCGCTCCAGCAGGCGTGGGTCCGCTTCCTCTGGTCTGTAGAAGAGGCGTACTGGAAGGAAATGCGCAGCTTCCTCAAGGACGACTTGCGCGTCGGCAGCCTGCTCGTGGGCACCCAGGTCGGCTTCAGCCCGACGCCGATGCAGACCCTCTTTGATGTCGTAGACGTGCACGCCTACTGGCAGCACCCCCTCTTCCCGCGTAATGAATGGAACCTTGAGCATTGGGCTGTGGGCAACCTCCCCATGGCCGGGGTGGGCGGCGGCGGCACCTTGGGGCCGATGTCGCTCATGCGGCCCGAGGGCAAGCCGTATATCGTCACCGAGTACAGCCACCCCGCGCCCAACCGCTACGGCACCGAATCGCTCCCCCTGCTCGCCGCCTACGCCGCCCTGCAAGATTGGGATGCCATCTTCGCCTTTGCCTACAGCCACCGCAAAGACAAGTGGGGGCTGGACCACGTCTCCAACTTCTTTGACATCGACCGCGACCCGGCCAAGCTCGTCACCCTCCCCGCCGCCGTGCACCTCTTTTGCCGGGGCGACCTTGCCACGCCCAAGGAACGGAGCGTCGCCTCGCTCACGCAGGAGCAAGCGTTTGAGTTTATCCGCCTGGGCGGGCCCGAGATCACCGCAGAGCGCTTTGGCATTTCGCAGGCCGAGATCTTCCGCAACCCTGTCTCCCTCAGCCTTGGCGGCACGGCCACCCGCCTGCCCGCCCCACCCGACGGCTTCCACCACCCGAGCGCCAACGGCGAGCTTTTGTGGGAAAACAACGCCGAAGGGACGGGCGGCCTCGTCCTTATCAACACCCCGAAGACGCGCGGCCTCATCGGCAGCATCGGCTCTGGAGAGCGGCATTTCGAAATCGGCGACCTCAGCTTCACCCCCGGCAAGACGCGCACCCAATGGGCGTGCCTCCTGCTTACCGAGCAAGAGAGCCACCGCACCACCTTCCTGCGGCGCACCGTCTCGCGCTACCTCCTCACCGCCACCGCAAGCTGGGAGAACACCGCCATGGGGTGGAAGGATGAAGCGCAAACCACCGTCGGCACCGACTGGGGCCAAGGCCCCGTGCTCGTAGAGGGCGTCTACGGACACCTCAACTTCCCCAAGGCGCGCAGCGTGCGTGTGTGGGTATTGGATGAACGCGGCGAGCGCCGTGGCGAGGTGCCCGTCGACAACCGCCGCTTCACCATCAGCCCCGAGCATCGCACGCTCTGGTATGAGGTGGAAGTGACGCAGTAATACCATTTCTCTGAAATAGGGAGACTTTAAGGCGCAGGGATTTTTTGAGCTAGGCAAGGCGGAGGGCGGAGGCGCTATCTCTGATAGCGACTCTGGCCGACAACGCCGCCTCGCTCAAAAAGACCCAGCTTAAAAGTCTCCTTATTGATGAGAGATGGTATAACACCCGCGTAGGCGCTTCCCACGTTCCCTGCAGGATGCCATAGCAACGCGCTCCTTCGTTAACCGACCCGGTCGGTGGGCACCTGAAACGCTACCCGCTCTCCACCAACGGAGGGCGAGCGAACCAAAGCAACGGCATTGAGCACAGCCGAGACTCGATTGTTTACCCCCATCCGTTCGTAGATATCACGGATATAGGCGCTCACCGTATCGACGCGCAGATGCAGGATATCCGCGATTTCGGAGTTCGTCTTTCCCTGAAGAAGCCCGTAAAGGATCTCGCTCTGCCGGGGTGAATAACCAAATGGGGTGAAACCGCCGGGATCGAGGGCTGGGTCAAGCACCACGCTTTGAGCAAGGGCAAGACGGCGGGCATTGGCAAGGTGTGGCTGGCCGAGTGCCAGCAGCTCCTTATCTGCGGCGCGGAAAAGTCCCTCGCGAAAGAGTCCAAAAAACAGCGTGGTCCCTGCTTCGGTTGGGACATGGACAAAGCAGTGGTCCTCATAACCGAGCGGGCGATGCACCTCCTGATAGATATCGAGATCGTGAAACGCCCCCTTTGAAAAAAAGTCCCTCGCGCTATACGGCTTGCCGCTATTGACCGAGGGATCAAACCGGAAGGGCTCATACTTGTGCATAAACCTACCGTAAGCTTCCAGCGAAGTTTGCAACCCCACGGGATGATGATCAAAGCGAGCATCAAGCTGGCCCGTCGCGTTATCTAACGCCCCATAACCATTCAAGTCTACCGATACTAGCGCTGCGATAAAAGCATGCGCGCGCTGCACGTAATTCCCCATGCTCAAGCCGGGCGCAAAGAGGTCGATGATCGCAAGGTTAAGTCGAGCAAGCGAGGCAGCGGAGGCCATAGCGAGAAAAAGGTTAGTACGCCTGTCTATAGCTCACGGCATCCAGAGGGTCTACCACGTTTCTTATCACTCCTTCCGCGCAGCCGTTCCCGCGCAGCCAAACCGGTAAGCCGCCCCGGTAAAGAGGCATTCCCAAGTTAGATAGCTCCCCCCCTTATTAGGGGTATATGCGGCCCTTGGGCCCTTCGGATACAGTACGACAACCCATTCTTTGAGCCATTTTTAGAATCATGAAAAACCTTTCCATCGCAGCATTGGGCTCCGCCCTCCTCGTGGCCCTTTCTGCCTCTCCGGCTATCGCCGCAACCTACACCGTCACCAGCACCGCCGACACAGAAGATGCCGGGACACTACGCTGGGCGATCAACCAAGCAAATGCAGACCCCGGGAGCACAATCCAGCTTGAGGACCATCTCGGCACCATCACGCTTAGCAGCTTCTTGCCCCTCATCACGCAAGCCGTGACCATCAGCGGGGGGATGGGGAACACGATCAGTGGGGATACGCTCCATCGCATTTTCTTTATCGATACAGCGGATTCCTCCGCAGCGGTCAACATTAGCAACCTGAGCCTCGGCAACGGCTTGGCAAAGGGGGGAGCGGGCGGTGCGGGTGGAGGTGGCGGCGGCTTGGGAGCGGGCGGGGCGATTTTTGTCAATTCAGGGGCGGTAACAATCAGCGGCGTCACGTTTTACAATAACGCGGCTGTGGGCGGTGCGGGGGGTGTTGGAGGAGGCGGGTCGGACAGCACCATCCCCCAGTCAGGCGGTGGCGGCGGCTTGGGGGGAGCTGGGGGAAGCGGCGTACTAGGAGCTGCAGGTGGAGGCGGTGGCTTCATGGGCGCGGGGGGCAATGGGGCTCCGACAAGCTCTGCGGCAGGTGGCGGAGGCTTCACCGGCAATGGCGGTAACGGCAGCTTGGTGATGGGATCTGGAGGCAGCGGCGGCGGCGGGCTTACCGATGGTTCGGTAGCCACTACCGCAGCGGGCGGTGCGGGAGGAATCGGCGGCGGACAGGGCGGCGATGCGAGTTGGAGCGCCACACCCACGCCATCCTGGACTCCCATCGGTCGAGATGGCGGTTTGTATGGCGGCGGCGGTGGCGCCGGGGGCAGCGAGGGTGGCCTGGAAAATGGAGGCAACGGTGGCAAATTTGGCGGTGGAGGTGGCGGTGGCCGCAATCGCGACTCTCGCGGCGGGAACGGCGGCGATTTTGGCGGGGGCGGTGGCGCAACAGGACAACAAGGCTATAGGACTTATGCAGGCTCCGGAGGATGGGGCGGGGGCGGTGGAGGAGGAGCAATACCACATCTCTCCGGGTACGGGGGCGCAGGGGGCTTCGGTGGGGGCGGCGGCGGAAGCTTCATGGCGGTTGTGCAGGGCGGATACCTCGGGGGTGCGAGCGTCTACGTCACCCACAATCTCAATTTCAGCATCTCCGGTGGGGGCGGTGGGGGTGCCGCTGGTGGAAATATCTTTGTCCGGTCCGAAACGGGCGGGTCCCTCACGATCATTGATGGAGCCATGTGGGACGGGCGCGTCACCGGCGGAGCAGGCGGCATGGGCGGCCCGCAGGGCATGACAGCCTCTGCCTCCGGCGTAGGGGCGGGCAGCTCGCTGTTCCTTGATGGTGGGACGACGACGATTCAAGTATCCTCCGGCACAATGACGCTGGCGGGGAGTATCGCCGATGCCTCGCCGGGCGGATACACCGCAGCGACGTTGGCAAAAACCGGCGCAGGCACGCTCATCCTGCAAGGGAGCAACAGCTACGCAGGGGGGACGATTCTTTCGGCCGGCACCCTCCGCCTCGGTAGCCGTGGGGCGATCGGCTCTTCCGGGACGATTACGTTTAACGGCGGCACGCTCCAAGCAACTTGGACCAATACGGACGACTACTCCTCCCGCTTCAGCCAAGCCGCGGGGCAGCTTTACCGTATCGACACCAACGGCGCAAGCATGGCGCTTTCGACCAATCTCGCCAGTTCCGGCGGCTCGCTTACCAAAATGGGCGATGGGACCCTCTGGCTCTCTGGTTCAAACACCTTTTCGGGCGGTACGGAGATCAATGGCGGTAACATCTCCGTCGGCAGTGCGGGCGCTTTGGGGACAACAGGCACCATCAGCTTCGGCGGCGGCGCCATCCGGTTCACAGAGGCGAATACGACCGACTATTCAGGGCGGTTTAATACCGCTGCCGGACAACAATATGCATTCGACACCAACTGGCAGGATGTAGCCTTCGCGACTGGTCTCACCAGCTCGGATGGATCAGTAGTCAAGACCGGCTTTGGAACATTGACGATCTCCGGCTCAAACGCCTACTCAGGCTCGACCACCATCGCCCAAGGTACGCTGCGACTGGAGAACGGGAGCAGATCTTCGTCATTCAATATTGCCTCCGGTGCGGTGTTGGAGCTAGCCCCTGCTGCCGACTATGCGGCTAGCACTACCTTCTCCGGCGCTGGCACCCTGCGGAAGTCCGGAGGCATCAGCGCGCGGTGGGCTGGCCCTGCCGCCACCTTCGCGCTCGACTCCGGCAGCCTCATCGACGTGCAGGGCGGCACCTTTGTCGGTGGCTCAAACGGCAATGAGGTCTGGACCCACAATAAATCAAACCTCAACGTCGCCGCTGGGGCGATCTTCAACGGCGTCGAGGCCAATGTGCGGGTCAATGCTCTGAGCGGATCGGGCACCATCCGCTCCGGCTTCACCAGCCCCGGCTACCAGAACTTCACCTTTGGCGTGGATAACGGCTCGGGAACCTTCGCCGGAACACTAGCCAACAACCCCGGCTATGCAGGCAACTATGTGAAAACCGGTACGGGGACACAGACGCTCACCGGCACGAGCGCTTACACCGGCAGCACCACCGTTGAAGACGGCACGCTCATGGTCCACGGGGACATTTCCTCCTCCAGCGGCATCTCCGTTGAAGACGGAGCGATCCTTGGAGGAAGTGGCACGGTCTCCGATGTCATCGTCCGGTCTGGCGGTACGCTCTCGCCGGGTGCGAGCCCCGGTTTGCTCACGATTGACGGCGATCTCACGTTTGAAGCCGGCTCCAACCTCATCCTGGAGTTTTCCGCCAGCGGGTTTGACCAGATTTCCGTCACGGGTAGCTTCACCGCAGGTGGCACCTTAAGTCTTCAGGTGGACGGCAGTTTCAAGCCCGTCAAAGGTGCCGAATTTCTTGTATTTACGAGCGGCGGCTATGATGCCGGCAGTTTCTCAATCAACTTCGGAAGCGACCTCGGCGGTGACCTCTTTTGGGATGACTCCAAACTAGCCTCCATGGGCATCATCAGCGTCGTTCCGGAGCCCGGAGTCTATGCGCTTGGCGGATTTGGCCTCTCGATACTCCTCTTCCGCGCCCGCCGCTTCCTCCGAGGCGGCCTTGGCAATGCCCAAAAGCATTCGCACCTCTAAACGTCCCCCTCGCGGCTCCCCTACAGGCCACGTTTACCCCACGACATTCTGCGGATGCCCGCGCAGGAAGGCAGACACGTTTTCGCAAGTCGTCGCCATGAGCCGGTGACGAGCCGGAAGCGTAGCCCAACCGATGTGCGGCGTGATGATACACCTGGGAGCCCCAATGAGAGGGTTCTCGCACGGGGGCTCTTGGGAGAGGACATCGAGCCCCGCGCCCCCGACCTGCCCGCTCTCCAGCGCCTCTCGCAGGGCCGCTTCATCCACGAGCGGCCCCCTGCTGGTGTTAATAAGGAACGCCCCGCGCTTCATTTGCGCGAAGGCTTCGGCATTCATCATCCCCTGATTCTCCGCAGTCAACGCGCAATGGAGGGATAGAATGTCGGAGGTGGCACGCCACTCCGCCCAATCTACAAAGCCCCCCCCCTCGGCCCCCTCCTTCTGCTTATGGCGGCTGAAGAACTGCACCTTCATCCCGAAAGCAGCCGCGATGGTAGCTACCCGGCGGCCAATGCGTCCGTACCCCGCGATGCCCAGCACCTTGCCGGAAAGCTCGCCAAGCGGTTGCACCCAGAAGCTGAAATCCGGGCACCGCTGCCACTCGCCGGCGTGAACGCGGCGGCTGTGTTCGCCGCTCCATTGGCAAAGCTCCAGCAGGAGGGCGAAGGTATGCTGCGCGACGCTCTCAGTGCTGTAGGTGGGGACGTTCACGACAACGATGCCTCGCGCCTTTGCAGCAGCGGTATCGATAATATTATACCCCGTCGCCAATACCGCGATGAGCCGCAAACGCGGAAGCGCGGCAAGCGTCTCCGCAGAAAGGGGGGTCTTGTTTGTCAGGACAATCTCGGCATCTGCAGCGCGAGCGGCGATTTCGCCAACAGGGGTGCGATCATAAACCGTGAGCTGGGTGAGGGCCTCCAGCGGAGCCCACGGGTTGTCTCCCGGGTTCGTTGTATGGCCATCGAGCACGACGGCGTGGGGAAGCTTCGAGGTCATTTGTAAAGTACTAGTGTGGTGAGTCAGAAGTGAATGAAATGATTTTTAGGTGATTTTTCAGGCATTTCAAGGCGTCGAGCGAAGCCGATATCTATA
This sequence comes from Chthoniobacteraceae bacterium, assembly GCA_037189965.1. Lineage (GTDB taxonomy): Bacteria > Verrucomicrobiota > Verrucomicrobiia > Chthoniobacterales > Chthoniobacteraceae > DATMFV01. The sequence continues at coordinate 57,062 of JBBCKB010000064.1, read as the reverse complement.
GATACCGGCTTTGCGAGCAACGCAGAAGGGCCGGAAAAGCGCCCAAACTAATGAAATGAATCTCTGACTCACCACACTAGTGGATAAACAACCCGATTTGTTCGTCGCGGCGGTCGGTAGCCAATGGCGGGGTTGGCGAAAGCGCGGCGATGGATGAATAAAGCTCCGAAGGCATCGAAAACTCAAGCGCCGCAAGCGCCAACCCAATCTGCTCCGGGGTGCGAGCGCCGATGATGGGCGCGGTGATCGCGGGGTGCGCGCCGGCCCATGCCACCGCAACCGTGGCAGGGTGCCACCCCTGTTCGTGGCAAAATGCTACGAATTCGGCAGCGGTGTGGTGATAAGATGCTTCGTCGTAGCGGGCTTGGTAGAAACGGTTCTCCGTTATTCGCCCTTGTGCAGCCGCACCCGCTCCATACTTGCCGCTGAGCAACCCTGCGGCCAGCGGGCTATAGCTTATGACCCCGAGTTGTTCAGCCCGCGCCATTGGCAATAGCTCCACCTCGGCCTGTCGCTTGACGAGGTTGTACATCGGCTGGATGCACTCAAACCGGGCACTCCCACGTAAGGCGGAAATCCCCAGCCCTTTCATCACCTGCCATGCGGCAGCGTTGCTGATGGCAGGGTAGAGAATTTTGCCCTGCCGCACCAGATCGTCCAGCGCGCCAAGCGTCTCCTCCAGCGGGGTGAGCGGGTCGAAGTTGTGGATAAAATAGAGGTCAATGCGGTCTGTCCGCAGACGCTTCAGCGAGGCCTCCACGGCCCGGGTAACGTGCCGGCGGGAGCACCCTCGATCATTCGGGCCCGGCCCGGTGCGCCCCTGGAACTTGCTGGCGAGCACCCACTCCTCCCGGCATTCTGCCAATAAAGAGCCGACGATCTCCTCCGTGCGCCCTTTTCCATAAACGTCCGCGGTGTCGATGAGGTTGAGCCCCCGCTCCCGGCATGCCTGAAAAATGGCGGCAGAGGCGGCTTCATCAGCCTCGTTGCCAAACGTCATCGTGCCGAGGCAAAGGGGGGAAACTTGCAGGCCGGTGCGGCCCAGAGTGCGGTATTGCATGGGGGGATTATTCGTTCCAAAGGCGTTGCTCCTGCAACCACTCGGTGGCACGCGCCATCCAATGGTAGCCGGGGTTATGCACTTGTTTGAATGCGGTGTGGCCGCCGCTCTCCAACTCCCAGAGTGCCACAGGCACCCCGGCTTTGCGATACGCGGCAACAAGGTCTTCCGCAAAGGCAAGCGGGGCGATGCGATCGTCTTTGGCTCCGGCGATAAAGGCAGGGGGCGTCTCTGCACCGATAGGGAATTGCTCTGCGCCGCGCCCGTTGGGCCAGGGGCAAAGGAGAACCAGAAAATCCGGCCTGCAACTCTCGCGTTCCACCGGGTCCGAGGCATCGGTGGCTCCGCCATCGGCATGGGTGGCGAGGTTCAGGGCGAGGTGCGAACCCGCCGATGAACCGACGACTCCGATGCGCTTGATCCCCCAGTCGCGGGCGTGAGCCCGCAGCAGGCGCATGGCGCGTTGGGCATCCGCCAGCGCATCGCGCACCACATCGCGGGAGGGAGGCCGTGTGCGGTACTTGAGCACGATGACGGCTACCCCCTTGGGTACAAAATGCGGCACGGTGCGCATCCCGTCGGCAAACGCACCGACCTCCCGGTACGATCCACCCGGGAGCACGAGGAGCGCCAACCCGTTGGCCTCTCCCGGCGCGGGCAGGTGCACCGCCATCTCCGGTACGGAAACATTGGCCACGCCGCCCCCTTTGGTCATCACCTCGGGGGCGTTGGCCGGAGCCTCCCCCTCCCGCAGCCGAAGCATGCGCGGCCCCTCTGCATGGGCGATACCTAACCAGCACACCCCAACGGTGAAACTAGTGAAAACGAATCTTCGCAACGTAGACACGGTTTTTACTTCCATACGCTTCACAAATGCGAAAGTCGAAAGGATCGGGCAACTTGGTTTGCATCCACTCGGCCACCGTTACCCATACTTCCTTCTCTCCCACTGGCGTCACACCAAAGTTGCAAAGCCGGGCCCCTTTTTCCGGGACGAGGATGCGCTCTGTCTCCCTTACCACGCAGAGGCGCTCAGGGTCTACCTGCGCGATGAAGAGCGGTGCACGGTGGCGCATGATGTGGTCGTTATCAGCCCCCTTGCGCGTATAGACCAGGAAGAGGGCGTCCCCATAAGTGACCCAGTGCTGCTGTGTGTTGTAACTCCCCAGTGAAGAGCCATCATCAAACGTCCATGGGCGCGGCGTATCGTAGTGCAGGCCATCCGCGCTGGTGGCGACATAGGCATCGAGATCATTGCGCAGCGTGAGGAAGTAGCGCCCGCCAACGGTGGCTAGCGAGGGCTCTCCAAAGCCACGCCCCTCGGGCAGCGTCAGCTCGCTGCCGTGCTCGTGGTAGCGGAGGGTCTCCCCATCAAACGTACACCGCAACACGGTGGAGACGAGCTGGATGTAGACTCCGTCGCTGACGGTCTCTGCAATGCCGAAGTAGGTTGGCAGGAGAATTTCGCCATTGGGGAGGTCGAGCCGCTGCGTGCTCCCCGCGCCTTCGCAGGCAAACTTTGGCCCGGGTGGCAGCTCCAGCTTCCGCCACGGCTTCCACGTGCGCGTGGTGGGGTTGTAGGCGCTATAGACCGTTTGGCGCGGGCGTGGGTGCAGGGGGAGGTTGTCGTTGTGATACAGGACGGTGTGCCCTGTGCCCAAGAGCGTGCCGGAGGCGGCGTGCCAGGCGGGGGTAAAATCGCTCACGCCTTCTTCCACCCCACCCCCGGAGGGGCGGCGGCCCAGCGTCTCTGCGTGGGCGATGGGGCGGCTCCAGGTGGCCCCGCCATCGTCCGTGCGCATCTCGTGAAGCTCGCAGAAGACATCATCGCCCGTGAGCCGAAGCTTCTGCATCGTAAGCACGACCGCGCCGGGGGTGGTGCCCGCCCGAGTGTGGACCCAGCAGCTCTGGCGATCGTACCCTTCGGAGATGGTTTGCAACTCTACTTCAAACGGGGTGCGCTTCATTCCCCCCCCTCCGGTTGGAGCCAGAGATAAGCCCACTCCTCAGATTCCAACGGCACCTTGGCCTCGCCTCCGGCAGCGAAGGTCGCCTCCTTGCCGGTAAGCGGGTACCAGGCCCGCACCTTTCCCTCTGCCAGCCCGAGCTTGGCGAGGTCAAACTTCACCGTCAGCTCCTGCTGCCCCTGCGAGAGGTTGGAAACCAGCGCCAGCACCCCATTGCGCGGGTGCTTGAGGAGGGTGACGTAGCCTTGGTCGCCCGCTACCGTGGCGTATTCGGCATTTTCCCAGTAGAAAAGCTTCTCTGCATCCTGCGCGCCAAAGCGGTCCCGCATTTTCCAAAGCTCGGGCAACAGCGCGAAGTAAGGGTCTGCCTTTCCGGTAACGTTGTCGAAGCCTTGCAAGCTGTAGCGCGGCGAGATGTCGTGCAACAGCGAGGTGGCAGCGATCTTCATCGGGTTGCGCAAGCGGTAGTGGAGGGTCTCTGCGGCGATGCCTAGCTGGCGACCGGTAAACTCCGTGCGGAATTTGTCGAGCGTCAGCTCTCCGGCCACGTAGTCGGTCCCCACTTTGCGGAGATGGTGCCATTGCTCCCCCGTCCACATGATATCGGCATAGGCCAGCGAGGCCGGGTTGTAGCCAAAGGAGCAGTGGACATCCACGATCCCCCCGGGCGCATTCTCCCGCACCAGCGCGTAGATGCGTTGCATCATCTCTCGCACGCCAAAGACCGGGTACGTCGGCTCCAGTGTCCCATCTGCCTTGCGGTAGCCGCAGCCGTGGATTTCGTTGGAACAAGGGACGATGTGTACCGTGCCGTCGAGGTAAACGCCGTCGTCCTTATAGGTTTTGAGCCGACGCTCCAGCGCGTGCATGAAGGCGTCCTGCAATGCCTCGCTCTTGGGGCACATGAAGGAACAGGATTGGGAGTCTGCCCCCAGCCCCAACGCAAGCGAGCCGGGCCGTTCGGGCTTGCCGCTGACGGTGGGGACGTACTGGCCTTTGAGGGGGCGGTTGCTCATGGCAAGGCCGTAGAGGTCAAACTCCGGCGTGGTCGTCGGCATCCGCTGGTGGATGGTGTAGTTATGCATCTTCACCCCCTGCGCGTGCAAGGCGTCGATGTAGCCGTGTGTCGCGCGGGAGAACGCCTCGCTGATGGGCAATGGCCACGGCCAAAGATCGTTGATGTTGGTAAAGAGGTGGCGCACGCCGAGGTCGGCAATCGCTTTGGCCTCCGGGGTGCCGTTGCTCGTTTTGCGGGTGGGGATCTCGGGCTCAAGCCCCCAAGGCTCGTAACGCGCCACACGTAGGGCCCACGCATCGCGTTCCAGCGGCTTTACCGGGGTGGCCAACAGGGCAAAGCGGTAGTGGAGCTTCTCTCCCGGCTTTAGCTCTCGGGCAGTATCCACCCAATTTGCCTGAAGGAGGGTGCCCGCCTTGCCGGGGGTGATGGTGATCGCCCGCTGCGGGTCGGCGTTGCTCCACGCGGCGTTGGACTCGGCCTGCCACGTCAGCCCACGGTCGTTCCCGCCGATCCAGAGATTCGGGCTAAACTGGAATGCCAGCGGCCCTTCCACCGCCCCGCTAAACCACTCCGCAATCGCTTTGCCCGCCTCTTTCGGGAAGACTCGCTCCGCATAACAGAGGCGGCTCTCTTCTGGCAGGAAGGGGATCTCCAGCGCGAGCCGATCCAGGTTTGCCGGGGTGTCTGCGGCCAGCTCCAGGTCGTAGGTGATGAAGCCATCGAAATCGACCTTCGCCCGCGCCTTGAGGCGCATCGGTCCGGAGCGAAGCTCCTGCTCCAGGCGGACGCTGCCGCCCCCTTCTTCCTCCACTACCGAAACCGGCCCAGCCTCCCACGCGGCCTCCTTTCCAGCCACCCGCGCGGCCAGCGAGGCGGGGCGCTCCAGCAACGGACGGCCAGCGGCCTCGATCTGGGCGGGGAGCAGAGCCGCCCCCAGCTCATACCTCCGCCCCCAGACGTGCAGCGTCAGCGCGCCGTCGGTGCGTTCTACGCGCACGGGAGTCCACGGAGGTAAAATAGCGGCTGTGCGCCCGGCTTTGCTGTGGATCCACTCCGGCTTTTGCAATGCGACCTCGCGGCTGGCGCTCTCCTGCGCTCCAACGCGGGCTGCTACCTTTACCTTGGCGCCCAGCCCTTTGAGCGGAATGCGGGCTACCGCCTCAAACCGCTGCGACTCATTCCCCGAGACGTTCTTGAAAGCGCCAGTCGCGCGGGCCACCTCGCGCCCGCCCTCGGTGAAGACAAACTCTGCCTCTTCCCCGGCGGGCTTGCGGTTCTTTTGCACGAGGCGCACCGTCAGCTCCCCGGCGTACCAGTCGGGCTCTACCGCCAGCTCCCGCGCTTCTGCGGGGTTGGCTTCCTTGCCTGCCGCACGCAGGGCGATCTCTTCCCCCGAAACAGCGCGGCGGTAGACCCGGACCTCCGTGAGATCAATGGGCGCATACGATTTCTCTCCCCCGCCGATGCGTTTGGAGAGCCGGCTAAGCTTCGTGAGCCCGGGGATCGGCATGAAGGCGTCGCGCACCAGCTCGCCATTGCGGTAGAAGCGGCAGCGCGGGTACTCCACGACCATGGCAAGGTGTGTCCATTCAGGCCCCAACAGCTTGCGTGGCGCGGGGATCACCATCGCCTCTGTATGATTAAACTCCGTGCCCCGGTAGAAGAGCCCCAGCCCATAGTCATAGGTGATGGAGAAATGGAAGCTCCTCACCGGGCTCTCACCAAAGAGAAGCCCCCAAGAATCCTTTGTCGGGCCATTCTGACGGACCCACATTTCCAACGTGGCATCTCCCGAAAGGTGGAGCGACTCTGCGCTGCCGCAGTCGACATAGGAAGACTTGCCATTAAGGCGCAGTACATTGCGGCGGCCCTCCACCTCGGGGAGAAACTCCCCGTCGGTGACCTTGCCGTCATTGCCGTGGTCGCTTAGATCGCGCACGGTTTCGGCTGGCGCATCAAATCGGTAGTGGAGGACGAGGGAGGCGTCTTCAGATGCCCCATAGGCAAGCGGAGCCGCCACCAGCGCGAGGGCCGCCAGCGCAGCCCGGGAAGAGGTGTGGATGTTCATTTACGGATGAGAAAGAATTTCGAAACGGACGCGGTGGAAATCCGCCTCGCCTTGGGCTGCGGTATCTCCCGAACCCCAAAAGACGCCGTCGACATTGTTGACACCGGGGGCAACGGCTGGGATCTCGGGGCCCCGCTCTTCCCCGTCTACCAAAAGCCGCACGGTTCGCATCTCCGGTTGGTAGACGAGTTCGTAGCGGTGAAACTCATCCGCTTTGAGGCCAGAGAGCTCCACCCAGTCTGCCGGGTTTTTGTTAAAGATGAGCAGCGGCTCGCCTTTTTCGTTGGCGTTGATGCCGAGCAGGAAACGCTGTTTGCGAGCGGTATCGACATACCCGACATACGTGGCAAAGCCGGGCGTTCGTGATTCGGGCGCGTGCAGGCGGCACTCCACGCTCAAGCGCCAGCCTTGTTCGGCAGCGCGTGCCTGCACCTCCTCCGGCACAGCGTGGCGGTAGTAGAGGACGGCATTACCGCCATCGCTCACGCGCCAAGCGGGCTTCTCGCCTTCCACAGGCCCCTCGGCGACAGCCTGCCCGGAGGCCGTCCGCTCCCATTGCGGAGCCTCTCCGGCGGCGGGGTCACTCCCGCCCTGGTATTCTACAATGGGGGCCGCCTCTCCGGCGAAGAGCGGGGTGGCGCAGCTCACCCAGAGAGCGCCTGCAAACAACGATCTCGGAAAAAACATAAAGGGGGAACCCGGGATTCAACCTAGCAACGCCGACGCCGCACCAGCCACGACGCCAGGATGCCGCCACCCGCCAACGCCAGCGACCCTGGCTCCGGCACCGCCACCACCTGGAAGCTGGAAATCTGGATGCCCGAAGTCTGCCCGATAATCGCCGCCGGGTTGATTTCCATGAAAACGCCGAACCCCTGGATGTCAGTAAAGGCGGACCCATCCACCCCAAAGCTCCCCGGGAGCGCCCCAAGCCTCGAATTTGCCCCGCCCGTGGGAGACCACGCCGCCCATTGGCTATCCGCCAGAGCCGCGCCGCTAAGTGTCAGCGTGTCTGGAGTATTGGAGCCAAGGGGCGTTTTGGCCGCCTCGCTCAAGTACCAGCTCCCGCCGGAGAGGATGGCAAACCGGTAGCCCGTAAGGAGCGCGTAGGAAGTCGTCACGGAAAGCGACTCCAGGGAACCGAAAGTGAACGACCCGGTATCGTGCCCGTTGAGAAAATCACTCTTCAAAAACGAAACGAACGCCGCGCCGGTGTAGGAGGTCACCCCGCCGCTGTTGGCACGCAGAAAGCGGAGGGTATCTGGCGAGCCCTCCATCACATCAACATTACTGAAGTTGCGCACACTGGCGCTTCCATCTCCCGTGCCACGCACCAGGTAGGCCCCCCAGTAAAACGGGGAACCCGTGTAGCCGGGGGCCACAGGCGAGGAACGGCTGGCCGCCCCCGTATAAACCCAAAGGCCCGCCCCCGCCACCGTGTAATCCCCCCCGCGCCCCCCCAAGTCCGTACTGGCCGTCACGTAATTCCCACCCCAGCTTACCACGGCAGAGGCATCCGCCCCTTGCGCAAAACCGAGGCAGGCCACCATCGCCAAGCAGAAAAGAGTTCGTTTCATGAGGCGGCATTTTTTGTTTTTTTCCATTTAAGTCAATATCTTTTATTTATTATAAACCCTGAAACAAACCCAGAATGAATATATAAGTATCTGAAAATAAGTGAGAAACTCCAATTTCAGCCCCCGTTTTGAATTCGCGACTTTCTAAAAACCCTTTACAAACGAGCTTAATATTATACTTTCCGCTCAGTCCTTTTTCCATGCCCCTTACCAACGAACCCAACCCCGCCCACCCTGCCTCATCCCGCCGCGTCGAGGAATCCGCCGCCAAGCTGGAACGCCACATCCGCGCCTGCGGCCTGAAGCCGGGGGACCGCTACATCACCACCGAAGAAGCCGGGAAGCTCCTGGGGATGAGCATCGTCACCGCCCAGCGGGCAATGGGGCTGCTCGCCCGGCGCAATATCCTCGAGCGCCGCCCTAAGGCAGGCACCTTCATCGGCAGCGGCATCGGGGCAGACATCGAGACGGCCAACATCCACTTTTTTTGCCCGGAGCAATCCCACGCCTTAGACCTGCTGCAGAGCAACCACGGAGAGCAGATGGCGGGGATGCGCTCCGTGCTCGGGAACCTTTCTGCCCACTTTCACTTCGTCCCCAACCAGAGCCTGGCCTATGTGCAGGAGATCGTGCGCAAAGCCGCCGCGGCAGAGATGCTCAATGGCGTGGTGCTCATGCTGCCTACGCGGGAGATCCGGGCGTTCTTCAACCAATCGGGAATCCCCACCGTCGTCGAAGGCGGCGTGGAGGCAGACTTGGGCAACCTTTGCTGGATGCAGTGGGACCAGCTGCAAGTGGGGCGGCTCCTCACCGGCTGGCTGTTGGAGCGCGGGCATCGGCGGCTTGTCACCATCATGCGGGATATATGGTCCATCGGCGAGCACCTCCTTCATGACGGTATCAACGAGGCGCTCACCACAGCGGGCCTCCCTTCCAACACTCTCCGGATGCGCAGCACTCCGGGGGAGCAAGCCGCCATCCGCGAGCTGGTGCTCGGCCTTTTCCGCGAGGAGAACCCGCCCACCGGCTTCATTTGCCGTAATGAATTTCAGGCAGACTGCGTGGCCGCCGCCGCGCGAGAGGCCGGGGTGATCGAGAGGGTCGACATCACCCACTGCAACGCCCCCATCAAGCCCGAGCATTGCCGCCACACCTGCACCCTGCCAGACCTGAGCATGTTTGAGTTTGGCCGCGTCGTGGGGGAAATGTTCCGTCAGCTCATGGCAAACCAAACCCCCGAGCCGCGCGGGCGAATGATCCCCGTGCGCCTGAAAACACCCTCGCTATAAAGCGGCGACGCCACCTGCCAACCCTAACCTCTTCTCTTCTCCTTTATGACCGGATCTGAAATGCGAGCCCGCCTGCGCGCTGGCCAGTGTGTCTTTGGCACCCACATCACCACCCTGCCCAACCCGAATGTCACCCTCCTCTCCGCACAGATGGAGATGGACTTTGCTTTCTTCTGCACCGAACACCTGCCGCTGGACCGCAACGAGATCAGCCTTCTCTGCCGCTTCTACGCTGGGCAATGCGGTGTCTCGCCCATCGTGCGCGTCCCTGCTGCGGGAGATACTGCCGCCATGGCCATGGCGCTCGACGCCGGGGCAGAGGGGATCATCGCCCCCTATGTCGAGACGGAAGAAGAAGTCCGCCAAGCCGCCAGCGTTATCCGCCATCGCCCGCTCAAAGGGCTCTACCAACGCGAGCTTCGCGAAGGCACCCGCACCCTCTCGCCCGAGATGGCGGCTTATCTCGAAACCTTTAACCGCAATAGCTACCTGATTATCGGGGTCGAGAGCGTCCCCGCGATCGAAAACCTCGAAGCCCTCATCACCGCAGCCGAGGTAGACGCCGTCTTCCTCGGCCCGCACGACATCACCACCTCCATGGGTATCCCCGAAGAGTACGGGCATCCGGATTTTGTCCGCACGGTGGAAGACATCATCCTCCGCTGCCGGCGCCACAACGTCGGCGTGGGCATCCACCTCCCCCTGCTCCGGCAGGAGCCTGCCGCACTTCAGCGGTGGCTCGCCGCGGGGATGAACCTCCTTATCAACGGCACCGACATCAGCCTCCTGCAAGAAGCGATGAACCAGCAGCTCCGGGAGCTTCGCCGCCTCTCGCAAACCGTCCCCACACAGGCCGCGCCCGAGCCCACCGCGCAAAAGCTGGCTACCTGCATCGTGTAGCCTCCGCCACTATGTTCCCCCCTCCATATCCGAAGCCTCGGCGCACCCATTGTGCTGCGTTTTCCGTACTGGAGATAGCCATCGCATTGGCCGTAGTCGCCGTCTTAGCCATCCTCCTCTATCCCTGGGCGCGCAACACCGCCGCCACCGCGCGGGCGGCCCAATGCCTTGGCAACCTCCGGGCCCTCGGCGTCGCCGCCCACGGCTTTATCGGAGACCGCAACGGCTTTCTCCCCTACCGCCCGGCCGATCCAAACTGGATGTATAACCTCGGCCCCTACCTCAACCTGGCCCCCACCATCAAAAACGGCGACACCCCTTTCACAAAAGCCTTCCTCTGCCCGGACGACCCCTCCCGCACCCCTCGACAGAAACGCACTTACCGCTACCACCAGAGCTTCCCGAGCCCCGGGGGTGCATTTGTCTACGGCCGTAGCAACTACACCCCCTCCCGGTTTCAGGAGATCCGCACCCCCTCCTCCCATGGGATGATTTTCTGCGTTGCCTACACCGGCCCGCGCACGCTTGCGATCTGGGCCTTTGACGAAGCCATCTGGAAAAAAGAGCCCGACCAGAACACCGACCCCGCTCTGAGCAATTTCCCCCGGCCCCACTACCAAGGTAAAGGACTAAACCTCCTCTACAGCGACGGCCACGCCGCCCGCGCCAATTATCCACTCGACCCTCTCATCTGGCACTTCGACGGTCGTGCGGAGTAAGCCGATCTTTTTGCAAGCGCCCCCTCCCGCGCGTCGGGCCGATCCTTCGCCCGCCACTTGGCCATATAAGCGTAGTGGCCCCTATTGCCACGCCAAGTAGACGCGGTGATGGTGTCCAGTGGCTCGCTTCAAGCCGATGCTGGCTTCACCGGCGATGAGGCATTTGCCGCTTTCCCATCCACCCGGCACACCGGGTAGAAAAACGGAATGCTGGCTAAGGTCTACTCGGCGGCGGTCTATGGAGTTGATGCGTATGAGGTGGAGATCGAAGTCAACACGGCAGCGGGCGCACCGGTGATTGTCGTCGTCGGCCTCCCCAACGCCACAGTAAAGGAAAGCCGAGATCGCATCACCACCGCCGTCGCCAACAGCGGCTACCGCATGCCGAAGGGCCGCACCACCATCAACCTCGCTCCGGCGGATGTGAAGAAGGAGGGGTCTCCCCATCGCCCTTGGCATGATTGCCGCCACCGAGTAGCTCCACCTCCCTGTGTTTTCCGAAGCGTGCATCGTCGGCGAACGGGCGCTCGATGGCAGCATTCGCGCTGTCAACAGCATCCTCCCTATCACCATCGAAGCCCACCGCAGAGGGAAGACGACCATCCTCGTCCCAGAAGAAAACGCGGCAGAAGCCGCGCTTGTCCACGGCATCACCGTCTATGGCGTGTGCAACCTGCGGCAGACCTTCGAGCACCTTCGCGGCAATGAGCAGATCGCCCCCATCCCGGCGCTCGACTTCGAAGAGGACCACCTCCACTACGATGCCGACTTCGCCGATGTCAAAGGCCAGCACGCCGCCAAACGCGACATCGAAGTGGCCGTTGCCAGGGAGCTCAATCTCCTGACATTGAGGCCCAATTCACCAGCCACGGCTGCTCTTTCGAAGGGGGAAAAGGCTATAGTAAAAAATTTAACTGGAGGCGACTTATCCACCAATGCGCCGGGCACACGGTTGGGGCAGTCGGAGGCCCTCTTCACTTCAGGTTCAGATCGAACGTAAACGGATCATTTGAAATCTACTCTCCAAACCAATAGCACAGAAAGCTCGCGGCGGAATTACGGACTAAAGCGCCAATTTATATTACTTTATCTTTCCAGAATAGCATAGCCGACTCCAAATCCTTATGATAATCATCTTTGTATACTCGATATGCAATATTTTCCAACCATAGCAAAATGGCGGCAGCTTGCTTGTGCGTGAATTGCGAAAACGTTGCGGCTCGCGAATCACACAAATACTTGTATGACGTTAGTTCCTCAGGGGATTCACTGGCAGGAATACGCCCCATTAAGTAGCCATCCAAGAAGTAGATAAGACCATCACTCGACCATGCACGTTCTCCTGATGCCAGCGTATGCATTTCTCTGATTAATAAAAGAGGAAGAAGCTTTTGAACGGCAGGGTTATCGTACCGGTGTATGTCATAGTTGAGTTCCTCTGCCTCATATTTTGACAGAGAACTTATAGGGGCGGTGCAACGGAAGGCTTCTCGAATGCTGGCTTCAATCTTTGCTGGATCAACTTTCATTTCGTTTATGGTACAGCTAAATTGGCCGGAATAGTCCAAAAGGTCAAAGGGGTTAGATGTGAAGTTTCAAGAGGTTGTTCATGTGACGAGGAGTTGAGAGGATGGGGTTGTGAAAGCTCCAAACCGTCAACAACCGCCGCCACATGAACGTCCACAATAACGCACGCCTTCTACCCCGGAGTCGAGCCGAGATGGTTAAAGCCGTAGAAGAAGAGCTGATATTGAAACGGGCGGCTGCCCGTTTCAATATCAGCTGGCGCACCGTCGCCAAGTGGATGAGCCGTTATCGAAAAGAGGGTCTCGATGGTCTTGTAGACCGTTCTTCACGCCCAACCAACAGCCCTCGGCAGACCTCTAATGCCCAAGTCGCCGTGGTGCTAAGCCTACGCCGAATGCGTCTACCGGGATTTCAGATCGCCAAGCATAGCGGCCTTTCCAAGGCTACTGTCTCGCGCATCTTGGCCTGTCATGGTCTCTCCAAGCTCGCTGCCTTGGAACCAGCCAAGCCCGTCGTGCGCTACCAACGTCAGCACCCCGGCGAACTACCCCACATGGACATCAAGAAGCTCGCTCGTATCGTTAAGCCAAATCACCGCGTCACCGGCGATCGCCGAGATGAAAACCGGGGGGCTGGTTACCAATACGTCCATGTTGCCATCGACGACTGCTCTCGCATCGCCTTTGCTCAAATCCTCCCAAATGAAACCCACCACAGCGTCCGGTGCTTCCTCTACAATACCCTTCATCACTTCGCATCCCTCGGCATCAGGGTCCTCCGCCTCATGACCGACAATGGCGCCGCCTACCGATCCAAATATATCGCTTCAGATCTGCTCCAACTCAACATCCGCCACATCTTCACCAAGCCCTACACTCCCAGGACAAACGGTAAGGCCGAACGCTTTATTCAGGCCTCCCTGCGCGAATGGGCTTACGCCGCTATTTACCAAACCTCCGCTCATCGCGCTGAACATCTAAAACCTTGGCTTCACCGCTATAACTGGCATCGTCCTCACTCCGCTCTCAATCACTCTCCTCCCATGGCTTCTCTCAATTTACCCCTGAACAACCTGTTGAGCCTCCACAGCTAGAGGTAATACGTCTCGCCTGGCAAGGCTGTAAGCTCGGCTCAATTTAACGACCGAGAGTTGCAATGGCTACTTTTGCACTCTGTGACATTCCCTCCGTGAGGCCATAGTCGGGGGACAATGCAGATAGATAGTAGAATTTTTTAGCATTGAGATCAATCTGAAGTGGTGCGGAAAAGCTTTTAGGTTATCCAAGGATAACCCTCGTTCAGATCCTTCAGCGCTTGCGCAATAGGCGGTGCATCTTTGATCGTATCTATTGGGACAAGTCTGCGCGCGCGGCCTCTACCGGATCTTTTCACTGATTTCTTTCCCATATTTATAATGAACGGATCTGGCAAATTCTCTGACATGTTATCCCATGATGTCTTTATATTCGTAGTCTTAATAAGATATGGAAACTATATGTTGGGTGTTCCAAGCAACTTGGCAGGAGTTCTACGTCCACAAACTCCGATCTAGCGTTCGATACTGGATTGCTTCGCTCAAGTGTTGCACACTAATATCTTGGGTGGCTTCCAAATCGGAAATCGTCCTTGCGACCTTGAGGATTCGGTCATGCGCCCTTGCGCTCAGGTGTAGTTCACTCATCGCCATTTTCAGGAGTTCATGGCTTTGTTCGTCGAGTTTGCAGTGGGCTTTGAGCTGGCGGGGGGACATTCGGGCGTTGTTGCGGGTGGGGGTGCCGGTGTAGCGCTCGAGTTGGATCGCGCGGGCTGCTAGGATCCGCTCGCGGATGGCGGCGGATGATTCGCCGTCTTGGGGGCTGCTGAGTTCCTTGAACTGCACGGCGGGGACTTCGATGTGGAGGTCGATGCGGTCCAACAACGGGCCGGAGACGCGCTGGCGGTAGCGTTGGACTTGGTTAAGCGAGCAGCGGCACTCGCGCTTCAAATCTCCGAAGTAGCCGCACTGACAAGGGTTTAACGCTCCGACGACCATGCAGTCGGAGGGAAAGGTGACTGATCCTGATGCCCTTGATACGGTGACTTTGAGGTCTTCAAGGGGCTGGCGGAGCACTTCCAACGTGGAGCGCTTGAACTCGGGAAGCTCGTCGAGGAAGAGGACGCCGTTGTGGGCGAGGGTGATTTCGCCGGGGGCGGGGTTACTGCCACCGCCGAGGAGGCCTGCGTCGGAGATGGTGTGGTGGGGGGAACGGAAGGGGCGCAGGTTGATGAAGGAGCGCTTGGGGGCTAGGAAGCCGCAGATGCTGTGGATCTTGGTGGTTTCCAGCGCCTCCTCGAAGCTCATCGGGGGCATGATGGTGGGGATGCGCTTGGCGAGCATGCTTTTGCCGCTGCCGGGCGGGCCGATCATGAGGAGGTTGTGGCCTCCGGCTACTGCCACTTCGATGGCGCGCTTGGCGGCGTGTTGGCCTTTGACGTCGGCGAAGTCGGCTTCGTAGTGGAGGTGGTCTTCCTCGAAGTTATGCGCAGGGGTGGGGGCGATCTCTTCGTTGCCGCGCAGGTACTCGAAGGTCTGGCGCAAGGTGCGCACGCCGTGGACGGTGATGCCGTGGACGAGCGCAGCTTCGGCGGCGTTTTCTTCCGGGACGAGGATGCTCGTCTTCCCCTTGCGCCTTGCTTCGATGGTGATGGGGAGGATGCCATTCACAGGGCGGACGGTGCCATCCAGCGCCAGTTCGCCGACGATGCACGCCTCCGCAAACGCGGGGAGGCGGAGCTGCTCGGCAGCGGCAATCATGCCGAGGGCAATGGGGAGATCAAAGCTCGGGCCCTCCTTCTTAACGTCCGCCGGGGCGAGGTTGATGGTGGTGCGGCCCTTCGGTGTGCGGTAGCCGCTATTGGCAACGGCGGTGGTAACGCGGTCCCGGCTTTCTTTGACGGCGGCGTCCGGCAGGCCAACGACGACGATGACGGGAGCGCCCGCTGCGGCGTTGACTTCGATCTCTACCTCATACGCATCGACGCCGTAGACGGCTGCCGAATAAACCTTTGCCAGCATTCCGTTTTTTACCCGTTATTGTGGATGGATGGGAAGCGGCAAATGCCTTCGGACGGCTCGGACGCTTCTCCGTGTGGAGCTTCTCTCCCCTTGCGGCGGAAATCCCTTCAGAGGGGACACAGTTGGGGCGGCCACGGGTGTCCGGTGCGTCAGAAACGTCCCGACATCCGCTTGAGCGATGCGAAATGGTGGAGATGCATGGGTTCCCGTCCTGCTGCCTCCTTCGTAACCAAGCAAACGGGGTGCGATTAACGGCTCCCATCGAAAGAAACGCTACCGAGGAGGCTTTACCGGAGCCTCCCGGTTTTTGGGAATACCCACGTCCGTCCAAAAGCCCTCAATCCGGTTCAGGAAAAAAGCAAATCCCTGACTTGGTGCTCAAGATGCACAGGCTCCCACCTTCAAAGAACCCGTCTTTAATCTCCGTTTCTCCAAAGTGGCTGATTTCTTCAGCGTCTCCTCGGGCTTAGTTGGGATATTTTCTCCGGAGATCTTAAAGGTTCTCAAGTTTACCAAACATGATTCTGTCACTGCTCCCCCCATGGTCGCTCTGCGTCACGGTGAACCAGATGGCCCCGTTGTGTGCATGGAAGGTCGGATACTGAAAGGAGTGCGACGATTCAAAGCGGTACTTCCGTTGCCAATGAACGCCGTCGGTGGAGATATCGATATTGAAAACACTTCGGTAACATTTTCCAATATGCGTATTTTCCTGCCACCCAAGGTAGTAGGTATCTCCGAAGCGATCAAAGGTAGGCTTGGAGTTTTCGCCATTGCGGACGTGCTCTAGTTCCGTTGCTTCTGCCCAGAGGCGACCATCCCGACTACGGGCAAAATGGTAGTTGCCCTTTTCATTGCGGCAGATCGCCAACCATTGGCCGTCAGGCAGACGATTCACGGAGGATTCACTCAATGCTTCGGTTTGTGGTTCATTATAATGGCCGATCACCTCGAAGGTAGCAAAGTCGTCGTGGAGAATTGCCAGAGCATTTTGCTTGGCGTCGAAGTTGTTGAGCGCCACAAAGCGCGTGCCGTCGAAAGATTTGAAGGAGTCGAAAATATAAAACCCGTGAAGGGTGCCGGGTTTTGAGAATCCGGCTCGTATCGCATCGCGGTGAAATGCCTTAGGCTGGAAGTCGAACAACCCTTCGGAAGTCTTGAGCTTTGCTTTTTCCAAATGGTCTTCAAACACCCCGCGCTCCAAATCAAAATCGCGATACCACATCTGTGCCTCTGCTCCATGGGGGTGAGTGGCGAAAAAGCAGCGAAGAGTGCGAGCATCCTTCTGCAAAATGCGGGGAACAAAACACGCCCCTTTGGGGAGCTGTATCCCGCCGATTTTTTCCTCTGAATGTGCGAGATTGATCTGCTTCTCCACGCGCAGGGTGGGCAGGTGAAGGATGGATAGAATACAATATTGATGCTCCCCCTCCCAGTGGCCCGGGGCGACATCA
The DNA here is from genome assembly GCA_037189965.1 of Chthoniobacteraceae bacterium. Taxonomy (GTDB): domain Bacteria; phylum Verrucomicrobiota; class Verrucomicrobiia; order Chthoniobacterales; family Chthoniobacteraceae; genus DATMFV01. The sequence goes on along the minus strand of JBBCKB010000064.1, from coordinate 40,428 downwards.
TTATCGTGCTCTACGATATAGGCGTAATCTCCCACGCAGGCAAATTCGGCATCGTGCGCGCCTTTTGCCTTGGCGGGAGTGATGCGGACCAAGGTTTCCAATACTCTGTCGCCCGCTTCCTTGGCATTCCAATGGGATGGTAGATGCATGGTCTTCAAGAATCGATACGTTTAGTTTAGGTGGAACTCGAACTCCACCTGAGCGGTTCGGGTTGGTTTAGTAGACTCAAAAGCGGCGTGGAGGAATTTCTTTCCTGAGTTGATATAAGAAAAGACCACCGGTGTGGGGCACACTCTGCTCTCCAGCGCGATGGGCGTGCCCAATACGCGGAGATCGAGCTTACCGCCGAACCGGAAATGCGTGGGCGTGAGCCGTTCGAGCCCATTTTCCTCCAATCCGTGAAATAACCATGTCAGCGGCAGGGCTTTCTCCAAAACCAGCTCGTCTCGACAAAGCAACCGCCCACGACTTATTACAAATTCGCGGGTATAATGGACTACCCCGAGATTTTCTGGATACAAGGGTTGCAGGTCCAACCGACAGAATACTTCGCCAGTGGCCGGATCATGACGAAAAGCGCTTATCTGCTCGCCCCGCCATTTCCACGAGGGTAGAGACATCGGGTAATCCAAGTCGCCGCCAATCTGGCCGCGCCCGTCAATGAGCAGAGAGTTGTGCGCTTTTGAGCGTAGGGCGTAGTTGGACTCTGGCCGCACGAGCAGATTCCGCTCTCCGGCCGAAATCGTAAAGTGTCCGGGACCTGGCTCGATAACCATGCGGTCACACGGGTTATCAGAGTGAGCCCAAGCGTGGCTACCCAGCCAAGGGCCGCATTGAACCTGAAAGTGCAAGCCGCCACCGGGTTCCCGATAGATAACCTTACCGGCATCCTCAAAATAGAATACCGTTCTTTCCGGGGGTTCAGCAATCAAGCCCGGAAGCCGCCCGGAATCGTGCAACAACCCGAGGCAAAGCCCCTGAAGCAAAGAGACATACCGGATGTTCTGTATCGGTGTGGAACGGCTTCTCTCCAACCAGTAGAGGGCTTCATGCCCCAAGTCTTTCTCGGCCATCTGAATAAAGAAAAGGCCACATTGTACAAATGCCTCTCCGGAGTCTTCCTTCGCAGTATAAGCCCCCATATTACTGAGAATCGGAGCGACAGGGGCTGTATCATAGAGGTCTTCACCAGTCACTTCCAGCCAGGCCTGCCGCAGGCCCGCAAGCGGTGCAAGGTAGAGATTCGCGCTACTGAAGGAGGAGGGAGGGAGGTCGCCATCGCGAGGCATGGCGGCGATGGCTCGGCGAAAACGTGGCACCAGGTATTCAAGCCAATGCGCCGCCTCTTTGATTTCCCCTAACAGATGAAGGGCGCATTCAGAGAAGCCAAGGAGGCCGCGCCAGCCATGGTCTTGAAGCACGGAACCGCCCCAATAGTCGCGCATGAGCAACGCCATCGTCAGGAAGCGCCCCCCTTGATAACGCATTTTCTCCAGCACTCGCTCGCGACGCGCAGCATCCAGCTCGTCAGCCAGACCGAAGTACGCCTGGATGCAGGCGGTCATTTGCTCGACAGCACCGAGATCGCCATCCCATCCATAGGTATCCTCTGTCGGCTCTCCCCAAGGGCGGCCCCAACCCGGCAGGGCGACAAGTTGATCGAGCAATTCCAGCGCCTTGTCACGCGCAAGCTCGTTGCCAAAAAGCCGCCAGTCCGCGATGAGAAGCGTCATGGCGCACGGCTCTGATGACCTTTCCGATAGGGCGAGAAGCTTTAGTCCGTGCTCCACTGTTTGCCGGAAGAGAGGCGTGTACCCTCCCTTTTCCAACGCCTCGCGACGGGCTTGCCACCATGGTTCGTCTCGCCAGCGGCGGATGGTAAGAGACTGCATCGCGAGAGGGGGATCGAATGAGAGCGGCTCAAGCCGGTCAACAGGGTCTGGACGCAACGTGCAGGAGAGCCACTCCACGGGGTTATCAAGATACGGCACCAGCCGTAACTCCACGGAGCCCGATGCTTCTATGCGAAAGGCAAAATTCCCCCGGAACATCCGTGCCGCAAAATCCTCGACAGAGATGCGCTGGAACGGCCAGAGCCCCAATTTCTCGCCATTGAGCCAGACCCAGAACGCAGGGACTAACGGCGTGCTCGCCAACGGCTTAAAATCCCACGGGCCCGTGCGGACGCCCTCATTCCCAAACTCCTGCATTTCATAATACAGGCTCTCCCATGGAAATGCCGCCCCATCCGCAATGACGGAAAACTGGTAGAGCCCCGGCTCCAGATCAAGAAGGAAGACATGGGCGCCACCTACACCGGGAGCGACCGGAAGAACTAGAGGCTGAAACGAGGACATAAAAAATAGGGGTTGACCGACCGGATAAACACAACTATGAATTCAAAGCTATGAATCCAAAGGGCACTCCGTCAAGCGTGATTGTGCACGAGCCGCTTTACCGGCAGCTCAAACAGCAGCTCATTCGCTCTTTCCAGGAAATGCGGTCTGGCGACCGTATTGCCACAGAGGCGGAGTATGTCCGCCAGTTCCGCGTTTCCATCACCACCGTGCGGCAGGCCATTCGGGAACTGGAAGCCGAAGGCTGGGTTGAGAAACGGCAAGGCAGCGGCACCTTCCTATTGCCCCCCTCATCCCGGCAGATCCGCCATGTAGCCGTGTTGCTGGATGTGGATATTACCAGCTACAATCTTTCTCCCTATTGGCTAAAGCTCACCCGGGAAATTCAAAAAGCCGTGGAAGCCATCGGGCTCTCCGCTCGCCCCTATTTTGGGGATTTGCCCTTGGGCACACTGCCCGCCGGAGTTACCTGCCAATACCTCTTGGATGATGCCCGCATGAACCGGCTACAAGGGATGATCGGCTTCTTCACCAAGCGCGATCCCTCTTGGGTCAAACTGTTTGAGCAAAAGAACATCCCGTTCATCGACTATGAGGACGATTGGGTTGACCAAGTTCGCTTCCTGACTAAAGAGCGCTTTATCCATTCCGCGTTTCGTTACTTCAAGGAACGTGGTTGCCAGCTAATTTCCAGTCTGGGCTGGGAATGGGGAAATAGGCACCTCCGGTCCTACGTTGGCCTATTACCCCGACTGGCCTCGGAGTACGGCCTGCGGGTTGACCCCCGAATGCTAGATATGACGGCAAGCGGCTGGGAGAAAGGGATGGGGTGGGAGCGGTTCCGCGACATCTGGCGCTCAGGTGAAGAGAAGCCAGATGCCTTGATGGTCGTGGACGACGGGTTGTTTGCCGACTGCCAGCAAGCCATTGGGGAGCTAGGCATCTCCATCCCCCCCGACCTTCAAGTCGCCGTATTTTCATCCGATGCAGTCGACCTGGCCTCCCGATTCCCAATCTTTAACTGCAAGCTCTCAACCGCTCAAACCGCAGCCAAATATGCCGAACGGCTCAAGGCAATGATGGAAGGCGGCCCACTCAACGCAGCCGAGTCTTTGCCATTTACTGAGGAGGCTCCCGCTTCCAGCGACATCCCTGAAACCCCGTCCTCGCTTTGCACCTCGCCCTCAACATCTCTCGCTTGATTCCCCTCCCAAAACAGAACACGCTATGAAAACCCCCTCTCTTTCCCATACCGCTGCTGCGGTAACGCTCGTCTCGCTGCTCCCCCTAACGCTCCAGGCAGCGCCCCCCAATCCGATCGATCGCACATGGAAGACCAACGCCAACGGGACGTGGACAAACGTATCCAACTGGGTGGAAGGCACCCTGCCGACAAGCGTTTCTAACGCCGGCCTTCTCGGCATTATAACCACCCCAACCATTAGCAACTCCACGGGGTCGAGCGTTTCCACCCTCTATTTCAATACCCCGACTGCCCTCACCTTCAATGGCGGACTCAGTTTGTACGGAGACTACCTCTACCGGGATGCCTCCGGCGTGGGGGATGGCGCAATCAACTTTAACACGCAAATCAACTTTCTCGCCTCCGCATCCGCAATTAGCAACTTCTCAGACGGCGCATTGAATTTCAATTCGGGATTTCGATCCGAGGGCGATTTAGCTATTGATGGAACCGGCACCGTCAAGATCGTTGGCTTAAACGGCAGCAATTACAGCTATGTGAATCATCTATCCATCAATGCAGGTAATACGATAGTGGAAGCGGCCAATGTAGTGTTATCCACCTATAATCGTGGTCTGGATGCCAAGCAGATCACCGTAGGCGGAGCGGGCCAGGCCGCAACCCTTACCCTCAATACGAGCTCCGCGTTGATCGCCACCCCCGGCAGCCCTGTCCGCAACGGGACGACGAAGAGAGCGACTGATTTGTCAATCATGGCAAACGGCACCGTCACCAGTAATGGCAACAATCAGGTCGGCTCACTTTCGGGAGTCGCCGGAGGCGTTTTAAGCCTGAGTGGTAGCACCTTCGCCGTGGGAAGTAATGACGAGAATACCTCCTTTTCCGGTACGATTACCGGTGCTGGAAGCTTTCTCAAAACAGGCTCCTACCAAGCTGCAAACCTCACCTTAACGGGAAATAACAATCTCTCTGGCAATTTCTCCGTACAACATGGGAGCGTCACCCTCCAAGGGGCCAACGGTGCTATAAGTAACGATATAGGGAATATCATCCTCCAAGGCGGCCAATTGATTCTAAACAACGCCACCGATATTTTCAGCAACCGGATCGCCGATAGCAAGAAGGTACAGTTGAGCGGCGGGGCATTGAACGTCATCGGGAAAGCCAATACAGCAGTTACAGAAACCTTTGGGGTGCTCGATGTCGCCACCAATGGGGCGTATATGGCCGGGGGCACAATCACCCTAGCGCCCGGAGCAGAGGGCTCAGTCGTTCTTACTGGCAATTCACTCACCCGGACCAACTCGGGTGCTCTCTTTATCCGGGGAGATGGGCTGGGTTCTGACTCTGGCACTTACAGCCAGCTCAAATTCAACAACGCTCCAACACTAATCGGGTTGAGCCCCGATAGCGGCGCCACCAAACGGGTGATTGCCGGGGCCTTTGGCTCCACCAACTCCAGCGGACGTGCAGCCGGCATCCTTACCTACGGTGCGAACGGAGTTCGCTTGTTGGATTCTGGTGAATACAGCAGCACTCTGGCTACCAATACCAACGTCCGTATAGCCAGTGCCCAGTCGAACGTGACCTCAAACCTGAGCATCAATAGCCTGGTCATGGCGTCTGATAACGGAATTACGATCGACTCCACAAGGACGCTTCGCATCTACTCCGGATCTCTTCTCTCTCTAGAGAACACCACGACTACGATTGATGGGGGTGGGCTACTCTCCATCTATGGTAGCGCGGCCGCCATCGGGCGAGGGTTCCTGCAGGTGGAGGGAAATCTTACGATTTCCGCCATGCTCTACAACCCCACCTTCGGCTATGGCATTGATAAAACCGGCACCGGAACACTTACCTTGGCAGCGGATAACACCTTTGTCGCAAGCACCAAAGGGATCAACGGCAACGTCACCGTGAGTGAAGGGACGCTCATCGTCGCACATAATAAGGCATTGGGCTCGTCTCAAGCATATGTGGCGAACACGGGCCGGCTGTTGATTGGAAACGGGATTGATGAAGATTCCGCCTCAATCCGCCTGAGCGGCGGCGGAACCCTCGGCGTCGCCGGCGGCTCGGGCGCGCAGGCAACTCTCACCCAAAGTCTATCCTTAAGCGGCGTAGGGAATATTGATCTCGATGCCGGAACCCGGCTTGATATCAATGGCGCCCTGAGCGGACTTCTCGATAGTGTTCTGGTCAAACAAGGGGACGGCATTGTCTACTTCAACGCAGCCTCCAATACGGCAACCGCCTTTCAGATTAAGGACGGCATGGCCATCGTAACAAATGCAACCTTTCTGAATGGTAACAACACCACAGAGGTTAGCAATGGCGGTACGTTTGCGCTGGATGGGGGCATTACCAATGCCGTGGCTCGGCCCTATTGGTTAACCGGAAGCGGCCATGAAGGAAAGGGTGCCCTGCGTGCCCTGACGGGGAATAATGCCCTCACCTCCGGGACGTTATCTTTAAATGGAAATGTGGCAATCGGCGCTGACGAAACTGCTTCATTCACTATCGGCTCCACCCTTTCCAATGGCTACGATTCCGATGAAAACCCAACCTCGGGAGGTCTTGTTAAAGTCGGCAAGGGGACTGTCCGCCTGACGGGCACGAACAGCTACACCGGTTTAACCCGCATCACCGAAGGGCGTTTGGAAGTCAACTCCAACCTGAACTACACCACTAACGGTGCCGTGCAAATCGAGTCCGGCGGCACACTTGCGGGCACCGCGAGGGTCGGCTCTGTCCGGGTGGAGCAAGGTGGCATCATTGCTCCCGGCCAAAGCATCGGAAAGCTCACAGCAGGAGATACTCTTTTCGAGCAAGGCGGCATTTATCAGCTTGAACTTAACAACACCGTCGGCGTGGCCGGGATCAACTGGGATCAATACGCCATTGTCGGTTCGCTTGATTTGAGTGAACTAAGCGATGCAACCCCGTTTACGATCTCGCTTACGTCCCTCACCGGAACAGGTGAAGCTGGCTTGGTCGAAGGTTGGGACAGTACGCAGGATTACCTTTGGGCTGGAATCCTCACCACCACGACCACAATCACCTCCTTCAATGAAGGCCTCTTTAGTGTGAACTCTGGCGGCTTTGCAGGAGCAACCGGTAACTTTAGCGTGGTACTAGGTAGCGACGGGAGAAGCCTTGATCTCCAATACATCGCCGTGCCTGAGCCGGGTTCAGTAGGCCTGGCATTTATCACTTTTGGCGGAGCCGCAGCTATTCTGAGGCTGCGCCGCCAAAAGCGTTCATTGTGAAAGGGAAGGGGAATTCCCGATGAAGCGGATCATAATCCTCACGGCAACTCTGGGTGGGTTTGCATTGGCCGCACAGGAACACTCGCCAACCTATACCCCGCTTACGGCAGACGCGGCCACCGTGGTTCTCTATCACTTCGACGAACCGGCCGCCGAGATCGAGGCAAGAGACGCTGGAGCGAGTCTAAGGAACGCATCATATGGTGATGATACGACCCACGACACCCCTTCCCTGCCCGGTCTGGGAACGGCCTACTCTCCGGCCGGTTCTGAGAAACCGACGTCCTGGCAAGACACCGAAGGGTGGACGTCGGTGCTTTACACCCTCCCGTCCAGCTCATTTACCATCGAGATGTGGATCAAGTTTGATCACCTGGAGTTTCCCGGAAACGTTCCCTTGGTAACAATTCAGTCTGAGCAGTCCTTTCCAAATCTCCTACAGCCGGTGCGTTTCTTCGACTATTCACTGGAAATCTGCCCGGTGGATCCGGACTACCATTTCTCCGGCGCGCTTACCCTCAAAGGGGCTAATAGCCAGGTTATCACGGAAAGAATCGATTGGACGCCGGGGCAATGGTATTACATCGCCGTTACATTCGAGCAGATTGACGACGAATCTGGCATCTATCGCTTTTACCGAACACAGGCCGGCGATTTCCCGGAAGCAATGCCTTTCTCGGAGAGAAGGGCCGACAGACTGAAGGGCCGCAACGATGATCTGGATGGCGGCGCCCCTCGCCGGTTGCTGATTGGCTCATATCCCGGCGTAGGGAAGAAGCGCGCTTTCCCTGGCCTGATTGACGAACTGCGTATTTCAACCGAAGCACGGACCAGCTTCCCAACGAAAGCCACCCCATAATGCTTATCAGAGGCCGAAGGCACGCCATGCCGATGCTAGGCCACGCATGGTCTGAAAGGACCCGAAGGGAGGGATTCTCCCTTACTGAACTCCTCGTCGTTCTCCTAATCCTTACCGTCCTGATGGCCCTTGGCATCCCACTCCTAAAGAGTGTAGGCATCGCATCCCGAAAGACAAAATGTATCGCACACCTCCGCCAGCTTTCCCTCTTCATCGCAGCCTACGCAGGGGACTATAAGGGAGAGATTCCGGTAGACCGCACAAACGATGCTTCGGGAAATACTTGGTATATGCCGCTTCAACGCTATGCCTACCCCTCCAACTGGCAAAAGAACCCCGGTTACAATGACAAGCGCAGCCCCTTCTTCTGCCCTGCCCATCAAGCCCAAACCGGATGGACAAACTATTCCGCGAACGGAAATCTCTATTTCGATAACATGACTGCGGCCAACGGAACTGCGGAGGAGAAGCAAGCCTTCAGGAATGGCCGCACTGCCGTACGTTCTACGCAGAACCTTCATCCGGACACCGCAATCCTCCTCGATTCCAGCGGCCAAAATCCAATGACAACCTGGTTTATAACCTATGGAGCGCGCTATAGCAAAACTTGGACATCTACCTACGCTCTACACGGCGACAGCATTAATGTTCTCTTCATAAATGGAAACGTGAGAAACGTCAGGATATCCCCTCGGAATGTAAACGCCCTTGGCGACCTCAACGAACTGAAGGCCGAGTGGTTCTGGCCACTCCGGTTTAACTAAAGCTCTCCCTCTCTATGTCAGAAAAAATAGGAGCGCTCCTGCTCATCTTCCTAGTGGCCGGGACTTTCGCGAGAGCGTCTGATATAGCTTCCCCTCTGCCCGTTTACCGCACACTCGCCTATTACGAAGTTCGCCCAGTTTCCGGTGAACCTCAAGCAGCCGGGCGCCTTAGCAATGCGGAGTGGAAGCGCATTCCATCGGCAGACACTTTCTACATCTACTTAAAGCAAACCCCTGTGCAGGGTGAGCTTCAGACGTCTTTCCAGATGGCCTATGACGAGGAGGGACTTTACCTTCGGATTGTCAACACAGAGCCTCGCATGGAAGCCATTATCGCCAAAAAGTTGACGCGCGGCGACCCTGAACTCTGGAAGGATGACTGTGTACAGCTCTACTTTGACCCCACATGTAGCGGTACCGGGTACTTGAACTTCACAATCAATAGCCTTGGAACTCAAAGTGACCGCAAGCAACTCGATGGCTCCGTCTCGCTTGATGAATGGCGCGGCGAGAACTGGCGCACTTGGATCACCAAGGAGAAGGAGAGCTGGGTTATTGAAGCGTTCTTTCCTTGGCCTGACCTGGAGGCGAAGGCCATGCCGGGGGATGTTTGGATGTTCAACCCCGTCCGCTTCGGCTACTCCACAGGCGCTTTTAAGGGGGTAAGCTGGGCATTGGGGGGGTCCTACCTTAGCCCCGGAAACTTTGGATACCTCTATTTTGGTGAAGAAAGGCCCACCACGGCGGAAGATGCGGCGAGGGTACTTAGCCAAAAGGCGACAGCCCCGTGGAACCTGATGATGGAGGGCAAAATCATCCACCTCTCCAATGGAGGAGGCCCCCCCCGGATAGCGAAAGCCTCGCAAGTGTTAGGCGAACTGCGCGAGAGGGCGAGGAAGCTTCGTATGGAGATCGAAAAGCTCCCCGGAAGCAAACCCGAAATGCTGCACGACCTGGCTACTCCAAAACCGGATTCCGCCTCCTCTACAGTTGAACAAGCCATTGAGGAAGAGAGCTCCATACTTCGCAAGCTTCTGAAAGTCTATTGGACCGAAAAGACCCGGCTACTTACCGAGCACAACTCTGCAACTTGATGAAACACCTTCTCCTCTCTGGACTTCTCTTCCTTCCGCTCGCCCTGCCTGTGGCAGAGGCAAACCGCCGGTATGACGGCGATGATCTGCATCGGATCACGACAGACTATGTGACGCCGCATCTGGAATGGGGTAGACCGCTTTCGGGCGGCCCGATTGAAGCACTCTTCTTCACAAACCGCAGGTACGGAGCGCGGGATGTTATTGAACTGTCTCAACGTCTCGATATGAAGTTTGACGCCTTTGTCGGCGCAAACTTCCAACGAATTGCGCTGGACAACGTCTATGAAAGCAGGGTCGAAGGCACTGCCGAGCAGGAGAAGCACGCGGAGGTGAGGCAAAAGCTCTCACGCCCCTGGCCTATTTACGTAATGGCCAATTTCCCACTGACCGCGCTGGATGAAGAGGCGCAGTACCGAATCCTGAAGCAGGTCTCTGAGGGGAGCTCGCTAGTTATTTTCTATCCCTCTCAGTTTCCGTTCTCCAAAGTACTTTCAGAACCTACCGAAGATTACAAAGCGATTCTATCCATGATAGATATCTCGGCGCTTCCCGGAAAGGGAACGACGATTCCAGCGGAGAAGGATCTTCTAAAGACATACCGCTTCGGCAAGGGGCGCATCGCTTTGGTGAGGTATCGATTGCCACAGTTTGGCCAAGGTTTGACCTCGCGCGAGCCCTACACGCTCCACGGCTGGCGCGCCCAGTATGAAAACAGCCAGGCGCTCGCCGCGCGGGTGCTTCAATGGGCAGCAGGGCGCGACCTCTCAACAGTGGTTTCCCTTGTGGAGCCGCAGGTTGAAAGATCAGCTGGCGAGAGCGTACCGCTTCGGCTGCATACCTCCGAAAATGCAAAAGGCACCCTCCGCTTTCGCCTCCGCGACGGGTGGAACCGAGTGGTCTGGACCGAGGAACGCAATGTCGCTCCAGAAGTCGCGCTGGAGCTTCCTCCGCTGGCGGCGGGGGCCCACTATCTCGATGTCCAGCTTCTAGATGGCAATCGGGTGGAGGTATTTGGAACCTTCCATATCGGGGTGAAATCGCCTGTGGGGACGCTTACGATTACCCCTGGAAAGCCGTCCTATGAGCCCGCAGACGATGTGAGCGCAAAGGTGACATGGGAGACTCCCGCACCTTCCACTGGCGAGATGAGGGTATGGATTGAGGACTTGCCTGACCGAAACCGCTGGGCGGAGCAAACCATCGAAATCCCCAAAGGCGCATCTGAGGCTACCTTTACTTTCCCCCGTCCGCAGATCCCTACTGTTGCTGGTGCTTTGCGTGCGGAGCTTTCGCTCCAAGGCAAACCGGCCACCGATGCCTACGCTGTTGCCTATTTTCCCCGGCGAGGACTTGAAATCTTCCCCACCACATTCTGGGGCACAGTGCCTTCTGTCCTCCCCGAAATGTTTTCGGAAACCCTCCGCCAAGCCAGCCCCGACGCAATCGGGACTCCTGGAAATGGGCTCGAAACGGTACAATTATCCGCGCTCTTCAACCAACGGATCGCCCCTCGCGTGATACACGTCCATATGCCCATTGACGAACAAGGCGGGACAAAAATCCGTGCTTGGTTGAACCCTTCGGATAGGAAGGCGAATGATGAAGCGGCCAACGGCGATGGCTCATTCTATAACCCGTCGATGCAAACCTTCATCAAGGAGCTAATCGCGCAGAAGATGGCAGGCATCCCGCAGGCAGGCCCACCTTACTATAATCTCGGGGATGAAAACGGATTCAGCTACGATGCCGGATATTCGCCTTCTGAAGAGAAAGCCTTCCGGCGGTACATTGAAGATTCCTATAAAACCATCGAAACGTTAAACCGGGAGTGGGGAACGGATTTCGCAAACTTCGATGCAGTCGGGCATCCTCGCCCTGCGGAAATGCGAGAGAAGGGACTCTATCCACAGTGGCTCGCGCACCGCCGCTTCATGGAAAAGCAGTACGCCGAAGTACATGACTTTATGATGGGAGAAATCCGCAAGCACGATCCATACGCCATCGGCGGGGCAGAGGGATCACGGCCGGGTGAGCTGGAGCTAACGGTAGAGAAACTAGACTTCTGGGGGCCGTACACCGACGCCGTTGGGGACGAACTGATGCGCGCCGTGGCTCCAAACAAGCTACGGTCCATCTGGTGGGGCTATGGCGGGGAGTTTCTGGCTTATCCTCTCTGGAGGCCGCTGCTAAGCGGCGCGGTAAATGGCAATGCATGGTATTCGGCCAACGTCGAGCCCATCAGCGGATTGATCGGCTCCGACTTCTCGCTTGCAAAATTTTACAAAAATGAACGTAAGCCCTTTATCGATGCACTAGAGCGCGGCCCGGCCCAATTGATGATTAAGACGCCGCTCAAACCACATGGCATTGCGATGTTGTGGAGCCACGCTAGTTACAGCGCATCATTCATGAATGATCGCTTCTTCAACCCACGGGACGCCGCCGTCGCATTGACGAATTTCTTTTACCGCGAAGGGCTTAACTTTGACTACCTCACCAGCCGAATGGTGGAGGCAGGAAAGTTGGATAGCTATCGCATCCTATTCCTCCCGGGAGCGACTGCGCTTTCAGACCAGGAAGCAGAGTCGATCCGGCGGTTTGCAGAGAAGGGAGGCATCGTCGTGGCAGATCTTAATCCTGGAATTCTCAATGCTTCGCTTGGGCTCCGGCAGGAAAGTGCTCTGGCTAAACTCTTCGCTGTTTCGACCCTGCGCGGGACGGAGTCCCTTATCATGAAGCCCGTTTCTATTAAGAGCGAGGTAAGAGGACTGCCGTTGGCGTTTGAAGCTAAACAAACCCATCAATCGCCGGAAGTTCCAGTTTTCAGCACAACTTCATTTGGAAAGGGAATCGGTATTTTGCTCAACTTCAACCTCAGTTCAGCCATCAATACAGCGGCAACACCGTTGGATGACCTATTGCTTGGCATACTGAAGCTTGCAGACATTGAACCGGAAGTTCGCATTGAAGGCATCAACCGGGAACAACTAATGGTGCGGATGCGCGCCGGCGATGGTTTTGAACTGCTGGGGGTTCTTCCGGCCAAGGATAATCTGGGAAAGACGGCAAAGATCTCCCTGCCCCGCAAAGCTTGGGTTTATGAGGTGGATAAAGGGTTTGTTGGCGTAAAGGAGGTGATTGAGACGAAGCTGGATACCCCATTCCACCTTTACGCTCTCTTCCCCGGCGAACAGAGGCCACCGGTGCTAACGCTTTCCGCTTCCACAATCTCGCCTGCGGTATCGTTGGGAATTGACGCACGCCAACTTGCTCCAACAGGAATCTATCGGCTGGAAGTTCGCTCTCCGAAGGGTGAAGTCATTCCTCGGCTGACTTCCGTCTTCGAGGGGCGTACGCCCCCTGCAAACCTCCGTCTGGCGCTCAACGATGCGCCGGGGAAGTACGAAGTCACCCTTACCGATGCTCGCACGGGACTGGCCGCAAAGGGCCATGTGACCCTTGGCAAATAGTAATGAGATGAAATATTCTCCCTTTAGTGTTTGCCTTCTTCTGCTGGCGTTTGCCCTCCCTTTGTCGGCAATGGATTTTTCCCTTGTCCAAAAGGAAGAGCCGCTTCCCGCCGGGGCAGGCGTAAGGAAGACTGCCTTCATACGCTTTCCCGAAGGGCATATCGAATACAAGGGAGGCACTCCAGACCCCGAAAGGCCCGGTGTTAAAGGGATCCGGTTTGGGTTGAATTTCTGGCGGACAGGTCGTCAGCAAGGAGGTTGGGATTCGTGGAACTTCCTTCGCGTCACGGTGCGGTTTGATAATCGTCGTCAGGAAGAGATCATTTCAACCCGGCTGCTCCACGATGTGGAAATCCTGGAGGACTCGCCTCGTAGGATGGTTCGCTTCCGCTGGCCGCTGGAAGAGAATGGCGAAGGATTCCTGACGGTTACCTTTCTTCAATACCCAAACCAGAGTGGCTGGCTACTTATGAAGGTGGATACCAGTGACTCCGCTGCCGCCATCGAGCGCATTGCCCTGAGTGCTTACCCGGGCCAAACCGCCGGTCCCAAGGAACGTGAACGCTGGGCTGCGGCAGATTCATTCACTTTCCCGCTGCAGTTGCAAAGCAAGGCCAAGCCACTGACTCCGGTCCCTAGCGGCTTGGTGTTCTTCAATCGGCAAGCGCAGCAGAATGCAGGTGTGCAGCTCGTTCCGGACCCAGAGGCATTGGAGGGCATGACCGTATCTGGGAGCTATTCCGTTAACGCTATGTTAGATCTTGCACCGGGCACGACGGTGTTTTCCCTAGCCCTTGGCGGGTATAGTGGCGAAGAGACCGACGAGGTCATCCGGATGTTTGCTCAGGAAGGCTCGCGCAATACTCTCGAATTCCTACGGCAGGCTGACTGGACCCCTTTTTTCTCTCCGAAAACCTTTGAGCAACTGGCGGAGATTCTGGAAACCTTGCTCGCGGACGTTGGCACACCTGAGGAACAGGCTGCCTTCTCTGGTTTTTCCGCAGCTTATGAGGAGGCGGTCAAGCAGAGACACTCCGAGCAGATCCGCCAAGCTCTTGCGGATATGCGGGAACTGAGGGCCCTTTTACTTGCCCGTGCGCTGGCGCGGTTGCACTAGTGGCTTAGAGATTGCCCATCAAGGAGGCATCGCCTCGGAGGCAACAGGGGATTGCGCCCACCTCCGACAGACTTCGTAAAGCCGACCCCAACAGCTTTGTTCATATAGACGCCTATGCAGACATCAGTTCCATCCAAACATCCCCTGAACCTCATCCCTCATCCGCTTAATATCTACCCTGGGGAGGGAGAGTGCACGATCACTGCCGAGATGCTGATTACATGGAATGGCGAGGAAAGCGAATCCCTTGCTCATCTGTTGGCAGAGTATTTGAGGCCTGCAACGGGTTTTGTCTTTCCGGTCCAATCGGCCCTCGAGGCAAAGGCGGGAGCAATCCATCTTGTTTCACTCGGCAACCCGCCTCCTGACGAGGCGGGGTTCTTCCCCGAAGACTATACCATCCTAGCCGAGCCCGGAGGGATCACCGTTACGGCGGCAGCTCCAGCCGGTCTTGCCCGGGGCATCCAAACCTTACGGCAACTGCTACCGGAGGCCATTTTCTCCAACCAACGGCAGGCGGGTCCGTGGCACTTGCCTTGCGGGACGATTGACGACCGGCCGCGGTTTCGTTGGCGAGGGCTTCATCTCGATGTTTCCCGGCACTTCTTTTCTGTTGGAGAAGTCTGCCGGATGATCGAACTTCTGGCCCTTCACCGCTTTAATATCTGCCACCTTCATCTAGTCGATGATCAGGGCTGGCGGATTGAGATACGGAAGTATCCACGGCTTACAGAGGTCGGCTCTCAACGCAGGAATACGCTCATCGGCCATGAGTCGAATCGGCCCCGGCGTTACGATGACCAAAGCCACGGGGGATTCTTCACCCAGGAGGATATCCGGACAATCGTAGCTTTTGCCGAGCGTCGAAAGATCACGGTCGTTCCTGAGATCGAGATGCCGGGGCATGCACAGGCAGCAATCGCGGCCTATCCCGAACTGGGCTGCGGGAGCGGAGTCATTGAACCCCGCTGTCATTGGGGTATCTCCCATCACGTCTTCAATGTGGAGGAAGCGACTCTCTCCTTCCTTTGTGATGTTCTCGACGAAGTGATGGAGTTGTTTCCCTCCCGTTTCATTCACATCGGTGGAGACGAAGCGATCAAGGTTGAATGGTCCGAAAGCGCGCGAGTTCAGTGGCGCATGGCGGAGTTAGGCATCGGCAGTGAGGAAGAGCTACAGGCTTGGTTCATCGGGCGGATGGCGGCTCATATCGACAAACGGGGGCGCCGCCTGATCGGATGGGATGAGATCCTTGAAGGCGGCCTTGTAGCCGGAGCCACAGTAATGAGTTGGCGGGGAGAAGATGGCGGCATCGCGGCTGCGAGGGCCGGGCATGATGTGGTGATGGCACCCGGGAATAAGGTCTACTTTGACCACTATCAAGCAGAGCCGATCTCTTTGGAGCCGCTGGCCATCTGTGGCCTCACCACGACAGAGCAGGTTTACGATTATGACCCCATCCCGTCAGAGTTGGAGCCGGAGCACAGGCATTTTATCCTCGGAGCGCAAGGGCAGCTTTGGACTGAATATATTCCAACCCTGAGCCACTTGGAATACATGACATACCCGAGAGCGTGCGCGCTTGCGGAGGCTCTTTGGCTGCCTCTAGAGGCAAAGTGTCCGGCCCGCTTTCTCTCATCTCTGAAATACCACCGAAAGCGACTAAAGGCACTTGAGGTCAATGCGCACAAACGGCCGTGAAGATGACTTCACTGGCAGTCCGTCTTTTTACCCGGTGTCGTGGGTGAATAGGAAGCGGGAGCTCTGGCCTTTTACGGCGGCCCAGCTCGGAGCATAGGGCGGGGGCTGCGTGGAGCATCTTTCCCGGAAGTTTGGCGGCTGGGCCTAACCACGCCAACGGCAACGGCCCCTGAGCAAACTCCCCCTTCGCCCAAGAATGCTCTCCCCTGAAGCTCCTCCTACCTTCTCCATGCATTCGGGCGATAGGGATCGCATTTTTTCCATTGATGAATCCCACCCTCGCAGCCTCCCCCACTTCGGCAGGTCATTCCAGACATCAAGGAGTAAGGTGCGATGTTTCAGTTACAGGATAACGAGATCTCGAACGAAAAGCTCGCTCCATAAGATGTCATGGAGTTCGAACATTTCCCGATTTAAGAGTTGTACAACCGGAGTCTATCCGATAGTGATTGTGTCGCCTTAACTCCGCAGGAATGACAAGGAACGTTTTACTGCTGCGCATTCCCCTCTACTCCTCCGGAGAAGCCCTTCGTCTCTCCCGCCTTACCTCGCAGATTTCCGCCGAGACATTGTTATGAAACGAAAAACCAGCCTTCTCGTTCTCATCGCCGCAGTGGCGCTTGCCGCTCTCTTTTTCATCCTATGGCACCGCGATCTTTCCACCCGCCCAGAACGGGGCGGCTCGCCCTTGGCCTTGGAAACCGAGACCTCCCGTGTCGGTTTCTCGGCAGAAATCCCACTCTCGGAGTTGCTGGCCCTTCTGGAGCAGAATGTGCCCCGGCGACTTGCCAATTCCGGAAATGGCCCCGATGCAGGAACCATTACGATCTGGCCATTCAGCCCCGTCACCATTGGCACCAAGTACGACTACGTCGTCGAACGCACCGGCGGCTTCACCGCCACCGTGCTCAACCCTCGCACCGTGCGGCTCTCCGCGCCGTTCAAGTTTAGCGGGCACGGCGGGTTTCGCGGTACTCTTGCACATCTGTTGAGTCTCGATGCCAAGAGCTTCCGAGGGAGCCTCAACCTGGTGGTGGATATCACTCCCTCCCTTACGGACGACTGGACCCTCGATTCCCGCTGCGCCATCGGCATCGAGTGGATCTCGGATCCCAGAGTGGAGATCGTCGGGGGAAAATGGGTTTCATTCAAAGGCATCCTTGAGCCCGTCTTCGAGCGTCAACTCGGAAGCCTCTCCAATCAGATCAGCGTCGCGTTGAACCGCTATGACCTCAAGCGCGAGGTGCAGAAGGTCTACCGGGCTACCAGCGTTCCCGTGGCGCTTTCGGCCTCGGAGAAGGCATTCGTCCATCTGACCCCGGAGGGGATCGATTTCTCCGGGCTCCGCTTCGAAGGCGGGGCTGTCAAGCTCGCCACAGCCGTGCGGGCGAAGATCGAAGTCTCCCGCGAGGCGCGTGAGGAGAAGGAACTTCCGCTGCCTTCGCTCACGAAGATCGACCCAGCGGAGAACCGCATCGCCCTGCGGGTGCCGATCAAGGGCCGCTACGAGGAGTTCACCCGGTTGCTCAACGAGGCGCTTGGTGGGCAGGAGTTCCGTGAGGAGACCCCGGCGGGGCCGGTGGCGCTGCGGCTTGAAGGCTTCGAGGTTTATCCTGGGAAGGAAGGGGCAGTCATCGCTATCGCGCTCCGGGCCGACCTGCCTGGGAAACTCTTCGATACCCGGGGGCGCGTCTACCTGGTCGGCACCCCCGAGGTGCTTGAGGGTGGCACGCGGATTGGCCTCAAGGAAGCCCACTACACCGGAAAGCTCGACAACGCCTTCTGGTCCGCCGCGCTGGCGCTACTTGAGGGGCCGGTGAACCGGAAGATCCTTGAAGCGGCTCGGTATGATGCATCGCGAGACCTCGACGAAGCGGCCACCCGACTCACGGCGGCGCTAGAGGCCGTGTCGGTTTCCGAAGGGCTGCGGCTCTCGCTGGAGAATGTGCAGGTGCGGATCGGCCGGTTCGCCCTCAGCCCGGAGGAGATCGCCTTGGAAGCGCTCCTCGATGGGCAGGCCTCCATCCAGCCCAAATCGTAAGGGAGCGGCTGTCGGCTTGCCTTGGGTGAGTTCCCGATGGTGCGGCCTTTGGGTGTTCGGTAGCCGCCGTTGGCGACGGCGGTGGTGACGCGGTCCCGGCTTTCCTTTACTGCTGCGTCGGGCAGGCCAACGACGACAATCACCGGTGCGCCCCCTGCCGCGTTGACTTCGATCTTCACCTCATACGCATCAACTCCATAGACCGCCGCCGGGTAAACCTTTGCCAGTATTCCGTTTTTCTACCCGGTGTGCCGGGTGGATGGGCAGAGGGAACCGTCTGGCACGGCAGATTTGAGGGAGGATCTTTAACCCTCTGCCCGGTTCCGGGCTGCTGGGCGACCGGAATAGCGTCCTCTGAAGGTTACGCTTCAGAATCCACAACGCACACTAGCGGAGAGATGGAAGGTCCCCATGGAGATGGACGGATGGGGGGGCTTTCATTTCAGTAAGTCCTCCCGGAAGGCGTCGGGGGAGAAGCGGTCTTTAGATCGTTTGATAAAGGGGTAAGGGGCAGCTTTGCGGGAGGTCAAACAGGGGCGCTTCTTTCCGGTTGCCTGGGTGATCTCGATGAGGTGGGCTTTTCCATCTGGCGTGACGATAACGAGTGTGGCCGGGAGCGAGGTGTGGCACGAGATGAGGGTGGGATTGGTCTTCATTTCGCCATAGCTTGCCCGGGCAATGCGAAGGGACGATGAAGCGGGGATGAAATCGCCACGAGATGTGGAACCCTGCTTTACGGCAGGAGAAGGATGGCGCGCGTGCCACCTTCGGCTCGGTTATGCAACTCCACCCTCCCTCCATGCAGGAGGATGGCTTCTTTGACGAATGCCAACCCAAGGCCGGAGCTCTTCTTCCCGGTATCTGGCCTCGGCAGGGAGTAGAACCGCTCAAAGACCCGCTCCAAAGCGTACTCGGGGATGCCGGGGCCGGAATCCTCGATGGCGATGTTCCAGCCGGTTGCAGGGTCGCGCCGCAGGCGGAGGTGGACCGCGCCCCCCTGCGGGCTGAAGGCAACGGCATTTTCCAACAAGTTCAGAAAGATTCGCTCCAGCAGAAAGGCATCTCCCCATACGCGAGCTTCGGGGTGGGTACCCAGGTCGCGGGTGATCTTGACGGCTTTGAGCGCGGCCCGGTCTGCGATCTTCCCGGCGGCTTGGTTGAGAAGGACGCGAAGATTAACCTCCGCGGCATGGCCCAGCGTCTTTTTGGACTCCACCGCGGCGAGAAGCAGGAGGCTGTCAATCGCTTCCTGAATGCGCCCCGTCTCTGCCTGGATATTCGCAAGGAAGCGGTGGCGGTCTTCGGCGGGCATCTCTTCCTGCAAAAGCTCCGCAGCCCCTCGGATGGCGGCGATGGGGCTCTTGATTTCATGCGTGAGAGTTTGCACGTAGCGGTTGATATAGTCCTTGCCCTCCAGTGCATCTCGCATCTCCTCGAAAGCCAGGCCGAGGGTGCGGATCTCGGAATGGCCGAGAAAAGGGAGTGTGGCCGGGCGGCCATCGCGAACGGCCTTGGCGTACTGGGTGAGGTTGCGGATCGGGTAGGTGATCCAGGCGGAAAAGAGCGCCCCCATCAACGCCACGCCGCAGGCGGCGGCGGAGCCGAGCAGGAGGATGCGGCCCCGGGTGCGCTCCATGAAGCCGGTCATGTTCGCTAGTGATTTGGAGACAGTGAGCACGCCGACGATCTCACCGCCATGGCGGATGGGCGCGCCGACGTAGAGGATGGTGGTGCCGGAGTCGTGCTCCACGGTGCGGGTGGCGCGCGCGCCGTAGCGCCCCTGTAGGGTGAGGTGGACATCGTTCCACCGGGAATAATCCCGCCCGAGGGCTTGCTCGTCTGCGGAGTCGAAGAGGACGCGGCCCCGGGCGTCGGTGAGGTAGAGGTGGAGATCAAGGTCGTCTTTGGAAAGGGCGTAAATCTTTGCGCCCAGCTTGCGCTGCCGCGTACGCTCCAGCGCAGCGCGAAGCTCCGTGAGGTCTGGCCCGGCATCGCCCCAAAGCGGCTCCACCTGCGCGGCGAGCAGGTTGGCGATGTCGACCATGATTTCTTCCTGCGCTTCCAGATAGCGCGGGCGCACCTCGTTGGACATCCGGTGGACAAGATAAAGGAACCCGATCAGGACGATAACCAGGTAGCTGAGGATGACGCGGGTGCGGATGCTCAGGAAGAGGTCTTCCGTCCACCGGCCCACCCATTGGAGTAGCGAGGCGGGCTGCATGGCTAGTGATTTACCAGTGCATAGCCAACGCCCCGGTGGGTACGGATCGGCTCGGCCGAGGGGTTGATGGCGTGGAGCTTGGCGCGGAGGGTTTTGATGTGGGCGTCTACCGTGCGGTCCATAGAGGAGCCGGGCTCATCCCAGGCGCGCTCCATGAGTTCATCTCGCGAGAAGACCTTTCCCGGGCGCTCCAGAAAGGTTTTGAGGAGCCGGTATTCGTAGCGCGATAGCGGTACCGGCTGGCGTTCGTAGCGGATCTCCATCCGTTCTTCATCCATGGCAAACGCGCCCACGCCTTCCGCGACAGGAGGTGGGGTGGCGAGCTGGCCCGAACGGCGCAGCACGGCTTTGACACGGGCGGAAAGCTCGCGCGGGCTGAATGGTTTGACGACATAGTCATCCGCGCCGATCTCCAAACCGACGACGCGGTCAATCTCATCCTTACGCGCGGTGACGAAGATAATCGGCACCGAGGAGACACGCCGCAGCTCGCGGCAAACCTCCAACCCGCTGCGGTCGGGCAGGCCGATATCGAGCACTACGAGGCAAAAGGTCCCGGCTTCAAACGCGGCCAGCGCCGCCGAGGCGGTGGGGTGCCACACGGTTTCATAGCCTTCCGTTTTCAAGGCGTAGATGATGTTGTCGGCGATGGAGGGTTCATCCTCAATCAACAAGATTTTGGGAAGCATCGAGGTGGGAAGGTGGGGCGCGAGGCTTTCTGACGGTGGATGTTTCACGCGCACAAGGGGGAGCTTACCGTGGCGTGACGCGGCTTGAGAAGGGCATTCCACGCCTCGCCGGGGAGTGGCGGCGCTTTTCATGGAAAGTTCACACGGGGTTCAATCTTCCTTCATTCACACCGGGCAGAATGTGCAGCCATATGAATGCACAACCCGAGCGACGACTTCTCTTCCTCCTTCTCCGCATTATCGCCGTCTTTCTGGCTTTCTGGGCCACGGGGCCGGGCCAGGCGCGGGGGGACACCGGGGCTGCGGACCAAACCCTGGCCCCCTACTTTTTCATACCGGGGGAGGCAGGCGGCGCAGACACCATGCCGCTGAAATCGACCACCGTGGAGGTGAAGGTGGCGGGGGTGGTTGCGGATGTCCGGATCCGCCAGGTTTACCGCAACGCAGGGGCCGTGCCGCTGGAGGCAGTCTACCTCTTTCCCGGCTCCACCCGCGCCGCCGTCTATGGGATGGAGATGCGGATCGGCGAGCGGGTGCTCAAAGCACAAGTGCAGGAGCGCACGGAGGCGCGACGCACTTACGAGACAGCGAAGGCTGAGGGGAAGCGCGGCTCTCTTCTGGAGCAGCAGCGGCCCAATGTTTTCCAGATGAATGTGGCCAACATCCTGCCGGGGGAAGAGGTGGCGGTGGACTTACGCTACACGGAGCCGCTCATCCCGGAGGCGGGGGAGTACGCCTTCGTCTTCCCCACCGTGGTGGGGCCGCGTTATGGTGGCAGGCATCCGGCGGGCGCGCTCCCACCGCAGCAGGCATGGGTGAGCAACCCGTACCTTGCGGAGGGGGTACCTTCGCCCGCGACGTTCGACATCACGGTGGATCTCGCCACCGGCATCCCGATCCAGAACCTTCAGTCTCCCTCGCACAAGATCAAACCCGAGTTCCACGGAGAGGCGCGGGCTTCCATCGCCCTGCTCCCCGGGGAGCCGCCGGGCAATGACCGCGACTTCATTCTCAAATACCGACTGGCCGACCGGAAGATCGAGGCTGGCCTGCTCCTCTCCCGGGAGGAAAAAGAGAACTTCTTTGCGCTGATGGTGGAGCCACCCCGGCGCATCACCCCTGCACAGATTCCGCCTCGGGAGTACACCTTCGTGGTGGATGTCTCGGGGTCGATGTCGGGGTTCCCGCTGGAGACGGCGAAAGCGCTCTTCCGGGAGTTGGCGGCGGGGTTGCGCCCGGTGGACCGCTTTAATGTGCTCCAGTTTTCCGGGGGAAACTCGCTGCTCTCGCCCACGGCGCTGGCTGCGACGCCGGAGAACCTCCGCCGCGCCTGCGATACGCTGGACCGCGAGCACGGCGGCGGCGGCACGGAGCTGCTCCCCGCGTTGGAGCGGGTGCTTTCGCTCCCGGCAGACGAGGCGGCAAGCCGGAGCATCGTCGTCATTACCGATGGCTATGTGAGCTGCGAGCCTGAGGCGTTTGAGCTGATCGGGCGCAGCCTCAACCGCGCCAATCTCTTTGCCTTCGGCATCGGCTCCAGCGTGAACCGCTTCCTCATCGAGGGGATGGCTCGCGCGGGGCATGGGGAGCCCTTCATCGTTACCCACCCGCGCGAGGTGCGCGAGGAGGTTGCCAAGTTTGTGAAGTACGTGAGCGCACCGGTGCTCACTCGGATCGCAGTGAGCACGCCCGGCTTCGACACTTACGAAGTGGAGCCGCGCTCCGTGCCCGACTTGCTCGGGGAGCGGCCGCTCGTCATTTTCGGTAAATGGCGGGGCGAGGCCCGGGGGGAAATCGTCCTCAAAGGCATGGCTGGGGATGGCGAGTGGGTGCACCGCGTCCCCGTGGCAGAGGCGGTGCCAGTGTCAGAAAGCCGCGCGCTGGCGCACCTCTGGGCGCGCTCGCGCATCGCCACGCTAAGCGACCAGATCGCCCTCGGCAGCGGGGATACCAAAGAGCGCGTGCGGGAAGTCACCAGCCTCGGGCTCACCTACAACCTGCTCACCGCCTACACCTCCTTCGTGGCGGTGGATGCCACACCCGCCCGCCAAAGTGGGGAGCTCACCACGGCAAAGCAGCCGCTGCCGCTGCCTCAGGGGGTAAGCGCCAACGCCGTGGGGGCCAGCGCCATCGGCGGCTCGCTACCCACCACGCCCGAGCCGGAAACGTGGGCCATGCTGGCGCTATTGGCCGCCATCATTGCCTGGAACTACTGGATGCGAAAGGGGCGTTCGTGCGCATGAGGCTGGGTGAAGGGGCGGCGCTGGCGTGCGCGGGGGCGCTTGCCTTCTGGCCGGTGGCGCGGTGGTACGTAGCCCGCGTGGCGCAGGGGGGAGATGAAACCGCGGGCCTGCTTGCGCTGGCGACGCTGGGGTACCTCCTCTGGCGGCAGCGGGCGGTGCTCCCGGCCCCGCGTGGCTGGCAATTGGCCGTGGCCTGCCTGCTGCTGGTGGGGTATGGCGTGACATTTGGTGCGGCGTACCCGCTGGTGCGGGCGTTGTTTGCCGTGGGGGTGGCCGGGGTGCTTCTGGCGCGCGCCCCGGCGGCGCTGGCGCTTGGCCTGCTTCTCTTCCTGGCGCTACCGCTGGGGGCCAGCCTTCAGTTCTTTGCGGGGTACCCGCTGCGGCTACTCGTGGCGGAGGCTTCTGCCACGCTTCTCCAGCTCGGTGGGCTGGAGGTGGCCAGGCAAGGCGTCATGCTTCATTGGGCGGGAGAGACGATCCTTGTAGACGCCCCGTGCAGCGGGTTGAAGATGCTCTGGGCAGGCGGCTACTTCGCCGCAGCGCTGGCCGCCTGGCACCGGCTGGGTAGCGCGCGCAGCCTCTGCCTTTTCGCACTGGCGGGGGGGATCTTGCTAGTGGCCAATATCGTGCGCTCCACCCTCCTCTTCTTCAAGGAAGCGCAGGTGGTGGCGCTCCCCGCATGGACTCATGCGGGCATCGGCCTATTGGTCTTTGCCGGGGCGGCGCTGGCGCTGCTCTACGCCGCCACCCGGCTGAGAGAAGGGAAGGGGCGCCATGCCTGTTAACGCAATGTTGCGAGCGGCGTTCTTCTTGCTTTGCGGGGTGGCGGCGCTTGTGCCCGCCTGGCACCCGGAGCCCCATGCTGCCGCTGTTGCCGGGCTGCCGCCCCAATGGCCCACGGAGTTTGAAGGACGCGCGCTCACCCCCCTCCCCCCCGGCCCGGGAGCGAGGTTCGCCTCCGCATTCCCCGGGGAGATCCGCGAGTGCACGGACGGGCGCCGCGACTTCGTCCTCCGGTGGGTAACGACCCCCACCCGCAGGCTCCATTCCAGTGCCGATTGCTTGCGCGCCTCCGGGTTCGCCACCGTGGCGGGCCCCGTCTGGCGAGACCTCTCCGGTGGGCAGTGGGCCACCTTCTCCGCCGCACGCGGCTCCGCACGCCTCCAGGTGCGCGAACGCATCACCGACCTCTCGGGCCAACACTGGAGCGACACCTCCGCGTGGTATTGGAGCGCGCTACTGGGCCGCACGCAAGGGCCATGGCTCGCGATCACTTTGGTGGAAAACGAGTAACTCCGGCACGGGATTCCAAAAAACCCGTTGACTTGCCCATACGTATGGGCATAGGGTTCCGACATGCCAAAGCGCTCCGAGCCTGCCCCCCGCAAGCCGCCCACCCAGCGTGCCATCGCCGCCGAGGCAGGGGTATCGCAAGAGACCGTCTCCTTCATCCTCAACGGCGTGAAGGGGAAGCGGTACAGCGCGGAGACAGAGGAGCGCGTGCGGCGGATCGCAGCGGAGATGGGGTATGTCCCCCACCAGGCCTCACTAGCCATCCGCCGGGGGCGCAGTAATCTGATCGCGGTGATCCACTTCGGTTCCCCTTTCCTCACCGGGCAGGCGGCGGTCAGCTATCTGCCGCAGGTGATCCGCGCCAACGGGTACGATTTTTCCGTCTACGATCTCCAATGGTATGGCGATGTGACGGAGCGGGTCATTTCCGACCTTATCGCCGCCCGCGTAGAGGGCGTCGTGCTGATGGCCAACCTCGCCTCGCTCCTCCCGGAGCCTTATCTGGAGCGGCTCCGGCAGGCGGGCATCCCGGTGGTTTCCCTCTATGGTGGCGATAAGCCGCCGGAGTGGATTCCGCTCATCTGTGGCGATGTGGAGTGGAACACCCGCCGCCACGCCGCGCACCTTCTGGAGCTGGGGCACCGCCGGTTGCTGCGGCTTGTCTCCCGCAGAAGCGGCCGCATGGTGGAGGGGCAGAGCGCCGGGTTTGCGAGCGCCTTCCAAGGCCATGGCCAGGTGCGCACGCTTACCGAGGCGGAGTTCTTCTCCGGCCCCTGCCCATGGCAAGGGGGCGACGCGGTGGAGGGCATTCTCGTCCGGTTTGCCACCGAGCGCTACCGGGGAGACATCACGCGGATGCACTACGATGTCATCCGCAAGCTCCACGCTTTGGGTCGCCTGCCCGATGCCATGATGGCTAGCAACGACCAAGGCGCATTCGGTGTCTTTACCGCCGCCGCAGAGCTGGGCCTGCGGGTGCCCGAAGATCTCGCCGTCACCGGTGTGGATAACGACCCCTTCGGCAAGTACCCGGCCTACCGGCTCACGACCCTCCAGCCCGATATTGTCGGCGCTTGCGAAGCCGCGGTGGAGACGCTGCTACGCCTCATCCGAGGGCAAAAGAGCCCCCTCGGCTCGCGCAAGACCTTCCGTAGCGAAATGATCATCCGTGGTTCGTGCGGCGCGCGCCCGCTTCCGGAAGCCGAGCTTCCAGACCTTCTCTCCCTCTCCCCTGACTTATGAAACGATCCTGCTTCCTCCTCCCCCCGGCCCGCCGCATTTTCGCGGGGGCGTTTTGCTCCGTATTGCTCCCCCTCGGCGCCCAGAGCGCCCGAGCCGCCAACTTTCACTCCACCTGGACGGGGAGTGGAGACGGTATCAGCTGGGAATCTGACGACAACTGGAACACTGCTGCCTACCCTCAGGACGGTGGGGGAGATTTCTTCCACGCCTACTCGGAGCAAACCACCGGCACACGGTTGATCCAGACCTCCGGTTCCCTCGCCCTTCGCGGGTTGACGATCACCCAAGGATCTGGCGGCGTAACCACCGTGAAGCTCGGCGGCGATATGGCGCTCACCGACGGCACGCTGGCGAACAACTCCGGCGTCACCAACACGAGTGGAAGCGCCGCCGGGGTGGTTTTCGACCTCAATAAGCATCACCTCATTACCAACAACCTCTCTGCCTCGCGCCATAACTTTGGCAATGCTTCCTACACCCTGAGCTCCAGCGCAGCGGAGGGCACCGGCACTTTCAGCGTCCGCAACATCGCGAGTGATGCGAACATCGCCGTGCAGAACAATGTGACGCTGCGCCTTACCGTAAATACCACGAGCTATCTGGACCGCGTTACCTGGTCCGCCGGGTCTACGCTTCTCATTGCCAACACCGGCAACCATACCGCCAGCGCGGATACCGCCGTTGCCATTGGCAGCCTCGTCGTCGGGGAGGCGGCCAACACAAGCGCTTCTGCCTTTGTCGTCAACCATTCCCACCTCACGGTGCGCGGAAATGTGGTGTTGCAAGGCTTTACCGGTGCGCTGGATGGCGCGGCCTCGCGCATCAACCTCAACGGCCTCTCCGCCAAGCTGCGCGTGGGCGGGGCATTTACCGACCACGGCACCGGCGGCAGCAACTACGGCACCGGCACACTCGCCTTTACGGGCGGCCGCACCGTGGAGCAGGCCGTCGCCATCGGCCGCGCGGGGTTGGCAAATGCCTTCGAGATTGGCGATGGCAGCGCGGCGGGCAACATCGGCCTCACCACTAGCCTGGCCACCACGGGTGCCGTCACGCTGGGGGGCGACTCCCGGCTGAACCTCAACACCTTTACCCTTTCGGCAAACACGTTTACCGCGCAGGAGGGGGCCACTCTCGCGCTGGAGCTCGGAGGCAGGGTAAACGCCACCGGAGCCCTTTCCCTGAACGGCTTCCAGCTGGAGCTACTGGGAGACTGGAGCACGTGGGAGAATGGGAATGATCTCGTCCTCTTCCAGTACAATACCTTCTCCGGCACGCCGTTGTTGCAGAACATCGTGGCACCGGAGGGCTTTTCGTATGACGGCCTCTTTGCCTCCGGCGGGTTGGTTTACCTTGGGAATGTCGCCATCCCCGAGCCGGGCTCTGTGGCGCTCCTCTCCGCCTTTGGGCTGGGGGCGGTGGCGCTGCGCCTGCGCAAACGTCTGGCCACTCCCCGGGCATGAAGGCGCGGCTTCATCACACAATGGGCGGGGCGCTCTGTGCGATGGCCCTTTGTTATGGGGGCTCGGCGGTCATGGCGGCTCCGCTCATGTTCCGGTGGGATGCTCCCGCCGAGGCAGCCGTAGACAGCGGCCCGAGCCACCTCTCGATGGAGTGGCGCAACCCGGCAGACCAGAGCATCCAGATGGAAGGCGCGAAGTTTGGCCCCGGGTGCCTGCGGCGCAAAGCCCCACGCAAGGAGTTCCCCAACGGGATGATCTGGCAACCCCTGAGTAGCCAGATGCCGGAGCTACAGCTCCTCGTGGAGAAGATGACGCTCGCCTGTTGGGTCCACCTCCCTGCGATCTATGATGGCGAAGGGTTCATGCTCGTGCGGCGGGATGTGAACCACAGCGAGGCGCACCACGGGGTATTGAGCTTTGGCTACAACGGCAACCTCCGCGCCCTCCGCTTCCACGCAGAGGGGAACCGCCCTGTCAGCGCCCGGGCCATGCTCCACCCCGGAAACTGGACGCACCTGGCCATGACGTATGAGCGCGGCAGAGTCGTCTTCTACCTCAATGGCGAGCCGCTTAAAGAAGCGGAGACCGGTGCGGAGGGTATCCCGGAGGTTTCGGCTTCTGGGCGAGCGGGCCTCTTCAAAGCGCTGGGCGGGCTGCCAGAGGGGGCGTTGGCGGATGATCTTTATATCGACCTTGAGGAAGCCCTCTCCCCCGAGGCGCTTCGCCAACTCGTTGAGAAGGGAAGCGCCGCCTTCTCCACTCCTTGATTCTTTTCCCCCCCCCTTTTTTCACCGGGAGGCTTTGCCCATGCTCCGCTGGTTTTCATTCTTCATGTTTATTTGCGCCGCTTCCGCGCAGGCGGCGGAGGTTGCGATCGCAAAGGACGGGCAGGCGCGGCTGGAGATCACCATTGCCCCGGGCGAGCCGGAGGCCGTTAAAGCCGCCGCTGCGGAGCTGGCCGCCGCGCTGGGGCGGATCACCGGTGGCACCTTCACCATCCGGGAAGGGACGGAGAGTGCGGGGCTTGTCGTAGGCACGGGAGACCATTGGCCGGGGCAGCTCCCCGAGCCCGTTACCGAGGCGCTCTTTGCCCGGGAAGACTACCGCCTCCAAACCACGGAGCAGGCCATCTTTGTTATCGGCCGCACGCCGATGGGCGTCTCCAACGCAGTATGGGATCTTCTGCACCGCCTCGGCTTCCGCCACTTCTTCCCCGGAGAAATTTGGGAGGTCTGGCCCTCGCGGCCCAATCTGGCAGTGGCGCTGGATACCTTTGAACACCCCGCATGGTATAGCCGCGCCTTTCGCTTTCTCCCCCGCGAGGGGGTGGATGTGGAGACCTGGGCAAAGCGCAACCGGCTCCAGCCCGGCTTCCAGCTTCGCGCGCAGCACATGTATGAGGCGCTCATCAAACGCAACCGCGCCCATTTTGAGCGGCACCCGCAAGACCGCATCCCCGCGCCCAAAGACGTAAAGCTCGACCCCAGCAGCCCTACCCTGCTCGCGCTGGCCGTGGAAGATTCCCTGCGGCTGCTGCGCAAGCACCCCGATTGGGAGAGCCTCTCCATGGAGCCGAGTGATGGCGGGAACTGGCGGGCAGACTCCCCCCTCGGCACCCCTTCCAACCAAGCGGTCACCCTCGCCAACCACGTGGCTGCCGCCCTGCGCGAAGCCCTCCCCGAGCGGCGGGTGAAGATCGGCATGCTGGCCTACCACCTGCACAGCCCTCCGCCCACGGTGCCGGTAGACAAGGACGTGATCGTCCGCATCGCCACCGCGTTTCTGGAAGGAGGGTACACTGCCGAGGCACTGCTGGAAGGGTGGCGCGCGCAAGGAGCCGCGACCGGCATCACGGAGTTTATGAGCATCTGGTCGTGGAGCCTCGGCCTGCCGGGGAATGCACGCGCGGCAGACATCGGCTACCTTGCGGAGAGTGCCGCCCGGTTTCACACCCTGGGCGCGCGGCATTGGAACGCCCAGGCCACCGGCTCCTGGGGGCCCGACGGCGTCGGCTATTACCTAATGAGCCGCCTTCTCTGGTTCCCCGCCGATGCCCCCCGCGTACCCGAGCTGCTGGAGGATTTCTACCAGAGCGCCTTTGGCCGCGCGGCAGAACCGATGCGGCGTTTTTACGAAGCGGGGATCTTCAAGAGCCGCAGCGCGCTTTTCTCCGAGCCGCTGGTTGGGGAGCTTTACCGTTGCTTGCAAGAAGCGTGGGGCCGCGAGGAAGACGCCACTGTACGCGCACGGCTGGGGGAGCTGGCGATCTACGTCCGCTATTTGGAGCTGGTGCTTGCCGCCCGAGGGAGTACCGGTTCGGAGCGGAGCGAGGCGATGGAAGCGATGGCACGGCTGGTGGCCGACCATCGGGAGAGCCCCATGCTCAATATGACGCTGCCCCCCCGGCGCTCGCCCGTGCCGGGAGCCCCCCTCCCCGAGGTGGAGGCCGCGGCCAGGCCCTCCGGGCTGGAGGAGCGCCTCCGCTGGGTGGAGACCGGGGCGCAGCGTTACCCGGCTCTTCCCTTCACGCCGGTGGCCTTCGCGGGAGAGGCGCTGCCCGTGGAGGGCGGGGAAGATGCCGCCACGGAGCGCACCGCCGAGGTGGAGCTGATCGGTGCGAACCGCCTCGCCCTGCATGCCGCAGCAGCCCCGGCCACCTTCCACTTCACCGTTCGCGGCGGCCTGCTTTACCGGACGCGCGGCCCCGTCCGCCTGCGCCTTTTTGCCGCCGCCAACCCAAATGTCGCGGAGCCGGTGGCGGAGGCGGAGCTTGCCGCCGACGGCGTTTCGCGCAAGGTGGCATTGTCGTCTCCCTACCCCGGGCCTCACCGTCTGGAGCTGGCCGATGGCAGCGGTGGCACAGCGCTTTCGTGGCCCGCTGGGCAGCGCGTGGCCCTTCCCGCTGCTGCGGAGGAGGCCGCTACGTTCACCTCCCGCTTCCGGCATTCCCTTCGGTTCTACGTCCCGCGTGAGACGGAGGTAGTAGGCGGCTATTCCGCACGGCCAGTGGGGCGTCTTCTTTTTCCAGACGGTAGCGTCGCGCTCGACTTTGCCACCCGCAAGGGGCCGGGCTATTTCTCGGTAGCGGTACCACCGGAGATGGCCGGGCGGTGCTGGGCGTTCGCCGATGCAGACGGCGGTAAGCGGCTTCTCACTGTCCCCCCCTGGTTCGCACGCGAGGCGGGGGAGCTACTTCTCCCCCCGGATGCCGAAACAAAGGAGGCCCGGCCATGAGGCAACGCGGCTTTTCCGTGCCGGAGCTGCTGGCAGCTCTTGCAGTAGGGCTGGTGCTCGCGCTACTGGCGTTCCCCCTCCTTTCGCGAATGACAGACGCCGGCAAACAAGCCACCTGCCTGGCCCACCTGCGGCAGTATGGCATGGCATGTGTGGCGCTTATCACGGAAAAGCAGGGGCTGCCGTGGTGGGATGGGCTGGCCCAGAAACAGATGGCCCCCGACTCCGTCTACCCCGACATGCCCGAATGGCTCAAGCAGGGCGGATACCTCGCCGATACCTCCGCGCTCCGCTGCCCGAAGGCGAGCCGCGAAGATCGCAAGCGCACCTCGGGCATGAACTACGGCTTCAACACCGCCTTCAACATCTACTACCCGAAGTCGCCGTTCTCCATCCCCGCCCCCTACAACCGCGTGGCGCTGGCGGTGGAAAACTACGGCAACCACTTCAACATTCCCGGGCATTTAAACCGCACCATCTGGGCAAATGACGATGGCCAGGCCAACCCGGCAACGGAAGGCTCCGCCAAGCTCTGGCCCAACCCGCAGTACCACGGCACTTCGGAGAACCGGGGGCGTCACTTCCTCTTTCTCGATGGCCATGCCGAGCTCCTCTACCCGGTGGCGAACGACTGGCGCAAAGAGCCGACCTACGGCGCGGCAGATAACCGGGGCTACATCTACGACCGCGACCAGATGCGCCGCATCCGCAACGGTACCCTGCTACTCCGGTAGCAGCGCCCTCTCCCTTTTTGATGAAAACGCAACTGATGATGACAACCCTCCTTTGCTCCCAAGCAGCGCTTCTGGCAGGAGAAATGGAATGGAAGCCGGAACCCGCAATCTCCATCCGGCTGCCGCTCCAGTTTGATGCGGCTGCCGGCAAAGCACGCCTCCGGTTTGGCCCGGCAGAAGAGCCGGTAGGGGAGCTGGGCTTCACCCTCTCGAGAGATGGGCGTCGGCTTCTCGCCATTTTCAAAGACCGCACCGCCGGGGGGAAGCTGGAGAAAAGCGGAGAAAGCGCACTCACTTTCTGGCCGCCGGAGAAAGACGCGGCAGCGTTGGTGGAAGACGGCCTCTCCCCCCAAACGGCGCTGGGCCGCCCGCTTGCGGTGCGGGTGGATGTGGGGGCGCAAACTTTGGCCGTTTGGGTAGAGGGGCGGCTCGTGGCGCGGCAGCGGTGGGCGGCGGGCAGCGCCCCCACGCGGCTGGAGTGGCAGGGCGAGAAGGGGGCCGCCTTTGGCCCCGCACAACGGCTCTCGCTGCCGGAGCAAGGCCGGTTCGAGTTCGCGGAGTTGCCAGGTGCCCCGGCGTCGAAGATCCGCATGGAAGGGGGCATCCCCTTTGCCGTTGGGGAAGAAGATGCGCCGCTCTCGCTCGCTGGCGCGGGGTGGCCCGACTGGAAGCGCGACCCCGGTGGGTTCAACCAAGCGTACGATGGCGGCCCGGAGATCGTCGGCGACCGGCGGATGCCCTTTACCCAGATCCCCAACGCTGCATACACCGCCGCCTACGTGCTGGCGCGCTCGCGGCCCGCACCCGGTACGGTGGATCGCTTTACACTCCGCCTCGGCCGCCGGGTGGGCGGGTACACTTCGCAAAGCCAGGTGCTCTACCGCGATTTCACCGCTGCGGCGACTTCGCCGGAGTGGCGCGTCATCCGCGTGCCCCTGGGGGCCCTCTTTCCCACCTTGGTGGAGGGCGAAACGCTCGATCTGGAGCTGACGCGTGAGATCCGCCTCGCCCGCCGCCAGCCAGACCCCAACAGCTTCCGTTGGCGGCCATTGGGGCTACCAAGCAATGTCGAGGTGGCCGCCATCACGCTGGAGAAGAGCCCCGTGAAGATGAGCCTGCGCTTCCCCCACTTTGGCCAGGTGTTTGAAAAGGGGGAATCGCCCTCGGTAGAAGTGCGCCTACATAACCCCACCGCCGCTCCCGTTTCCTACCGGCTGGAGGCCCGCGCGGGGGAGTGGAGCGAGGCGAAGCCGGGCACGCTTGCCCCGGGGGCCAGCACAACCCTCCCGCTACAGCCCGGCCCGGCCACCCCGGGAGTCCACCCGCTGGAGCTGCGCCTTGTAGATACCAAGAGCAGTGAGCCGTGGCTCACCCATGCCACCACCTATGCCATGCTCCCCAAGAGCGAGCGCCGGGGGCGCGAAACCTCGCCCATCGGTATTGGTGGTGGCGGGGGTGGCAAGCACTTTACCCCCGTGGATGGGGCGGCCTTGGCGGAGCTGGGCGCACGCCTTGGCTTCCGCTACCTAGGTGGGCTGAACATCCCGCCCGACGCGCGAGCCGCCCACGGGATGCGACAAGGGATGGTGCTCTCCATGCGCCCGGGCAACGGCGGCGCAGACGCCATCCTCCAACGGTGGGATGAGCGCCTCTCCGAGCACCCTGACCAGCTCCGCCAGCTCCTCGTCTTCCATGAGGACGGGATCTCCGGCAGCCACGCCTCGCGCCTGCCGGATCTCTTCCACGACCGCCCGCCCTACATCCTCCAGCCGGAGGAGAAGAAGCGCTTTGACGAGCTCTTCCAGCTCGCCCTGCGCACGGGCAAACTCTTCCGCGAACACCACCCGGATGTGCAGATCCAGCTCGGCAACGGCGGGCTCGTCGTCCGCGAGGAGCTTTACCGAAACGGCTTTCCCGGGGAGCTCTTCGACACCGGCGGCAATGAAAACCCCACCTTCAGCCGCCCTCCGGAAACCCAGCCGCCCGACCCGATCGGCAACAACTCAAGCCTCTGGATGGACCGCCAGATGCTCGACCACTACGGCTACGCGGAGAAGCCCGTCACCCAATGCCACGAGACGCTCTACCCCTCGGCCAACCCGGGGAATCTCTCACGCTCCACGCAGGCAGATTACCTCGTGCGGCACTACCTCCACTCGCTTGCGTGGCGCGTCCCGCAGATTCGCGGCAGCGCCTTGGTGGATAAAGGCAATAGCTACAAAAACAGCAACTGGGGGCAAACGGGCCTCTTCACCGCGCGCCCCGAGGTGGCCCCCAAACCGGCCGCTGTGCGCATGGCGGTGTTAACAGCGATGCTCGACGAAGCGACTTACGACGGCTTCCTCGATACCGGGAGCGAAGCCGTCTACACCCTCCGCTTTACCGCGCCGGGGGGGAGTATCTACCCGTTCTGGACGGTGCGGGGCAAACGGCCGCTCACTTTCGAACTCTCCGGAGAGGGGCCGGTGGTGCTGGTCTCTGCCGACGGCGCGGAAGAAACACTCACCCCGAAGGGGGGCCGCGTGGCGGTATCGGCCACGGCGTCTCCCGCGTACCTGCGGCTCGCGCCGGGGGCGAGTGTGCGCTCGGTAGCGTGCGGCACACCGGAGTACCCGCCCTTCGCCCCCGTGGGCAAACTGACAGCCCTTGGCACGCTGCGGGAGTGGGCCTTGCGCCCCGCGGCCAACCCGCTGCTGGAGGTCTACAACCCGCTGGCTCCCCGCCGGAAGGGAGACTTCGCCGTGGAAAAGCAGGAACGCGGCCTCCGCGTCACCCCCCGGCCACTTCCCGGAGGCAAGCCGACGATGCCAATGTATGGCGAGCTCCAGCCGCCTGCACCGGTAGAGCTTCCCGGGCGGCCCACAGCGCTGGCGGTGGAGGTGGATGGCAATGCCTCGTGGGGGCGGCTCATCGTGGAGCTTTCCGACGCCTCCGGCCAACGGTGGACTTCCATCGGAGCACGCTCCAAGAAAGGGTACTCCCCCTGGATGGCCGATTGGCTGGGCAAATCCCTCGCCGAAGCGTACGAGCCGGGTGAGAAAGCCGACTGGAACACCGACGACGCCTGGGGCCTGAGCCGGATCAACTTTGACGGGTGGCACGTGGTCGCCATCCCCCTCCCCGGCAACTACCCGGGGGAGGGCTACCCATGGCCCGCCAATAGCCAGTGGCGGTGGGATAAGGAGGGGCAAGTCCACTACCCGCTCCGCGTGGAGAAAGTGATCGTGGAGCTTCCCGAGAAGACGCTCCACCTCACCCGCTACGCACCGGCCCGTCGCGCGTTTGTGGAGCTGGGCGGCCTTTTCGCAGTGGAAGACCCGACGGTAGACGCCGCCAAAGCCGCGCCGGAAGAGTACCTCGAAGCCCGGCAGATCCGCATTGACTAGCCTTCTCCCCGTGCCTGACCACGCCCCCACCCTCCTTGCCGTGCCGCCGCTTATCGCCAACCTCTGGTGCGAGCCGCATGGCTTCCAACATCGTGAGCGGCTCCGGCGCGAGGCGCTGGCGCTCTCCCGCTCCCACGCGCTGCCGCTCTCCCTGGAGAGCTGGCAAGCCCGCGTGCACACCCTGCGGCAGACGCTGCGCGAGCGCTTCCACTGCGGCCGCCCCCCGGGGCCGCTGGCAATCGAGTGCCACGGGGAAATCCCGCTGGCAGCGGGGTACACGATCCGCAAGCTCTCCTTTCAATCCGCGCCGGGTATCCGCGTGACGGCAAACCTGTACCTCCCCAACGGCCCGGGGCCCTTCCCCGCCGTGCTCAACGTGCACGGCCACTGGAAGCAGGGAAAGATCGCCCCGCGCATCCAAGCACGCGGGCACCTGCTGGCACGCAGCGGGTTTGTCGTCCTTACCGTAGATGCTCCCGGCTCTGGAGAACGGTGCTCGATCGAACGACTCTGGGAGTACCACGGCGCACACGCAGCCGCCTCGCTCCTGCCGGATGGAGATTCACTCCTCGCCTGGCAGGTGCGGGATAACCAGCGCGCGCTCGACCTCCTGGCCTCCCTTCCGGAGGTGGATGCCGGGCGGCTCGGCGTTACCGGCGCGTCGGGCGGGGGGAACCAGGCCGTCTGGCTGGCAGCGGTGGATGAGCGGGTACGCGCGGTGGTACCGGTGGCCTCCACCGGCTCGTTTGAGGCGTATGTCACACGGCGCAACTGCCTCTGCGAGACGCTCCCCAACGGCCTCGCGCTGGCCGAGCAATGGATGCTCTTCGGAGCCATCGCCCCTCGGCCGTTGCTGATTCTCAACGCACGGGAGGATGAGCCCGCCTTCAGCCCAGGGCCGTTGGCCCACACCGCACGGCAGGTGCGCGAAATCTACCGCATGCACCATGCAGATGAACGCTTTGAGTGCCGTTTGCTGGAGATGCCGCACGGCTTCTACCCGCCCGCGTTGCAAGCGATGCTCGGTTGGATGCGCCATTGGTTGGGCGGCGAGCCGCACAGCTCTCCCGCGCGGCTGGCAGACTGGAGCGACCTGCCAGAGCAAGCGCTCCTCTGCCACCCCCCGGGCCAACGCCCGGCCTCCAGCAGTTACGCCACCAACCGAACCACGCTGCGCCGCGCATGCCCACCATCGCCCGGCGCCGGGGAGCCGGAGACGCTAGCCGTGCTCCTCCAGTGGCGCCCACCGCAAACCGGGGCGACTTGGTGCTGGAAGACGGTGTTTGAAGATGGCTCGCGGGTCGGAGCGATGCTCACGCCACGGGAGATCACCGTCCCCCTCTTCTGCGGCGGAGACCCCGAAGCGCCCGCGCGAGAGATCCGCGTGATCCTCTCTCCTCAAGGAAAGAGAAGCGCCTTTGTAACCGAGCGCTGGCAAGAGGCGATGGCCGAAGGGGCCCTTCCAATAGCGATGGACCTTCCCGCCTGCGGGGAACTCGCTTGGGTAGGCAACCCGATGCTCACCTGCGCCTTCCACGATGAAGCGCGCGCCTGCCTCTGGCTGGGCTACCCGCTCGCCGGAGAGTGGGGCGAGACCATTGCCACCCTGTGCGCCACGCTCCGCGAAGCGATTCCCGAGGCGACCATCCAAATCGAAGCCGACGCCGAGACCGCGCTGGCCGCTTTGCTCGCAACCGCGCTCCATCCGCTCCCGAACCTTCGGGTTAGGGAGTGGCATTGCCCCCACTCGCTGGACGATGAAAAGACGCCATCGCTAGTCTGGTTCATCCCCGGGTTCCGGCAATGGGGGGATCTCGATGATCTCCGACGCTTGGCCATAAACTGCACGAAACCGATGATCTGGACTACATGACAACCGTCGGCCCCATCAAGAGCCGTGCTTTCTGCCACGGCAAAAAGCTCTCCATGTTCTACGCCTTTACCCCACCGTGCAGAGGTTTGGCGGTGTATACGGATCCAAATAACCTGATCCTGTTTGTAACCTGGCAGGGCCTACCGGTTAGAAGCGGAGCTTCACCCCTGCCATGATGGTCTGGCCAAAGTAATCTGCCTGCCCAGCTTGGGCCCAATAGTCAGCGAAGATCGCAATCCGTGAACTTAACTCAGCAGCCAAGCCTGCACCGATCAGGATGGAATCCCGGCTCGGACCCGGGGTTTGAACCGTGAAGGAGCCCTCCCTGGTGGAGATGAACTGGGAGGTGATGGCTTCGCTCTCATCCAGAAAGTCATGCTGCCAGCTCACGTCGAGATAGGGGGTAAGGGCAAACGCCTCCCTGCGGAAGGTGTAGCTTGCACGGGCACCCAGCCGGGAACGGAGTGAGTCCCCCTCCTGCCCTTCCACGGTAAGGGCCGCGCCGGGTGCGCCGGTTTCCGTATAACGATCCACGGTGAAGCGGGTGAACTGCAAGCCCACCGTGGGGCCGAATGTCCAGCCGCCCGCGCGGAAGTCATACCCGCCATCCAGATTCGCTAGCCATTCGTTGCCATTCGGCTCGCCATGGGCCACGCTCTCATATTGGCCGAAGGAGAACCGCCGATCAGAAGTGAGCGACTTCCACCCCCAACCCGCCAACGCATTGGCATACCAGCCGCTGTTTGAGTAGGCGGCGTAAAGGCCGGTGCGATAGGTTTCCATCTTCCCGCTGCTTCCCCGAGGATCGAGCGTGGCCTCGGTATGATCGTACCCGAGGTACGCCCCGAGGATCAGGCCGGGGGCCAGCCGATAGTCGGCCCCAAGCTGGATCGAACCGGTCGTCACGTCTGCATGAGCGATGCCGGGCCGGGAGAAGCCTTGGGCAAGGATGACATTGCCTTGTAAAAAGGCGTTCCACCCCTGCACTGAGGCGGGGCTCTGCGCTCCTCCTTCCGCCACCGGCAACGGATTCCAACCCGCCAACCGGTTCTCAACTTGCGAAAGCAGCGATGGCGTACCGGAATCTTGAATCCTTAAGCCACTGACATCCACCCCGCCGCGTGAGCCAAGAAATTCAAAGGACCGGGCACGCCGGGTGTAGCTGCCAAGTTGCTGGGTAAAGAAGGTAGCGTTGTTGAAGCTAGTCGTGCGGACAAACTGGCTGAACGCTTCCGGGCTCAACTGAGAGAAGGCGTCGGCAACCGCTTCAGGTTCGGTGCTTAGGTTGTGGAGTTCCGTCAGCAGATCCAGAAAGGTTCCCTTCAGGTGGTGTTGGGCCCGTTGGTCAAGATGCTGCGCTACGGCCTTTTGGTTGGGGGTGTATCGGACTCCGGGAAGGTTCGTAAAGTCCTGCTTTACCACGATGTCGCCTCCCTTGAGCCGTAGCGAAAGGGAGGGAATGCTGCTCTCCAGTTTGGAGAACCGCGCCGTCAATCCGCCATCTGCCTCCAGAAGCGTGTGTGAGCCAAGCACAGATGCGGTGAAGCCGCGCGGAAGGTTCAAACGCAGCTTTCCTTGGAAAAGGGCCGTGCCGCTGGCGTGAAAATAATCCCTCTCCTTGGCGCTGGTGAAGTTGAGCAACAGCGTTCCCTTGCGCGTCTGTATGTAGTTTCCATCCACGTTGACCGGATTTACCGATGGGGTGGAAGAGGCGAACATCGCCGTGGTGAAAAGAGACGGCGGCGGTGGCGCGGCGACGGTGCTCCCCGGCGAATAGGTGCCTTCGTTGTAAAACGTTCCGGAGCCGACGGAAACCGACCCGGCCACTTCTCCAAAATTCATTACGTCGAGCGCGCCGCTGCCGGTGTAGTGGATCGCCCCGCCAGATGCGGCGGAGACGAACCCTCCTTGCTCGATCATGAGCTGGTTGGTGAAGTTGCCCCCATCAACCCAGATACCGTACCCTTGGTCGCCCGAACCTCCGTTGACTGAGCCGTTCACCGCGATGTAAATTTCATCCGCAAACCATGTGCCCCTGCTTTGGGCGAAAATGCCGACGGAATTGATCCCGGGCGTGGTGATTGCCCCATACTGGATAATCTCCACCTGGCCACCCCAGCTCGGGTCGCTGGGCGTGCCCGTTGTTGTCCCAGCATAGAGCGAGCCGTTACCCCCAATCAGGCCGCCACCGCCACCGATCGACTGGGCGAGGATGCCATACGCCCCCGCGCCGCTGGTGTAAATGGTGCCGTTTGAGGTGATCTGGACAACTCCTCCATCCCCCACGCCGTTGGAAGCGCCTTCACTTCCGACGGTGAGCATCGGCGTGCCACTCGAATAGTTTGCAATGCCGCCCCCGCCGCCGATGGACTGTGCCACGATGGCATGGGCCCCAGCCCCTTGGGTGACAATCTGCGAACCCGCAGCGAAAACGAGGGAAACCAAGCCGCCGTTGGACGGTGTGGATACCAGGAAATTGTCGCTGACGATCCCCCCACCTGCGGCGTTTTGCGCGAAGCCGAGCCCGCCGCCGCCACCAATGGATTGCGCGAGAACGCCGTAAGCATTGGCACCGGAAGTGGAGAGATTCAACATCGCGCTGGCGATGGAGGCGGTGCCGCCGTCGCCAATGCCTCCGTTGCTCACATTCACTTCCACACCACCCGTGGGGGCTGGGCTTTCCGTCGTCAACGTACTGCCCGAGCCTGCCACTCCGCCACCACCCCCGATGGACTGAAGGACGACGGCATGGGCCGCATCGCCACCCGTCGCCACGCGAGACGTCCCCGAGAGGGTGACTGCGCCGCCATCGCCCTCCCCTTGGTTGCCGACCTGGATCGTCCCCGACGCGGCGGTGGACCCATCGGAAAGATCTGCCGCCAGCCCGCCACCACCGCCAATCGACTGCGCCAACACCCCATAAGCCGAGTAGCCGGAAGCCGTTCCACCAGTGACGATCCAACTACCGGAGAGAAGGTTGATGTTCACAGTGCCGCCATCTCCGTTGCCGTTTTCGGCCCCGAGGGTGATATCCAAATCCGGCGTGACGCTGTCGGTGGCATAGGCGCTTGCCTTGCCTCCGCCCGCACCGATGGACTGCGCCCCCACGCCGTGCGACCAGTCGCCATACGTCTGGATGGCCCCTTGATGGTTCACTGTCACCATTCCTCCCGCGTCATTGATGGGCGTGGAGACATTCTGGCCGAGCGAGAGGGTGTGCTTCACGGTTCCCGCCAACCCGCCTCCGATCGTCTCAAATTCGTCCACCCCAGACCCAGCCACACCACCGCCGCCGCCGATGGATTGAGCGAGGATGGCAGGAGCATCCCGCCCCGCGGTGAAAAGGCCCGCGTTCGGGTCGTTGTTGGCGGTGAGGCCGCCCCCGGTGTGGGTGTCGAGCCCGCTGGTCGACCCGGTACGCCCGAGGGAAATCTCCACATCGGTATCGACGCTGCCATCGGCCCCGTTCCCACCGCCCCCTCCGATCCCTTGCACCAGCATCGCCGCAGCCCCATATCCCAGCGTGCCGATAACGCCGTAGTTCGTCACCGTCGCATAGGAGCCGCTGCCGCCCACGCCGTTGTCGCCACCCATTTTGATGCTCGCGGTGTATTGCTGCGTGCCGGGGTTTGGGTTGACCCCAAAGACATTCGTGGCTGACCGGGAGGAGGAAGTGGCCGTGCCCCCGGTCCCCCCTCCACCACCGATCGATTGCGCCAGCACGCCGTACGCGCGTGAACCCGCCGTGAGAATCCCCGGTGTCCATGTTTGGGGATTGCCGGAGCCTGCGGTAGAACCGCCGCGATTGCTGATGACGACGGAGCCGCCGTCGCCGCCCGCACCCCCATCGCCCCCGACTGAAAGCTCCGCGCCATAGCTCCCCCCGGCCATCGTGATCCATTTCTGGATGATCTGCGTGGCGTCGTTAACCTGATCCACCACGCTGGGCGTAGCCGTCGCCCCCGCATCGGAGGTCCCCCCCGCACCCCCACCGCCACCGATGGACTGCGCTACAATGCCGACGGAATCGCCCCCCGCTGTATAAATCAACCCGTCGTTCTCCACCGTCACGGCGCCCCCACTGCCCCCATTTGTCCCGGCACCGCCGACGGTGACATCGAGCGAAAGTTTATCATCATTGCCCGAGCTGGAGCCTCCCCCCCCCCCC
>JBBCKB010000063.1:0-78747 GCA_037189965.1 Chthoniobacteraceae bacterium | reverse complement strand
CCTTTTTTTTTACAATCGAATTCATTTTAAAAAACAAGGACTGACCCCCAGTGGGGGCGCATCAGGCGCCTTCGCTGGCGGCGGTGGCTTCGCTCCGTTTACAGAGGAGGGCGCGCTCGGGGGGCTCGGGGGCAAAGGGGGTGTCGCTTTCCAGATATTCGTCGCAAAGGGCAAACAGATCGGCCTCGGTGCGGGCTTCCCGACGGATTCTCTGGAGGAAAAGCTCCTCCTCGCCGATGCCTTGGCCGATGAAGTTGAGGTACTTCTTGAGTTTGGAGACGTTCGCCTGCTCGGTGAGGTGGGGCAGGCGGGTCTCTTCATAAAGGTGGCGGATGTAGGCGTACAGCTCGCGCAGGGTGGGCTGGTGGGCGGGGCGGCCCTCGGCGGTATCGCGGATCTGCTGGAAAAGCCACGGGTTGCGGATGGCTCCGCGCCCGATCATGAGGCCCGCCGCCCCGGTGGCGGCCACGGTTTCCTGCGCCAGCCGCACGGAGAGGACGTTGCCATTGGCCAGGACGGGGGCCCGCAGCCGCTCGACGGCGCTGCGAATGCGGTCCCAATGAACGCGGGTGCGGTACATTTCGCGGACGGTGCGCCCGTGCACGGTAAAGGCATCCACCTCGTGCTGGGCAAAAACATCGAGAAGGCGCTCAAACTCGGACGGGTCATCAAAGCCGATGCGGGTCTTGACGGTAAAGCGGATGCCGATGGCGGCGCGCAGGGCGGCGAGGATGGGGCCGATCTGCTCCGGGTGGCGCAGGAGGCCGCCCCCGGCATTCTTTCGACAAACGATCGGGGCGGGGCAGCCGAGGTTGAGGTCGATCCCGTAAACCGCACGCTTCTGGAGCGCCTCGGCGGTGCGGACGAGGGAGGGGATGTCCTGCCCGATCATCTGCGCGATGACGGGGCGGCCCGTCGGGTTTTCATCAATATCGCGCAAAATGTGGCGCTCGGGCTTCGAGTCGCGGTGGACGCGCAGGTACTCGGTATAGTACAGGTCGGCCCCGCCGTAGTGGTGCATGACACGCCAGAACGGCAGGTCGGTAATGTCCTGCATCGGTGCCAGCGCGAGGAGCGGGCGGTGGGCGGGCAGCAGGGTGCGAAACGCGGCAGACATGGCAGGGAAGAGGGAGTGGAGCCCCACCTGCCCCGCTTGGCAAGGGCAAAGGAACTGCAAAGGGGGGATCATTTCAAGAAGTTGAAACGACTGAGTAACAAATCCGAATCGGTGGTGCATCTTAGGGGCTTGACGCCCCCTTGCTTCTGGAATAGGGTCCTCGGGTTGTCTGCAAAGATGTGAAGAGTGGGGCTAAACCCACTCTTTTTTGTCTCCAGACACCGGCATTTATGAACAGCGACCTCATTTCAGTATTGGACTATTTCGAGCGGGAGAAGGGCCTCAAACGGGAAGTGCTGATTGAAGCCGTTCAAAATGCGTTGCTGACTGCCTCCAAGAAGGCAATCGGCCCCGCGCGCGACCTGCGTATCGATATCGACTCCCGCTCCGGCGAGATCCGCGCCATGGCCAACCTGCTCGTCGTGGAAACGGTGACCAACGGGCATGATGAAATCTCCCTCGTCAAGGCGCGCGCCGTGAAGGCCAACGCCGAGATCGGCGACGCCGTGGAGGTGGAGGTGACGCCCCGTAATTTCGGCCGGATCGCCGCGCAGACGGCCAAGCAGGCGATCATGCAGCGCATTCGTCAAGCTGAGAAGGAGATGGTCTACGACGAGTTCAAAGACCGGGCAGGCGAGATCGTCTCGGGCACGGTGCGCCGGTTTGAGCGCTCGGACGTTATTATCGACCTCGGCCGCTTCGAAGCGGTGATGCCCTCGCGCGAGCGCGTGCAGACGGAAGACTACAACGTGGGAGACCGCATTCGCGCCTACGTCGTGGCCGTCGAAAACGGCGCGCGTGGCCCGGAGATCATCCTTTCGCGCAGCCACCCCAATTTTGTCCGCCGCCTTTTTGAGACGGAAGTGAGCGAGATCGCCGACCGCACGGTGGAGATCCGCGGCATCGCCCGCGAGGCAGGCTACCGCACGAAGATCGCCGTCTTCAGCGCCAACGACAAGGTAGACCCGGTGGGGGCCTGCGTCGGCATGAAAGGCTCGCGTGTGAAAAACATCGTCCGCGAGCTCAATAACGAGAAGGTGGACATCATCCGTTGGAGCGCGGACCCGAAGGAGTTTGTCCTCGAAGCGCTCAAGCCCGCGAAGATCAAGAACGTCACGCTGGATGAC
Source organism: Chthoniobacteraceae bacterium (assembly GCA_037189965.1). Taxonomy (GTDB): domain Bacteria; phylum Verrucomicrobiota; class Verrucomicrobiia; order Chthoniobacterales; family Chthoniobacteraceae; genus DATMFV01. Next base: position 76,503 of record JBBCKB010000063.1, on the reverse strand, counting down.
GCGCGCCACGCCGTGCAGATCCGCGTGGATGAAGACCAACTCTCCCTGGCCATTGGCAAACGGGGCCAAAACGCCCGGCTGACCGCCCGGCTCGTGGGCTGGGAGATCAACATCGAGAAAGACGAGACGGCCAAGGAAGTCTTTGCCCAGAACGTGGCAAAAGCCGCACAATCGCTGGCCAGCTCGTTGCAGATCGATGAAACCGTGGCCCACCAGCTTATCACCTCGGGCATGAACAGCCTGGAGGTGATCGTCGGCGCGGAACCGCAGGACATTGCGGACGTGACGGGGGTGGACCTTGCCGCCGCCGAGGCGATCTATAACACCGCCAAGGCCGAACATGAAAAAGTGGCTTCCCTTTAACCCCTGAAGCCATGAAACTCTTTCCCTTTCCAATTTTAACTGGCAACCCGACCAACGAACAGTTCCCAAGGCAACAAACGCACTGCCCCCCGCAAAACCACGGAAGGCGGTCGCGGAGCCGCCGCCTCCAAGGAGACGGGTGCCAAGTCGTCTAAAACGGCCAAGCCAGACCCGAAGCTTGCCGCCAAACCGGCCACGCCAGACACCCCTCCTGCCCCGCCCCCCGAGACTGTTTCCCTGATCGACCGGGAGAAACCGGTGCGCCGCCGCCCGGCCAGCTCCGGCAAGTTTTCGGCGTTGCCGCCGATCTCCCGCATCCTCGCTCCCGAGCCGCCACGCGCTCCGGAGCCTGAGCCCGAGCCCGAAGAGCCCACCGCCGAAGCCGCCGAGGAGCAAGCGCCCGAGGCTGCCACCGCGCCGGAAGCCACCCCTGCCGTTGAGGAGCCCCGGGAGGATGAGAAGATCATCCACATCAAGCCCCCCATCATCGTCAAAGAGCTGGCCAACCACTTGGCCCTGAAGCCCTTCCAGCTCATCTCCGAGTTGATGGAGATGAACATTTTTGCGGCGATCAACCACGCCATCGAGCCCGATATTGCCGCGCAGATCTGTAAGCGGCACGGCTTTGTTTTCGAGAAAGAGCAGCGCGTGCGCGGCGGCGGAGTCCACAAGGTGGAAACCCCGGTGGAAGCACCCAAGCCGCCCCCTCCTCCCAAGGAAGACGAGCTGAAGAACCGCGCCCCGATCATCACCTTCATGGGCCATGTGGACCATGGGAAGACCTCGCTGATGGACGCCGTCCGCAAAGCCCGTGTTGCCGCAGGCGAAGCGGGGGGCATTACCCAGCATATCGGGGCGTATACGGTGGAGCACAATGGCCACCCGATCACCTTCCTCGACACGCCGGGCCACGCCGCCTTTACCGCCATGCGCGCCCGTGGGGCCAATGTGACGGATATCGTCGTCCTCGTCGTCGCGGCGGATGACGGCATCATGCCGCAAACCGTGGAGGCGCTGAACCACGCCAAGGCTGCGGAAGTGCCGATCATCGTCGCCATCAATAAGGTAGACCTCCCCTCCGCCAATGTAGACCGCGTGAAAACGCAGCTACAGGAGCGCGGCCTCACCCCGGAAGACTGGGGTGGCGAAACCATCGTCTGCCCGGTCTCCGCCATCAAAGGCACGGGGCTCAAAGAGCTTCTGGAGATGATGCTCCTCCAGGCCGAAGTGCTGGAGCTCAAAGCCAGCCCCTCTGTGGCACCGCGCGGCACGGTGATCGAAGCCAAGCTCGAACCCGGCCGTGGGGCCACCGCCACCGTGCTCGTGCGCATGGGCACCCTCAAGCCCGGGCAGGCCTTCATTTGCGGGAACTTCTCCGGCAAAGTGAAGAACCTCCTCGATGACCGGGGCAAGCCGATCAAATCCGCCGGCCCCTCGACCCCGGTGCAGGTGCTCGGCTTCTCCGGGCTGCCCAACGCGGGAGATGAGCTCGTCGTCATGGAAAGCGAGAAGGCCGCCAAAGCCCTCAGCGATGAGCGGCTGGCCACCCAGCGCACCACCAAGCTCACCGTACCCAAGACGCGCGCCACGCTGGAGAATCTCTTTGCCAGCATCGCCGCAGATGCGCGCAAGGTGCTCAAAATCGTCGTCAAGGCCGACATGCAAGGCTCGCTGGAGGCGCTGGTCGCCTCGCTCAACGACATCGAGTCCAAAAAGGTCGATCTGGATATCATCCACTCTGCGGTGGGGCCTGTCACCGAGTCGGACGTGTTGCTTTCCTCTGCCTCCAACGCCGTGATCGTCGGCTTCGGCACCAAGGTGGAGAACACCGCCGCCGCCGCCGCCAAGCGCGAAGGCGTGCAGATCAAGCTCTACTCGATCATTTACGAGCTGCTTGACCAGATTAAGGAAGCCATGGCGGGTCTGCTCGACCCGGAAGTCCGCGAAACCGTGATCGGCCACGCCGAGGTGAAGCAAGTCTTCGACCTTACCCGTGGGACCGTGGCCGGGTGCGCGGTGACAGACGGGCGCATCCTGCGCACCGCCCGCGCCCGCGTGCTCCGCAAGCGCCAGCCGATTTACGACGGCGGCCTCGCCACGTTGCGCCGCTTCCAGGACGATGTGAAGGAAGTGCGCACCGGGCTGGAGTGCGGCATCAAGCTGGGCGACTTCACCGAATACGAGGTGGGTGACATTATCGAATGTTACCAGTTGGAGAAATTCAAACAGCAGCTCTAGAGCTCTAAAAGAGACCGGCCAACGCCGTTTTTGAACCTGCGGGGGCACCATCGCGTGCCCCCCGCGCACCCGCTATCGGCCCATGAAGCACCGACTGGAACGAGTCAAAGAACTGATGAAGCGCGAACTTGGCGACCTGATTGGCCGTGAGTTCACCTTCGAGCAGCTTGTCACCGTGCAGGAGGTCGACATCACCCCCGACCTCAAGCAGGCGCACGTCTTTATCAGCGTTTACGGGGGCGATGCGCGGGATGCCGCCAACGTCCTCTCCAAGCTGCACGGGCGGCGTAAAGAGCTGCAAGCGGCGATGTCCAAGCGCGTCATCCTCAAGTACACCCCGCAGCTCCACTTCAAGCTGGATAAAGCCGTGGAGCGGGGAGACCGCATCATCGACATCCTCCAAAGCCTCCACCTGCCCGAAGCGCCCGAGCCTTCTCTCGAAGAAGGCTTTGATGGCGACGACGGCGACGACGCGGATGACGACCGGAATGAACGTTGAGCGCGCCCCGCTCTCGCGCATCGCGCAGGCGCTGCACGATCACCAGCGGTTTGTCCTGATCAGCCACGTGCGGCCTGATGGCGACGCCCTTGGGTGCACCGTCGGCCTGGCCCTTTCCCTGCGGGCAGCGGGCAAGGAAGTCGCCGTCTGGAATGAAGACGGCCCGCTGGAGAAGCTCGCCTTCCTGCCCGGGAGCGAGCTGGTCACCCGGCCCCCGGCCGAGCCGCAGGAGTGGGAGGTCGTCCTCGCCCTCGACACCGCCGCCCACGAGCGGTTGGGCGCCGCGTGCCTCGCCGCCATTGCTGGGAAGCCGCTTTGGATCAATATCGACCACCATGTCTCCAACAACGGCTACGGAGATCTGGCCCATATCGCCCCCGAGGCCCCGGCCACCGGCCAGATCATTTATGAACTGATTTGCCAAGCGCGCCTCCCGCTGGATGCCGCCATCGCCGCGAACCTCTACGCCGCCATCTCCACCGATACCGGCTCCTTCCAGTACTCCAACACCACCGCGCGCACGCTGGAGATCGCCGCCGCACTCATCCACGCCGGGGTGGAGGTGGGGCAGATCTCCGAGAAGCTCTACCACACCTACCCACAGCGGCGGCTGGAGCTGCTCTCGGCCTTGCTCAACACCTTGCAGATCACCTGCGAAGGGCGCGTCGCCTGCTTCTCCCTCACCCGGGAAACCGCCCAGCGGCTCGGCACCGGCCCGGAGGATAACGAAGGCCTCATCGATTTTATCCGCGGCATCGACACCGTCGCCATCGCGATCTTTTTTGAAGAAATCGGCGAAGGCAAAGCGCGCGTCTCCATGCGCGCCAAAGACCCGCGCTACGATGTCTGCGCCGTTTGCGCCGAGTTTGGCGGCGGGGGGCATACCCTCGCGGCTGGAGCCCGGGTGAGCGGCGAGTTTGCCACCGCGCGGCAAGCCGTGCTCGACGCCGCCTGCGCCGCCGTCCACCGCATCCCACTTTCCTAAAGACCCTACGTGAACTCCACCCACTACCGACCCACTTTCCGGCGGGATAACCCCGCATCTGGCCCCGACGGCGTCCTTTTAATCGATAAGGCCCCGGGGATGACCTCGCATGACGTCGTCGCCATGGTACGGCGCAAGCTCAATACCAAAAAAGTCGGCCATTGCGGCACCCTCGACCCGCTGGCGACGGGCCTGCTCATCATCGTCCTCGGGCGCGGCACCAAGATTCAGGATCTTCTCATGAGCGAAGAGAAGGAGTACATCGGCACCATGAAGCTCGGAGCCCTTACCGACAGCCAGGATGCCGACGGCCAAGTGCTCGAGACCCGGCCCGTACCCGCCGAAATCCCCCCCGAAACCATCGAGGCCGCCTTCGCGCGGTTCGACGGCGATTTTTACCAGATGCCGCCGATGGTCTCCGCCATCAAGAAAGAAGGCGTACCGCTCTACAAACTCGCCCGGCAAGGCAAGACCGTGGAGCGCGAGCCGCGCTTTGTCCACATTTACGCCCATGAAGTAAGGCGCGTGGAGCTTCCGGAGATCGAATTCCGCGTCGTGTGCAGCAAAGGCTTCTACGTTCGCACCTACGCCTACGACATCGGCGAAGCCCTCGGCCCGGGCGCCCACCTGAGCGCCCTGCGCCGCACCCGCTCCGGGCGCTTCAACGTTGCCGGGGCTTTGACGGTGGATGAGCTCAACAACCTCCCCGCAGCCGATGTCTCGGCCCGGATATTGACCCTCCCGCAAGTCTCGCGGATGCGCGGGGCCTGACCAGCTTGCCTTGCAGATCCTCCGCTCCATTGATGAACTTGCCCGCATCCCCGGGCCGCTTTTTCTCTCGATAGGCGTCTTTGATGGGGTGCACCTCGGCCACCAAGCCGTGATCTGCCGGGCCCTGGAGGATGCCCGGGAGGCAGGGGGCGAGGCCGTCGTCGTCACCTTCGACCCCCACCCCGTGCGCATTTTGCGCCCGGAGAGCGCCCCGCGCCTGCTCACCTCCACCCGGCATAAGGAGATCCTCCTTAAAGAGCTGGGGGTGCGGCATTTGCTTATCGTCCCGTTTACCGAAGCCTTTGCGCAGACCGCGCCGGAGCAGTTTGTACGGGAGCTTCACGCCGCCGCCAACGGGTTGCGGGAGATTTGTGTCGGCCACACTTGGTCCTTCGGCAAAGGGCGCGCGGGCAACCTTGAGCTCCTGCGCACGCTGGGCGACCAGTTGGGGTTTGATGAAGTGGGCGTCCCCGTCGTCGAAGTGGGGGGGCAGATCGTCAGCAGCACCCTCATCCGCGCCGCTGTGGAAGCCGGGGCACTGGAAAACGCCGCGCGCCTGCTTGGGCGGCCTTTCTCGCTTTTTGGCACCGTTGCCCATGGAGATGGGCGCGGGCGCACCCTTGGCTTCCCCACCGCAAACCTACGCGCGCACAACGAGCAATTCCCCCCCAATGGCGTCTACGCCGTCCGCGCCCGGCTTGTGGGGAAGGAAGCGCCACGACCCGGCGTCCTCAATATCGGCACCCGGCCCACCCTTCATGGCAAAGGAGCCGACCGCATCCCCGAGCTGCACCTCTTCGACTTCGAGGGCGACCTCTATGGCTCCGATGTAGAAGTCTTCTTCCACCACTTCCTAAGGGAAGAGAAGCGCTTTGCCAGTGTGGAAGCGCTCAAAGCCCAGATCGGCCTCGACGCAGCAGAAGCCCGAGCCCTCCTCTCTGCCCGCGCAGAGCGATAACCCACCGCGCCCCCCGCGGCGAAAGGTTCTGGAGAAGCACCTTCCCCTCGCTGGGTCTCCCGGGGTCAGTGGGTCTCCCGGGGTCAGTGGGTCTCTCGGGGTCAGCTCTCGGGGTCAGTCCTTGTTTTTTACAATTCAAACTCCATATCTTTTATTGTAAAAAACAAGGACTGACCCCAATGGGCGTGGTCCCCCAACGGGGGCGGGGCCCCAAAGAGGGTTGCTGGACCGCCTAGGGCGTTTCGGGTATCCTCTCGGGATGTCTTTCCCCTTGTTTCTCCGGTCCGCCCTTGTGGTCTGCCTCGGTGCGGCGTCTGCCTCGGCCAACGAAGAGGCGGCCCTGCAAGCGGACCTTGAGGCGTTGTTTGACCGCTACAACCGCGAGGTACTTCAGGTACCAAGCGACTCCATGGACGAAGCGCGGATTACCTGGCTGGAGCGCCAGCCTCTGGCCTCTGCCGCCTACAAGGCTACCCACGCGAAGCTCTATCGCGATGCTCTCAAGGCCGACCCCGAGGTTGGCTACGGGGCTGATGCGCTGACCTGCGGACAAGACTACCCGGATGCCGGGTGCCGAGTGGAACGTCTCACCCTCAGCGGCACGACCGGGGAGGCCCTCTTTGTAAGCCGCGACCCGGCCCACCAACACCTCTTCCGCGCGCGCCTCACCAAGCACGAAGGAAAGTGGCAGCTGGAGGGGACGGAGCCCGTCGAACCCGCAGAACCCGCGGCCAAGTGAGCGATGGCCTGCCTCGTTTGGTGAGGTAGCAAGGCATCAAGCGAGGCCGATATCCGGGCTTTGCGAGCAACGCCATCTGGCGCTGAAGCTCTACGCAGGGAGCAACTGGGTTGTGATGACGCCTCCCATACCGGGGCGACTTTATCTGACAACGCGGCCTTCGCTGAAAGGGAGAAGCCAGAGAGACCCGTTTCCAAGTAGAATTGGGGCTACTCCGCTCGTTCACCGACTCGGTTTTTGCGCAGCCAGATCTCCAACACGGCGAGGTCGGCCGGGGTAAGCCCGCTGATACGGCTGGCTTGCCCGAAGGTGGCGGGGCGGATGGCGGCAAGCTTCTGGCGGGCTTCAGTACGAAGGTCGCGAATGGCCTCGAAAGGGACGTTGCCTGGGATGGGGCGGTGCTCTGAGGCTTTGTCGCGCTCGATCTGCGCCTCCTGTCTGCGGATATACCCCTCGTACTTGAGGTCGATCTCCAAAGCGCTCCAGACCGCCTCGGGGAAGCGGCCCCGCAACGCCTCGGGGAGGGCAGCGGCCTCGGCTTCCGGCCGGCGAAGCCAGTTGGCAATCGCCACGCCGTCGTGACGGGCTTCGTGCGCAAACTGCCGGGCTTCTACCAGAAGCCGCTCTTTTTCCTCCAGTGCGGCCCATTGCGGCGCCCCCACAAGGCCCGCCTCCCACCCTTTGCGGGTGAGGCGCAGGTCGGCATTATCCTGCCGGAGCAGGAGACGATATTCGGCACGGCTGGTAAACATCCGGTAGGGTTCTGCGACACCTTTGGTGACAAGATCATCAATCATCACCCCGATATACCCTTCGCTGCGACTGATGAGCAGGGGGGCGCGCCCCAGCACCTTGAGGGCAGCATTTGCCCCCGCCATAAGCCCTTGCGCGCCAGCTTCTTCGTAGCCGGAGGTGCCATTGATCTGCCCGGCGAAATAGAGGCCGGAAATGGCCTTTGTCTCCAGCGTGGGGGAGAGCTGCGTGGGTGGGCAATAGTCGTACTCCACCGCGTAGCCGGGGCGGAGAATCTCGGCATTCTCCAGCCCGCGAATGGTACGGATGAAAGCGTACTGCACATCGAAGGGGAGGCTGGTGGAGATGCCGTTCACATAGACCTCTTGAGTATGCCGCCCCTCGGGCTCGAGGAAGAGCTGATGCTGCTCCTTCTCGGCGAAACGGACCACCTTATCCTCAATGGAGGGGCAGTACCGGGGGCCCACCCCCTCAAAGCGCCCGCAATACATGGGCGACTGGTGGAGATTGTTGCGAATGATCTCGTGGGTCTGGGCATTGGTGGCTGTGATCCAGCAGGGGAGTTGTTCCACGTGGAACATGCCATCGGCATCCGTATGGTTCAGCGAGAAAAGCTCGCCCTCCACCCGGGCCAGCTCCCGAGGCCGGAAGGTGAAGGTGGGGGCAGGGGTGTCTCCATCCTGCCGCGAACAGCGGGAAAGGTCGATCGAACGGCCATTCAAGCGGCAGGGGGTGCCCGTCTTGAAGCGCCCGACTTCGAAGCCCAGCTTCCGCAATGAATCCGAAAGCGTGGAGAGCGTATCTCCCATACGCCCACCAGGAGCATTCTGAAGGCCAACGTGGAGAAGGCCCCGCATGAAGGTACCGGTGGTGATGACGACCGCACGGGCTCGTACCTCCAAGCCAAGCTGAGTACGGACCCCCACCGCAGCCCCGTCTTCCTCTACAATTTCAACAACATTGCCCTGCAGGAGGGTAAGCCCCTCTTGCGCCTCGCACGCCGCCTTGGCGCGAAACTGGTATGCCTTCTTGTCGCACTGTGCCCGAGGGGCCCACACCGAGGGGCCTTTGTTTCGGTTGAGCATCCGGCACTGGATGGCGGTGGCATCGCTATTGATACCCATAAAGCCCCCGAGCGCATCGATCTCCCGCACCATATGCCCCTTGCCGAGCCCCCCAATGGCGGGGTTACACGACATCTGGCCGATGGTGTCGAGGTTTTGGGTGAACATCGCCACCTTGCAACCAAGCCGCGCGGCGGCAAATGCAGCCTCCAAACCCGCGTGCCCGGCGCCGATGACGGCGACATCAAAAGAATCAGGGTAAACAAACATGTTCTACGTGGAACAATCGCCGCCGTTCCGCGACAGCGAAGGGAGGGAGAGGATTCCCCAAAACCGGCAACAGGGCAATCACCCAATTACTGCCGGGACCAGAGCGCTTCAAATAGAAATATGGCCATTTATTTTACGAGCGCCGGGGGTCGATGCGGAGGCTTTCGGGCGCGGTGGCTGTATTTTTCAATACAGCCCAAGCCTGAAAGGCGGTGCAGCGGCCTTCGCCGCCGTAAAGAAATGGCTATAGATTTATTTAAACCGCTCTAGGAGCGGGCAGGGGTGACGATGCGTTCACCTCCCGCGGGAGTATGGCGGTTGACCAATGCGGAAGGCCGAAGCTGGAAGGAGCGCCAATTGCGAGTTTCCCACTTCTCCCGATAGGCGAGCCGAATCTCCCGCCCGGCCTCCCCCGTCGGCAATCCATTACGCTGAAGCTCTTGCAAGACAGGGAGCGCCGAGGGGCCCAGAGAAACAAGGTAGGGAAGGTCCAAGCTCCGCCCTGAGGCCCCGCCTTGCCAGCGCCAAACGTTGAAGCGGGCAACCCACCCGCCCACATCCGCGAATTGAAGGCAGAATAGGACGACGAAAGCCGACACCGCACATTCCCGAAGAAGCCTGCCGATGGGGCCCTCCTGCCGGATATGCCGCCACAGCAACAAAAAGCCAATCAACACCAGAAGCAGAAGGCACCCGACATAGACCCGGGCCACCGTCAGCTGGAAGGCTTGGATATAGGCCCCCAGGTGCCAGCCCACCAAAGCCACCAGCAAAAGATTCTGAAACACCCAAAGCTGCCCGAGCCGGAGCAGGGAGGGAAGGCGGGCGACCTCAGCCGCTTGATGAAAGACCACGGTAAGCACCCCACCCGCAAACCCCACCGCAAGCAACAGAAACCCGACATGATGCCGCACCGCCTCACTATGCCCGGCGGCACTGGAGGGCAACACCCCCCAACCGCAAAGAGCGGCAAGGTCGAGGCCGTTCACCACGAGGAAAAGCCCATTCACCGCAGCAAGCAGTACGAACGACCGTTGCCGCGCAAGCAAGGGGTTGCGAACCGGGAAGCGGGGAAGCTGCCGAGTCCACACCCTGGGAGAAGGGTCGGCCGGCAGGGAGGGGGAAACCCATGCGAGGGTAAAGGTAGCCAGCAGCAGAAAAAGCAGGAAGCCGGGAAGGTCCATCCTTACCCACCCAAAGGCATGGCGGCAACCCCACGCCAAGGCGTCCGCAAAGGCATCATTCCCAAGGGAAAAGAGCACGCAAAATACGGAGAGAACTAGAAGCGTCGGCAATACCACCCGGAGCCCTGCTGCGGCCTGCCCTGCGCGATGCCTCCCATCCCTTCGAAGAAAGCCGCCCACCCGGCCAATAACGGCAAACCACCGAAATGGAGCCTTGGCGAGCGCCCAAAGCGCTTCAGAAAAGCGCGGCCACCCTGCGGGAAACAAGGTGAAGGTCGTCTCCCCCAACAAGGCGACCAACAACCCCATGGCGACAGCCCCGTTGATGAAGGATATCTCCACCCCCGCCTGAATGGCCGTAGCCCAAAGAGCGATAGAGAGAAGCATGACACGCGGCTGCTTCCAAACGGACAGAGGCCGGGTTACCGCCAAGGCCACCCAAAGCAACCCTACCCAAAGACCAAAAGAGAGCCCCGGAGGCCACCCAGGGTAGAGGAGCCCATAACCAAGCGCCGAAAAGGCAAACCCAAGCAGGAAGCGGATACCCGGCGACATGACGCAGCCGAGTATCCGGAGCCTCCTTCCAGAAAGCAACCCGCGAAGATTGGGATTGCTTCCGTGCCATTCCTGCCATTCGATAAAGGGCGAGATGGTTGCCCCGCGTCTAGATGAAACCGTAGCTGATAAGGTGATCGCCGGAGAGCGCATCACCGCTGAAGATGCCCTTGCCCTCTACCGAGCCCCCCTTGAGGAACTGGGGGAGCTGGCCCACTACCGCCGCAAGCTCAAGCGGGCCCAATCCTTCGGTGGGCGGGGGAATGAGATCGTCACCTACATCATCGACCGCAACATCAACTACACCAATGTATGCAACGTCTACTGCAAGTTCTGCGCCTTCTACCGTACCGAGCGGCAGGCAGACCATTACGTCATCTCCCACGCAGAGTTGGATGAAAAACTCCAGGAGCTGACCGATATCGGCGGCATCCAGGTCCTCCTGCAAGGGGGGCACCACCCCAAGCTGGGGATCGACTTCTACCTGGAGATGCTCTCCCACATCCGGGAGAAATTCCCCCATATCAACATCCACGGCTTCAGCCCCCCGGAGTTTAACCACTTTTCCCAGGTTTTTGAGATGCCGCTGCGGGAGGTGATCGTCCGCTTCAAGGAGGCGGGGCTTGGCTCGATCCCCGGGGGAGGGGGAGAGATCCTTGTAGACCGCGTACGCAACCGGATCGCACCCCTCAAGTGCAATGCCGACAACTGGCTCAAGGTGATGGAGATCGCCCATGAACTGGGGATGAACTCCTCTGCCACGATGATGTTTGGCCACGTCGAGACGGTGGAAGACCGGATCGAGCATTTGGAACGCCTCCGGGTGCAGCAGGATGCCACGGGGGGCTTTACCGCCTTTATTTGCTGGACCTTTCAGGCGGAAAATACCGTCCTCAAAGCCACCCCTGTGGGCTCTGCGGAGTACCTGCGCATGCAGGCGCTCTCGCGCATCTACCTTGATAACTTCGAGAACGTGCAAAGCTCGTGGGTCACCCAAGGGCCCAAGATCGGGCAGGTGGCCCTACGCTACGGAGCAAATGACTTCGGCTCCGTCATGATGGAGGAAAACGTCGTGAGCAAAGCCGGGGCAAACTTCCGGCTACAGAAGCAGGAGATCGAGTCGCTCATCCAGGAGACCGGGTTTGAACCCCGGTGCCGTAATAACTGGTATGAACTCGTTTAACCTTCGTTGAAGCTACGGCGAAAGACGCATCTCGCATCAGGAAAAAACCGAACATTCCCACGGATTTTCCATTGACTTCGTAAAAATGCGGTGTTCTTATCACCCCGCTTCGCACGGTCGTCGTAGCCGGTTTTTTGCCGGCCCCCCTGCTTCGGATGTTTGGAGCGCCCATACTCGGCCCGGGTTTGCAAAGGCCCGTCCGCGCTAAACCGGAACCCTTAAAGAAGGTCCACCGTCCTATGAACTTCATCCATCACATCTCCACCACGGCCATCGCCCTCGGCGTAGCCGCAGGCATGTTGTTTTCCGCCACGGAAGCCAAGGCCCTTGAATTGACCGACTACGTCGGCTTCGCCGTCAAGGACACCACCCTCTACGGATTCTCCAATCTCCAGACTGCGACGATCATCTCGAGCAGCATCCTCAGCTCCTCCTCGGCGAACCACCTCGCCACCGATGCGGATCGCAACCGGCTGCTCTACACCGCATCGAGCGCCACGAACAACGTTTACGCCTGGAATATGACGACCAACAGCCGCGAACTGTTGGGCACGATCACCGATTTTGGCCACAGCATCACCAACTCCTCTGGCGGGGCTTCCTTCTGGAATAATGCCTACTACCTCTATGCCGACCAGGCGTCCGGCGGCGGGATCTTGAAGGTAACCTTCAACCTCGACGGTACGATTGCAGCCGTCACCAAGCCCTTTGGCAATGGCCACCCCGATGGCGGCTTTGGCTTGGGGGATATCGCGATTTCCGCGACGGGCATCATGTATATCCTTCAGACGGATGGAGACCTCTACTCGCTTGACCTCACGGTCGAGGGGACACCTTCGCCCAACTTCCAGACGGTGAAGCTCGCGGCGCTTACCAGCGGCGGCGGCCAACTCTTTTTCGACCAGAATGGTGAGCTTCTCACCCGCACGCAGGGCGGTGCGAATACCTGGTCGATCCTGAGCCCCAGCACCGGAAACATCACCGGCACGATCAACGCTGGTACGACCCTTTCGGACTACGCGGACCTCTCCAGCGCCCCCGTCATTCCCGAGCCTTCCACCTACCTCCTGCTCGGCATGAGCGCGGCGGGTTGGGCCTTCTACCGGGCCCGGCAGGCGCGTAAGGCGGCCTGATCTTCGAAGCTCCCTTAAAATTCATTCCAAAGCGGCAGGGCTGGCAACGGCTCTGCCGCTTTCTTTTTGTGAAGGGGGGGCCGGAGGGGGAGCGCGCCTAGTATAACTACGTTAAGCTGATCGCCGCAGGAGCGCCCGCGAAGCGTGAATTGTAGGCCGTCTCTGTGAGACGGCAGTCCAACCCCATGGCGTTTCACAGAAACGCCCTACCATTTCCGACACTCGCACCGACCTTTCAACCGATCTAACGTAGCAATACTAACCCGCGCGCTGCACGAGCGCGGCTCCTACCTGCTGGTTGAGGCCGATGCCGGTGGCAAGCGCACCCTGCACCTCCCCATGGGCCACCGCTTCAGCAGCGAGGGCGGCTTGGAGGATCGCGGCTGCGCCAAGCGGGTCTCCCAATGCGCCTTTGGGGTAAAACGCGGGGGCGCTTACCCCACTTCGGGCAAGCGTGGCGGCCTCCACGGCATCCACCCAGGTCCCATTGGCCGAGCCGTAGAGCGCTTGCACTCCGGCCCGCGGCAGCTCACCAAGGACGCGGCCCAGCGCCGCACCCGCCTCGCGGCGGCCCAAGTAGGTGGCGTGCTCGGCAAGGAGGCCGACTTCGCCCGGCGCGCCAGTGGGCCGCCGCAACACCATGGCCGCGGCCCCTTCGGAAAGGAGCATCCCCCCCGGGGGCTCGGCATGCAGGCGCACGCACGGCTCTGAAGCCAGCAGGCGCCATGCGGCGTACCCTTGCCACAAAATCCAGTCGGCCTCTTCGGCCCCGACGACGATGCACTGCGCCAGCCCGGGGTCCGTCGCCAGTAGCTCGCCCGCAAAGCGGAGCGCGGCAAACCCGGCGCTCGCATCTCCCACCAGGGTGTAGCTGGGCCCATCTACCCCCAAAAGCGCGGCAAGGTGGCTTGCCGGGGCATTATAGACGGTCTCGGGGAAAAGGATCGGGCTCGCCCCTGCGGGCCCTTCGGCCACGATCTTTTCGTAAAACCGGCGCGTGTAGTTTACCCCCCCGCTACAGACGGCGAAGATGACGGCCGTTTGCGAGGCACGCTCGGGGGGCAGCAGCCCCGGCGCTTCGCCCGCCGCCTGCAATGCGGCGAGCCCGGCGGTAAGGGCGTAGCAAGAAATGGGGCTGGAGCGCCGTACCCGCGCCGCGCTACGGGCCACGGCGTCGGCCTGCCCGGGGGGGATGGGGCGGTAAAACGCGGGCCGCCGGGCATGAGGCGCGGCCAGCTCGGCCACAGGGGCGCTCTCACCAGCAGCGAGCCGGGCGCGGACTTCCTCCACGCCATTGCCCAACGGAGTCACCCAGCCGACTCCGGCGACGGTGGCCAGCGGCTTCATGGTGCACCCTCCTCGCCATGTTGGAGGATAAGGCTCGCATTCGTGCCCCCAAAGCCAAACGAGTTGGACAACACGCGCCGCACCCGCGCGGGCCGGGCGGTGTTGGCGACGATATCGAGCTCCCACTGCGGGTCCGGCGTGGTGTAGTTCACATTCGGGGGGAGGAGCTGGTCGCGCAGGGCCAGCAGGGAGAAGGCGGCCTCCACCGCACCCGCCGCCCCGAGCGAGTGGCCCATGAGCCCCTTGGTGGAGCTGACGGGGACGCCCCCCTTGCCGAAGAGCTCCTCGATAGCCGCCCCCTCGGTGGCGTCGTTAAACGGGGTGGCGGTGCCGTGGGCGTTGATATAGTCCACCCCCGGGTTGCCCGCCACCTCCAGGGCGCGCTGCATGGCGAGCCGGGGGCCAATGCCGGAGGGGTGTGGCTGGGTGAGGTGGTGGTTGTCGGTGGAAAGGCCGTAGCCGATGATCTCGCCCCATATGTGCGCGCCCCGTGCCCGGGCGCTTTCCCAGGCTTCGAGGGTAAAGACGGCGGCTCCTTCGCCCAGCACAAGGCCGGTGCGGGTGGCGCAAAAGGGGCGGCACTTCTCCGGGGTGGCTGCCTGGAGGGAGTCGAACCCTACAAAGACCATCTCGGAAATCGCATCGTACCCACCCGCGAGCACCCGGGTGCGCAAGCCGTGGCGGATCAAAGCAAAGGCGTGCCCCAGCGCATTGGTGCCCGAGGCGCAAGCGTTGGCGATGATCTGGCACGGCACGCCGCCCCAGCCGAGCGCGCCGAGCATGTCGGTAGCGGCCTTTTGCGGGGCGTAGTTGGCCAGCCACGCGGGGCCTTGGCGGGCCTCGCCGGGCAGGGAGCGGTGGAAGGCTTCGCCAAAGCTCATGCCGCCGCTGGTGGTGCCGATGACGAGTGCCTCGGGGTGGAAGCCGGGGGCCATCTCCCGTGCTTCGCGAGCGGCGGTGGTGAGCATGCGGCTGGAGCGGTGCCGACGCCGGGCCTGCCGGTCGGCAGTGGCTTCGGCGGCACGCAGCCGGGCATCATCCACCTCCCCGGCGGTTTGCGAGCGGCAGCCGGTGGCATCAAACGTATGCACGGGGCCGATGCCGCTTTGCCCGCAGCGGAGCGCCTGCGCGTTCTCCTCAAGGCCGATGCCGAGCGGGCTCACCACGCCGAAGCCGGTGATGGCGACTCGGTGGAGCGGGCTGGAGAGGGGCGGGGCGATCATGGTTCTGGCGCAAAAAGGGGCCAAGTATCGGGAGGGGTAGCCCCTCCCTGCAACATTGTTTTTAATCGTACCCCGCCCTCGCGGGGCGTGCCTTTAGCCCTCGCATCAGCCCCCGCATCAGCCCCCATTCTACGCCATCCCGAGCTTCTGCCGACCTTCGGGGGAGATCCGATCCGGGCTCCATTGCGGCTCCCAGACAAGCTCCACATTGGCCGAGGCGACGCCCGAGACGGTAAGGATACGGCGCTCGGCGTCTGCCGCAAGCACCGGGCCCATGCCGCAGCCGGGGGCGGTGAGCGTCATTTTCACGCTGATGCGCTTGCCTTTGCCGCTTTCATCCTCCGTGGCTTCCAGCGAGTAGATGAGCCCAAGATCGACGATGTTGACGGGGATCTCCGGGTCGTAGCAGTTGCGCAGTTGCTCCCACACCTGCTCGATGTCGAAGGGCCCCTCGGGGCTTGCGCCGGTGGAGGGGGGGGCATCTGCACCGACTTCGCGCCCCAGCGCGTCGGCATCCGCCGCATCAATGCGGAAGAGCCCCGGCTGGTGCGCAACGACGACGGTAAAGCTGCCGCCGAGCGATTGCGTCAAAATCACATCACTCCCTTCGGAGAGGACGATCTGTTCTCCGCTGGGGATGCGCACGGCGCGGACCTCGCGGCTCAGGGTAATGGAGGCTTCCTGGTACATGGCGTGTTATTCGTTGGCTGCACCGCCGGAGAGGTTCCCCCGTTTGCGGGCGAGGTAATCTTCCACGCGCAGCAGGTTGCCTTCGCCCGCGCGCTGCACGATTTTGAGCAGCGCATCCATGGAGGAGACTTCCTCCAACTGCTCGGTGACAAACCATTGCAGAAATGCGTCGGAGGTGTAGTCGGCCTCTTCCTTGGCGATCTGCACGAGGGCATTCACCTGCCGGGTGACGGTCTTTTCCTGCTCCAGCGAGAGCTTCACCGCGTCTTCGGCAAACTTGAAGGTGTTTACCGGCGCAGGCACCCCGGGGATGACGACGCGAGCGCCCGTATCAATCACATACTGGATGAAGCGGAGCGCGTGGTCCTTCTCCTCCTCGGCCTGGCGGCGGAAGAACCCCGCCAGCTCGGGCAGCGTCTCTCCCTCGAAGTGGGCGGCAATGGCCGTGTACTGGAGCATGGCGGAAAACTCGTTCCCGATCTGCTGGTTAATAGCGTCGATAATGCGTTGGCTTGTGAGCATAAGAAAAAGTTTATGGTTTCCAGCGGGTTTCCGGGTTGAGGTTGATCTCCGTGGGCTCGACCTTGAAGCCGCACGACTCCAGCAGGTAGGAGACGCCCTCGGGCGTGCCCATGCTTTCGCGGAGGCTGCGGGCGAAGATTTCGATGTACTCCTTATAGGAATCGAGCGCGAGCTGGCCGTTGGCGACAAAATCGGCCAGCTGGGTGTCGTGGTTTTCCACCAGGTCGAAGAGGGCTTTGCGCAGGCGCACGCGCATCGCCGGGTCGACCACCAGGCGGAACGGGTTTGCCGAGGCATCGGCAGCCACCGGGGTGGTGTGGAGTTCAAACGGCGTCAACGCCTGCTCGGCGGGAGAAAGAGGAGAAGTAGGCTCGCTCATGCGGAGGGAGAGCCTACCGCATTTCGCGCCCCATGCCCACCCCCATTTCACCCGGTAAATCTTTACTCTGGAAGTTTGGCGGGCGGCTCTTTACCGTGCCGGTTACGTTTTCAGCTTTACCTTCTTAATGTCAGACCAACTCATTCTCGTATGCGGGGCCGGTGGTTTCATCGGCGGACACCTGGTTGCCGATCTCCTCAAAAGCGGCCACACCCGCGTGCGGGCGGTAGACATCAAGCCGCTGGATGAGTGGTACCAGCGCTTCCCCGAGGCCGAAAGCCTCCAGCTCGACCTCGGGCGGCTCGATGCCTGCGAAACGGCCGTCAAAGGAGCCACCACCGTCTACAACCTCGCTGCCGACATGGGCGGCATGGGCTTTATCGAGAACAACAAGGCGCTCTGCATGCTGAGTGTTCTCATCAACACCCACCTCCTCATGGCGCTCAAGGATGCCGGGCAGGTGGAGCGTTACTTCTACGCCTCCTCCGCGTGCGTCTACAACGGCGACAAGCAGAAGGACCCCAACGTCACCGCCCTCAAGGAGGAAGACGCCTACCCCGCTCTGCCGGAAGATGGCTACGGCTGGGAAAAACTCTTCTCCGAGCGGATGTGCCGCCACTTCCGCGAAGACTACGGCCTGCTCACCCGGGTGGCCCGCTACCACAACGTCTATGGCCCGCACGGCACGTACGAGGGCGGCCGCGAGAAGGCCCCCGCCGCGATCTGCCGCAAGGTCATCGAGGCCAAGCTCTCCGGCAAGCACGAGATCGAGATCTGGGGCGATGGCCACCAGACCCGCTCCTTCATGTATATCGACGACTGTGTAAAGGGGACCAAAGACATCCTCGCCAGCGACATCCTTGAAGCGATCAACCTCGGCAGCAGCGAGCTCGTCTCCATCAACCAACTGGTCGATATCGTCGAAGAGATCGCCGGGGTGCAGCTCAAGCGCAGCTACAACCTCAGCGCACCGAAGGGCGTGAATGGGCGCAACAGCGACAACACGCTCATTAATGAACTCCTCGGCTGGGAGCCCAACACCCGCCTGCGCGACGGCATGGAGAAGACCTACGCGTGGATCTACGACCAGATCACCCGCAAGGGGTAGAAAGCACGCATCGCTTTTCGAAAAGGGGGGAGGGAAACCACGATCGGCCATTTTTATGGCGCGGCAGCCCACCCCCGTGGTCGTGAATCTTGACACCGGCCCCCGTTTCCTGTAAAAGCGCCGTTCCAAATGAACTTCTCCGGTTGCCAGCCTGTCGTCTCCCTTACTGCGCTCGTCGTAGTAGGTGGCGTAGCGCCTGCTCGCAACCGGTAAAGGGACCTTTTCAACCACACGAAAACAAACCCCCGCCCGGTGCGAGCCGGCGGGGGTTGTTTCGTTTTCGGGTTTGCCCGCGAAAGAGACGGCTCCTCCGGCAAAGCGCCGCGCGGGTTGCAGGAATACCAACCCAACCATGAAACTCAACGGAGCCCAACTCGTCTGCCGCTTACTGGAGCGGCAAGGCATTCCCACGATCTCCGGCATCCCCGGCGGCGCAAACCTGCCGCTTTACGATGCCCTTTACGAAAGCCCGATCCGCCACATCCTTGCCCGCCACGAGCAGGGGGCGGGCTTTATCGCGCATGGCATGGCGCGGGTGAGCGGGCGCGCTGCCGTCTGCCTCGGCACTTCGGGGCCGGGGGCCACAAACCTCCTCACCGCGATTGCCGACGCCAAGCTCGACTCGGTGCCGCTCGTCGCGATCACCGGGCAGGTGCCAACGGCGCTGATGGGCACGGATGCGTTCCAAGAGGTCGATACGTATTCGCTCACACTGCCGATCACCAAACACAACTTCCTGGTTACCGAGGTGGAGGAGCTGCTCTCCGTCATCCCGCGCGCGTTTGAGATTGCCGAGTCGGGCAGGCCCGGGCCGGTCGTCATTGATATCCCCAAAGACATTCTGCAACGCGAGCTGGAGGTGGCGAGCTGGCCCGAGCCGGGCGGACGCCTCGCGCCGGAGCCGTGTACGCCCACCGCATTGCGGCCCCTGGCGGAGCTGATCGCGCGGGCCGAGCGCCCGGTGCTCTACATCGGTGGCGGCGTGGCGGCAGCCGGGTGCGGTGCCGCGGTGCGCGAGCTGGCGCGGCGGATGGATGCGCCGATCGCCGCGACGCTCATGGCGCTGGGCGAAGTCCCCTCCGAGGAGCCGCGCTTTCTCGGCATGTTGGGGATGCACGCCGCGCCTTCGACGAACTTCATCCTCGACGAGGCCGACCTGCTCATCGCCATCGGCGCGCGCTTTGATGACCGCGCCACCGGCAAGGCGGTGGAGTTCTGCAAGCATGCGACGATCGCGCATATCGATATCGACCCCTCCGAGCTGGGAAAAATCAAGCCGACGAACTTCACGCTCGCGGCAGATGCGGCCCAGGCGCTGCGGGCGCTCCTGCCGCAAGTGCCGATGCAGAGCCGCCCGGCGTGGTGCGCCCGCGTGGAGACGCTGCGCGCCGAGTACCCGCTGCCTGCGCCGGAGCCGGGGGCCTTCCACCCGCTGGAGTTTTGCCGCTGGCTGGGCGCGCTCCTCCCGCGCGATGTGATCGTGACGACCGATGTCGGCCAGCACCAGATGTGGATGGCGCAAGGCTACCCCTTCTGCACGCCCCGGAGCTGGCTCACCTCGGGCGGGCTCGGGACGATGGGCTTCGGCCTGCCCGCCGCCATCGGCGCGGCGCTGGAGGCACCGGAGCGGACGGTCGTTTGCGTGAGCGGCGATGGGTCGATCCTCATGAACATCCAGGAGCTGGCGACGCTGGCCGAGCTGGGGCTCAATGTGAAGACGATCATCCTCAACAACGCGCAATACGGGCTCGTGCGTCAGCAGCAGGCGCTCTTCTACGGCGGGCGCTTCTCGGCCTCGCGCTATGCGACGCCGGACTTTGCCGCCGCAGCGCGCGCCTTCGGGGTGGAGGGGGTCGATCTGCCCGCGCAGATGGGGACGACAGAGCGCCTCATGGCGCTGGCCCATGCGCTGGAGACGCCAGGGCCGTGCGTCATCAACTTCGCGCTGCCGAGCGAGCAGGATGTCTTGCCAATGGTGCCGCCCGGCGGCGCCAACCGCGAGATGGTCGGCTACGCCCGGCGCGCAAGCCCGAGCGCGGCGGCGCCGATGACGCCCGCGTCGCTCCCCAGTGCCGCAGGGACGATCTGAAGATCGCGCCAGTACATCTCCATGGTGCGGTCTTTAATGGCGGCGCGGATCGGCTTGAAGAGCCGCTCCCCCGCCTTGGCGACGCCGCCGCCGATGACGATGCAATCCGGGTTGAGCAGCCAGACGAGGTTGGCGAGCATGGCCCCCAGCTCGGTGCCGACGCTCTCCCAAAGGGCGGCGGCGGTGGCGTCGCCCGCGTCGGCGGCTTGAGAGAGGGCGCGGGGGGAGCACTCCTCCAGCGTCTTCTCCACCCCGGCGGCGCGGTAGGCGGCTTGGGCCCGCTCGGTGATCTGGCGGTTGCCGACGTACTTCTCCACCGCGCCCCGGTTGCCGTAGACGGCGGGGACGCCGTGGATATCGATGGAGGTCTGCCCGATCTCGCCCGCGCCGTTAAAGGCTCCGCGATAAAGCTGGCCGCCGAGGATGAGGCCGCCGCCCACGCCGGTACCGAGGGTGACGCAGATGACATTGGGCGCGCTATTGGCCGCGCCAAAGCGCCACTCGGCATACGCCATGGAGCGGGCGTCGTTATCAATGGCAGTGGGGAGGCCACACCGTTCCTCAAGGATCGCCCGCAGCGGGATCTCCACCCACCCGGGGACGTTGGAGAGATGGCGTACGATGCCCGCTTGCGCATCAATCATCCCCGGCATGCCTGCGCCGATCGCGGCAACCTGCGGGTAGGCCGCGCGCAGCCGGGCGACTTCGGCCACGATGGCGTCGCAAATCGCCTCGGGCGAGCCGAGCGCCTGGGTATCGAGCGCTTGCCCGCGCTCCACCACTTCGCTGCCGCGCACAATGGCGGGCTTGATGCTGGTTCCTCCGAAGTCGATGCCGATGGCGGCGGGGTGGGGCTGGGTCGTCATGCCCCACGCTTCATAGCGGGATCTGCGGGCGAAGCAAGCCCTTCCACCGGCGCGGCGGCAAGGGCATCGTGCAGCCACGGCAGATACTCCAGCACGGGGGCGACAGCGTTGCTGGAGAGCGTGTGCGTGCCGGGCGGGTGGAGCGCGTCGATAAAGCTCTCGCGCCAGGCACGCAGGTAAGCCGGGTCTCCAAAGCGGAGGGTGCAGAAGCCGAGCACGCGGGCGAGGGTTTCCTGATGCCACCGCTCCGGGGTGGGGAGCGCGTGGGATTCGGTAGCCGAGCGGGGGAGGCGGCGCTCGCCAAGGAAGGCGTGCTCGTAAGACCAGGTGCGCCAGCCGTTGCGCTCCCACTGCTCGGCGAGGAGCCAGTCGGCAAAGTGGCGCACGGCGCGCTCCAGCAGGGCGGTGTCGGGTGCACCGACGGGGGCGTGCTCGAGGTAGTCGATCACCCCTTGCAGGCCGAGCAGCCCCATCCATGGTTTGTTGAGGTAGCCGGCGCGTTGGTGGAGGCCGGTGCCGCCACCCTGGTCGCCGAAGCTTCCGTCTTCCCCCTGGGCTTGCGCCAGCGTGCGGGCGCCTTCCCGGGCAATGTCGAGGTAGAAGGTCTCGCCAAAGTAGCGGTAGAGGAGCACGGCCCCGCGCAGGTAGCAGGCATCGCGCCCGACGGTGTGGCGCGGCCAGGAGTTGAGGTGTTGCCAATGCGCGTTGGCCACCACGGCGCGCGCGGTTTCCAGCAGGAAGGGGACGCCGGTTTCCAGGTACGCGGCGAGCGTCCCTTGCATCCGGTTCATCGGCAGGGAGAAGGCATGGGGCGGGTTGCCGTGCATCCGCACGAGCTTGACGGCATGGTCCACCGCCACGTCGGTAAAGTGCCATGCCGAGCGGAGCGCCCGCGCGTACGCCTCGCCGCAGCCGGTGCGCCATGCGTCGAGAAACTGGGCGTAGGGGACTTCGCCATCCCACCCGGCTTCGTGGCGTGGCTGGCCGTAGCCTTCCCAAGCGTGGTCCTGGTAGCGGGGGATCGCCCCTTCCTCGAAGCCTCCTTGCACCGCTCCGGCTTGCAGCCACGCGCGGGCTTCCTCCAGCGCGCGGCTCCCACCACCCGCTGCGGGCGGGCACGGCTCCGCAGAAAACTCGCGGCACACCCCATACCACGCCGCCGGGGCGATGTAGCGGGCGATGGAGGGCGACGCCCCGGAAAGGCTGAACGAAAAGCGCAACGTTCGCGCCATGCCGCGCGGGAAGGTGCGCGCTTCGGGCCGCGCGATCCACGCATCTCCCATGGCCTCTTCTGCCGAGCGCCCGCCAAAAAGCTCCACCCCGGCATACGGCTGCCAGATGAGCCACCCGGGCTCGCCGTGCTCCCACCGGCCCGGCTGCGCGGGCGTGGCGAGCCGCGCGGCATCGCCCAGATCGAAGCTCACCCCCCCGGCGCGAAAGAGCGCCGGGCTGCCGCTCCACGGCCCGGCGGCAGGGAGCTCGCCCCCCAGCCGGAAGCCGACCACGGGCACCACGTCTTCCAGCGCCAGGCCGTCATCAAAGAATTTGCTGTTGATATGGTGCGCGTGCACTTCGCACACCCCATTGCGGTAGATACGCAGATGAAGCCGCCCGTTGAGCCAATTATGCCGGTGGACAAACGTGCGCCGCAGCGCGCGGCTCTCCTCATCGTTCCCCGAAGGGGGGCGCCGGTGGGCGATCGCACCGCCCATCTCCACCGTGGTGCAGAGCGGCGTCTCCTCCAGCACGACAAGGCGGCACGCCTCCCACCAATGGATTTCGCCGCCCGTGCGCAGGCCAAGCATGAGGCCCAGCGTGGTGCTGCCTAGCTCCAGCTCCAGCGCGTGCGTCTCCCAATAGTCAAACCGGTGCGGGCTGGTAGTGTGCAACCCCATGCGTACTTGCGGTGGCGGGGTGGTGACACCGTTGGGCGCGGGCGCCCCCAGCGCCAGCTCGCGCGGCGGCGCGCCCGAGGCCAGCCCCGTGAGCAGCAGCCTGCGCGGCCACTCGCGCCCGGGCCACCGCCCGAGCGGTACCGCGTGGGTGGGCATGCCCCCGAGCGCCAACGGCTGCGGCGCGCGCTCCGGCCACGGGAGCGAGACGCGCCAAAGCCCGGCCTCGCCTGGGGCGGGACCAAGGAGAGAAAGCCGGGCGGGCAAATCGGAGCAAGCAGAGATCATGGCAAACGGGGCTAAAGATAACGCCGCTACTCTAACGTAAGAATTTTCGTTGACGCAACGAATTTACGCCACTATTCTCACGTCAGAATGAGTAAGCGCGTAACGCAGAAAACGGTTGCCGACGCCTTGGGCCTCTCCCCCTCCACGGTGGGGCTCGTACTGGGCTCCTGCGCTACCCGCGGCTCCAAGAAGCTCTCGCCCGATACGGAGGAGCGCATTCGCGCCAAAGCGGTGGAGCTGGGCTACCAGCCCGACCGTGCAGCGCAGCTCGTCCGTTCCGGGCGCAGCAACCAGATCGCGCTCATCCACTTCGGTGGCGTCTCGGAAGTCGGCTCGGCGGCCAACCGCGCGATCGCCGCCGAAATCGTCCGCCAAGGCTACCAGTGCCTGACGGTCGATATGAGCTGGCACGGGCAGGACTTCGAGCGCCCGCTCAACGAGCTGGTGCAGGCGCGGGTGGAGGGGGTTGTCATCTCCCTCATCACCGAGGCCTTCCGCAAAGAGCACGTGGCCATTTTTGCCAAAGCGGGCATCCCGGTCATCTCCGTCAATGGCGACCCGCGCATCGGCGTGCCCCTTATTTGCGACGATGTGGAGGACGCCTTCTACCGGCTCACCCGGCATGCCCTCGAGCAGGGGCACCGCAAGCTCCTGCTGGTGGTGCACGACGTCCTCAACCGCCCCACTACGGGCAGGATGCAGGGCTTCCGCCGCGCCTTGGAAGGCGAAGGGGTCGTGGAGTGCGTGCCCGGAACCGAGATCGCTGCCCGCTGGCCCGCCTTGCGCAAGCGGCGCGGGGTGGTCGGCTGCATCGCGCAGCTACCCATGCTGCCGGAGCACCACGCCTTTCAGCACGCCGTCTACGCTTTTGCCCAGCGTCTTTTCTGCGAAAAGGCGGCACCCGATATCTTCCTTGCCACCAACGATGTGGCGGCCTTTGGCGTCCACGCCGCCGCGTTGGAGTGCGGGCTGCGCATCCCGGAGGATGTCGCCCTCTCCGGCTACGGCAACTACGACTTTGGCCGCTACCCGGCCTATTCGCTCACGACGGTGGACCCGTGTGTCTCCCGCTCCGCCGTCGAGGCCGTGCGCCAGCTCGTCTCTCGGCTCCGCAAGGAGAACGGGGCGATGCGCAGCCGCCAATTTCCCGCCGAGCTGCTCCTGCGCCGCTCTTCACAATCCTGACCCCAAAAACCCCATGAGAACCTCCTCCCTGTTTCCCGCCCTCCTCGGGCTCCTTTGCCTTACTACCGGGGCTTCCGCCCAAACGTTGTTGGTCCAGTCCTTCACCGGTACGGACGGCGCCGTCCCTGCCGACTGGGTGCTCCGCTGGCGTGGTGCCGGCACGGCGCGGGTTGGGGCCATCGCCACGTTCAGCAACAACGTCTCCACCAACCGTCAGGGCTTCCTCATCCAGCGCACCGCGGCGGGGACCAGCCCCTCCAACTCCAGCGCCAACCTTTTCTATACCGGCTCCACGCCGCTCTCGCCCACGGGCTCGATGAGCGATTTTGAAGGGAGCATCAAGCTCACTATCGACGGCGCCACGAGTGTGAACCGGGGGGTGCTCCTCCGCGCCCAGGCCACCACCGCCTATGCTCCGGTGAATGGCTACTACCTCGCGCTCACTCAAAACAACCTCACCCTCTACCACAACCCGCAGGACCACACCACGCCCGGCACCACCCTTGCCACCGATACCTTCACGGCTTCTCTCGGTACCGAGTACGTGCTCTCCTTTCATTTCGATGGCACCGACTTCTCGGCCAGCCTTTCCAACGGCGTCACGGAAGTCGCCTCGTTGGTGGTAGACCTCACCGACCCGGAGTTTGCGGGCCTCGCCTACTATTCCTCCGGGGCCTTTGGCCTGCGCACCGGCTACGGCAGCGCCTCGAGCAGCTACTTCTACGACCTGCAGATCGACGCCGTACCCGAGCCGGGCTCCTTCGTCCTTCTCGGCGTGGGTGCGCTCGCCTTCGCCGCCCTCCGCCGCCGCTCAAACAAGCCGGTTGCGGCATGAAACCGTTACGCCATCTTTACCGGGTGAAACCGTTCCTCCTCACCACCCTCATCGCGCTGGCGGGCTCCGCCTTTGCGGGCGAGACTTCCCTCTTCCCGCTGGAGAGCGTGGGGAAGGATGGCGCGTGCGCGCTCGGCAGCGGGCGCACTCTCTCCAGCGGAAGCGCAACGCTCAACGAAGCCGAAGGCCGCCGGGGGCTCCAGCTTGGGGGCGAAACGCCCCTCTCCCTCGCTCCTCGCGGGGGGGCAGACCCGCTTGGCGAAGCGCTCTCGGAGCTGACGATCTCGCTCGCCATCCATGCGGATGATGTGGCCGCCTACCCCGTCTATTTCGAGCGCTTCACCAAAGGCGGGCGCGGCATCCCCGGCTTCTTCTACTTCTATAGCCAGACCCGGCGCGGCACCGCCGCCGAGCGCCAGACGGACTTGCGCTTCGCCTTCACGGGCCCCGACGGCGAGCGCCGCCTCTTCGTCTCCCCGCGCCGCCTCACCGTGCGGCAGGGCGAGTGGCGGCACGTGGCGTGTGTGGTCGGTGGCGGCAAGATCGCCTTCTATGTGGATGGCGAGCCACTGGGTGATCCGCTCCCGTTTGAGGAGCCGATCCCCCCGCTGCCCAAGCCGTGGTGGTTCCGCGCCGGGGGAGACTTTACCGGTATGGTCCGCCAGCTTGTCGTCGCTCCGCTGGCGCTGGAGCCCGAAGTGATCTCCGCCCTCCACCAGAATGCCCCCCTCCCTCCAGAGATCCAGAGCCGCTTGCAATAGAGGCTTCAGCCTTTTGGAGCTGCTCGTGGCGATTGCGCTGCTGGCGGCTCTGATGGCGCTGCTCTTTGCCGTCTCGGGCCGCGTGCGGCAAGCCGCGCAGACGACGCGCTGCGCCAACCAGCTCCGGCAGGTCGGTGTGGCGATGATGAGCTTCGCGGGGGAGAACCAGCAAACGGTCTACCTCGCCATCGAAAAATTTGGCGCGGGCACCTCGGTGCAGTGGCTGCGCTACCTCGCGGGCCTTACCGATGGGCAGCACAACCGCGGCAAGGGCGGCCCGGTCTACCTCGCCGACCTCAACGCTGCTGTCTGCCCGATCTGGAACCCGATGGTCTACAAGCCGACCACGAGCGACACCATCGGCCACACCTACGGGGCCGCCTCACGAGACCCGGATGACCCGTACTCCACCCCGCTGCCCGAGGGCAAGACCTCAACCCGCGTCATCCGCCTGGCCACGCTGGAGGCCCCCTCTTCCTACTGGCTGCTTACCGACTCCCTGCAAGCCTCCAACCAGCGGCAGAACTACCACCTCGGCTCCGCTACCTCGGAGGACCGGGGAGTCCACTTCCGCCACGGGGGCCGCGCCAACACGCTCTTTGCCGATGGGCACGTGCGCGTGATGACACTTCACGACTTTTCCAAACTCCGTTATTATGCCCGCCAATCTGGTTTCGATGAAAAAGGGGAGCCTCTCTCGCTTCCCTGAGCTCCTTGTTATGGCCCTTACTCTTGGAGCTACCGGCTCCGCATTTGCAAAGCTTACCCTCGTGGAAGACGGGCAGCCGGTGGCAGTCGTCGTCACCGCAGACACGCCCGAGCCCGTGGTGGCCGATGCCGTCCGCGAGCTCAACCATTGGGTGAGCCGCATTTCCGGAGCGCCGCTCCCCGTGCTCACGGAGACGGAGTGGCGCGCCGCCGGGGAGCGCCGCCCGTACCTGGCCATTGGCCCGAGCGGGCTTGCGGGCGAAAGTGCGCGCCGGGCCAGCGCCCTCAAACCCGAAGGCGCGCTGGTGCAGATCGGCTCGGACCATGCCACGCTGGTGGGCAACGACGACGCGCCCCCCGGGCGGGAGTGGCGCGGCACCTACTACGCCGTCCGCGAGCTGGTGGAGAAACGGCTCCACGTGCGCAACCTCTGGCCGGGCGAAGAGGGCACCACCCACCCGCGCCAGCCCACACTCGTGCTGGAGGAAGAGGAGTGGACCTGGGAGCCACCGATGCTCCTCTCGCGCTGGATCCGCAGCGGCTACGGTGAAAACCTTCGCGAGACGATGGAGGGGATGCTCGGCCTCCCGATCGACCGTGAAGCGTGGACGGCCCTGCGCGAGGCCAATGAAGAATGGCTCAAGCGGCAGCGGCTCAACATCCCCTCGCGCGTGCAGTTTGGCCACTCCTTCACCTCGTGGTGGGAGCGCTTTTCCCAAAGCCACCCCGAGTGGTTTGCCAAGCCGCCCACCGGCGTCTCCCAGGCGGGGGGCAAGGGGGTGAAGCTCAACCTTACCGACCCGGGCGTGCTGAAGCAGGTGATCGCGGATTGGGAGCCGGGCCGCGCCCCGTTCCTGAGCGTCTGCCCCAACGATAGCCGGGGCTTCTGCACACGCCCCGAATCCCGCGCGTGGGATGCCCCCGCCATGGCCGCGCTGAGCGATGGCGAGATCTGGAGCAGCGACCGCGCGGAGCTGACCGATCGCCACGTCCACTTTGCCAACCTCGTCTCCGACGCTGCCGCCGCCATTGCCCCCGGAACGACGGTAACCACCTACGCCTACCGCAACTACCGCAAGCCCCCGCTCACCGAGCGCGTAAAAGGCAACCTGCTGGTGGCGTACGTGGGTGGCGAGGGGTACTACCCGGATGAACGCTTCATCGTCGAAGAGTGGAAAGGGTGGGCGGAGAAAGGGGCGCGCCTCTTCTGGCGTCCCAACCTCTTTTGCGGCGGCCACGGCGTCCCCTTCATCTTCGCCCGCCAGCTTCGGGAAGATTTCGCCACCTTCCTCGAACACGGCATGGAGGGAACGAATATCGACGGCGGCACGATCCACTGGGCCACGCAGGGGCTCAACTACTATGTGACCGCGCAGATGCACTTCCGGCCCGAGGAGTCGTATGAAACGTTCCTCGCCGAGTACACCGCCGCCTATGGCCCCGCGGCGGAGGCGGTGGAGGCTTACCTCGCTTATTCCGAGAAGAATGCCTGGCGCGCCGTTGCGTTGCTGCGGGAGAAAAAGCTCGTGCCGCGCGAGACGTGGGGCGGCTGGTGGCAGGGGTATATCCGCCTCGTGCCGCTCCTGATGTCGCCCGAGGTGGTGGCGGAGGGGGAGCGCCACCTCGCCGCCGCCGAGGCGGCGGCCGCCGGGGGCGAGCCGATCCACCAGGAGCGCGTGGCCTTCCTGAGGCGTGGGTTTGAGCATTCGCGCCTGATGGCCGAGGTATTGGCGAAGGTCGACTTCCAGCAACCGGGGGCGACACCCAAGGAAGTCCTTGCCCCGCTCTGGGAGGCACGCCGCGCGGCGTTATTGGATTTTGCCATCCCCTCGGCGCGCCTGTTTCTCGAAGAGCAACGGCAGTTTGGCCTTTGGGACTCATACCTCCCGCGCGTCTCCAAAGGCCGGGGGCAACGCCTTTCCACCGGCTGGACGCTCCGGGTAGACCCCCGCAACGAAGGCGAGAAAGCCGGGTGGCCTGCCGCGCGCGAGGCCGGGGCCGGGTGGGAGCTGGCAAGCGTGGGCGTGCCATGGGCAGAGACGACAGCGGGCAAGGGGGCCAAATTTCCCACCACTCGCAAGACTGTCTGGTACCGCCGCGAGCTGGAGCTGCCCGAGCTGGACGATACGAGCCAACGGCTCGCGCTCCGCTTCGGCTCGGTGGATGCGGAGGTGAAGATCTGGATCAATGGGGAGCTGCTCCTGGAGCGCAACTACCCGCACGCGGGCGACTACGATTCGTGGAAGAAGCCGTTTGAGGTCGATCTTTCCGCGCTGGCCGTGGGGGCGCGCAAAGGGTGGCTCGTGGTAAAGGTGACGAGCGACCGCCCCAACGGCGGCATCACCGGCCCGGTGGAGCTGGTGGCGGATTAGGTGCGAAAGAGGGCAACTGTAGGGCGTCTCGGTGAGACGCCATGGGGTTGGATTGCCGTCTCACCGAGACGGCCTACAGGGAAACGAAGACGCCATCCAAAACGTCAGGGCGACGCCAGCGACGTTTGACCTCGGATCGCCGGAAAAACCCAAAACCGGGCTACCCCTCCCGCACGCCCACGAGGCGGAGCCCTTCGAGCGTGAGGTTGGGGTGCACTTGGGCGATCTCCGGCATCCCCCTCGCGATCAGCTCCGCGTAGCCGCCGGTGGCGACGACGGGGAAGCGGCGCGGCCCGCCAAGCTGCTCGCGCAGCTCTTTGAGGATGCCTCGCACAAGCCCCCGGTAGCCGTAGACGGCCCCGGAGAGCATCGCCTCGCGGGTGGAGCGGCCAATGGCGCTCTGCGGCTCGCGCAGGTCGATCCGCGGGAGAAGCGCGGTGCGCTGGTGGAGGTAGTGCGTCATGGCCTCCAACCCGGGGGCGATGACGCCGCCGACGTACTTTGGCTCGCGGCGCGACCCAGCCAGGACGTCGAAGGTCACGGCGGTGCCAAAATCAACCACGACGGCTGGGGCTCCGTAAAACGCGGCAGCGCCCACGGCGTTGGCCAGCCGGTCTGCGCCGATGGTGGCGGGCTTGGGATAATCGATCCCGATCCCCAGGGGGGCCCGGTGGTCGAGCACGCGTAGCGGCACCCCGGCCTCGGCGGCAAAGGCTTCCACCGCTGCGACCGCTGCGGGGACGACGCTGGAGAGCACCACCCGCGTGAACTTCCTCCGGCCCGCCGCGCGGCTCAGGGTGGCGGCGCTCAGCTCGCCGGTGGGAATGCGGCGCACCCGCCCGCCAAGTGCCTCGGGGGTGGCGTCCACGAGCTTGGTAAAGGAGTTGCTGATGTCGATGAGGAGAAGGCGTGCGGCCATGGCCCCGCCAAGTCAAAGGGAACGCGGCCCTGCTTGGCGATGAAAAACGCCGCCTCGCCAAGAGAGGGGTTCGGGGTTATCCTGCACCCCATACATGCGGGCCGCCAATGAGATTCCCCGGCACCTTCAAGCCACCATCGGCAACGAGCTGGAGCCGGGGGAGCGCATCCGCTGGGTTGGGATGCCCCGGGCGCGCTTCTTTACGGTTGCAGGGGTGTTCCCGTTTCTCTTCGCGATCCCGTGGACGGGGTTTGCCCTTTTCTGGATCTGCGGAGCAGCGGGGTTCCGGATGCCAAGCTTTACCCGCGCGGTTGATTTCTTTCCCCTCTTCGGGGTGCCGTTTGTGGCGGTGGGGTTTTTCCTTTTGGCGACTCCCTTCTGGGTCTATCGGCTGGCGCGTAATACCGCCTACGTCCTCACCGACCGGCGGGCGATCCTTTTTGAAGGGGGGCGTTCGCGGACCATCCGCAGCTTCCGCCCCTCGGAGTTGATCGGCATTTTCCGGCGCGAATACCCGGACGGTACGGGCGATGTGCTCTTCTCCCAAACTGCCGCCTCGGAAGACAAAACCGCCGAAGTCGGCTTCCTGCGCATTGCCGAGCCCAAGGCGGTGGAGGCGATGCTGCGCGAGCTGGCGGCGGCTCACCCCAGCTCAAACGAAGTGACGCCGTAGATCTGCCCCCACGGGAGCGCGGGGGGGTGGCCCAGCGTCATCCGCGCGCAGCCGAAGACTTCACGCAGGCTATGCCGAGCCGCCAGCGCCATGGCGTGCGGGTTGTTTTCCGGGGTATCCAGCCAGAAGGGGCCGCCCCCGGCATGCGCGGCTAGGTGGGTAAAGAGGCGCTCCGCAACTTCGGGGCGGGTGGCAAAGAGGGGGCCGATCTTCATACCCACACCGCATGGGCGGGCGACGCCGTACCCTTCCAGCCCACTTTCCCCGGGGGCAACGAGCGCAAGGCTCCCCGGGGCAGCCAACCAGTGGCGCAGAAAGGCGAGCCGCGCCGCACCGAAGTGGGCACGATCAAACGCAATGAGCTCTTCCTCCGATACGGCGCTGGCGGGGATGAGGTCGCCCCCGACCGGAGCACTGGGGCCACGCCCTTCCATCCGCAAGTTGCGGTGGGAGAAAGTGAAGCCGCTTTGGGCATACTTTTCCTGCATGGTGAAGACGCCATCGAGCGCCGCGCCCCCTTTGGGCCCGATGCGTTCGCGCATTTGGGAAATGAAGTGGTGCCAGAAAGCGACGCCAAAGCCGCGCCCCCGCCACTCGGGCCGGACGATAAAAAGGCCCACAAAGCCGAGCCGCTCTTCATACACGACGGTGGAGGCTCCGCCAACCAGCTCGCCCCCTACCTCCAAGGCATGGAACCCTTCCGGGTCGGCGGCGAGAAAGGCGCCCGCATCGTGAAGCCCGGGGTTCCACCCCTCTGCCGCAGCCCAGGAGAGGAGCGTGGGCAGCTCTTCGGCCAGCAAGGGGCGGAAGCGAGGGCTCATGGGGCAATACGCTCCAACAGCTCCTCCAGCCACTCCGGCTCGCCCAGGTGGCGCGCAAAACGGCGCTCGGGGGTGTGGCCCCACTGGCCTTCGGGGTTGGCAAGGTCGGCGAGGTGGTGGCTATCGGAGCCTGCTGTGGAGAGCAGGCCGTTGCGAAGGCAGTAACTGCGGTAAAAGGGGGTAAGCTCCGGAGGGACGATGCGGTGGGCGCACTCGATGCCGTCGAGCGCGCATTCTTCTCGCAAGGCATCCATGCGGGTGAGGTCGTTTCTCAAAAAGTAGTGGGTCGGGTGGGCGATGACGATGAGCCCGCCTGCGGCTTTTACCGCGGGTACGACTTTTGCGGCTTGCGGGTAAGGGGGGACGCGGTGCTCGGAGGTGAATCTCGCCTTGAGCTGCCGAAACGATTCTTCCGAGTCTATCCACCCCTTTTCGCGAAAGTAAGCGGCCTGCACGCCCACTGGCAAATGCGTTGCCCCCTGCTGCTCGACGACCCGCTCCGGCCGGACTCGTAACACCGCCTCGCGGTGGGCCGCGGCATCATAAGGGAGCCCCTGCGCGGCAAACCCCCGTGCCGTGGCGGCTCCGGCTTGCTGTTGCCATGCTCGGTAATCACAAAGAACTTCTGCCAGCGGGCCCTCCGGGGTTTCCGGGAGGTTGTAGCAAAGAAGGTCTACCGAGCCAAACCGGGTGGTTACCGTTAGCTCTGCGGCCCGGAGTAAGCGCACGTGGGGGTAGCGGGCCGCCACTGCGGCGACTTCGGGGGCGCTGTCGATATTGTGGTGTTCGGTAATGGCCAGACACCGCACGCCCAGCTCCGTCGCCCGCTTGAAGTAGGCCTCCGGCTCTGCCGTGGCATCGTAGCTCCAGAAGGTATGGAGGTGGAGGTCGTAAGAGGCGGGGGTCATCTCGCTGGTTATTTTCCCAGCTCTCGCAGGGCTTGGCAATCCTGCAGCTTGCCGTGCCAAAACGGCGCTCTATTTCGAAGCGCCGGGGTGCACGATCTGGTAAGGTACCAGCGCGGGCAGCGAACGCTTGGGGACACTGGCAAGGACTCGCGCATCCGAGCCATCGTACTCCAACTCGTAGACGACTCCCTCCCGGTGCAGCCGGGCAAGCAGGTCTGAACGCTCGGCGGGCAGGCGAAGCTCTACGGTGGTGATGGCGTCTCCCACCAGGTCGGCCATCCGGTCTACCAAGGCATCCAGCCCGGCCCCATCGTGCACGGAGATAAAGAGGGCCTCCGGGTAGTGCCGGCGCAGGCCGGATAGGATGGCGGGGTCTTCGACTTTATCGATCTTGTTGAAGACGATCAGCGTCGGCTTTTCTTCCGCCCCCAGCTCTTCGAGAACGGTGCGGGTAGTGTTGTAAAACTCGATGACTCTCGGCTCGGAAGCATCCAACACGTGGATGAGAAAATCGGCCAAGGCGGCTTCTTCCAGCGTGGCGTTGAACGATTCGACCAACTGGTGCGGGAGCCGCCTCACAAAGCCTACCGTATCGGTAACCAGGAGCGGCTGCTTGTTGGGCAGGGCGATTTTGCGGGTTGTCGTATCGAGGGTGGCGAAGAGCTTGTTTTCCACCAGGACATCGGCCCCGGTGAGCTTCCTCAGGAGGGAAGATTTGCCGACGTTGGTGTAACCGACAATGGCGGCATTGGGCACCGGGGTGCGTTTGCGGTCTTTCCGCTGGGTGGAGCGGGAGCGACGCACTTCCTCCAGCTCGCGCTTGAGCCGGTCAATCTGTTGGCGGATTTTGCGTTTATCCTGCTCGAGCTGGCTTTCGCCCTCGCCCTTGGCTCCGATGCCGCCCCCCTGCTGGCCCAGGTGCGTCCAGGCGCGGGTGAGCCGGGGCAGGGAGTACTCCATCCGCGCGAGGTCGACCTGCAAACGGGCTTCGCGGGTCTGTGCGCGGCGGCCAAAAATATCGAGGATGACTTCGTGCCGGTCGACAACGGTGACGTTGGAGAGGTTCTCCCAATTCCGTTGCTGGGCTGGGGTAAGCTCGTTGTCGAAGATGATGACGTCATACCCCTCCTGCCGGACGATCTCGGCAAGCTCCTCGGCTTTGCCGGAGCCGACGAGGTAGCGCGCATGCGCCTCCCGGTGGTGGACGAGCAGCCGCTCCATGACGGGGATGCCCAAGGTATTGACGAGTTCCTCAAGCTCCTCGAGGAGGCTCTGGGCATCGTCTCTGGCCAAAGGGTCGATGTACGCTCCGACCAGGAGCGCGCGCTCGACCATTTTCTCCCTCGCTTTGATTTCGAACATTCGACGTTTGAACTTAACAGAGCTCCCCCCCGGTGGCAAATGCTGTGGCAAGTGCGCCGGAAAAACGGGGTTATCCCCCGATTAGAAGAAAGAAGAATTTTTTAAGCCTAAGATACTCTTCTTCTTCTTCGTGTGAATATCTCGCGACATTTGCGTTCCACATTGGTGGCAGGGGCGTTCCACGGGGAAAAAAGGGTGTGAAGAACTTCTCAATGCGTTGTGGGAGGTTGTGGGGAAGTGGGGGTTGGGCGAAGTCATTCCCATTTATCCACATCTTTTCCGAAGTTGTTGGGAGAAGTTATTCCCCGGCCAGAGGGGTCGATTGGGGAGTGGCTTCCCCTTCCCAGCAACGCTTCTGGAGGGCATTGAGGGCAGCGGCGACTTCGGCTTCCTTTTTGCTGCGGCCCGAGCCACGCCCAAGCTCCTGTTCGTTCCAGACGACGGCGCTTTCGAAGTGTTTCTGGTGCTCGGGGCCGGATTGGCTCAGGACTTCGTAGACCGGGCTACGCGGCGAGAGGGCCTGCAGGATCTCCTGGAGGCGGCCCTTGGGGTTGACGTGGGCGGGCTCGTGGAGAAGGTTTTCGATATCGGGCTCGGCTTCGCGGAGGATGAAGCGGCGGACGGTCTCGAGGTCGCTATCAAGGTACATGGCGCCGACGAGGGCTTCAAAGGCGTCTGCCAGAGCCGAGGCGCGCACGCGGCCTCCGCTCGATTCTTCGCCCTTGCCCATCATCAGGTACTCGCCAAGGCCGATGGCGACGGCATGCACGCGCAGCCCCTCGCGAGAGACGAGGCGCGAGCGCATTTTGGTGAGCTTGCCTTCGGAAAGGGTGGGAAACCGGTCAAAGAGGTGCTCGGTGAAGACGAGCTGCAACACGGCGTCTCCCAGGAACTCGAGGCGCTGGTTGTCGAAATGGTGACGCTGCGTCTCGTGCCCCAGGCTCGGGTGGGTGAGCGCCTCGGCCAGATACAGCGAGTTCCGGAACTTGTATTGAATCCGCTTTTCCAGCGGATTCATGAAGCTCGGAGGCGGCAGATCTGGAGGAGGGGGGGCAGGCAGGTCGGTCATTGAGCGGCGGCGGGCGCAGCGGGGAGTCCGGCTTTCTGGGCGTATTCCTGCACGGCCGTCAGTAACGAGCCGATGAGGAGTGAAACGGTGGTAAAGAGGGCGGCGTGTTCGGCGCGGGAGAGGGAGATCTTCTCGCCGCCTTTCCACGTGCGATCAAAGTTACCCATCTTGGGT
Organism: Chthoniobacteraceae bacterium; assembly: GCA_037189965.1. Taxonomy (GTDB): domain Bacteria; phylum Verrucomicrobiota; class Verrucomicrobiia; order Chthoniobacterales; family Chthoniobacteraceae; genus DATMFV01. Next base: position 41,617 of record JBBCKB010000063.1, on the reverse strand, counting down.
TGTTGGCCTTCTCCGGTGGCGGGCTCGAGCCGTTTGACTTTGAGCGTGAAGGTCTGCCCTTCGGGGATGACACCGCCGTTTTGAAAGAGGATCTGCGCAAGCTGGGTGAAGGAGAGGAGATCTCCCTCCAACGGGGAGGCGACGCTGAAGCGCTCGCGCAGGTGCTGGAAGCGCCCGGGGATCGCCTGCTCCACCATCGGCGTATTGAGCTCGGCAGCCAGCGCGGCGAGGTCGGCATCCCCCTTGGCGCGCGCGGCGTTGAAGGTGACAAGGCCGCTCAGTTTGCGAACTTCTTCGAGAAAATGGACGACGAGGCCGAGCAGCTCATTAAGGCTGTGGCGCAGCCACCAGCTCTCCGTCTCTTCCTGAATGACGTTAAACGGAGTGCGAAACTCGGTGGAAGGAAGCCCGGGAATGCTTTTGAAGACTTCATCATACCCCTGCTCGCTAACGGTACGCGCCCCCGTCCACGAATAGACGACAAGGTCGCTCATCCGCTGGATGCCGGAGAGATAGCGAAGGCCGATGTCGTTGAGGCTGACGGTCTGGTTAGCGGCGGTGTCGGTCATAATCCTTTGAGCGATACCCAGCCGACAGGGGGAGGTCAACCCGCTTTCTTCGGGAACCGTTAACCAATGGGGGTGAAGCCGGTTTTTACCTGATGCGGCTGGCAGGGAATGCCGTATTTTCGCGAATGTGCCGCAACCGGGTGAAGAGGGTGGAAAACTCTTTATTTAAAAGGGAAAGCAGCCCAGGGGCGGCGGCTACCTGGAGCTGGATGTCGCTACAAAGGCGAATGGCGCGGCGCGCGCCAAGGTTTGTACACGAGGCTTGAAGAAGCCGCCCCAGTGAAAGGACGGCGGCACGGTCTTGCCGGCGGACGGCGAGGTTAAAGCGGTTGAGCAAGACGGGGGTTTCGGAAAGGAAGACGTCGAGAATGGCTTCCAACGGCTTCGGTTCGCCCGGGGCGGCCTCCAGAGTGCCCAGCTCTTCGAGGACTACAGGGTCAAAAACCGTGTCTTCGTCGGTGTCAATCCGGTAGGCGGGGGGAAGGCCGCGCTCTACCGCGAGGCGGAAGGCTTCAAAGGAGATCGGTTTGGAAAGATAATCGTCCATCCCCGTGGAAAGGCAGCGCTCGCGGCAATCAGCCGCGGTGTCTGCCGTTACGGCGATAATGCAGACGCGCTCGGTATGCGCCACCTGCTCGTGGTTGCGAATGGCGGTGGTGGTCTGGAAGCCATCCAGACCGGGCATGTGGCAATCCATCAATACCAGCTGGTATTTGCCGGGGCTGAAGGTACGCAGGGCTTCCTCTCCAGAGCGGGCGGCATCCACGCGATGGCCAAGGTTGCCGAGAAGGCGAAGCAGGACCTCGAGGTTAATGCGGTTATCTTCAACAACCAGGGTGCGCGGCGTTCTCATGGGGGGGTGAAACGGGGGCTCTTCGTAAAAATGAGCATAAACCGTTCCACACCACCGTAGAATGACGGGCAAAAGTAGCTCCGCCGGAGTATAACCAGGTTAAAGGAAATATCTCGCGATCCGGGATTGAACGCCCTCGACTGCCGGAAGACGTGGATGGTAGGCCGTCTCTGTGAGACGGCAGCCCAACCCCATGGCGTCTCACAGAGACGCCCTACAGTTGAGTAACGCGAAACTATTTACCGGTCGCGAAGTGAGCGAGCGCTTCAGCCCGGTTCTCAAAAATGGGGTAGACCGTCGCGAAACTGGCGAGCTGGAAGACCCGCTTGACCTCTCCTTTGAGTGAGCAGACGACCAGCAGGCGGTCTTCGCGGGCGAGCTGCCGCCCGGTGAGGAAAAGCTCCCGGAAGCCGGAGCTGGCGATGTACTCCAGATTGGCAAGATCAACAAGGAGCACCCCTTTGGGGTGGCGCGCGGCGGACTTCGCGGCGGCTTCTGTTAACGCTTCCTGAAGGTCTTTCCAATGGTCGGGCTCGATGCGGCCGGAGATTTCGAGAACCGGGAGCGGCCCTTCGGAGCAGAAGTTAAAAGTAGCCATGGCGTTTTGAGGGAGGAGGGGGCTAAATGAGAAAAGCCCGGTGCTGAAAAAAGCGCCGGGGTGAATAACAGAAGGAATTAGCCAAAAAGGCTTGCCCGGCGCAACAGCAATTTTAGCATCCCTCCAGCGGACCCCTCCTTCTCACCCCAACCCCCATGCACAACACCCTGCGCACAAAGGTCGTTCTCTGGTTTGTCGTGATTTTGGGTGCCATGGCGGGGGCGGCATGGGTCGGCCACGCGCAGCTCCAGAGCTACCTTCGCGAGCAGATGGAGGCGCAGGCCGAGTCTCGCCTGGCCCACGTGGTCGATGTGCTGCGGGCGACGGATGAGACCTACTCGGCCATGGTGCGCGCCTCCATGCAGCACCTCCGCAGCGAGGCACTGGAGCGGGGCACCCCGCGCCGGGTGCAGGCAGAGGGGGGGGCCGAGCAGCTTTGGTTTGGTTCGTTGCAGGCGGGGGAGACTTACGAGATTGTGGACGCCGTCACCCAGCTCATGGGGGGTACGGCCACGCTCTTTGTGCGGCAGGGGGAGGAGTTCATCCGCGTGAGCACGAACGTGCGCAAGGCCGATGGCGAGCGCGCCACCGGCACCCGCCTCGACCCGGAGGGGAAGGCGATCGCGAAGATCCGCGAGGGGAAGGCGTTTTACGGGGTCGTCGATATTCTCGGCAAACCATACCTTACCGGGTACGAGCCGATTACCACCGGGCCGGGGGGTGAAGTCATTGGCGTTTACTACGTCGGCTATGCGCTTGATACGCTGACCAGCATTGCCAACACGCTCAATGAACGGGGGTTGATGAAGCACGGCTTCTTTGCCCTTGCCGACCCGCAGGACCAAATCGTCTGCCACACCGAGGGCGTAGCCCAGCCCGAAGTGGCCGCGCGCGTGGCCCGGGCCGCCGCCCTGCACGAGCCGGTGGGGGAGGAGTGGGCGATCTCGCGCGCTACCTTCAAGCCATGGGACTACGACATCCTCGGCGCGCTTTACCTGCCCGACATTCGCGCGCTGACGTTGAGCATTCTGGCGAAGACGTACGGCGTCACCGGGGCGGTGCTACTGGCGGTGCTGGCCATCTCCTTTTGGCTGACGACGCGGCTTTCGCACGCGCTGGAGGAGGCTGAAGCCGCCCGCCGCGAAGCGTTGGAAGCGCGGGACGCCGCCGAGACCGCCAACCGCACCAAGAGCGCCTTCCTTGCCAACATGAGCCACGAGCTGCGCACGCCGATGAACGCCATCATCGGCTATAGCGAGATGCTCATCGAAGAAGCCGAAGACCTCGGGCAGGACGAGATGGTGCCTGATCTCCAGAAGATCCGCGCGGCAGGCAAACACCTCCTCTCGCTCATCAACGACGTGCTCGATCTTTCCAAGATCGAGGCGGGGAAGATGACGCTCTATGTCGAGCCCTTCGCGGTGGATGGGATGTTGGATGAAGTGATCACCACCATCCAGCCCCTGCTGGAGAAGAATGGGAACCGCTTTACCATTATCCGCGGTGCGGGGTTGGGGGAGATGCAGGCCGACCTCACTAAAGTCCGCCAGACGCTGTTCAACCTCCTGAGCAATGCCACCAAGTTTACCGAGAAGGGGCAGATCACCCTTCGGACCGAGCGCGTGGCTGCACCCGGTGGCGAGCGCGTGCGCCTTTCCGTGCAGGATAGTGGCATCGGCATGAGCGCCGAGCAGCTTGCGCGGCTCTTCAAAGCCTTTACACAGGCCGACGCCTCCACCACCCGCAAGTACGGTGGCACCGGGCTCGGGCTCGTCATCAGCCGCCGCTTTTGCCAGATGATGGGGGGCGACATCACCGTCGAAAGCCGCCCGGGCGAAGGAAGCTGCTTTACCGTCGATTTGCCCGCCACCGTCCCCGTGCCCGAAGAGGCGGCCCGGGTGGAGACGGCCCCTGTAGTGCCGGAGCCGGAGCCCGGCTCGGCCCGGCGCAAAGTGCTCATCATCGATGACGATGCCACCGCTGCGGACCTGCTCCGCCGCACGTTGGAGAAGGCGGGGTTTGAGGCGCTCGTTGCGACCGATGGGGCCAGCGGCATCGAGCTGGCGCGGCGGCACCAGCCCTCGGCCATCACGCTCGATGTGATGATGCCGGGCATGGATGGCTGGAGCGTCCTCACCCAGCTCAAAAACGACCCCGCGCTTTCGCACATCCCCGTCATCATGGCCACCATGCTGCAGGACCGGCCGATGGGCTTCGCCCTTGGCGCTTCGGACTTTTTGACGAAACCGGTGGACCCCGCCCGGCTGCGCAACATCCTGAGCCGTCTCTGCGGCGGCGGGCAACGGCGCGTTTTGATCGTGGATGACGACACCATGAGCCGCGATGTTTTGCGCCGCCTGCTGGAGAAGGAGGGGATCGGCATTGAAGAAGCCGTCCACGGGAGCGCCGCGCTGGAGGCGATCGCCCGCGAACGGCCCGACCTCATCCTGCTTGATTTGATGATGCCAGTCATGGATGGGTTTGGCTTCCTCAATATCCTGCGCTCCAACCCGGAGACGAAGGAGATCCCCGTTGTCGTCGTCACCGCCAAAGACCTCACTGAAGAAGACCGCGCCCGGCTCAACGGGAGCGTACAGAATGTGATCCAGAAAGGAGCGCTGGACCGCGAGAGCCTTCTGCGCGAAGTTTGCGCGCTCATCGCCCAGACTGCCACCACCGCCAAGCCATGATAAAAATCCTCCTCGTCGAAGATAACGAAATGAACCGCGACATGCTCAGCCGCCGCCTCCAGCGCCGGGGCTTTGAAGTCGAGATCGCCGTGGACGGTGCCGAAGGCGTCGCCAAGGCGCGCACGCTCGCGCCGGATCTGATCCTCATGGACATGAGCCTCCCCGTCCTCGATGGGTGGGAGGCGACGCGGCAGATCAAGGCCGACGAAGGGACGCGCGGCATCCCCGTTATCGCCCTTACCGCGCACGCCATGGCGGGCGACCAGGAGCAGGCGCGCGCCGCCGGGTGCGATGAGTACGACACCAAGCCCGTGGAGCTGCCACGGCTGCTCGGCAAGATCGAAGCGCAGCTTGCCCGCGTGGGCAAAAGCTCGGGAGGCGGCAACCCGTGAGTGCCACCCCCGAAGGAGCCGGTGGCCACCAGCCGGACCCTCTTTCCCACCTGCGGCACGAGCTGCGCACGCCGATCAACCATATCCTCGGCTACTCCGAACTGCTCAAAGAGGAGCTCGGAGATTCCGGGCAGACCGCGTATGACGGCGATCTGGAGAAGATCCACCGTGCGGCCGAGTCGCTCCTCTCCCTCATTAACGCCAACCTTACCGATGAGGGGCTGCGCGCCCTCTCCGACGGCGCGCCGCTGCCCGATGCAGAGAAGGCCCCCGGGCGTGAAAGCGTCTGTATCACCGGTGAAGAGGCGCAGGCGGCGATCGCCGGGCGCATCCTCGTCGTGGATGATAATGATGAAAACCGTGAAACCCTCTGCCGTCGCCTCCGCCGCCAGGGGCACGAAACGGGCGAAGCCCCCCACGGCCTCGCCGCGCTGGAGGCGCTGCGCGCTGCCGCTTACGACCTCGTGCTCCTCGATGTGATGATGCCAGAGATGGACGGGTATACCGCCCTGCGCGAAATGAAGGCCGACGCCGCGCTGCGCCACATCCCCGTCATCATGATCTCTGCGCTCGATGAGCTGGGCAGCGTTGTCCGCTGTATCGAAGCCGGGGCGGAAGATTACCTCTCCAAGCCGTTTGAGCCGACCCTCCTGCGGGCCCGCATCGGCGCGAGCCTGGAGAAAAAGACCCTCCGCGACCAGGAGCAGAAGTACCTGCGCACGATTGAGGAAACCCAGCAGCGCCTCGGCAAAGAGCTCGATGAAGCGGCCAACTACGTGCGCTCCATCCTTCCGCCGCCGGAGGCTGCTCCGTTCCGGATCGACTGGCGCTTCATCCCCTCCACCGAGCTGGGGGGCGACTCCTTTGGCTACCATTGGCTCGATCAGGACCACTTCGCCGTCTACCTTCTCGATGTTTGTGGGCACGGCGTGGGCGCGGCGCTGCTTTCGGTCGCCGTGATCAACGTCCTGCGCAACGGCTCGCTGGCGGGGAACTTCCACGACCCGGCGGCGGTGCTCTCGTTGCTCAACGAAGCCTTCCCCATGGAGCGGCACAACAACATGTACTTTACCCTCTGGTACGGCGTCTACCACCGGCCCACGCGCACCTTGCGCCATGCCAGCGGCGGCCACCCCCCGGCGTTTCTGCATGCCCCGGGGCAGCCAATGCAGAAGCTGCGCGAGCCGGGGCTCGTCATCGGCGTCATGCCCGAAGTTGAGTACCGCAGCGGCGAGTGCGTTGTGCCCGAAGGCGCGCGGCTCTTTGTTTTGAGCGATGGCACCTACGAAGTCCGGTGCGAAGGGAGCATGCTCCCCTTCGAACGTTTTGAAGCTTTCTTCGAGGAAAACGGGGCCTCCTCCGACGTGCTCGACCAGCTCACCCACTGGATCCAAGGGATGCATGGCTCCGGCCCGTTGGATGACGACTTCTCCATCGTCTCGTTTGATTTTTAGCGAACCTTTCCTATGGTCGAGCACTTTGAAATGCCGAACCGGTTTGAGGCCCTGAGCCCGTTGATGGAGAGCATCACCACCCGGCTGGAGGCGCTTGGAGCCAACGCCGGGGCCGTTTACGCGGCCAACCTCGCGCTGGAGGAGCTCATCACCAACATCCTCAAATACGGGTATGACGATGCGGGCGAGCACCTCATCCATGTCGACCTCGCCGTGGCCGAGGGGCGCTTTACCCTCACCCTCGTGGATGACGGGCACGCCTTCGACCCCTTTGCCCAAGCCGCGCCGGATACTTCGCTACCCATCCACGAGCGCCCCATCGGCGGGCTTGGCATTCACTTCGTACGCAACCTTTTGGACGAGTGCCGGTACGAACGGCGTGAGGGGAAAAACGTCGTCACCGTATCCAAAGTGCTCCAGCCGCCCGATCCTCAATAAACTTCCACCCTCTTACCGACCATGCAAATTACCGAACGCCGCGAAGGCAACATTCTCGTCCTCTCCATCGAAGGGAAGCTGGATAACGCCAGCTCCGACCAGTTTCGCGAGCACGCGCTGGGCCACATCCGCGCCGGGGCGCACGCTCTCATTGTCGATTTTGGTAAAACCACCTACGTGGCCAGTATGGGCATCCGCGCCCTCTTCATCCCCGCGCAGGAGCTCGAGCGGGTGAAGGGGCGGCTCGTGCTCGCCGGGCTCAACAAAGAGATCGAGAACCTTTTCCTCATCGGCGGGTTGCTCGATCTTTTTGAGCACCACCCCACCGTGGAAGCCGCCGTGGCCAACGGGAAGTGGTAGCCTTACCCTGAAGCCGTGGACCCCTTGGTGATCCTGTTGAGCCTCTTCGGTATCAACTGGGGCCTTGGGGTCTGTTTGCAGATCAGTATCCTACATTTCCTCCGCAAGAAGAAGCCCGGCCTGCTGCCAACGCCATGGTGGCGCAGCTCCGGGGCGGATGGCATCCGGTTTCTGAAGTATCTGGCTTCTGGAAGCTATCGTGAGATGGAAGACGCGGCCTTTAGCCTGAAGTGCCGTGTCTATCTTGGCTGTTTGGCGACCTTATTGCTAACCCTCATCCTGATGGCGATCATCATTGGAGTGCGGAGTTAGCTCATTGCGTAGCGTTTAGCGCGGTCGGTCCATCGCACTCAGCGAAGTAATTACTCTTCGCTTTTGGGGTGATGCTGGCGAGGGTGTTTGCCGCGTCGGGAGCGGACCTTTTCGGCCAGGTCTTCGTATTTGGCGCGCATGGCTTCGAGGTCGTCTTCGTCGAAGTCTTCGGCATCCAGGATCTCTTTGCGGGTTCCCTTGGTGGCGCGCAGGAGTTCATCCAACTTCACGTGGAGCGCTTCGGTATCGCGGTTCTGGGTGTTCTGGATGAGGAAGACCATCAGGAAGGTGACGAGCCCCGTCACCACGCCAAAGAGCTGCTGCCAGACCGGGTGGTACTCCAAGGCCGGGCCGGCGATGATCCACGCCATAAAGAAGGTGAGGGCCACTCCAAACGCAAAGGGCCGGCCGGTATGTTGCGCGACCCATTGGGCAAACCGCGCGAAGGCACTGTGGGGGCGATGATGCATGGCAGAAAAGTCGGGGGTGCGATGTCTTTACAGGAGATCGCAGCCCGCTGCCCGAAGAGCCGGGCGGCGCGTACGGCCAAGCTCCTGTTTGCCGGGGAGGTTAGCCCCGGCTTATTTTAAAGCAACCCCTCAAAAAGGCCGCCTACTCCTCGGCGACTTCTTTGGCACGCGGGGCGGGGGCGTCGGTATTCATCGTGCCGAGGTACTCCGGCAGCTTGAGGCCCGCCTGCCGCGCCAGCTCCTGCAACGGCGGGAGCCCGCGGATGAGGCCGGAGAGGAAGTTGGCCGTGGAGCCGGTGCCTTCCGCATTGGCGCCACTATCCCAAACGGTGATTTTATCAATCTTCACGCCGGAAATGGCCTTCGCCTGCGCTTCCACCAGCTTGGGCATCTGCTCGCCGAGTAGGAGGGTGATGGCGATTTGCGGGTTGTTCCCCGCAGACTCGATCATCCCCTTGAAGCCGTCTGCCTTGGCGGCTAGCAGCCGCTGCGTGCCGTCGGCTTCCGCACCGAGGCGTGCCTGCACGCCGAAGGCTTCGGCCTCGGCAGTGGCGCGAATGCTGGCGGCTTGCGCATTGGCGTTGATTTTCACCTGCTCGGCATCTGCCTCGGCCATGACGGTGATTTTCTTTTTCTCCACCTCTGCGGGGACGACTTCGTTGGCGTAGCGGGTGGCCTGCTCCACCTTCGCGCGGGCCTGCTCGGCGGCCTCCATGGCGGCGTAGGAATCGCGCTCCGCCGTGGCGGTGGCAACGCGCTCGGCCGTGACGGCGAGGCGGTTGGCCTCGGCGATCTGCACGTTGAGCGCAGCGTTGGAGTTGGCCACTTCGATCTCGGCGAGGTTTTTGCCTTTGGTGGAGTCGGCCACGGCGTTGGCCACTTCGATCTCCTTCTCCCGGTTGGCTTGCGCGGCACCGATGTCGCCATCGCGCTCGGCCTGGGCGACTTTCACCTTTGCTTCGTTGATCGCTTTTGAAGCGGCTTCTTTACCGAGCGCCTCGATGTAGCCGCTCTCGTCGGTCACGTCCTGAATGTTGACGTTAATGAGCCGCAGACCGACTTTTTTGAGCTCCACCTCCACGCCGTTGGCGATATTGGCAATGAGCTTGTCGCGGTCGGAGTTGATCTCCTCGATGCTCATGGTGGCGATGACGACGCGCATCTGGCCGAAGATGATGTCTTTGGCCAAGTCGCGGATGCTGTCTTGCGAGAGCCCCAGCAGGCGCTCGGCGGCGTTCTCCATAATGCCGGGCTCGGTGGCAATGCCGACGGTGAAGGTGGAGGGCGTGTTCACGCGGATGTTTTGCCGAGAGAGCGCGCCTTTGAGCGGGATCTCGATCGGCATCGGCGTGAGCTCGAGGTATTGGAAATCCTGGATGATCGGCCAGATGAAGGTGGCTCCACCGTGGATACACCGGGCCGAGCGCCCGCTGCCGACTTTACCGAAGACGACGAGCACGCGGTCACTCGGGCAGCGGCGGTAGCGGGTGGCGATGGCCGCGAGGGCGGAGAGGAGAAGGATGAGGCAGCCGCCGATGAGAATAAGATAAGGCATGGTCTTTTCGGGTAGGGGTTGGGGAAAAAAGGAGGTTTAAGCGCGCTCCACGCGCACGGTGTCGGCACCGACGACTTCGAGAATGCGGACCTTCTCGCCCGAGGCGATCTCTTCGTCACTCAGCGCGGCGAGCGTGACCATGCGGCTCTGGGCCACCACCTGCACCTGCCCGCCGTGGGTGCGCGCGGGAATGCGGATATACGCCGTGCCCACCTGGCCGATGGTGTTGCGGATGTTGAAGGTATTGTCCTCCTTGAGCAGGCTGAACCCGCGCATGATGAAGTAGAAAACAGCCCCCACCACGAGCCCCGCCCCCGCTCCAGCTGCCGCTGCGAGGGGAATGTTGGCGTACTTTTCCATGACGATGGAGCCCACCGACCCGAAGCCGAGGGCAAACCCCGCCAGCGTGGTCCATGAAATGGGGGAGACGCCGTCATGATCCCCTGCCCCGTCAATCTGGATATCGGTATCGTGATGGTCCCACCCGACTGTCCGCAGAACGAGCTGAAGGAGCGCCATGCCGAAGCCGACGACGGAGATGACACGGAAGATCGTGAGTGCCACGTTCCCTTCAGAAGGGGCAAACCACTCGGCAATCCATTGGAAGAGGGTGTTGGTCATACCGTTAGGGGGTCTTTGAAGCGGCAGAGTAGGGATAAGCCCTACGCAGAAGCAAGAGAAAGCGGATTTGTTAAAAAAGGGGGTTGCTGTTTGGTGTTTGGTGGGTAATATCTCCGGTCCCTTGGGGGTTTGCCCCTTGAAGGGAGCAAGTGCAAACGGCGCGTTCGTCTAGGGGTTAGGACACAGCCCTCTCAAGGCTGGTGCACGGGTTCGAATCCCGTACGCGCTGCCACGCTCTTTAGGGTCCCCTCGCTTATTCCTTGAGGGAGAGCCCCTTAACTTTGGTAGTCGTCGCCAAGGCTACCTCGGCAGCTTTCGGCTTGTTGTTCTGAGGCGTCTCGCAGGAGGCTTGCCACGATAGGGAATTCGATATCCAGCTGACTTCAAACCGGATACGGCGGCAAGCGGGCAACCATCTACGGCGATGGGCTTTCCAAGTTCCTTGTGGTGTGTCAGGAATATCGCGTGCGGCTACGTAGCCGCACGCGAGGGTAGGGGGGGATGAGTGGTGGGGTCAGGCGCGGACGCCATCGTTGTATCAGCAGATAGGCGAGTCTTCGAAGTGGGGAATGGTAATTGGGTTGCCGCTCGAACTGGACAGCCAGATCGCCTCCCCGGCGGCGACGGCATATGCGCCCGCGATGCTATCCGCTGTCAGGCCGAGGTCGCGGGATTCTGGCGATGCGCTCCGGAAGATGTCGCGTTGGTTCGGGGCGTCGGCCCCGCCATGGGAGCCGACCCCGATTTCCAGCGGCACGCGATACGGTTCGCCGAAGAGGGGCAGGACGTCGAGGTGGTCTCGCAACCCCGGCAATTCCTTCAAGTTTACCCGGTAGGAGCCTTCAATGCGGCCATGCGTGCCATTGATACCGAGGTTCAGCCCTTCCCAGGCGGCGGAGAAGTTGATGGAGTAATTGAGCAGCGCGCCAGACCGGTAGCGGACGAGGGCGCTGTAGGTATCGTCAACGTCAATTTCGTCATCGTAGAGATAGCGCGGCCTTTCTGGCGGATATTGTGAGTGGTACGGAAGGACGAAGCGTGTGCCAGCCGGGATGACTTGGTTGCTCGTAGGCGTGTTGGTCGCCGCGAGGTGTTTTTGGTAGTAGGGGCATTGCTCCTTGGTTTCCTGGGGCGAGAGCGGGGAGCCATCGGCAGCGCGAGGGCGGTGGGCGCCATCAGGGCCGTAGAAATTCCGCGAGCCGAAGGCGAAGACGGTCTCCGGCCGGTCACCCAGCCACCAGTTTACGACGTCGAGGTGATGGCAGGATTTGTGGACGTTTAGCCCCCCGGAGCGAGCGCGAATGCGGTTCCAACGAAAGAAATAGCTCGAGCCGTGCTCGGTATCGAGGTTGTAGTTGAACTCGATGTTTACCACTCGCCCGATGGCACCCTGCATCAGCAGGCGGCGGACGGCGCGCTGGAGCGGCTTGTAGCGCATGTTGAAGATCACGGTGACGTGCCGACCGGTTGCCTTCTCCTTGGCAATTACTTGGGCGGCTTCCTGCGCAGTAAGCGTCATCGGCTTTTCCACGATGACGTCGCACCCGCGATCGAGCGCTTTGATCACGTACTCATAGTGCGTGTAGTCCGGGCCAGCCACGAGCACGGTGTCCGGGCGTTCCTCGGTGATCATCCGGTCAAAAGAGTCCGGGTCGTAGTAGTGCAAGTCGAGGTTCAGCTGTTCGTTGAACGCGGCCACGCGCCCTTGGTCGATATCGAGCACCGCGCTAAGGTGGGCACAGTCTCGAAAGTCGTTTCCCGCAGGGTTGTTACCCGTAAGGGGAAGAACGAAGTGGTTGATGGCGCGAGTGCTCAGGCCGCAGAGGACGTAGCGCTTCCGGCCTACCTCTGGTTCAAGGGCGGCGGTGGAGGAGTTTGAATTCAAGGTGATCATAAAAAGGAGTCAATGAGTTGCGGTCGGCAGCGCCGGTTCGAGCGAGGCGTCGGGGGCGACTTCGATGAAGTCCCAGATCAGTTCCTGCCCCACTCCTTCGGAGGGAGGCTGGTCGGAGGGCCAGTCTGAAAGGGTAAGCTCGGCGGTGGGAGTAGTGGCGCGGAAGAGCCGTCGGGAGTGGTGCCACGCCATTTTGAGTCTGGTGCCGGTGTCGGGCATGTCGAACGCCACGGGCTCGCTTTGTACGTTCGCTCCCGCCTGCTTTTCCTTGGCGGGAATTACGCTCGTCTTCTCAAGGGAGTGTTCCGGCAACAGTTCGGCACCATCAATCTGGATGCCGACTTCAATCGGCACGGCCTTGTCTGTGTGGTTGAGATCCTGTGTATAGACGCTGATGTGGTAAACACGTCCTGGAGTGAGCTCGTGAAGCGTCTGCGAAATCCGGTTTGGCCGGTTTGGGTCGCGGCGGGTATAGAGCACCTTCTCCTTCTCCGGCACCGCGCTCCAAGAACGCTTTGTATAGGGAAGGATGGAGGAATCCCGGATTTCCGCTGAGCCCGGGGCCGCGCTTTCGATCTTCCAGCTCGAGTCGCCCCTCTCGAAGCCGGGGTTTTGTAGGTGGCGAAGGATAAGCGGATCGCGGCCCAGCCGCTTGGTCTTGCCTTCGATAAGGTAGTGGCGAACAAGCCGGGCATACCACCGGAGGACGTCGTTATCCATGTAGCGGGCCGCCCAGATGCCCACCCCGGCAATGCCTTCGAAAGCGGGGTCATTGGCCACAAGCGCCATCTGAGCTTCGACGAGAACCTTATAGTTGTAGTCGGGCCGGACATGGAACGTCATCCCGGCGATGGAGTTGTTCGGTGCGAGGAAGGGGACGAAGTTCTTCTCAATCCCGGGGTAGGCTTTGCGCCAAGCCATCATCTGCTCAGGCATTCGTTCCACCAGCGGTAGAGAATAGGCATACATCTCGGGGGCGAAGTAGAAGTTCTCGGCCGTCAGCCCTTTAACCAGTGGTTCCAGCGCCTTCTGCGCGTTGGCAAATCCGCAAAAGCCATAGAAAGCCTTCCCCTTCAGCTCCGGGCGCTTGGAGAGCTTCTCGATCTCGCGAGCCCAGAAGGGAAACAGGCCCATATGGTGCCGGCTGAACTCGTCAATAATGAGGCCATCGACAAGCGGATCTGCCAGCGGCTTCACCCAGTAGGCATCGATCTTCTCAAGGTCTTCTCCGTTCTTGCTTACGCTGGATTTGGCGAGCCATTCGCGGCCCATTGCTCGCCATTCCTTGATCTCGTCAGCATATGCGGCGGTATCGGTGTAGGGCTCAGAGACGAGGATGTTGAAGTTGGGGAGGATGCCTTGGTCCCAAAGGTTCCGGTAGTCGCGCAGGTGGGCGTGGTCGTGCTTCCAGCGGAGCTGGCCAACATGGTCGATAGAATAGAAAATGATTTGCGGAACGGCCCGTACCACGAGGCTTTGGAGCGAGGCATCTCCTTCAGCCCGCACCTCAAGTGTATGCGCCCCTGCGGGAACCCGGCGCATCGTTTCCGGCAGAGCGGGGGCTGCATCTAGCGTCAGGATTGGAGAGGCCCCTCCATCAAGAAAGAGATCAATCTTCCCGGTGGCTCCCGGCTTGCGCACGGCGCTGATGTAGATCCAGCCGTCTTTGGGTGCCTCGAAGGTTGCTCTGCGGATCGCTTCGGGTGCGTCTTCCGCAATCTCAATAGAGACTAACTCACTTACCAGATTGTTAAGGGGCCGGTTGGCAGGGCTGCTTTGGCCCAATGTCCAAAGGGCGGCCATGGTGAGGAGAGCGCTCTTTGGGGAGGAAAACAAAGGGTGGCTTCGGATCATTTTGATATCGATAACACAAAATCTAGTGGGTGACAAACGTTTTCATTGAAGGAGATCGCAACGCTTTAGTACGTCTTGAGAACGAGCTGAGATGGGTTATTCTTTCCGAAGAAAACTCTCGCCAAGACCAAAAAATCTGTTATCGATAACTACAAATGAGGCGGTTCCCCCCAATCCGACATTTTAGGAGGCCATACTCCGTGGTCCATTGCTCGCAACGCGGGGTGACGGTGTTGGAATTGTTGGTGGCGATCGGAGTGCTCGCGGCGTTGGCTGCCCTTTTGATGGCGGGTAGCGGGTTTGTGCGCGAAGCCGCCAACCAGACGAAATGCGTCAACCAGCTCCGCACGATTGGTGCGGCGATGCAGATGTACACGAACGACCATAACCAAATGTACCTCCTCTATGGCAGCCCGGATTATGTAACATGGTATAACGTTTTGGAGGGGTATGGCCTCACTCTAGCGGAGAGCCGCTGCCCATCCCTCCCTGTGACTAAAAACAAGACCAGCCGGTATGTGGCATTTGGGAGGCGCGCGGAGTCAGATATTAATAGTTCGCTGATCTTGCGGGGATACACCAGCCCGCCTCCGGCTGGGCAGAATTGGCTCTATCTACTCCGTATTTCGGACCCTGCTCGCTATATCTTTTGGGCCGATGCCGTTTTCCCGTTGAGCGAAAGCTCCGGGGTAAGGGCGGGCGACCAATCGTACTCCTTCCGACTTGATTCGGTGAAATCGGGTGCCCCTGGAGTCCACCTTCGCCATAACGGAAATGCCAATGTGGCTTTCCTCGACGGGCATGTGGAGACACTGGCACCTCGCGGCCTGCGTGAGGTCGGTATTCCTTCTGGCTACAATAGAAATGTAGAGCCGGTTAAATGGTAGACTCTTTATGAATCGAATTTTATCGCTAGTCTTTCTTGCCATTCCGTTGAGTCTGGCTCTCGCGGAGCCAACCGAATTTTCCGCCGTCTATGTGCCCTCCGGCATTACCCAGAAGGGGGATCTTTCTGACCCGGCATGGAAAGAGGCTCCGGAGATCACCGGCTTCGTGGCTCGCAAGAAGTATGAATCTCCGACACCACAAAGTTTCGTGAAGATTCTCTATGACGACAAAAACATCTATTTCGGCGTCCGCTTCGAGGAGCCGGAAACCGGGAAGATGCTCCGGCGTTTTGATCAGAACGATCTCGCCATCTTTAATGACGACTGTTTCGAGTTGGTGTTCGATACGCGGGGCCGTCCGGAGACATTCTATCACTTCGTGGTCAATGCGGCTGGAGCAATCTACGATTCCCGTAACAATAACAAGCAGTGGTCGAGCGTGGGCGCGGTGGGCAAGGCGCGCGTGGGTGAGAAGGAGTGGACGGTAGAGTTGGCCATTCCGTTCGCCGATCTGGGAATGGCCACCCCGGTTTTTGGCGAGGCTTGGAATATCCGGCTATGCCGCGAACGTAAGACGGAGGGGCGGCAGGAGTTTTCCCTTCCGGCGGCCCCCGGCTCCTTTTTCGCCCGTACCGATATGGGGCGGGTGGTCTTCCGCAATAGCGGCACTACGAAATCCCCGCTCACGGCGGAAACTCCGGCGGGTGCCGTGCAGTGGGGGGTGAACCGCGTTCCGGTCCACTTGAAAAATAGTTCGGAGAAACCGATCCGCGCGCGCGTCACGGCGAAGAGCCTTGATGAGCGCAGCGAGGTAATTGACACGCAGGAGCGCGTGGCCGAGATCCCGGGAAAGGGAACTGCGGAAGTCATCCTGGAAGTTCCTGTCACGAGTGATGCGATAGAGCAGCTTTCAATCGTCGCGGGGTTGGAGAACGGGGCGGCGGTTTGGGGTACGATTCTCAAGCCGGGGTTCTCACCCGCGAAGCCGCGGCTGGACGAATTTGACAAAGAGCTTCCGCTGCTCCAAGCCGACCTCCTTCTTCTCCGCAACTCGGAGGCTCCGCTTGCACGCCAACTGCGCGGGCCGGTGGAGGAGATTGCTGCAAAGGTTGCCGCGTTTCGGAAGGAAGTCGCTACTGCGGTGGCAAAAGGGAAGACTCTCGCGCCCCAAGTTTGGGAGAATCTGCATTCGGCATTGGACGCCTTTGGCACGTGGCGCTCGGAGCGGAAGCTTGCTGTGTGGGAAGTCAATCCATGGGAGAACGGCTCTCCTGCTGACTTGCCGACCGAAATCGCCGCACCCCCAGCGCTCAACTTCAGGCAGGCCGGCAATGAGCGGGAGGCGCGCGGGCTGATGCTGGCAGGTCTGTTGCCTGGAGGGCGGGATGACGTTCGTTTAGTGGTCAATGACTTCAAGCGGGTGGGCGACCCAAAATCCTTCGTCTCGCGGGATAAGATCCACATCTACCACGCGCCGTGGGTGCGCGATGGGTTTGACCGGCTCGTTACCGACCCCCTGATCGAGACGCCTAACCACGCCTTCTCGCTTACGGCCGGGCGGGCCGAAAAGGTGTGGGTCGTCTTTGATTCGCGTGGAGTCCCGCCGGGGGAATATGAGGGAGACATTACGGTAAAGCCGGTGGATGTCTCTGCGAGTAGCCGCGAATCGTGGGTGCGCATTCCCTTTCGCATTACGGTACAAAACTTCACCTTGCCGGAGACCGACCAATGGCCGCTTAGCTCCTTCTTTTTTGGCCCCGGCATCACACCCTCCAATGAGCCTGAACTCCTCCGGCTTTTCCACTCTTACCACATCAACTGGATGATGACGAATCGCTTCGCCTACCAGTGGGAATCGGATAAAGACGGCACCGAATGGCGGCGGACGGACGGTAAGACGCGCCAGGAGCAATACTACGACCCGGCGAAAATTCGTTCGCAGGATAGCTTTCTTCGTGAGGCGAGGAAGCTGAAGATGAACCTCATCTTTGGCTGGGGCTGCACGCGCAATCTGGAGTGGTTTGGCGAGATGGTTTCCTATTTGAAGGAACTCGGTTTTCCTTATGAAACCTATGCTTTTCAGGGAATGAACGACGAGTTTCATGCCGATGACATCCCAAAGCATATGGACTTTCACCGCGCCATGAACCAGCAGGACCCGAAGGTGCAATTCATGGCGACGTTAACGTCTGTGCTGCCTCCAGACGGCCCAACGTTTGAGCAGCTTGAGGAGCCCGGCGCCTACGTAAAGCTCTGGATCAACAGCCGCACACGCCTCTGGCCGGATAACACACCGCGTAGCCGCGAGAATTTGGATTGGTTTCGCCGCCGCGATCGCATCCTCTGGACTTATACCTGCGCGACTCAGATGCAGAGCTGGCCGACGAATGATTACTATCGCCTTTCTCCTTGGCGCGGCTTTCTCACCGGTGTGGACGGTGTAGCCATGTGGACTTCCATGGGTGCTCGGGGAGACGGCTTTGACCACGGCGACGGGTATGACGAAGGGGTCGTCTTTCGTGGGCTTAACCGCGGACCCGTGCCAACGAAGCGGCTCGAAGCCTTCCGCGAGGGGCTGGAGGATGTCGCCTACATGGCGATTCTCAAGGAGGCCATCGCCAAGGCCAGGGAGCGCGAGCCTAACCGCGATTTGACTGTAGAAGAGCGCCTCGTCTCCGAGGTGCCCTACGAGGTAGTCAGCCAGATCGAGAAGGATCCAGACAACATCCTACCCATTGCGGACTGGCGGGAGAAAACGGCCGATGCCATCGTCCGTCTTAACGGGGAGGGGAAGTAGCTAATATGAGCACCAAGCCAAAGGTCGGAATTATCGGTTGTGGGGGAATTGCCGAATCGCATCGCAAGGGATACGAGCAGAATGGGATCACCCCGTTTGCCGTTGCGGATGCTTCGCCAGAGCAAGCGAGAGAATTTGCCGGTAAATGCGAGGGAGCGCTCGCCTGTGCAAGCTATCAGGAGCTATTGGCATCTGGAGTTGAAGCGGTGAGTATCTGCACTCCGCCAGATTCGCATCGCGAGATCGCCCTTGCCGCTCTTGAGCGCGGTATCCATGTGCTTTGCGAGAAGCCATTGGCCGGTACGGTGGAGGATTGCCACGCCATTGAAGAAGCCGCGGCCAAGTCCAGCGCTGCCTTTATGGTAGCGTTTCGGCATCGGTTCCTGCCGATTCACCAAACGATGCGGAGGTTGATCCGGGATGAAGGTTTGGGGGAGATCGTCCTATTCCGAAATTTCTTTGGCGGCCCCAAGCCGCAACTGATGGATCGGTGGTTTGGCCGGCGGGCGATTGCCGGAGGAGGCGCTCTCATGGATACGGCCATTCATGGTGTGGACCTCTTTCGCTTCTACTGCGGGGAAGTGGCCGCCGCTTCTGGAGAGCTAGGGGCCACATTCCCAGGTGCCGACGTGGAGGCCTCTGGTGTGCTATCCCTTCGATCGGAATCCGGCGCGCTAGGGTTGGTGGCTGCATCGTGGAGCATCGGAACCGGTAAAGCGCTGGTAGAGATCGATACAGAAGAGGGCGCGCTGGTCTGCGACTATACGCGGCGGGGGGAGATCGTGGTGCGGCGGAAAGGGGCGGCGGAGTCGGAGGTTCTAAAGGTTGAGCCAAGCAACGGGTTTGCGGAGCAAATCGCTGCTTTCCTGCAAGCGCTGGCGAGAGGTAGTGCGCCGTCCCCTTCAGCGTCCGATGGAAGCCGCGCCGTGGAGGTGATTCACTCGGTCTACGCTGCAAATGGATTATGAACATTGTTTTTATTGATCACGATATTGATAACTACCACGCGAATATCTTCGCCCGGCTCCTGGCGGAGCGGGCAGATTTTCGGTTGGCGGGAGTCTATGCGAGCCGGAGGGATAATCTTGAAGAATGGGCCCAAAAACACGGTGTGCCTGCCGTAGGCTCAATCGCAGAGCTGGGCCCGCTCGCAGATGCGGTAATGGTGCTTGCGCCCTCAAATCCTGAAACCCATTGGGAGCTATGCCAACAGGCTTTCGCGCTGGGGAAGCCTGTGTATGTCGACAAAACCTTTGCAACCGGACCGGCTGATGGGCGACGAATCTTCGCTGAGGCCGACCGATTGGGTATTCCGATCCAGAGCAGCTCGGTGCTTCGCTATACTGAAGTGCAGGAATACTGCAAAGCCCGGCAGGCCCCGCCCCGCCTCGTTACCACCTGGGCTCCGGGGCGGGATTTCGTCGAGTATTTGATCCATCCGGTGGAGCACGTCGTGAGCGTGTTAGGTTTTGAGTATCGGGAAGTCGTCTGTCGTGAGGTTGCTGGCTTGCGCCAGATCGAAATTACTTTTTCCAATGGAGGTGTGGCAGTCATCTACTTGTGCGTGAACCACAAGGTGCGTTACTTCAGCGTCGTTTCTCATGCGGATGAAACGACCCCCGTTACGATCAGTGGCGGAGAAAATCTGTTTCGTGCAGGGTTGGAGGGGATTCTCAATTTCTTCCGCACCCCGTCCTTCCCTGTGGATCGAAGGGAGACACTGGCCATACTGGAAATTCTGGACCGAATCAAAACACAATACGCTACATGAGCAACCCCGTCCGTATTCTTGTTGTCGGTTGTGGTCACATGGGAACTTCCCATGCGCTTGCTTACCACGCATCGCCTGATTTTGAGATCGCCGGGTTGGTTTCCCGGAATCCGCCATCGCGGGATGCCCTTGCCGAGAGGTTGGGGGCAACATGCCCGCGCTTCGGTTGCTACTCGGAGGCGCTTTCAGCAACAAAGCCCGATGCGGTCTGTATCAGCACCTATCCCGATACCCATGCGCAATATGCCACCCTTGCGTTGGAGGCTGGGTGCCATGTTTTTCTGGAGAAGCCGATCGCCCCTACGGTGGCGGAGGCGCAGCGCCTTGTGCAACTCAGCCGCGACGTTGGCCGCAAGCTAGTCATCGGGTACATTCTCCAACACCACCCGGCTTGGCAGCGATTTGTCGAGGAAGCCGGGGAACTAGGCAAGCCGCTGGTGATGCGGATGAACCTCAACCAACAGAGCTCCGGGCCGGAATGGCGAACGCATTTGGAAATCCTCAAATCGATGTCGCCCATCGTGGATTGTGGCGTTCATTACGTGGAGGTAATGTGCCGGATGACCGGGGCTGCGCCGGTGAGCGTCCACGCCGTGGGTGCCCGGCTATCCGCCGAAACTTCAGAGTATAATTATGGGCAGTTGCAGATCCGTTTTGCAGATGGCTCGGTGGGTTGGTACGAGGCCGGTTGGGGGCCGATGATGAGCCAGACGGCTTTTTTCATCAAAGACGTCATTGGCCCCAGAGGCTCCGTGAGCATCCGCGCCTCTGAGGAGGCGCTGCACGATTCTGCGGACGTCGCCGCACACACGCGCACGGACTCGCTCCTTCTCCACCGTGGTGCCTTGGATAGTCGAGGACGGTTTCTGGAAGAGGACCGGGTGATCAAGGCCGAGGCCGAGCCGGATCACGATGCCCTTTGCGCTCGCGAGCAGGCATTCTTCCTCCGAGCAATCCGCGAGGACATAGATCTTGATGCACACCTCGGCTCCGCAGTCGCCAGTTTGAAGATTGTTCTCGCAGCGAATGAATCGATGGCCAGTGGCCAGGTCGTCCGGTTGGATTAGGTTGTGTTAACGAATTTTCCGAAAACGGCTCAAAGCCGCCTTTTGGCCCAAAACGGCGTTCTTCAGTCGCCCGAATCAACGATTCGATCTCCTTCAGAATCCCCGTTTTTGGCTCAAAAATCGTCTTTTGATCCATTTTTCTCAATTCGTTAACACAACCTAGTGCGCTGAGGCAGATTCCCCCCAGCGCCTCGCAATAACTCGGAATGAGGAGCTCCTATAAAATATTGACTGTTAAATAAATTTGTGATATCGATAACAAAATTAAAGCAATGACACCTTCCCCTCTTTTAGAACTCGTGGCGTTAACCAAATCGAACCGCGTAAGGATTTGCCTTGGTTTAATTGTGCTAAATTTTGGTATCGATAACACTTCATTGCATGCGCAATCGGTGTGGACTCAAACGTCTACTGGTTCGCAGAGTTGGGCAACGGGTTCGAACTGGGAGCCCTCGGTTGCCCCAAGCGCACCCGGCATCCACGTCATCTTCAACAACACGCCGACGGGGAACCAGACGATCAGCACGGGCGCGAGCTTTAGGTCGTTGGGGCGGCTCGATATCGGCGTCGCTACGGGTGTCCGTACTTATACCGTGTTTGCGGCAGGCGGCGGCGGGCTAAACTTCACGGCCTTCGAGGGGGGGAATGCCCAGCTCAACCACCTTGCCACAGGCAATGCCGATACCATTTCTGCCCCGATCTCCCTCTCCGCTTCGTTGGATATTACAAACGCCTCGGCATCTGCGCTCACGCTTTCAACCGGCGGCATCTCTTCTGCTACGGGGGGGCTCAAGACGCTTACAACTTCAACAGGGTTGATCGTCGTCAGCGGAGGGATAGGTGACGGCAGCGGTTCGGTAGGAGTAGTCCAAGACGGGCCCGGCACCCTCCAGTTGGCGGGGGATAATACCTTTACCGGTGGGCTGACACTCAATGGCGGCACCATCAATGTGAACAGCAACACCGCCTTTGGTGGCGCGGGGAATATTGTGACGATTAATGGCGGCACGCTCAACTCGAACACCTCCGCGCGGAGCATGGCCAATGCTTATGATTATCGCTGGAATGCCGACTTCGCCATTACGGGGAGCCGGATCAACTTTGGGTCGGGCAATATCCTTCTCGGCACCGATGTGCGGCTGACTACTGGAGCCCTTATCCACACGGTCGGCGGGGTCATTGATGATGGAGGTGCGGGCTACGGCTTTACCTTGAGCGGCACGGGTTCGACCTTAAACCTCAACAACGCCAACACCTACAGCGGAGCGACCATGGTGGAGGGGGGCAGGATCACGCTTGGTGGCTTGGGCTCTATCCTGAACTCTACCGACCTCGTTGTTCGGGAGGGGACGCTCTATCTCGACAACCTCTCTGCGGTAACTCAGCGCCTGAGTTCCACCGCCGATCTCACTCTGGCAGGGGGTGCCTTCGCGATTTCTCGAAGCGCCACCACGGCCTACACTCAAAGCTTGGGTAAGATCACTTTAGAGTCTGGCAATAACATGATCTTGCTCGAGGCTGGCTCCAGCGGAAAGAAGATCACCGTGCAGGCGGAGAGTCTGACGCGGGCAAACCGAGCGGTAGGGTTCATTCAGGGAAAAGCGATCGGCGGCGCAGGTGCGGATGATTCGTCGGTCCAGTTTGCCGAAGCTCCGGAGGGGCTTGTTGGCGGCGGCGGCGGCGCGGGCACAAAGACCGTTAGCATCATTCCCTGGTTGGTGGGTGAATCGAATGTCAACAACGGGACTCCGGGTACGGATTTCTATACTTACGCTTACAATTCAGGAACAGGGAAGTACGAGCTGCGGCCATTGGCTTCGGCAGAGTACCACAGCGCTTCAGGCGTATCTCCCTTGCTTGATCTCTCCGCAGTAGACCCTGCGACAAACGCTAGTGTCCGAATGAGTGGCGCATTCACTTCGGCTCAGATCATCGGAGGCACGGTCAATTCGCTCCAGCTCATGGAGAATAGCTTGAGCTCCGGGGTGTTGAGCAATGCGATCTACAACCTAAGCGGTACGGTGACGATCGGCAGCGGCGCGCTGCTCTTCTCGAAATCCGGCGGCACCGCCTATACTGCGGAGCTAAACGGAGGCACGGTTCAGTTCGGCGGGGCGGAAGGGATAATCACCGCCACTCTTACCGAGGCGGTTCTGCTCAACAGCCGGATCAGTGGTTCCAACGGCGTCACGCTTTCAACCTACAATGCGGGCTCGTCGCTCACTCTCAACTCGTCTTTAAACGACTACACCGGGCAGACCACGGTGAATGGAGCTGTGATCGTCGGCGTAGACGGCGGCATCCCCGCTGCTTCAAACGTGGTGATTGCGGCGGGCGGTAGCCTTACGCTCAAGGATGTAACGAGTACAATCGGCTCGCTAGGTGGTGCAGGGAAGGTGAACCTGACCACCGCCACTGGAGGAACACTGATTGCGGGGGGCGACAACACTTCGACCACCTACGAGGGTATCATTGGCGGAGCAAATGGTAACCTTGCCAAGAACGGCACGGGGGTGCTTACGCTCACCGGTGCGAATGTCTACACTGGTACGACGACCGTGAATGCAGGCACGCTCATTGTCGGTGTAGACGGCATTGGCTCACTCACCAGCTCCGTCACGGTGACCAGCGGCACCTTGGGAGGCTCCGGTAGCACGACCGGCAATGTGACGATTGGCAATGGCGCGGGTGGCGACGATGCGGTCATCGCCGCAGGCAACGGCCTTGGCGCCTTCACGACCACCGGTGAGCTAAGCCTGCTATCCGACGCAACCTACAAATTCGAGCTTAACAGCTCCACGCTCGAAGCCGACAAGCTCGTCGCAAATGGCGTGACTCTGGAGGCCGGAAGCAAGTTCGTTTTCACCGACCTCGGTACAGGCGTGCTTGATATTGGCACGATCTTCACCCTCATCGATAATACTTCCAGCTCTGCCATCACCGGCGCGTTCTCAAATCTCGCCGAGGGCGCGATCTTTGTCTATGGTGCCAATGCGTTCCAAGCCAGCTACCTTGGTGGTACTGGCAATGATGTCATCCTCACCGTCACCGCCGTGCCCGAACCTTCCACTTGGGCGTTGCTTGCCTGCGCATTTTTGGCGTTGCAGCAATGGCGGGCGCGCCTCACGATTGTAAAGACCCAGACAGGTACGGCCCGCATCTCCCACTCCTAATCTCATGAAAAGCCATTTTCTGATGCTTGGTCTCTGTCTGGCGGGCGCTCTTCCTGCGTTGGCGCAGCCGTTTCCAATCACGTTTGCAGCTCCGGAGTACACGGAAGGAAATCTCAAGGGCCAAGGCTCGAGCGAGACGCGATGGAGCGCTTACCCTTCGTCTGCAGCGAGCCTTTCCATCGCAGACGGACTGGGGCCAGGCGGCAAAAGTGCGCTGCTTACCGCGCCTGTCGAGGAGCGGACAGAAGCCTACACCTTTAAAACTTCGGATGCAGACCTGCCGGGGTTTGATGGCAGCTCCTCAAAGGTGGATTTCCGCATTCGCCTCCACGTTAAAGGCGAACAGGGAACCGCCGGCACAAGCAACTTCATTATCCAGATCGGCTACGATGCGCAGCTTGGCTCCAGTGCGGCGCAGATCAAGCTCAGCCGTTCCGGGAGGGTAAAGTACAATAACGGCACCAGTGAGAATGAGCCGACTCTCGATGCGGATAGCAACACACTGGTCTTGCGGAATGATCCCGAGGAATGGACGGAGATCGGCGGTCGGCTCGATTATGCCGCGAAGACCTGGACGCTGAGTGTAAACGGCGTACCCCAAGGGGCCGGGCCGCTTGCCTTCAGAGCGCCGGTTGAGTCTGCCGCTTTACGGTTGATCAACGTAGCCAAGGAGGAGGCGCCTCACGTGCCCTTGGCATTCGATTTGCTCTCCCTGACGCTGGCCGATGGGAATGAAATCGGAGCCAACCATTGATTTTGAGAAGGTTTACCTAGTACCTTGTGACACGTGAAATTTCGCATTGAGCTTGTCTTTTTGGCCCAGGGCTGCGTTATCAGCCCGAAGTGGCTATCTTCAGATAGCCCCTTGGGCTTCCGCCTTGCCCTGAACCAAAAATCCGGCGCTCCATGCGTCATTTCCCTTGTTACAAGGTACTAGCGAGACCATGAATAAACGGACCGAGCAGATAACGATCTATGACGTAGCTAGCGAAATCGGCTGCTCTGCCATGACCGTCTCCCGTGCTCTGAGGGAGACCGAAGGCGGGCGTGCTTCTCGGAATGAGCGGTATCGCCACATTCGCGAGGTTGCCCAGCGGCTCGGCTACAAGGTGAACGCCCATGCACGCGCCTTGGTCAGGCGGCATACGGCAAATATTGGCTTCTGCATCAACCACCCCGGCTTCCACTACTATCATCCGTATAATTACTATTTGATCCAAAGTTTGCAGGAACGGCTCTCAGAGCTCGGGTATCAACTTGGTTTCTACTACTTTCGTCCGGGGAACGATCCGCTATTCCATAGGTTCCTGAAGTACCCTCCCTCGTGTGACGCAATCACCTTTCTCGGCCGCAACGTGACCGGGGAGGAACTCGAGATCATTCGTTCGAGCGGTGTGCGTGCCCTCTCTCTTCTCGAAGAGATCGAAGGGGTTGCCTCTATCTCCATCGACGAATGGCGGGGCGGTCAATTGGCGGCCGAGGCGCTATTTCAAAAAGGCCACCGCCGTGTCGGGATTCTCAGGCGCAGCATTGGGGCGGATCGTTGGGAAGGGCGCACTCGTGGGTTCCTCTCCCGAGCTGAAGAGCTGGGCATTGAAATTCCCCCGGCGGCCAACTTTGAGTTGCATTACTCGTCCACAGATTTCAGCTTACAGCAATCAAGGGAAATACGGGATGCCTGCGTGCGTCAGGGTTTCGATACGCTGATGAGCCGGAGAACGGGCATCACTGCCATTTATACCACTTCGGATTTCATCGGCTTCCCTGCGGTGCAGCGTATGGATGAGTTGGGGATGCGAGTGGGCGAGGAGCTTTCAATCATCAGCTATGATAACTTTGAAGCGTTGGGGGAAGGCCCTTGGGGAATGCCTCGACTTGCCAGCGTTGAGCTGCCGCGCCGCCAAGTTGGCATTACCGCGGCGGAGTTTCTCGCAGGAAAGCTGAAAATGGGAAATTCTCCCCACATTAAATTAGAGCCTTCCTTCATAAGTCGTGCTTCCCTTGGCGAAGCGGGTATTGCCCAGTCCAAACCGAGCAGAAAAACCTAGGGACACATAGAACCAAGTAAGCACAGTCGCAAGCTGGTCATTCTCGTGGGTCGGCTTTTGGGGTGAAAGACAGGCTGCCACTCGGTCCATGGTATTCCACGGAGCCCTCTTTCAACCCGGTAGCGATCTTCACTTTCTTGTCAGAACAGTAGTGGGAGGTGACCCTAGCGCGAGTCTGCCTCGCTCATCGCCATGACCTCTTCTGTCTGCCCGACGCTTCGGACTCTGCTGGCTTTTTGCGGTGTGCCTGCCCCGCAGATGTTTACCTTTCCATTGGGAGTATGGACGGTGGCTGTGCGAGCGAACGCATGGAGCCACGGAGGCGGCTGAAATCGAACGCCGTCTTCGCTCAAGCGGGCATTCCAAAGCTTGGCCTGCACCCATGGGATGAATTGGAGGATGGCGTTGGCTTCGTGGTCGATTGCGACAGGCCTGCTTGCCACACCTGCATGGCTTTCGGCCCAAGCTTCAAAGTAGTCGATGCGTCCCGTCGCGAAGGTTGCGTAGGTCAGGAGGCGGGCAAGGGTTTCATGGTGCCATTGGTCGCTGGTTGGCAGGTCGATCCATTTCGAGGTGTAAAAGTCGTGCTGACGACGTTCACCATTGAAGTCATGCTGATAGGCCCAGCCTTTACCGTTGGGGCGCTCCAGCCGTTCGTTGAGGAGCCAGTCCGCGAATTTAATCACTCCATCATGGAGCTGTTTCTCTCCCGGGAAGATTTCCAAATAATCGAGAACTCCATTGAGTGCCAGGAGGCCCATCCATGGTTTGGTAAAATAGGCATTCCACCCATGCAAGCGGGCTCCGCCTCCTTGGTCGCCAAAGCTGCCATTGGGGCGTTGGGAGAGGATGGTGTCTGTGGCTCCCTCCAGGGCGATCCGCTGAAAGAAGCTTTCGCCAAAGGTTCGGTATAGCAAGACGGCGCTTCGGACATAGCACGCATCGCGGCCAACGCAGAGTCGAGGCCACGAATTTTTGTGGACCCAGTGTGCATTGGAGGTGACGGCCTCCGCTGTCATCCGAAGGAAGGGATCTCCCGTTTCCAGATAGGCGGCGATGCACCCTTGCATCCGGCTCATGGGCTGCGAGATTTTGGAATCTGGAAAGCCATGCATGCGCCCTAGTTTGGCTGCATGGTCGATGGCGATATCCACAAAGTGGTAGGCGGAGCGGAGTGCGGAGAAGTATTCCGCAGCATCACCTGTGCGCCAGGCGGAGAGGAACTGCGCGTAGGTTGTTTCGCCTTCCCAGCCGGCTTCGTTATAGCGCCGCCCATTGATAATGCGGGGGGCCTCGCCATGACGTGCAACGGCGCCGTCTTCGAATCCATTTTCGAAGGTATGGTCTGCAATCCACCGCTTCGCCCGTTCCAGCGAGCTTTCGTACTCGTCCTCCACTGGCAGGAGCGGCTCGGGTAGGAAATCTTCGCACAAGCCATGAAGCCATGAGGGGGCTGCATAGCGGGCGATATGGGGGGAACGGTCTGACAGGCTGAGGGAGAACCGGAGCGTGCGAGTCATTCCACGCGGGAAGATCTTTTCCTCGGGGCGAAAGACGAAGGGGTCTCCCTTCAAGGCTTCCGGACAAATGCCACCGTAGATCTCGAAACCATCATACGGTTGCCAGACGAGCCAGTCGTTGTGAGTCTCGAAACGGCCCGGGTTTCGCGCGGAGGTGAGCCGGGCTGGCTCCGAGAGGTCGAGGCGAACATCCCCTAGTGCAATGGTTTCCGGAGTTCCCTCCCATGTGCCAAGGAATGGAAGTGCGCCGGGAAGAGAGCCTGAGGATCGAAAGCCTACGACGGGAAGGGCGTCTGCGAGATCGCCGCCATCATCAACAAAACGGCTATTGATGTGCCGGAGGTAAAGTTCGCACACGCCGTTGGAGTGGAGCCTGCCGTAGATGGAGCCATTGAGCCAGTTGTGTTTGTGCAGCAAGGGGTTGCGGTAGCCCGGGTTTCGCATCATCTCATCGAACTCCTCGCAGATGACGGGAATCACACCGCCCATCTCAAACGAAATGCAATAAGGGCTTTCCTGTTGGAGGGTCAGGCCGCAGTTTTCCCACCAATGAATGCCTGCGGAGCGCCGGAGGCCGACGCTGATTTCGACAAAGTGCCCCGCATATTCCAACCGGAGGGCATGAGTTTCCCATGGCAGCCGCCCATCGGTCGATTGGCCAACTCGCCGGGAGGATACGGAGAAAGGAGGGCTCATTTCGTTGCCCCGGGAGGTTTCCGGTTGGAGAGAGAGCGTTGCGGGAGCCGTGTTCTGCCCGTCGGCAATCAGAAGCAACCGCTTGGGGGCATTGCTGTCAGGCCATCGCCCCAAGGGGAGCGTGGTGGTGGGGTGTCCGTTTAAGGTCAACTTCCCTACCTCAGCCCGTGGCCATGGCAGCGAGACGATCCAGAGCCCGGCGGGAGAGTCGGAAGCGAGGCGGGTAAGGCGTGTTTGTCCTAAAAGATTCGTCGGAGTCAGGGTGACGGACATGAAGAGAGATATAAGGCGACGAAATGTTTTTTCAACTATTATTTAAAATTAAACTAAAATTTTAGTTATCTGGTAAAGTTGGCGCTGAAGGCCGGGAGAGGGGTTCTCCGGAAAACAAAAAAGCCGCCTCGAGGAGAGGCGGCGTAACGGATGCCATCTCTCCTTATTTCAGAGAAATGGTATGACGGGTGCAGCGTGGGCGCGCGTGCGCAAGAACAGCTACTTGATCAGCGGCTTACCGATGGGGGCTCCACCCAACCGACCGGGGGGAGCAAGGTAGTGAAGGGCCCGGTATAGTTGGTCTCTTTGGAATGAAGGGCATGGAGAAGATCGACCCCCACCATGCCGAGGCGCTTCTGCCCGGGGTTGATTCCGATAATGCCGGGCTGTGGCGTTTCATCGACCAAAATGGAGTAATGTTTGATGGCCGATTTCCGCCCGGGGATTTGTGCCAGCAAGCCCTGAGAGATAAACAACGCGCTGGTGACAACGGCAACCGGGCCTTTGTGGGAGACAACGGCAGAAGCTACCGCAGAGACGTCGGTTTCATTCGGGTTGAGGGTGAAGGTATTTCGCGGAAGGATGGGGAGGCCCTCGTTTTGAAGTGCTTCTTTGAGGGCGTGGGCGAGATCCCGATTGTAATCGTCGGAAGGAATGGTCACCAGGAATGCTGCGCGGTTTCCATCCGCGATGACTCGACGCGCGATCATCCGTGCCATGGCATTGAGATCAAGATCGACCCGGTGTACGGGCTCGTTTAAATGGTGCGTGCCCAGTACCACGACGTGGCTGGCTTCGGCTTTGCCTCTGTTGACGATCTCTTCAGTCACCGCGCCGGCGAAGATGATGCCGTCGGGCGGAGCTCCATTTTGCGCCTGAAAGGGGTGTTCTGAAATATCTTCGTCAACCCGCACGAAGTCGATATCAAGCGGGCTGCGCAACTGTTTGCAGGCGGTGACGACGCCTTCGAGGAAAGGATTGTAAAGCGGGCTGTTAAGCGCCCGCCGCAGCAGACAAAAGAGAAGCCGTGGCCTTTCCGAGGGGGGGCTACTCGTCCGTGAGGGTTGGTAGCCGATTTTCTTCTGTAGCTCGGCCACCTTCCTTTTGGTTGCCGCGCTAATGGAGGGGTGGTCCCTCAGTGCAAGAGAAACCGTTGAGACGGAAACGTTTGCGGCTTTGGCTAAATCCTTTTGGCGTACTTTTGACAAATTTGAATCCGGGTGAGTGTTCACCGAATTTACTAAAGTTTAGTGCCTGACGGAAAGGGGAAAACACGGCCATTCCAAATTTAATCTTTGTTAGTATAGAGGTGCCGCTCCCCTTGGGAGTTGGAATGTTTGCGAGATCAAGGGGCGAAACGTTTGGTATCGATGATGCGGAAACGGTAGAGCGGCTCCAGAGATTGGGTGTCGGGGTCGATGGCCGCTTCGCTCCCGCCGGGGAGGCGGCTATCATTCGGGTCGAGGTAACGCTCGATGGTTACAGACCCTCGGTATTCCCCGGTTGCTTTAAAGGTTTTCGGAGCGAGGGATTGCGCCCGGATATGGACGGTGAAGGTGTTCGATTTGGTCGTCAGGAGGGGGTAGAGCGCTGTGTAAGGCCGTTCGCGAACGTTGTCGCCGGTGAGGCGGTAGTCGTGCCACCAGGTGGCCATGGTATCGCTGGTCGCTCCCAAGGGAACCAGGGAGATGCTGCAAATTTCTGCGGCGCTACGGAAAAGTTCGTTTGCGGAAAACTTGGCATCAAACGGTTTTAGGGTTTCATCAATATCGAGGCGCTTGCGAATCTCCTCCCGGTTGGTTTGGGCTGGCTGGTCTTTGTAGATCAGGCTTGCCGAGGTGGGAATCGCCGTGACCTTTTTACCACTCAGAACGGCATGCATGGCGGTTTTGCGAACAATGCTGGTGAAGGGGAGGATCTGGTAGTTCATGTTCAGACGCCCGGCGGTGGAGGTTGGCTCGCTGATGGCGTAAGGCTCGACAACCGGGAGGTGGAAGAGATCGAGCAAGAGGTAGTCGGGCGGATCGCTCATTCCGTAATGGCCAGAGCCGGCATCGGGGTTTGGTGAGAAGAGGAGCGTTCTCCAAGGGCGTGCATCCGAGGGCTTATCTTCCGCATATGCCTTGGCGGTTCGTTTGACCGCGGTAGGCAGAGAGCCGAAGACGCCTGCCGAGGGGACTTGGCGGGTTGGGGAGAAAAAGCCCTCGCTCCGCAGCCAGTTCTGGAGGTTGTAGTAGGCAGGATCGGAGGTGGAGGGGAGGTGCCCCTCGTCGGATTTTCCGAGGTAGGCCCCGTCGGAGGCGACGCCAATGCCGTTATTCCAATCACCTTCCCACCCTTCGGATCTAAGGTCTGTAATTTCGGGGGAGATGTCGGGAGTATTGGTGAGGACGGAGACTTCGCTGGAATCTTTGAACAGATAGGAGGCACCAATGTATTTTCCAAAGAGCGCCCCATCCGCCGGTGCTTTCCCGGTCTCTACCGGATAGATGCGGCTGATGGAGAACTGCCCGGTGCTATGGATCAAGGTATGGGCGAAGGGGTGGGTGGAACCAAATCGCGGGTGGGGTTTGAAGAACTTGGAGGGGACCTTTTCAAGGTACGCCGCGATCCGGTAATCTCCGTCGCGATAGATGACGCTATGGATCACGTCATTTTTGGTGAATCGCCACGGGATACCCGAGATGGCGTTGACGTCCCGCTTGGAGCCGGAAAAAACCGGGCGGGGAAGGGTGGCACCGTCCGGGAAGTCGATTTCAAAGGTTTGGTAAGGCGGCTCCCCCGCCGCTGCAAAGGAGATCGAAACGGTCCCCCCGTTGATTAAAATCGTGGGTCCGGAGATGACGGCCGAGTCGGAGTGGAAGAGAGGGGAGGTCGTGGTTGTCGGGTTATACCAGGCGAAGCCATCTGTCCCGCCGATGATGTTGGTGAATCCGGCCGGGCCGATGGAGTTGCTGGGCCCGATTGTCACGCTTCCATTGGGGATGATCGGAAGCTGCTCGTTGCCGAGCGTTACTCCGCTGCTCACGGTGGCAATGAAGTTCTTGGAGACCCACGGCATCAACCCTTGCATGGGGGAAAATGTTTCCAAGAGGGGCCGGATGGAGACTCGCTCGCTATCGACGAGCACCGTGGAGGTCCCGGATTTTGCGGTCGTCCCGGAGTTGACGAGTGCCAGCGCCATTTCGGAGAGCGTGGGAACGCGCCCGGCTCCCCGGCCATAGGGCGTCTGGATCGGGAGGACAAAGCCCGCGCCTGCGAAATTTGAAGCGGTGGCGGAGTCGATCGTCCCGGTAACCATCGGGGTGTAGCTTTGAAAGCCCGCCGGGATTCCAGCATAGGTTTCGTTGAGGTTGACGGTGCGGATATAGTCAAACATCTCTACGAGGATCTGGTCTCGTTCTCCGGAAACGCCTCCGCTGGCTACGTCGTATTTCGTAACGTAGTTTCCACCAAAACCGGGAATCTCCGCGCTGGTGAGGTTGCGCAGGTATTGGAACAAGGTCTGGTTCCGGGGAAAGTTATTCCAATCTTTGCTTTGGCTAAGCGGAAAGAGACGTTTGAAGAAATACTCACGACGTTCGGTCTCATCCATCGGCCCCAATGTGGCGCAGCGGGCAATCATGCTGTCGTAGACGGTACGGTACAAGGGGCCTTCAGACCCAGAGATGGGCCAGAGGGAGACGCGGGGGCGTCCAAAGAGATTGAGGTCCGGGCTTCGGCTCTGGGCGGTGAGGAAGAAGCGCCAACGATCCAGCAACGCCTCTTCAGTCGGCGCGCTTGCGGGTGGGGAGGCGGGTGGCTGGGGAAGCGGGTTGAGGTTCCGCGTTCCGCTGAGGGAGGTGGGGGCAAATCTCAATTCATCCGCCGAGGCATACAGGCGTTCGTTTTTGGCGTGGGCACCGGTCAGCAGCTGGGCCGTGCCGTTCCGGACGGCGATGGTATCGATACTGCCGTTTTCCGAGCCGCCCCATCGGTAGCGAGGCGTGAGATCGAAAACACTTCGCAAGGTGGAGGTGCTGACATCGGCATAGTTGGGCCCGGCGAAAACCGCCAGCAGATTGACGGATGCGGGGTGCCCTGCGTAGCGTTGGAATTCGGCCTGGTGAGGTGAACCCCGGCCCGCATCGTAGTCCTGCTGAAATCGGGTGGCCGGGATATCCCAGAAACTGTCGGCTGTTTCCCGGATGTCCTTGGCGGTCTTGGGATCGACAAGGCGGGCCGCTGAAGCCGTGTTGATATTGACCTTGCTCGATTCATCATCCGTCCAGAAGGCGATGCGCCCGACGGAGTCGGGTTGTTGGCTGTCGGTCATCTCGCCGTTGCGATTGAGGTAGAGCCAACGTACGGGCATGGAAGTCCGTGTGTCCCAGGCAATGGCGGATTCGTCTGTCTGGTTGGAGGAGAACCCGGCAACCGTGCCGATCGCCCCGGGGTCGAGGATCGGGTAGCGCCATGAGGTGCCGCTGGCGACGGGTTCATTGAGGTCGGTGTATTCGTCTGGCCGGCTGCGCCAGTCGGCGGGGATCTCCCCGTTCAGAAAGGTGAGATCCTCTTCCTGCATTCGTTTGGCGGAGTAGAGTTTGTAGAGGTTGACGAGATTTCCCTCATCATCCCAAACCCGCAGGGCTCCGGGTTGGCTGGCCCACGCATGGCTCCCCACTCCGTTGCTGTCGATCCCGGAGAGGGTTGCCTCGCGGATCTGCGCCATAACAAGGTTGGTGGCGGATTCCGAGAGCGCGAGCGATTCCTGCCCGGCGACATAGTCTGCGCTGTTGGTGACGTCGTTGCGGGTGAGGCTGAGGAATGCCACCATCAAACCCGAAAGAAGGATCAGAAAGCTCAAGACGATGATAAGCGCGGCAGCGCGGTCATGAGGAGCGCGGGAGGTCTTCATGGCTAAGGGCGAAACGTTCGGGTTCGGGTGGTGAGGGGGTCGATCTGGATGGTGATGAAATCCTTCACTTCATCGACCTCATTGGCCATCTGCGATGTCTCCGGAACGAGGGTGACGGCCCATTTGACCGGTTCGGAGAGCGAAAGGCCCGAGGGCGGATCGGCCTGCCCCGACGGGGAAATGCCGACCGGGATATATTCGTAAGCGGGGTTGGTGGACGTACCCGAAGCGATGGATGCGAGAAGCGGCGAGAGGGTGGCAGAAGGGGAAATGACCATCCCTTGGGGAAGGGAAGTCATTTCCGTAACGGGTGTAAACGTGCCGCTTTTGACGATGCCTGCCTGCACCTGCCAAAAGAGCGCCGTGGTTGAGCCACTATCCGGGCGCACTTTTTTAATGAACCGGACCTGGACGTTCTCATTTCTGGCGGAAGCGATCTGCCGGGCCCGGTTGATCTTGCCAACAACGACGCGCCCCGCTTCATCGAGCCGTTGGCTTTGCATGACGCCTTTCATCGCCATCCCCGCAAGGCCTGCCAGCATCGCTATGATCGCGATGACGGTAAGCATCTCCGGGAGGGTAAACGCGGAGGTATTGCGGGGGCTGGCGGGCTTAGAATCCATTGTCCGGAAGGTGGATGCTGCTCACGCGCGTTTCGTTGCGGACGGTGTTGAGAATGGAGACCCGGCAGGTCGCCATCCGCGTGTTTTTCTGCGCATCGGGGAGGGAGATAAAGGCGCTCTGCGAGTAAGTGGCGGTGTAGTGGGGGGCTGGCTCCTCTGCGGATGGCGTGGCGACCGGGTTGCCATCGGCATCAAAGGAATAGGTGCCACTGTTGGGGAGCGTGCTGAAAGGCTTGTCTAGAAGGTCAGCCCGGATCGTCTGGAGGATCCGGATCTCCAAGGTTCGTTCCATGGAGTGCCGGGTGGAAGTGAGGGCGATGGGGAGCAAACCTAGAATGGAGACCATGCAAAAACCGAGGATCCCGATTGCCAGGGCGACTTCCACCAAGGAGAAGCCGGCACGGGTAGGTGGGCGGTTGGGGGAGGTCATAAGTCGGTGCTCCATTTCGCCCCGCGAATCGGGATCTCGGAGGTAAATATCCGGTAGTTGATCGCCCGTTCGCGCAGTTCCTCTTCCCATTTCTGAAGGTCGGTGGCGTAGTCGTCTTCCACGGTAAAGGCCGCCGGGTTCTTTGGTGTGATGGCGGGCATGGTTTCGCCATACTCATCCGCCAGCCGGAGGGCGGATGTTTCATCCATGACCAGGAGCGTCACTGCGAGTTTTGGGGGGAGCTGGTGGTGGGAGAACGGAGCTGCCGTGTCTCGCGAATCGTAGGTGTAATGCGGGGTGGAGCCCGCTGAAGCGGTGGGATAGATCGTGCGGAGGATCAGGCCGAAAGCGTTTTCGACAATCGGGTGCGAGTTCTGGGCGACGCGGGATTGAAACCATGCGTTTCCCTGGGGCAGAGAGTAGACTCCGAGTTTCTCTCCCGGCTCGATCATCTGGTGGAGACGAAAGCGCCAGCGATCCCGGATTCGGGCTCCCAGGAAGCCCGGGCGGGCATCATCCGCGCCAAAAGAGAGGTAGAAGCCGCACCCGGTCAGCATCCGGATCAATGGCTTATAGGTAGGGCTATCCGTAAAACCCAGGGGGGCGATGAAGAAGACGGCATCTCCGGTTGCCCCTGCCACATCGGGAAGAAGCAGGGAAGCTCTTCCAACGGTGAAGTGCAGGTCGGACTTTCGCTGGTAGCGGCTCGGAAGCGCAGGGTCGTCATAGTCCCAATAGGTGTTGAGCACCGCTTGGCTGATGCGGTGGGTCAATAGCTCAAAACCGGCGCGAGCGCCTTCAAAAGACGAAACGCGCCCGCGCTGCATCGTCCAGGCCGAAGAGATGCCGTTGACGACGGAGGTCGTCAAGACCGCCACCACGGCAAGCAATGCCGCCGAAACCAGGACCTCCAAAAGCGTGAAGGCGTGGCCCTGTTGGTTGAGGCGGGAGTGCGGGGGAGACAAAGATCTCATGATACGCTGAGGGGCGCGGAAGGGGCAATGAGAAGGAAATTAATTTACTAAAATTTTATAAACTCAAATCCAAGCACCCTCCCTACGGATCATCGCGGTTGCTTTCCCTCGTGTTCGGCGAGTTCCCGAGGGAGGAGGGCTCGCTGTGCATCAAGGCTGTAGATATTCGGGATATTCAGGAAGAAGAAGCTCCCAGCTCTTTGGTTTCTCCCGAGAGACCAGAGCGTGCCGTCTTCCCCCGGGGGAACGGGGATGCGGGCAATGCCAAAGACGGGGGTGGCCTCTCGTTTGTGCCCGGAGGAATCGTGCACGACGAGGGGCATCTTGGTATCCATCCCGACATTCACCACCAGCTCCGTGATGCCGCGTGGGACATAAAAGAAAGGGGTCGGTTCATTGGCCACTGCGGTATAGGTGGCATCGAGCTGGGGATCTGCAACCACCGCTGTGGGGAGGCTCTGCGACGCCAACGTCACAAAGGGGTACTCCGGTACTCGCAGGTGGTAGACTCCCGGAGCAGGAAGGTCTGCCCGGATTTCGACATGGGTGGCCACGGTATCGGCGGAGACGACGCCTTTGGCAATCTGCCGATTTTTGGAATCAAAGATCTGGTAGGTAACTTCGCCTTGGCTGGAGCGCGGCGCCAGCTTCAGCCCAAGGGTGACGGGGCCTGCCTCCTGCGCGACAAACGTCACCCGAGGGTTTGTGGCCAACACAGTGGCTGTGCGTGGAGCATCTGAGAGCGTTCTGACAACAAGGTCATTGCTGAACGAGATGGTCTCCACAGGCTCTCCCAATTGCTTGAGGAAGCTGAAGTCTTCCAGGAATGTGGCCGCCGTCTCTTCTTGAGTCACGGGAGGGAGCCCCTCCCAAGGGTAGTCCTTCCGTTTGACGTCTTGGAGATCCAGTAGCTTGTCCTTGGGGGCGGAAGTATCGAGCACCGCCACTGCGCCCAACATATTTCCGTCCTGAGTGCGGTAGATGAAGGTGTAGTATTCAAGAGCGAGGCGTTTTTTTTCCTCTTCGTCATCTGCGGCGATCTTTCGATAGGTGAGCAAGTTGGCGTGCAAGGCTTGCTTGAGCCGATCGATCCGGGTGGTGACGGCGGGGTCCGCGTGGGCCAGGCGCCCCGCTTCATCGAGCTTCTCGTAAAGCCGGCGGAAGGTATCATAGTTCACCCCCCGGTTGCTCGAAGGGTAGAGCAGCTCGTAAAACTCCCGGGCAGGCTTCTCTGCGGGGCCAAAGGCATGGCGGTAGAAATCGCTCAGCAGCGCTTTTGCATCGGCGTCCCGATTCCACATTTTGTGGACGGCGACATAGTAGCCGGGGCCGTACAGCGCCCAGTTGTCCAGACTCTCTGCGACAAAGGCGCGAACCTGGAGGAGGTCGATCGCTTCGGCGACGACCTCCGCCACGCGTATGGGATCTGCGGCGGGGGCGTACGCCGAGGCGGCGCGGATGCGCTCCTGCCCCCAGACATAGGTGGAAAAATAGTCGTAGATTCCCAGGTTGGAGGTTTTCTGCGTCCAGAGTTCCTTGAGCCGTGGGAGGTCGTACGGGCCATGGTACATGCGGGTTGCCAAGACGACATTGATGTTGCGGTCAAGAGCTGCGCTGGGTGGGGCAGCATGCATATGGTAGGCAAGAATCCCTACCTGGACATCTTCTCTGCCCATGGAGCGGAGGCGGGCGGCAAGGTCATTTGCCAAGCCGAAGGCGCGGTCGGAGATCGTTCCCAGAGCCACGTTCTCGGGGCTTTCAGACCACCCGGCTCCGTCGCTGGGCTCGATGCTGACCATGTCCTGGTTGTTCGAGTCCCTCTCCAGAGGTGCCAGCGCAGTTTCAAGCAGAAGCTCCCGGATGCGGGGGTTTGCGAGGTTGAACTTGCGCGGGTGCTCCTGCTTTCCTTTGACAACGGCGTAGGTGTCTTCCTTGTTGGCGTCGAGCTCCGCTTTATTTTTCCGGTAGACCTCCTGGTACATGTGGCTGTTACGGAGGCGGGTGGATTGCCCCATCCGGTTGTGGCGGCTCCAGCTTGCAAAGTCGGCCTTCCGCCGCTGCCCCTGTTCTCCGTGGCCATCACCAAAAGCCATCCAGATCCGGCGGCTGGGGATGGCGGGGCGGCTTTCCTCCTCCGCATCGAAGGCAAGGTTGGGTTTGTGCGGAACGATCTCCCACTCCGCGCTCGCAAAGTAGCGGCGGACGCCAAGGAGCTCGAGGAAGCGGTAGGCGGCGTGCTGCGCACCGAGTACAGAGGCGCCAATCAGCCGGATCGTGCCCTCTCCTGTGCGGATGGCAAACGCTTCCTTGCCATCGTTCCAATCCCCGATTTTGAGAGGGCCTTCGAGCGAGGGGTCCGGGTACTCCTTGAGGGTTCCGAGGGTAATGCCTCGCGGTTCGGCGGAGCGTTCCACTTGAAAGGCGCCTCCGGTGATCCGGCCCAGAAATCCCGCCACCTGAGCCGCCGTCTCCTCCATCTCAGCAGTTGCCGTGGGTGAAATAACGATGGGGATGACACCTCTTCCCTCCACGGCGAGAGTGACCTCCTGCGCCGCCGCGCGCGGTTGCGTTCCATCAGGTGAAAAGGCGTGGCGGGAAGGCAAGGGCGAGGCTATGGCTGCTTTGGCAAGATAAAGCCCGAGAACCGAAAGGGGGAGGAGTCGTATGAGCATGGCGCGAGAGAGATGCGTTTGCAGTCTCTATGGGTAGTTGAATTAAAAATTTTTGTCAAATTTTAATAAATTTTCTTGAGCGGATGGAGGATTGCTGCAAGATGTGCCCCATCCGAAGGATCGGGCCATTCCACGCCGTTCCGTCTCCCCCTATTTTCCATGATTTCATGAGAGATTTGACCCTGCCTGAGTATCTTCCCGCAGAAACTCCCTTTTGGCTCCAGGAGGCCTTCCCGCCGGAGGTGGAGCCGTTTCGGGGCATCAATGGCATGTCCCCGGAGTGGAGGGAGGCCATTCCTTCCGCAAACGCCATGGGTACGGCGGGGATTGATCGCTTTCAGGCGAACCAGTACATCAACTGGCGGCCGGAGACGGCCCACTTTCTCGAAGCCCGCTACACACCGCTTTCCGTTCCGCCTGCCGGGGGGCGTTTTCCTTTGCTTGAGGCGATTGCGGAACAGACGGCACGCGGCTGTGTCACGGTGGAAGCGGTGGCCGAAGCCTTGTGCAAAGAGGTCGTTGCCCGGCTAAGGCATCCTCACATTCCTCCGTTTAGCGCCCCCATTCGGGCTGACCGAAACCTGGGTGACGAAGCGCTTCTGCAAAGCGGCGCGGCTTGGTGCAACGAGCAGGCGAGGGTCTTTGTCCGTCTCTGCCAGATCCGGCAGATTCCCGCCCGCATCATCCACCTCTTTTACACAACGGTTCGCAACGGGCATACGATAGCCGAGTTTCACAACGGAGCGCAATGGTGCCTGGTGGATGCGAGCTACGGGATTCTTTTTCGAGATGAAGCAGGCCACCCGCTTTCCGCAGTGCAGTGTCATGACCGGGGAGAGGGGCAGGAGCGGTTTGGCGCCCTCTTCCACGCCAGGCTTCAGGAGTTGCTCCACAGCATTCAACCAGAGGATGAGCATAGCCGAAACTGGATTGAGAGCCGTTCCAAAGAGACGCCCCATTCGTGCGCTGCCGCGCTGGATTGGTTTGGCGTGATCAACTACCCCCTTCCGCCCTTGGTTTGAGGTGCGCCCTTTCGATTTTCATGAAAAAGCTATTTCTTCTATGGGGTCTATTTGCACTTGGAACGCTCCAGTCTGCCTTGGGGGAGGCCGGGCTAGTCATTGCGGATGAGGGGAAGACTTCGGCGGTTATTTGTATCGCCCCGGATCAGAATCGTAAGGGATCGTACGATCTAAAGGCGGCAGAGGAGCTGGCGCGTTGTATCGAGCAAATGAGCGGAGCCCGTCCTTCCATTGCGGCAACCGCAGATACGGTGCGCGAGGCCCTTGCCTCCAAAGCGCCCACTTTCGTTATCGGGGAACTCGTTTTTGAAACCCGGCCCGAGTTTCGGAAAGCGCTCGCGGCGGTCGTTCCTCCCCGCCGTGTGTTTGATCCGGATGCGATCTTTCTGAAGCGGGAGGCCAACCATGTCTATCTTGCAGGAAGTACGGACCGAAGCCACTACTATGCCGTTATCACCCTGCTCAACCAGTGGGGCTGCCGGTGGTATCTTCCCACCGGGTTGGGTGAAGTGATTCCCGACCGGCCAAAGCTGGAGATTGAAGACCTCAAAATGGTGTATGCGCCTCCATTTGAAGTGCGGAACTTTTGGATCGCGTGGAATGGAAGCGAAGAAGGAGCTGCCGACTTTCGGCTTCGAAACTTCATGAACGAGCAGAAGCTCAAGACCCACCACACGTTGAAGCGATATGTAAAAAAGGTTATCCCCGAGGGGAAGACGCACTTCAACATCCCGCTCACGGCTCCAGAAAGTGCCGAGGCCATCGCGGATGAGATTGATCAAGCCTATGCGGAGGGAAAACTGATCTCCCTGAGTATGGAAGATGGGGTCTACCGTTCCGACGATCCGGGTGATGAAGCGGCGGTGGTCAACCTCCACGATAAGTATTTCCAAAGCCAGTCGCTGACCGACGCCTTCGCGCTTCTCTACAACCGCACGGCGGAAATCCTCGCGCAGCGCCACCCGGAGAGTAAAGCGGTGCTTGGGTTTCTTGCTTACATCAATATTACGATTCCTCCGCAACGGGAGTTTAAGGCAGCCCCTTCGCTGGTTGCGGAGATCGCACCGATTGATATCGATCCCAACCATTCCATCGACGATCCTCGTTCGCCTTCCCGGCAGGAGTATGGGGCGATGGTGCGGAGGTGGGCGGAGGTCATGGACAAGCGGTTCACTATCTATGATTATGACCAGGGAATGTTGGTCTGGCGGGATATTCCGGCTCCCTCGCACCAGGTCATGCAGCGCGACCTTCAGTTTTACCGCGATGCCGGTTCCCTTGGCGTTTCGACGGAGAGCCGTGGTGCGTTTGCGACGATCTTCACCAATCTCTTTTTCCGTGGCCAGTTGATGTGGAACCCCGATGCGGATGTTGACCATCTGCTCGAAGAGTTCTACCCCGCGTTCTACGGGCCCGCCGCGCCCGCGATGAAAGATTACTGGAGCGCCATCTTCAAAGCGTGGGAGGATACCGTCATCACCGAGCATGAGTTCTACATTATCCCGGCGATCTACAACCCGGCGTTGATCTCCCGGCTCAAGCGGGCGATTGACGACGCCAAACGGCTCGTGGAGCCCCTCCGGGGAAAGGCGGACGCAACCCGCAACGAGAAGTTGGCGGTGGAGCGGGTCGACATTGCAGCGCTTGGCTTTGAGCTGATGGATGCTTATACGGGAATGGTCTTTGCGGGGGCCACCGAGGGAGACTACGCCAAGGCGGAGAAGCTGGGAAACCAGGCGGTGAAGGTCCGGCTGGAGCTGGCGGTGGCCAATCCCACGTTGACGACGCGGGTCATCGGCCCGCAGGCAGACTCAAAGGAAGCCACGGCGAAGGCTAGGGCGGAGACGCTTCCCGGAGAGGTTTGGCAGTATGCAAATCTGAAATCGCTTACAGATGGCACCCTTGGGTCGCTCGTCCAGCGATTGCCGCTGGAGTGGGCCTTCCGTCGCGATCCTCGTGATACGGGCCTTGCCCGAGGCTTTGCCGGAGAGAAGCCAGACCTTGCATTTTGGGAGGAGAACCGGGAGCGTTTTTCAACGCCGGACCAGCGGAAAGACTATCCCACCACTCAGTGGGAGGTTGTTCGCACAGATCTCTACGCTCAAGCCCAGGGAATTCTCTTTCCCGATTGGCAAAGCTTCACGGGCTTTCTCTGGTACAAGACGCCGGTTGAACTGAGTTTGGCTGATACCAAAGGGAAGCTTCATCTTCATTTTCCGGGGCTCTTTGGAGAAGCTTGGCTTTATGTAAACGGGAACCTGGTTGCCCATCGTCCGCAACACCCCCTTTGGTGGAAGAACAGCTATCGCTTCGACTGGGATGTCGACCTATCGGGGAAGCTTAAGCCCGGGCAGAACGACATCACCTTGCGGGTCCATAATACTCACCACA
Source organism: Chthoniobacteraceae bacterium (assembly GCA_037189965.1). GTDB lineage: Bacteria > Verrucomicrobiota > Verrucomicrobiia > Chthoniobacterales > Chthoniobacteraceae > DATMFV01. Next base: position 316 of record JBBCKB010000063.1, on the reverse strand, counting down.
ATGGCGGGATCTTCCGTCGTCCATTCCTCTACCAGTTGAAGTAGCTCTCCCTGCCTATGCCATCCATTGTGGATTCACCTGCATTCCGCCACTGCCGGGCCAAGGCGGTTCCTAAAGTCTCTGTGGCAGCGTTGCGACAGGTGCTTCTCACTGGAGTGGGGGTGGAAGGAGGGTTTCTGCTTAATGCCGCGAATCTGCCCTCCGAAGTCCGCACGACTTTCGCGCTCCAGGTGGACGACCGACAGCTGTTGTTGGGAATTCAGGCGGCTTCGGTCCCGCGTAGCGACAGCCTGGTTGAGCTGGAGGTCCTTTTTGG
>JBBCKB010000062.1:0-25574 GCA_037189965.1 Chthoniobacteraceae bacterium | reverse complement strand
CTGCAAGGGTTTTGACCATACGGGCCAGAGGCTAGCATCCCCCCCCCACGAAGGCTGAAAGTTTTTTTCGTTTTTTTTGAACGCCGGGGGAGGGGGCCTGTCAAAGGTGTCGTTAGGGGGTTGGCCCGGGGTTAGCGCACGGTAGTGTTGTTCGTTGGTTGAATGAAGGGGTTCCTTTGCAAAAAGGAGATTGGTTACAAAATCCGTGCGCGCCCCGGGCCTCATTTTCACCTCCATTTTTACCCTGTGCAGGGGGCTCCCCCCTGCGGTACGCTAAAAGCCGCTTTTTATGGCTAAGCCGACTTCCCCCGATCTTTCGCAACGCCTCCTCCAACTCCTGCGCGCGCCCAAATACCAGCCGCTGGATGAAGCGGGGCTCGCCCGCACGCTCTCCCTGAAAGGTAAGGAGCGCTCCGCCCTTGGCGGTACCCTCCGCCAGATGGAGGAGCGCGGCGAGGTGGCCCGCGTGCGGCGCACCCACTACGTGCTCCCGCAAGAGGCCGAGCTGGTGACGGGGGAGATCCAGATCCACGGCGGGGGCACGGCCCACGTCCTATGCAAGCAGCCGGGCGTTGCGGACCTTTTTATTTCCGCTGAAGACACCGGCACGGCCATGAATGGCGATACCGTGGTGGCCCGCATCATGCACGAAGGGCGGCACGAGGCACGCCGGGGCGCCGGGGGGGCGCGCAGGCGGGGGCGCGTCATCCGCATCCTCAAGCGTGCCCGCGATACCGTGGTGGGCACGCTCCAGCGTACCAAGAAGTTTTACTATGTGATCCCGGATGACCCACGCTTCATCCACAACATCTACGTCCGCCCGGGGGAGCAGCCGCTCCCCACGCCGCCCGAAGTGGGCGACAAAGTGGTCGTGCGGCTGGATGAGTGGACTTCGCGGCACGTCAACCCAGAGGGCGAAATCACCGAAGTGCTCGGCGCGGCCGGTACCCCGGGGGTGGATATGCTCTCCATCATCCGCAAGTTTGGCCTGCCCGTCGCCTTCCCCGAGGCCGTGGCGGAGGAGGCGGCGCGCATCCCGGAGAGCGTGCCGCCCTCGGAGCTCAAGCAGCGCGAAGACTTGCGGGATGCGCTGATCTATACGATCGACCCGGATGATGCGCGCGATTTTGACGACGCCATCCAGATCGAGCGCACGCGCGAGGGCGGCTGGCGCGTGGGCATCCATATTGCAGACGTTTCCCACTACGTCGCCCCCGGCTCCGCGCTGGATAAAGAGGCGTACCAGCGGGGCAACAGCGTCTACCTCGCCGACCGGGTGATCCCGATGCTCCCCGAGCGGCTCAGTAACGGCATTTGCTCGCTCAAGCCCCGGGTGGAGCGGCTTACGCGCACGGTCTTTATCGACTTCACCCCCGAGGGGCGGGCGAAGAAAGCGCGCTTTTCGCGGAGCGTCATCCGCAGCGCCGCGCGGCTGACTTACAAGCAGGCGTATGCCATCCTGACCGGGCAGACGCCCGAGCCGCTCCCCGCCACCGTGCCGGACCGCACCGAAAGCATCCCCCCCGAGGTGGTGGAGAATGTGAAGCTTGCCTGGGAGCTGGCCTCCCTGCTGCGCAAAAACCGGTTTGGCAAAGGCTCGTTGGATCTGGATTTCCCGGAAGTCAAAGTCTGGCTCGATGCCGAGGGCAAGCCGGTGCGGCTGGAGAAGATCGAGAACGACATTTCCCACCAATTGATTGAGGAGTATATGCTCGCCGCAAACGAAGCCGTGGCCCGGGAGACGCGGCGGCACGGCTACCCGAGCGTCTACCGCGCCCATGAAGACCCGGCCCCGGAGAAGCTCAACGACTTCCGCGATTTGGTGAAGCTCTATGGCTTCCGCGCGGGGGATCTCTCGCAACGGGCCGAGGTGCAGAAGCTCCTGCGCGCCATCCGGGGCAGTAATGAGGAGTATGCGCTCAAGATCGCCTTCCTGCGCAGCCTCAAGCGGGCGGCCTACGATATCCGCCCCCTGGGGCACTACGGGCTGGCCAAGGAAGATTATACCCACTTTACCAGCCCGATCCGCCGGTATGCGGACCTTGTGGTCCACCGGGTGCTTGGGCACATCGGCGAGCGCAAGCAGAAGATCGCTGCGGCGGATTTGCCCGCCGTGGTGGAGCACATCTCCGTCACCGAACGCACGGCAGACGAGGCGGAGCGCGAGTCTGTAAAGCTCAAGAAGCTGGAGTATTTCCTGCTCGCCCAACAACGGGGCGAGACGTTCGCCGCCATCGTGCTCGACGTGCGCAACTACGGCCTCGTGGTGGAGCTGCCGGATTGCCTCATCTCCGGTCTCATCCACGTCTCGGCGCTGAGTGGCGACTTTTACACGTTTGACCCTACCCGCCTCCGCTTCACCGGCCGCCAGAGCGGCAAGGGGTACGGCATTGGCGACCGCCTCAAGGTCTCCGTCGCCAAGGTGGATATCTATAAACAACAGATCGACTTCGAGCCGGTGGAGGAAGGGGGCAAAAAGCCCGCTCTCCGCAATGGCAAGCCCGCCCCCCGCAAAGGGCCGGAGCGCAAAGGGCCGGAGCGGGGCAAGGAGCCAAGGCGAGGCAAAGAGCCGACAGCACGCAAAGGGGCGGGGCTCAAGGAGGCCTCCCGCAAGCGCCCGGAGAAAAAGCGGCGGCGATAGAAAAAACGGCGTGAGGGGAGGCCGGTAGCGTTGTCCAACCAACCGATGGCCCTGCCTCCTCCCGCCCCGCCCCCGCCCTTGCCGCCCACCGCGCCGCAAGGGGTGGGGCTCGACTTTGCCGCGCTCTACGAAGCGCACGCGCGCGCCATCTACTACCTCGCCCTGCGGCTCTTGGGCGACTCGGGGCGCGCGGAGGATGCGGTGCACGATGTCTTCCTCAAAGCGTACCGCGCGCAAGCGGGCTTCCGCCACGCGGCCGAGGTGCGCACCTGGCTTTACCGCATTGCGCTGAACCATTGCCAAAACCTCCTGGGTTCCTGGCAGCAGCGCAACATCCACCCCACCGCTACCGACGAGCTGCTGGAGCGCGCGGGCTCCGGGGGCGAGAGCCCGCTGCGCGCCTGCGAGACGCGGGAGCTGGGCGAGCGCATCCGCCAAGCGTTGGATGAAATTGCCCCTGCCTACCGCATCCTCCTGCTTCTAGTGGCCGACGAGGAACTGGGGTACGACGCCATCGCCTCTTTGACTTCGCAAACGCCCGATGCCGTGCGCGGCAAGCTGCACCGGGCGCGCAAAGCCTTTGCCGCTGCCTTTGCCCGCACTGCATGAAACCTCGACTTACCCACCAGACCCGGCAGGAAACGGAGGCCACCCACCACCACGAAGCGCGTGGCGAGCTGGAGTTTGAAACCGTGGAGGCCCTCCTGCGCCACGATGCCGCGCAAACGCCGCTGCCGCCGGAGATCGCCCGCCGCCTGGAGGCTGAGCTGGCTGCCACGCCGCCCGCCCGCGCCCCATGGTGGCGGCGGCTCTTTCAACGGTGATGCGCCTTGCCACGCCACAAGCCGGGGTGCGCATCTTCTCCGCGCAGGTGGAGGTGGGCGAGGAGTTGGAGTTGATCCCCGCGTACACGCTTGCCCTCTCGGGGTGCAACCTGCGGTGTTGCTTCTGCATTACCGGCCGGGAGAGCTGGGACGCCCGCGCGGGTGTGCCCTTCAGCGCGGCAGATGCGGCGCGGCCTGCCCGGCGCGCATTGGAGGCTGGGCAAGCGCGTAGCGTCCTCATCCTCGGCGGGGAGCCGACGCTCGCCCCCGCTTGGCTGCGCGAGTTTGCCACCCACTTGCCCAAAAAGGCTCCGCTTGTGCTCAAAACCAACGGCATCTGTAGCGCCACCACGCGCGCTGCGCTCGACGGCGTATTTACCCATTGGCTCGTCGATTACAAATTTGGCAACGACGCCTGCGCGCTCGCGCTGGCGCGGGTGGGGGGCTACCTCGCCGCGCTTCGCGAGACGCTCCTCTGGGCCGCGGGGCGGAGCGAGCTCATCATCCGCCACCTGCTGCTGCCCGGGCATGTGCAGTGTTGTTGGGAGCCCGTGGCCCATTGGCTGGCGCGGCACCTGCCGGGGGTAAAGGTGAGCCTCCGCCCGGGCTACTGGCCTGCTTGGCAGGCCGCGCGCCAGCCGGGGCTAGGCCGGCCGCTAGGCTCCAGCGAGGCAGAGGCGGCGCTCGCCATCGCCGGAAGCGCCGGGCTCAACCTCATCCCATGAATCCGCAAACGCCTGCTCCTCGCGAATGCACCCTTCTCATTTTGGAGGATGGACGCATCCTTGCCCAAAATGTGACCCCCGCGCTCGCCCGGCTGCTCCTTGCCCTTAACCCGAAAGACGCCACCCTGCGCCAACGCGCCAACCCACTCCCCAAGCCATGACGTTTGCCGAAGAACTCGAAACCCTTATCCGTGCGCGCTACCCGATCATCTACATCCAGACCAACGAGGAGACGCGGGTGCAGAAGACGATCGCCGAGCTGGCGCACGCCCGGGGCAAGAAGCCCTTTGAGTGGACTTACAGCACCGGCATCGTCCCGCTAGGGGCTTCCATCCAATCCCAAAAACACCGCAACGCTGCCACGCGCGACCCATTGCTCGCGCTCGACCAGGTCATCGACCAGGTGGACCCCGCCATCTTCCTCTTCAAAGACTTCCACCCGTTTTTGACAAAGGCGAACTTCGCCGTCATCCGCAAGCTCAAGGACATCGCCCTCCAGCTCAAGAGCAGCTACAAGACCGTCATCCTCGTCTCCCCGGTGGTGGAGATCCCCGCCGAGCTGGATAAGGAAGTTACGCTCCTTGCCCTCCCCGCGCCCGGCAAGGAGGAGCTGGCGCGGCTGCTCGATGCGATCCTCCACGATGTGCGCAGCTACCAGCAGGTCGAGATCGACCTTGATGAAGCCGGGCGCGAGCGCCTCCTGCAAGCCGCGCTCGGGCTCACGCTTGGCGAGGCGGAGAACGTCTTTGCCAAAATCATCGTCAGGGATGGCCGCCTGAGCGGGGAAGACGTGCAGGCTGTCTTTTCCGAGAAGCAGCAGATTATCCGCAAAAGCGGGTTGCTGGAATACTACGACGCCACCGAGGATTTTGCGCAGGTGGGCGGGCTGCCGCTGCTCAAAGAGTGGCTAGCCAAGCGGAGCCGCGCCTTCTCAGATGAAGCGCGCGCCTTTGGCCTGCCGCCGCCCAAAGGGGTGCTCATCCTCGGCGTGCAGGGGTGTGGCAAAAGCCTCTGTGCCAAGGCCGTCTCCAGCCTGTGGCAACTGCCGCTCCTGCGTTTCGACATGGGGCGCATGTTTAATAGCCTGGTCGGTTCCTCCGAAGATAACGTGCGGCGCGCTGTGGCGGTGGCCGAGTCTGTCGCCCCTGCTATTCTGTGGGTCGATGAGATTGATAAAGCCTTCGCCGGTTCCCAAGGCTCGGGCTCTTCGGACGGGGGGACGACTTCGCGCGTCTTTGGCACCTTCCTCACGTGGCTTTCGGAGAAGAGCGCGCCCGTCTTTGTCGTCGCCACGGCCAATGACATTTCCCACCTCCCGCCAGAGCTGATGCGCAAGGGGCGGCTCGATGAAATTTTCTTTGTCGATCTCCCCAAGGCAGACGAGCGGGCCGATGTCTTCGGCATCCACCTCGCCAAGCGGGGGCGCGCGGTAGAGGGGTACGACCTCCCCGCCCTTGCCCGGGCGAGCGAAGGCTTCAGCGGCGCAGAGATCGAGGAGGCCGTCATCTCCGCGATGTACGATGCGTTTGACGATGGGTGCGAGGTGGAGACCGGGCACATCCTGCGCGCCATTGCCAACACCGTGCCGCTGGCGCGGACGATGGATGAGCAGATCAACCGCCTGCGCACCTGGGCCAGCGGCCGAGCCCGCAGCGCCAGCGACACGGCGGCGGAGGAAGGGGGCTCCCCAATGCGGCGCGTGGAATTTTAAAGAAGGTGGCGTGAGCAAGCAAAGGCAGCCCGGTCAAATAAAGATAAGCTATGGGAGCCGTACTGATTCTTACCCCCGTCATCATCTCCACTTGGCCGGCGCTTGCCACGGCGGTGGCCAGTGCCGCCGCTTCCCTCGGCTACGCCCGGCTGGAAGGGCGAGAGGCCCCCTCCACGGAGCGGAGCATCGCACTGGAGATCCCGCGAAGCGAGGTTGTCACCGACCAGCTCGGGCGCGATGAGAAGCTCTCCTTCGTGCGCGAGGGGGTGCAAGTGACCTTTCAGCGCGATGCCCGGGGGCGCGCGGGGCTATCGGTGCGCGGCTCGGGGTTGAGCGAGGAGGAGCTGCATGCCATCGGCGAGGCAATGAGCCAGCGCGTCGTCCGGGACTATGTGGTGGCAAGGGTAAAAGCAGAGGTCGGCGCGAGGCACTATAATATTGTTGAGGAGACCGAGGACGAAAGCACGGGAATCCGCCTCACTGTCCGCCATTGGGAACACTAGCCATCTTTTTATGCCACAACGGGAATTCCAGATCACCATCAGCCCGGAGGGGGAGGTCGAAGTCGAGATCCGTGGGTACAAGGGGAAGGCGGCTTGTGCCAATATCGCCGCGCTGTTTGAGGAGATGATCGGCGAGGTGCGCTCCTTCCAAAACACCAGCGAGGCTTACGAACCCGAGGAGACGGTGCGTATTACGCAGCAACATTAACTGACCCATGGCGGCTGGCGCTTCCACCTTTTACCCGCCGCGTGCGGGCCATTATTCCCGCGCGTTGGTGCAGCTGGCGCGGTTGCGCTATGGGGTGGTCTTTGTACTAGAGGTGTTGGTGCCGGGGCTGGCCTTTCTGTTGCACCGGCGGCGCGTGGCCGGGCTTCTTGTGGGGGGAGCTTGGGGGGCGGCCATGCTGGTCTTCTGGGTGCGCATGGGGACGAACGCCGGGGCCTTGGCAGGGCTTGCGCTGCCGATGTTGCACGCGCTTTCGGTTAACGAAGCCTTGGCTCCGCTAGTGCCTCGGCGGCGGCGGCTTTTGCCCGGGGTAGCAGCGGCGCTTTTTGCATTTGTAGCTTATGGGAGTTTCGATCGGCACTTCGTCACCTCCATGGTGCAAGTGGTGGAGGCAGGGGGGCAGCGGGTATTGGTGGCCCCCGGGGTGGAGCCCGGTGCGCTCCGCATCGGCCAATGGGTCGCTTACCAGTTGCCAACGCATGGGGTGCTCATGCTGGAGCAGGTGCTCGCGCTCCCGGGTGCCGAAGTGCGCTTTGCCGATGGCGGGTATTGGGTGGGCGAGAGCTTCCACCCTTGCGCCTTCCGTGGGTTCCCCAAAACCGGGAGTCTCCGCGTGCCAGAGGGGGCGTTTTTCATTTGGCCGACGCGCCGGTTCATCACACAGGCGCGCGCCTACACGACACAGGGTTTGCTCCCGCTTTCCCTCGTGCCTAAAGAGGCGCTGCGAGGCTGTATCTACGAAAGCTGGTTTGGTAGGCCGCAGCACGGTGCGAATGCAGATTGAGCTTCCGCAAAATCCCACGCATGATGCCCGCCTCCCCCGAACCGAATGAAGACTCGATGAGCCGTTTTGGAAACCTTGAGTTTGGCCCACGGCAGGAAGGCGTCGTTACGCCCGAGGTCGTCACGGACGAAGCATTCCACCTCCGCGAGGCGGCTACGGCGTATGAAGCGGGCGACTTTGAGCGGGCGTTGCGAGCCTTCTCCCGCGTGCTGGAGCACAATGCTCGCAACACCGCCGCGTGGGCCGGGCAGGTGAAGATGCTCATCGAGCTGGGTGAGCTGCGCGAAGCCCGCCTTTGGGCCGATAAGGCGTTGGAGCAATTTCCCAAAGAGCCCGAGCTGCTGGCCGCCAAAGCCATTGCACTCGCGCGGCTTGGCGAGGTGGACTCGGCGCTCGCCTTCTCCGACGCCGCGATCGAGGAGCGCGGCGAGAGCGCCTACATCTGGCTTGCCCGGGGGGATGTGCTGCTCGCCCGGGCGGAGCCTGCGGCTGCGTTTTGCTTCGAGCGAGCCACCATTTTAGGCGGAGGTGGGTGGTTTATCCGGTGGCTGATCTCGCGCACCTACCTTTTTTATCGCAAGTTCAGCCTCGCGTTGAAGACGCTGCTCAGTGGGCAAGCGGGGCACGATATTTCACCCGCCTTTTGGGTGCAGGCGGGGCTTTGCTATTCCGAGCTGGGGCGGCATGAGCTGGCGCGCCACGCCATCGCACAAGCCTTGGAGCTTGACCCACGGCACGCCGCCGCCAACGCCCTTGAAAACCGTATGGAGCGGCATGATTGGTGGCACTGGCTGCGTGGCCACCTCCGGCGCTTCTTCTTTCGCTAACCTTTCATGGACCCGATCCTCGACATTCTCATCTGTCACGCCGCCGAGTCCGGCGCTTCCGACCTCCACCTGATCGCCGGGTTGGCCCCGGCCTTCCGCATCAATGGCGAGATCCAGTTTGGCGGCGGGGATGTTTTGAGCGAAACGCAGATCGCCACCATGGCCGAAAGCCTGCTCAACCCGGTGCAGAGCGCCAAGTTCGCTAGTGAGTGGGAGCTATGCATCTCCATCGTCCACCCGGTGGCGGGGCGCATCCGCACCACCGTCTACAAGCACAACGGCTCCCCGGAGCTGAGCTTGCGCCTCTGCGGCTCCTTTGTGGCAAGCCAGGCGGACCTTGGGCTCCCCCCCAAGCTCGATGACCTCGCCCGCAAGCGCAACGGCCTCGTCCTCATCTGCGGGCCCACTGGGGCCGGGAAGACGACGACGCTCAACTACATTGTCAACCTCATCAACCAGGAGCGGCGGTGCAAGATCATCACCATTGAAGACCCGATCGAGTACCTCCACGAAAACCAGAAGGCGATCGTCGTCCAGCAGGAGGTGCTGCGCGACACCCACTCCTTTACCCGAGCGCTCACCCACGTGCTGCGGCAGGACCCGGATGTCATCGTCGTCGGCGAGATGCGCTACCCGGAGGACATTGCCACCGCGCTCATGGCGGCGGAGACGGGGCACCTCGTCTTGAGCACCATCCACGCCTCCAGCGCCATCCAGACGCTGGAGCGCATCATCGGCGTGTTTGATGGCTCCGCCCAGCGGCAGGTGATCTTGCAGCTCGCCAATACCTTGCAGGGGATCCTGGTGCAGGAGCTGCTCCCCTCTGCGGATCGGCAGCGGCGCGTGCTGGCGTATGAGTTCCTCGTTGCCAATAACGCCGTGCGCAACCTCATCCGCGAAAACCAGCTCTTCCATCTGGAAAGCTGCATCCAGACCGGGGGCAAGGACGGCATGTTGACGATGGATACCTGCCTGGCCCAGCTCCACCGGCGCTGCCTCATTAGCTACGATACCGCACTCGCCCGCGCGCGGCACCCAGACCAGATCGCCAAGACGGCGCTATAGAGCATATTCGATTCAATCTGTCGCATTTTTTGCGGCGGCGCGGGCCGCTGCACGTCGTTTCGAGCTTGGGCTGTATTAAAAATACAGCCACGGCGCTTAAAAAGCCGCGCAGCAACCCACGGCGCTCGCAAATCATTGCGACGAATGAAACCGAAAATGCTCTATGAGGCGGGCGCGTAGATGACCTCCCACGGGCCGTTGCCGGTGAGCTGGATCTCGGTGGCTTCGTCAAAAATGGCGTAGTGCCACTTGCGGGGGGGGACGAGGAGAAAGCCGTGCGTGCCGATCTCCGTCATCGAGCTTTCGTCAAACACCTCGCCAACACCCATGCGCAGCTTGCCGGAGAGGAGCGTGGCGCGCTCCTCAAGCGGGTGCCAGTGGGGGGCGAGCCGAGTCCCCGCCGGGAGGCGGAAGCGCGCGGTAAAGAGCCCAGGCTGCGAAGGGTCGCCCTCCAGAATGGCGTACACACTCCCTTCCGGTAGCGAAGCCGGGGCGGGGAGCCACTGGAGCGCATGCGGGAGAGTCCAATGTTGCGAGGGCGAAGTCATCGGGGAAAAATGGGAGTTTGCCGGAAGGGGGCGGGGGAGTTCAAAGGAAAACCGGCGGCGCTTTTGGCGCTTCCCAAGCGGGCGGTTTTCGCGTTCGATCTCTGCCTAATATGACAGCCACTTCTCTCTGGGATCGGTATCAGAACTACTACCTTGGGTATGAAGACCTCGGGTTTGGGTTGGACATCAGCCGGATGCGTTTTCCCGACGGTTTTTTTGAAGGCAAAGCCGCCCCCGTGGCCCGCGCTTTCGCCCAGATGAAGGAGCTGGAGGCCGGGGCCATCGCCAACCCGGATGAAGGGCGCATGGTCGGCCACTACTGGCTGCGCGCCCCGCAGCTCGCCCCCACGGAGGAACTGCGCCGCGAGATCGGAGAGACCAAAGCCGCCATCCTCGCCTTTGCGGCAGAGGTCCACTCCGGAGCGGTGGCGGCTCCGGATGGCAAGCCGTTTACCGAAGTGCTCCTCATCGGCATTGGCGGCTCGGCGCTCGGGCCGCAGTTCATCGCCGATGCGCTCGGCACCGATGCCGACCGGATGAGCCTCCACTTTCTCGATAACACCGACCCGGATGGGTTTGACCGCGTTTTCTCCCGCCTGAGCGACCGCCTCTCGCACACGCTCTCCGTCGTCATTTCCAAAAGCGGCGGCACCAAAGAGACGCGCAACGGCATGCTTGAGGCCGAGGCTGCCTACACCGCGCGCGGGCTCGACTTTGCCCGCCACGCTGTCGCCATCACCGGCGAGGGGAGCGAGCTGGATAAAGTCGCGCAAGCCGGGGGCTGGCTGCGCCGCTTCCCGATGTGGGATTGGGTGGGTGGCCGCACTTCGGTGATGAGCGCCGTGGGCCTCCTGCCGATGGCGTTGCAGGGGCTCGATATTGATGCCTTCCTTGCCGGAGCCGCCGCCATGGATGAAAAGACGCGCCAGCCTGAAGTGCGCGCCAATGCCGCCATGCTCCTCGCCCTTATGTGGCACTACGCGGGCAATGGCCGGGGCGAGAAGGATATGGTCATCCTGCCGTATAAGGACCGGCTTGTCCTTTTCTCCAAGTACCTTCAGCAGTTGGTCATGGAGTCGTTGGGCAAGAAGGAGGACCTGGATGGCAACGAAGTCCACCAAGGTATTGCCGTTTATGGCAACAAAGGCTCCACCGACCAGCATGCCTACGTGCAGCAGCTTCGCGATGGCGTGGCGAATTTCTTTGCCACCTTTATCGAAGTGCGCAAGGGGCGCGGCGGCGAGGTTGTGGAGGTCGAGCCGCACACCACGAGTGGGGATTACCTGCAAGGCTTCCTGCGGGGAACCCGCACCGCCCTTTACGAAGGTGGGCGCGATTCTCTGTTGATCTCCATCCCGGAAGTCAACGCCTTCCAAGTCGGGCTGCTCATTGCCTTGTATGAGCGCGCCGTAGGGTACTATGCCTCGCTCGTCCACATTAACGCCTACCACCAGCCCGGTGTGGAGGCGGGCAAGAAAGCCGCCGCCGACGTGCTCGCGCTGCTGGCCGCCGTGCGCCCGCTCGTGGGAGCAGAGCCCCGTACTGCCGCCGAGCTGGCTGCGCAGGCCGGGGCCGACCCGGAGGCGGTGCTCCACGTCCTCACCCACCTTGCCGCTAATGACTCCGGCCTCCGCCGCACCGCCGGGGCCGCCCCGGGGGGCGACCGCTTTGCCCGGGTGTAACCGCCGCCACCCATCCCGCCCATGAGCCCGCTCCCGAATGGTGAACCTTCCGTCCCCTACGGGAAAGTGGTCCGCTTGGTGCGGCAGCTTACGCACGATATCCGCAATGGCTTGAGCGCCATCGATCTCGAGGCTGCCTTTATCGCCGAGCTGGCGGTGGCCGACCCGGAGCTGGCCGCCGAGGTGCGCAAGCTCCGGTCGCTGGTGGCCGGGCAGGCGACATTGCTGCGGGAGCTTTCCGCCAAGGTGCAGGCTGTCTCGCTCCACCGTATCGAGTGGGAGGCGGGCATGCTCGCCGGGGAGCTGGGAGACCGGCTCAAAACCCGCTTTGCGGGGGAGGGGGGCTTCCTCGTGGAAAGCCGGTTTGTGGGGGAGAGCGTTTCCGCCGATCTCGATGCGCTGGAGGCTGCGCTGGCTGCCGTTTTGACAAACGCCTTCTTTTACCGGCAGCAGGAAGCGCCCGTCTCCCTCCGGTTTTTTGCCGGGGAGGAGGGTGGTTTTTGCATGGAAATCCGCCAAGCAGGGGCGCTCGTTGCCGAGGAGGCGGGGCACCCCGCGCAGTGGGGGGTGGAGCCGCTTTGTTCCACCCGCCCCGGGGGGCTGGGGCTAGGGCTCTACCGGACCCGGCAGATTGTGCAAGCCCACGGGGGTGAGTTCGAATGCGAATTGCAGGGGGGGGAGCTTGCCACCCGGCTCGCAATCCCGCGCGGCAACGTGGCGGCCTGAGGTGCAGGCCCCGCGCGCGCGGGTTTCTGCGGCTCGGGCGGGGCTGGCCCCACGCCCGCACCATGCCCCGCATTCTCCTCATTGATGATGACCGCGCCATCCTCGCCACCCTTGGCGGGTTTTTGGAGCGCCACGGCTACGCTGTAGCCACCGCCGCCACTGCCGCCGCCGGGCTTGCCGCGCTCGGCAGCCAGCGGCCCGACGCCGCCCTGCTCGACCTCGGCCTGCCCGATGCCGACGGGCTGGAGACCCTTGCTTCCCTGCGCGCCCAAGCCCCGGCGCTGCCGGTGCTTGTCCTCACCGCGAACGATTCGCTGGGTAACGCCATTGAGTCGATCAAACGTGGGGCCTTCCACTTCGTGAGCAAGCCGTATGTGCCCGAGGAGCTGCTCTCTCTCATCCGTCGCGCGCTGGAGCAGGGGGCGCTGGCGGCGGAGAATGCCCGCCTCACCCGCGAGCTGGAGGCGGCAGCCCCCTCCGCGTCTGCCCCTCCCCCTATTGGGCGCAAGATGCGCGAGCTGGCGGCGCTGGTGGCGCGAGTCGCCCCCACGGAGGCCAACATCCTCCTCTGCGGAGAGAGCGGCGTGGGCAAGGAGGTGATGGCCTCGCGCATCCACCAAGCCAGCCGCCGCTCCGGGGGGGCGATGGTGAAGCTCAACTGCGCAGCCTTCCCGCCGAACCTGATCGAGGGGGAGCTTTTCGGCTACCTGCGCGGGGCCTTTACCGGGGCGGTGAACGACTTCCCCGGCATGATCGCCCAAGCCACCGGGGGTACCCTTTTCCTCGACGAAATCGCCGAAATGCCCGTGGAGCTCCAGAGCCGCTTCCTCCGTGTTTTGCAGGAGCGCGAGTTCCGCTCCCTTGGCAGCACGCGCACGCAGCGGGCCGATTTCCGCCTCATCGCCGCGACGAACCGGCCACTCCCCGCCGCCGTCCATGTCGGGCTTCTGCGGCAGGATTTGTATTACCGCATTAATACCTTCCAGATGGAAATCCCCCCACTGCGCGAGCGGCGGGATGAAGTGCCCTCGTTGGCCGCCACCTTCCTGCGGCGGTTTGCGGGCCAGCTCGGCAAGCCCGAGCCTCGCCTCGCCCCGGAGGCGCTGGAGCTTCTGGAGCACTACGAGTGGCCCGGCAACATCCGCGAATTGCAGAATGCGATTGAATACGGCGTCGTCCTCGCCCAGCCGGGCGGGTGGATCACGCAAAAGGAGCTGCCTCGTGAGCTGACACTGCCGCCTCACTTGCGCCAAGCCTTGGCGGAAGGGGGCTCGGAGACGCTCAACCTCCTTGATCGCGAGCGCGAAACCATCCTCTCCGCCCTTGCCCAATGCCACGGAAATAAAAAGAAAGCCGCGCAACTGCTTGGCATTCATCGCCCAACGCTTTACAGCAAGATGAAGCGCTACGGCATCGCATTGTGACTTCCTTTTTGAGACATCGAGAAAAAGTACTCGCCCACGCAGAGCAACAGCTTGCCTCCCAAGGCAAGAAGAATGCCGCGGAGTTGCTCACGCTCTACAAGAAATTCCTCAAAATCGAGAACCACCGCCTCCGCCTCAAGCACTACGCCGGAGGGGGCGGGCGCGAGATCGCCCAGCAGCGGGCCGATCTTGTGGATATCGTCCTGCGGCATTTGTACGACTCGGCGTTGACGGCCGTGGAGCCGCCGCGCGGGGGAAGGGGGCTCGCGCTCGTGGCTATTGGCGGCTTCGGGCGGGGGGAGCTGAACCCGTTTAGCGATGTCGATATCCTCTTTCTCCACGAGGGGAGCAAGCTCGCGCCGAAGCTGGGCGAAGTCATCGAATCGGTCCTCTACATGTTGTGGGATGTGGGGTTCAAGGTCGGCCACGCATCGCGAACCATCGCCGGGGCGGTGGAGCAGGCCAATGCCGACATGCTCTCCAAAACGGCGCTGCTGGAGTCGCGGTTGATTTCGGGGGACGAGAAGCTTTTTACCACCTTCAAAGCGGAGTTTGAGAAGCGGTGCGTCTCCGGGCACGAAAAGGAGTACGTGGCCGAGCGCGTGCGCAACCAGGCCGACCGGCACGCCAAGTTTGGCTCCACCGTCTCCATGCAGGAGCCGAATATCAAAAACGGGTGCGGCTCCCTGCGCGATTACCAGAACCTGCTCTGGATCTCCTACTTCCTCAAACGCGCCTCCACCACCAGCCGGCTCGTGGAGCTCAAGCTCCTGCCCGAGAGCGACCGCCGCCGGCTCGACCGCGCTTACGACTTCCTCCTGCGCGTGCGCACCGAGCTGCACTACCTCAATAAACGCGCTACCGACACGTTGAGCCACGTCTTCCAGCTCCAGGTGGCCACCAAGCTTGGCTACCCGCAGAAGAACGCGCTGCGGCGGATCGAAGCCTTCATGCGCGATTATTACCAACACGCGCGCGTCATCTACCAGCTCACCGAGACGCTCGCGGGCAAGCTCTCCATCACCGAAGAAGAGAGCGCCCGCTTCGGCCTCATGCGCTTCCTCATGCGCAAGCAGAAGAAGGAGCATTTTGATGGGTTCTACATCGCGCAGGGGCAGCTTTTCCCGGAATCGCGCGAGATCTTCAAGGACGATCCGTACCGGATGATGCGGGCCTTCCAGCACGCGCAGCAACGGGGAGTCCCCTTTTCTCCGGAGCTGATGGCGCTGGTGCGGCGGCGCAGCGTGAGCGTCGACCGCACCTTTGCCTACGCCCGCTCCGCGCGCGAGACGTTTGCCGCCATCCTCAGCCGCAAGGGGGAGGTGGGGCGTGTGCTACGGCTCATGCACGAGGCCGATTTTCTGGGGCGCTATATCCCGGAGTTTGGCGAGCTGACTTGCCTGGTGCAGCACGAGTTTTTCCACCGCTACACGGTGGACGAGCACACGCTGGTCTGTATCGAGAAGCTCGACGGGATTATCGATACCGAGACGCCCAAGTTCTCCGGCTACCGCAAGCTCTTTCGCAAGCTGGAAGACCCCTTTGTCCTCTACCTCGCGCTGCTGCTGCACGATACGGGCAAAGCCTCCAACGCCCGCTACCATGCCGAGGCGAGCGCTCTTTTTGCCAGCCGGGTGGCGGCGCGGCTCCAGCTCCGCTCCGACCAGCGCAAGGCGCTCACCTTCCTGGTGGATAACCATATCCTCCTCTCCAACACCGCCCAACGCCGCAATCTGGAAGACCCGGCGACGATCGAGGAGTTTGCCGGAGTTGTCCGTACCCAGCCCAATCTGGATGCCCTCATGCTCTTGACCCTCGCGGATGGCCTCGGGGTGGGGGATGATACCTGGTCGGACTGGAAGGAGGGCCTCGTCTGGGAGCTTTACCGGAGCACCAGCCGCTACTTTGCGGAGGGGGTTTCCTTCTTCCACGCGCGCGCGCTGGAGCGGGCCGATGCGCGCCAAGCCGTGCAGAAGAAGCTGCCGGGCGACTTTGTCGAAGAGGTGGATGCCCACTTCCTCTACATGCCCGACTCGTATTTCCGGGCGTTTGATCCCCCCGCCATCGCCGGGCACATCCGCCTCTTCCGCACCTTCTTCGCCCGCCGTCTGGAGCCGAAGGGGGATGCGCTTGCCCCGGCTTTCCGCTGGGCTCCGCACCCCGAGCGCGGCCACTCCGAGCTGGCCATTTGCACTTGGGACCGCAAGCACCTGCTCGCCAAGATCGCAGGGTCGCTCGCGGCGGCGCGGCTGAACATTCTTTCCGCCGACATCTTCACCCGGGGCGATAGCCTGGTGCTCGATGTCTTCCGCGTGTGCGACACGCGCTTCCAGGCCGTCACCCACACCAAAGACCGCGACCTGGTGGAGCGCACCCTGCGCGAAGCCCTTGCCACCGAGGAGTACGACTTCCTGCCCACTCTCGACCACGCCCGCAAGCGCCGGGAAGACGCGCTCTTGCAGGAGCTGGAGTTCCCCACCCGCATCACCATCGACAACGACGCTCACCCCGTCTATACCCTTGTGGACATCCAGACGCCCGACCGGCTTGGCCTCTTGTACCGGTTGCTCAAGGCGTTTGGAGAAGCGGGGGTGAATATCGCCCTCTCACGCATTGCCACCGAGAAGGGAGCCGCCATCGACACCTTTTACATCACCAGCGCCGAGGGGCGAAAGATCAAGGACACCCCGGCCATCGGGCGGCTCCAGCGGCTCTTGCAGGATGTCACCGCGCCGGAACCGGAGGCCACCGAGTCGTGACGCCCCGGCTCCCCACTCTTTTCCGCTGGCAAATGGTGCGCAACCTCGGGCGCAAGCGGCTCCTGGCGTTGCTCAACCTCGTGGGCGTGGCGCTGGGGGTGGCGGTTTACCTCGCCATCCAGATCGCCAACCAGAGTGCAAACCAATCGTTCGCCGCCGGGGTCGATCTCGTCGCGGGTAAGGCGCATCTGGAAGCGCGCGGCAAGGTGCCCGATGCCCTCTACCCGGCCTTGGCGGCCACCCCCGGCGTCTCTGCCGCCACCCCGCTGCTGGAGGGGGTGCTCCCCCTGCCAGACCACCCCGGTGAGTACCTGCGGCTGCTCGGGGTCGATGTTTTTTCCAACTCCCCATTTAGCACTTACGTGCTCGGGGGCTTCCGGGTTGAGCGGTGGCTCTCCGGGCCGGGGCAGATCGCCGTTTCCGAAGCCTTTGCCGAGCGGATGGGGCTCAAGCCGGGCGATACGTTTACCGTGTTGGCCGCCTCGCGCCCGCAGACAGTCACCGTCGCCTTTCTCATGCAGCCCGAGAAAGGGCGCGGCGGGGCCGAGCGCTTCGCGATTATGGATCTTGGGTGGGCGCAGGAGTTGCTGGGGCGGCAAGGGCAGCTCACCTCCATCCAGTTTCTGCTCCAGAACCCGCTGGAGCCCGACGCCACCGCCGCCGCTTTGCGCGCGCAGCTTCCGGCGGATGCCACCGTGGACCCTCCCCGGCAACGGAGCCGCCAGCTTGAGGAAATGGTTGGCGCGTTTCAGCTAAACCTCACGGCGTTGAGCCTTGTTTCGCTGCTGGTGGGCATGTTCCTCATCTACAACACCGTGCTGGCCTCCGTGGCGCGGCATCGCCGCGAGATCGGCATTCTGCGCGCCATCGGCGCGAGCCGCCGTGAAGTGAGCCTCCTCTTTCTGGGCGAGGCGCTCCTCTTTGGGTGCGTGGGCACGGTGCTGGGCATGGTGGGGGGCATCCTCCTTTCCCGCGAGCTGGTCGGGGCGGTTTCGCAGACGGTCTCTTCGCTCTACGTCCTCACCCGCATTGCCAGCATTTCCATCGACCCCTGGCACCTTGCCGTAGCCGGGGTGCTGGGGGTTGGGTCCGTCCTCATCGCTGCGTGGAACCCGGCTCGAGAAGCCGCGCGGATGCCGCCGCTGGAGGCACTGGCCCCCGGCGGGTATGCCGAGCTGCCTTCGCCGCGTAAAGATGCCTCGTGGCTTGCCGCCGGGGCGGGCAGCCTTGGCCTCGCCGCGCTCTCCGCATGGGTGGCGCTGGGGTGGAATATCGGGTGGCTAGGGTTCGCCTGCGCTTTCTTTGTCCTCTTTGGCTTTGCGTGCTTTGCCCGGGCGGCCACTGTCGTGGTGGCGTGGTTGGCGGGCGTCCTCACCTTCAGCGGGCGGCCGGTGTTGGTGCGGCTTGCGGGGCAGGGGTTGCGGCGGTCGCTCCGGCGCAACGCCGTCACCGTGGGTGCGCTAGCCGCTGCGATTGCGATGATGGTCGCCGTCTCGGTAATGATCTTCTCCTTCCGCAACAGCCTTGAGGCGTGGCTCGACCGCACCGTCATGGCCGACCTTTACATCGCCCCGGCTTCCAACGAAGTCATCGGCCTCCAGGATGTGCTCCCCCCCGGGGCGGTGGAGTGGGCGCGGGCGCAGCCGGGCGTGCGGTGTACAAACACCTTCCGCGAGATGCCCGTGCTCGTCGCGGGCGAGCGGGCGTTGCTCTCCGTCGTCGAGCGTGGATGCACGACCTTGCCGCTCCCCTTTACCGGAGGAAGGGTCGAGGAGAAGATGGCCCGCTTCATGGCCCCCGGGGCCGTCGCCGTTACGGAAAGCTTTGCCCGCCGCTTCGGCTTGGGCGCGGGGGATGAGCTGCTGCTGCCGACACCCGCGGGCGAACGGCGCTTCCACATCGCCGGGGTCTTCCGCGACTACACGAGGGATGCCGGAGTCATCCAGATCGACCGCGCCGAGTTTGACCGGCACTGGGCCGACCCGGGCATCAACTCGCTCTCCATCTCCATCCACCCCGGGGCGGATGCTGCGGGCATTGGCGATGCCTTCCGCCACCACTTCCGCGAGCACGGGCTCTACACGGCCTACCCCAATGCCGCGTTGCGCGCCCGCATCATGACGATTTTCGACCAAACCTTTGCCGTCACCTCGGTGCTGCGCATCATTGCCGTGCTGGTGGCGGCGGTGGGTGTTTTCCTTTCCGTAACAACCGCCGTCATGGAGCGCGAGCGCGAGATCGGCATCCTCCGTGCCATGGGGGCTTCTCCCGGGCAGGTGCGGGGGCTGTTTCTTGCGGAGGCGGGCCTTACCGGGCTGGCCGCCAGCGGCCTCGGGCTGCTTTGTGGCGGGGTGCTTGCGTGGGTGCTCACCGGCGTGCTCAACCGCGTCTTCTTCGGGTGGAGTATCGATATTTCCTACCCGTGGCTCCTGCTGGCGGCTACGCCGCTCTGGATTGTCCCCGTGGCACTGGTGGCCGCGTGGATGCCTGGCTGGTTTGCCGCCCGCCGCCCGGCTTCGGAAGCGGTGCGCACCGAGTAGCCTGCACAAAAGCGTTGCCTTGGGCGGGGTGGGGAGTACCCTCCTTGCCCGTGCGTTTTCTGGCCCTTCTCCTGCTTTTGCTCACCCTTTCGGGGTGTGCCACCCGGCGGCTCCCGCCGTATGAGAAACCGCTCAAGCGCGCTCACTACCAGAAGGTGCGCACCACCGCCTACACCCACACCGAGAAGGACCACCGCCGCCACCAGAACCGCAACGCGCTCGGCACCCCGCTGCGGCACGATGGCGTTGTCCACAGCGCCGCGGCCGACTGGGCGCGCTGGCCCGCGGGCACGCAGTTCCGCATCCTCGGGTGGGAGGGGCCGATCTGGGAGGTGGATGACTACGGGTGGGCGCTGGCGGGCACCAATACGATCGACCTTTATTTCCCCACCAAGCGCGCCATGCGCGAGTGGGGGGTGCGCCGGGTGGAGATCGAGATTCTCCATTGGGGAGACCACCGGCGCAGCGAACGCATCCTCAAACCACGCCGCAAGCACAAGCATGTGCGGCGGATGCTCAAGGAGATCCGCGAGTTTTATTAGAAATGGAGCCCTCCTTTGCGCGGCAGCGTCTCGGAGAGCGGCGCTTCCGGGCCGCTTTGCCGGGCGGAGCTTCAGACCTTACCGGTAGGGGATACTGCAAAGCGGCGGAGGGCCGCCGCAATCCAAGACGCTCACGCCCCGCACCAGCCGAGCTGTTTCACAAACTTCCAAAACCCGTCAATTTATGTTTGAACTTCTTGCCACCGACCCCGCCTCCAAAGCCCGGCGCGGGCGGTTGACCACCCGCCACGGGACGATTGAAACCCCCATCTTCATGCCCGTGGGCACGCAGGGAAGCGTCAAAGCCGTCAGCCCGCGCGAGTTGCGGGAGCTTAAGGCCCAGATCATCCTCGGCAACACATACCACCTCTTTGTCCGCCCGGGGATGGAGGTCATGCGCCACTTCGAAGGGTTGCACCGCTTCATGTCGTGGGATGGGCCGATCTTGACGGATAGTGGTGGCTTCCAGGTGTTCTCACTAGCCAAGCTGCGTAAAATTACGGAGGAGGGGGTCCATTTCCAAAACCACCTGGATGGTACCCCGTGCTTCATCGGCCCGGAGACGGCGATGGAGATCCAGGCCACCCTCGGGAGCGACATCGCCATGGCGTTTGACGAATGCCCCCCTTACCCCTGCGAGTACGACTACGCCGCCAAGAGTCTTGATCTCACCCTGCGCTGGGCCCGCCGCTGCCGCGAGTGGGCGCTGGCTCGCGACGCCGCCGGGCAGCCGCGCGGGGCCGTCTTCGGCATTGTGCAGGGGGCCACCTTCTCGGAGCTGCGCCGCCAGAGTGCCGAGGCGCTCGTGGAGATGGATTTTGAGGGGTACGCTGTCGGCGGTGTCTCGGTGGGCGAACCCGAGGCGGAGATGATGGCCGCCGTGGAGGCGAGCGAGCCGTACCTCCCCGCCCATAAGCCGCGCTACGCCATGGGGCTGGGTACCCCGCCGCAGATGCTCGAGATGATCGCGCGCGGGATCGACATGTTTGACTGCGTGTTACCCACCCGCATCGCCCGCAATGGCACCGCCTTTACCGCCAACGGCACGGTGAACCTCAAGAACGCCCCCTTTGCGATGGAGAAGGGGCCAATCGAAGAAGGGTGTACCTGCCCGGCGTGCGCGGAGTTTTCGCGCGGGTACCTGCGGCACCTCATCAACGCCGAGGAGATCCTGGGGCTGCGGCTCGTGACCCTTCACAACCTCCATTTTTACCTCAACCTCATGGCTCAGGCCCGGGCCGAGCTGGAGCGTGGTACTTTTGCAGCATTCCGCGAACGCTTTGTTGCCAACTACCGGGTCTGGAGCCCGGAGGGCGGCGGAACGTCCATGTAATGGAATATCCTTTACGATGGGGTGTAAATCGTGTCTAAGCTGTTGTTGCGCAAACAATAACAGCATTCCCAATAACCCTAATGAGCAGTAAATACACCGCCTTCCGTTGTCCTGAAGATTTGCTTGAGAAAGCAAAACTCCGGGCCAAGCGAGACCGTCGTTCCTTGAGCAACTACCTGATTACACTGATCGACAAGGACGTCGCCGGTATGGAAGAAGTTGTGAGAGACGAGCCTCGCTCCGGTAAAGAGAACGGTCGGTAGACACCCCGTTAGTCATACTCTAAACCAGTTCCCCCCGCGCCCGGTGCTTGCAAGCTTTCGGGAGCGGGGGTTTTTGTTTCTTTTTGGGGCTAGTATTCCTACGTTAAGCGGCCCCCGGAGAGGACGCTCGCGATGCGTGAATTGTAGGCCGTCTCTGTGAGACGGCAGTCCAACCCCATGGCGTTTCACAGAAACGCCCTACCATTTCCGACCCTCGCACCGACTCTTCAAACGATCTGACGTCGTAAAGCTAGTGTCCTGTCAGCTAATTACTTTTCATAATTCCTGATGCTTTTCCGAATCTCCAGCGTTGCTCGTGCGGTCGGTATCTTCGGATACCGCCCTTACTCGCACCTTGGAGCTTCAAAAAATCATCCTGGAATTATTTCAATTACTTGTCTGACAGGACACTAGACCCCGGGGAGGCGGAAGTACGCCTGCGCGTTGCGGAAGCTGATGTCGCGCACCACGCCACTTAGCAGGCCCATGTCGCGCGGAAGCTCACCGTTTTCAACATCCCGACCAATAAGGTTGCACAAAATGCGTCGGAAGTATTCGTGCCGCGAGTAGCTCAGGAAGCTGCGTGAGTCCGTAAGCATCCCCACAAAGCGGCTCAGCAAACCGAGGTTGGAGAGGGCATTGAGCTGCCACTCCATCGCTTCCTTTTGGTCGAGGAACCACCAGCCGCTGCCGTATTGGATCTTGCCCGCCACGGAGCCATCCTGGAAGTTGCCGATCATACAGGCGAAGAGGTAGTTATCCGCCGGGTTGAGGTTGTAGAGGATGGTGCGGGGGAGCTCGTTGGTGGTATCCAGCGCATCAAGGTAGCGGGCCAGCGGGGCGGCGTGCGAGCCCGAGCCGATCGTATCGAACCCCGAGTCTTTGCCGAGCTGGCGGGCCATGCGGCTGTTGACATTGCGCAGCGCGCCGAGGTGGAGCTGCTTGGTCCACCCCCGGGCGGCATCGAGCCGGCCAAAGAAGAGCATGAGGTACGAGGCATACTTGCTGCGCTCTTCGGATGTGGCGGCCTGGCCCGCGCGGGCGGCGGCAAAGATACGCGCTGCCTCCTCCGGGGTGCATGGCTCGGAGTCGATCGTCTCCATCCCGTGGTCTGAAAGACGACCGCCGATGGCGTGGAAGGCCTCGTGCCGTGCCGCAAGCGCCTGCTCCAGCCCGGAGAGGGTGTCGCAGGAGATGCCGGAGGTCGCCTCCAGCCGGGCGAGCCAGGCGTTAAAGGCTTCCGGCTGGTCGGGGATCAGTGCGCCGTCGGGCCGGTAGGTCGGGTAGACTTTCGTCGGGCAGCCGCTCGCGGCAATCGCCTCGTGGTGGGGGAGCGGGTCTGCGGGGTCGTCTGTCGTACAGACAGCTGCCACGCGGTTGGCGCGCAGGATGCCCCGGGTGGAGTACTCCGGCGTGGCCAGCTTCTCATTGGCCTGCGCCCAGACGGCCTCCGCCGTTTCCTCGGAGAGGAGCGCCTCAATGCCGAAGAAGCGTTTGAGTTCCATGTGCGTCCAATGGTAGAGGGGGTTGCGGATCGTGGTGGGGACGGTCTTCGCGTAGGCGAGAAATTTTTCCCAATCGCTCGCATCGCCGGTAATCAAGCGCTCCGGCACGCCGTTGGAGCGCATGGCGCGCCATTTATAGTGGTCTCCCGCGAGCCAGACCTCGTGGAGGTTGCGGAACTGCTTGTCCTCCGCGATCTGCGCCGGGGGGAGGTGGCAATGGTAATCGAGGATCGGCTCTTGCGCCGCGTGGGCGTGGTAAAGCTCGCGAGCCGTTTCGCTGTGGAGAAGAAAGTCGTCGTTGAGGAAGCTCATGCGGCCCGTATTTCACGGCAAAAAAATTGCCCCCGCAATGTTATTTATCTCGTGATAGTCGGGCATTTTTGGTTCAGGATCGAAGGCGTTCTTATGATTATCGAAAAATTCTCCATCGGCATGGGCGACCGCTTCGCCCACGAAGGCAAGGCGCAACTGCGCGCCGTGGTTGAGGCCAAGGCGCTGGGGCTGGATGTTGTCCCGGTGTGGAACAAATCCAACCGCGAGCACAACATCGTCAAGTCCGAGCCGCAGAGCGTCCGCGAAGAGGCGGATGAAGCTGTCCGCGCGCTCGGCTGGAGCGGCAGCTACCATGTCGATGCCGACCACATCGGCCTCGCCACGGTGGACCGCTTTTTGGACGCGAGCGATTTCTTTACGCTCGACGTTGCCGACTTCGTCGCCAAGCCCGCCGCGCCCGAAGCCATTGCCGCGTTTGTCGCCGCGCACCGCAAATACGTCGGCCCGCTGGCGATCGAGGGGATCGCCCAGCCGCTCGAAATCACCGAAGAGCTGCTGACCGCCGCCGCCACCAAGTTCCTCCTCGCCATGCAGGAGGCGGGCAAGATCTACCGCCACATCGCCGCGCGCAAGCAGGGCTTCATCACCGAAGTTTCGGTCGACGAGACGGATACCCCGCAGAACCCCGCCGAGCTTTTCCTCATCCTCGCCATGCTTGCGCAGGAGAAGGTGCCGGTGCAGACCATCGCGCCGAAGTTTACAGGCCGGTTTAACAAAGGGGTCGACTACGTTGGCGACCTTGCGCAGTTCGAAAAGGAGTTTGATGAAGACCTCTGCGTCGTGCGCTTTGCCATCGCGGAGTTTGGCCTGCCGGCCTCGCTCAAGCTCAGCGTCCACTCCGGGAGCGATAAATTCTCCATCTACCCGATCATCAACCGGCTGGTGAAGAAGCACGGCGCGGGCTTGCACGTCAAAACCGCGGGCACCACTTGGTTGGAAGAGCTCATCGGCCTTGCCGAAGCGGGGGAGGGTGCACTGGTGAAGGAGATCTACCGTGGCGCCTACGCGCGCTACGACGAGCTGGCCGCGCCGTATGCAACGGTCATCGACATCGACAAGAGCAAGCTCCCTTCACCCGAAGAGGTGGACGGGTGGAGCACCGAGCACTACGCCGACACCCTGCGCCATGTGCAGGCCAACCCGGCATACAACCTCCACTTCCGGCAGCTCTTGCACGTCGCCTTCAAGGTGGCTGCGGAGATGGGCCCGCGCTACACCGACGCCCTCAAAGCCAACGCCGAAATCGTGGGCCGCAACGTCACCGAGAACCTTCTGGATCGCCACATCAAGCCGATCTTCGGGTAAAGAGCGTGGGTAGTTGAATCACCAAGAGGAGCCGGGAAACCGGCTCCTCTTTTTGGGTGGGGGAGTGATGAGGGGGTGTGCAACTCAAGCTTGCAGTTGGAGTTCGAAAACATTGCTTTCAGTTTAACCATTGGAAGTAGATCCGACTGATCCTCCATCAAAGCAACCAGCGTTGTCTCCGCCGTCTGTAACCCAGTTAATACGTGTAAAGGACGGTGTAGGCATTGAACTTGAAAACATCCCCACTCGCCGCGTTTGGTGGACTGAATAAGCTGAGTTGGCCATCGGCGTGTTTGAGATATTGCCTCCCTATAGTTGTAATAAAAAGGACTGACCCACGGCTGGTCTCAATGATAAGCTTTAACCATTGGATGGAAATGGTTTCCTTTGTGGAAGGTTCTCTGTTATTCCTATGTGGCGATAACCTCAACCTGGAGCAAAATCATGAAAAGCGAAAACGGAATAGTGACATTCGAAGATGGAGATACTTTACCAGAGTTGCCGGCTGGCTTGTCAGACAACATACCTGTTCGGAGCCGATGGGGCTTTAAGATCGTAGAAATGGATGGTGTTTATTTCTGGGAAGCCGCAAGCGAATCTGACTACCGCAAATCTGAGGGGCAGCGCTTGGGTGTTTCTCCTGAAGAGGTTCAGGTTACCTCGGTGGGGTGTCATAGTAGTGGGCCGCGTCAATGCAGCGGAAACTGTGGCCAGCTTTATCGGTGCACATCGATTTATAACGATCGCGAAAAATATTGGTATTGTAGCTGTCGCTAGAGCGACTCGGCGACTCTTGGCTGTTTCTTTCCGGCATCAACTGCATTATGGGGCTTGCCCGGGGGAAAAGCTTGAAACGTGAGCTGATTTATTGAGTTCTCATTCCAGACTAGAGGCATAGGATGGGAAGGTTCTTTTGAAATCATTTCTTCGAGTCGCTTAAGGGCGTGAGTGATTGCATGTCCATGTTTGTATCCCAGAGAACGCATTATGCGTTTTTCCCCCTAGTATTACTACGTTAAGTTAATCCCGGCAGGACGGCTGCGAAGCGTGCACTGTAGGCCGTCTCTGTGAGACGGCAGTCCACCCTCATGGCGTTTCACGGAAACGCCCTATAATTTCCGACTCTCGCACCGAATCTTCAAAACGATCTAACGTAGTAATACTAGGGGTTCTCCCTCAAAGAATGGGGACATGGGAGGGAAAAATCCCAACCATGCCCCCTGTGTATAACCGAATCGGAATTAGAGGCTATCGGCTGCTTGGAATCGAGCAGGAAAGCGAAGTGCTTGCACATGTTGTTTACCGGCC
>JBBCKB010000061.1:0-32059 GCA_037189965.1 Chthoniobacteraceae bacterium | reverse complement strand
CGAAAACCGCCGATCCGACAAAGCCATCGTTATTGCGTACGACACCACCATTCGAGATCGTTAAGATACCACCACCTTCACTACTGACATGGAGGCCAGCGGTATTTGTCCAGGTGGACCCGGCCCCATCCACCGTTACCGTGCCGAGAGAGTTCGCATTGTACCCAATAGAGCTCGCGTAAGAGTTAACCTTTCCACCGCCCAAGATTTCGAGTCCGCCAGTGCTATCTCTACCAATATAGAAGTACCGAATGATCGTCCAGATGGGCGATTCGCGCGGTTCTGCGGGCCAAGGTGCCACATCTCCGGTGGCGGTGACAGATTGGCCAAAACCAAGGCCGGGCCAAAGCAATGCCCCAACGACAACCAATGCCTCCCTCAGCCTCAAACGACGCAGCAAACCGCAAGAGACAGCCCCCGCCGAGCGTGAACGGATATTGGAAACATTGGTAGGGAACTCCATGCGGCAATTAAGCGGTCTCGTGCCGATCAAGATCAATTGGACAGATGACCCGGGCAGGATGGCCGGACCAGCCTTTGCAAACCGCATTTTGCACTAGTCAAACGATGAACGGTTTTCCCATGATCGCGTGACATGCCCGAGCGTGCCCTCCAAAGAGTTCCGCCTCCGCCATCCATCCGCGTGGCTCTGGTGGATGACGATCCGCACTTCCGGCTGGTGATCCACTCTCTCTTCGCCGCGAGCGGGCGACATCAGGTCGTAGCGACCGCCGGGTCGGCGGAGGAGGCAATGGAGTGGCCGGGCGATGCCGCCCCGAATGTGGTCCTGCTCGATATTGGGCTCCCCGGGCGCACGGGAGTCGCCCTGGCCGCCGATCTTCGCCAAAAGTACCCCGATGCGTTGGTGGTCATGGTCACCGGCACGCATGAAGATGGCGTGGTGCTCGATGCGATCCGCGCGGGAGCCATCGGCTATGTATTAAAGACAGGTGAGGCGGCCCCGATCCTCGAAGCGGTGGATGATGCCCTCGCGGGGGGCGCACCGATGTCTCCCTCCATCGCGCGCAAGGTATTGGCCCTCATGCAGCGCCAGAGCGCCCTGCCTCCGCACGATCCCGCCAAACCCCTCTCCGCCCTTACCCCGCGCGAGATCGCCATTCTCGAACTGGTCTCCCAGGGGAGTAGTGATAAAGAAATCGGGGCGCGGCTGGGGGTCACGAGGTCAACCGTCAAGAATTGCCTGCTGGGGATTTACGGGAAGTGGCGGGTAAAGTCGCGCACGGAAGCAGCGGTCAAGTTTGTCCGTGAAGGACGATCTGGCGAATGAAACCGGCTGAGGAAAGGGCGCTCGACGACCTCCGGCGACAGGCGAACCGGCTGCGGTTCGAAGACCCCGCGTTGGAGACCTCCTTCCACGACGAGCGCGTGGCTGCAGCCGTGGTACGGGCGCGGATCTTGCTGCCAATCGGGATTCTGGCGTTGGGCTTGATCGTTTACTACGAGGCGAAGATCGGCTCCGAGGCGTCTCCCGAAATGCGGCAGCGAACCTTGGAAACCCGTTTCTTCGGCATGATCGTGCCGTGGCTTCTCATCTATCTTTCAACGATCCTGCCAAGGCACCGGCAGCGGGCAGACTGGCTGAGCGCTCTTGCCACGGTGGCGGTGTGCTGGGCGCTGGCCCGGCGCTACTGGCATTTCGCGTGGGTCTATCCGGAAACGCAGGTTGCAGGAACCGTCACCGGGGCATTGTTATCGGTCCTGCTGGTTTCGGCGGTGACGCTCACGATGAATTTCCGTGCGTGGGCGGCGACCACCGTGGCTTCCTTTGCAGGCACCCTGCTCTTTTACCGGGTGACGTTGCCCGCAGAACGGGCGGGCGAGTTGTTTGTCATGTCGATCACGTTTGCAGGGGTCGGGCTGTTGGCGCTCTTTCTCGGGTGGTATCGGGAAGCGGCAGACCGGTTGATGTTTGCCCAGCGTGAGCATGTGCGGACGCTCAATGCGCAACTCGCGCGTTTAAGTGCGGAAAAGAGCGAGTTTATCGCCATCGCCTCGCATGATCTCCGCTCCCCCCTTGCGAGCGTAAAGGGGTTGGCAGAGCACCTCGTGGCAGGCAGCATGAGAGAGGTGCAAGCCGCGCACCTGGCCATTCGCGATCTGGCGTGCGGGATGTTGCAGTTGGTGGAAAACTACCTCGGAGCGCATGCTCTTGAACATGGCGCGGTGCCCGTGCGGGTGGAGCGGATCGACCTCGTCGCCGCGGCAAGGGAAGCCGCTGCGCGGCACCGGCCCCTCGCGGAAAGCAAGGGCCAACGAGTGATGTTTGAAGCGGGCCAACCCATCGAGGTCTACGGAGACTCGGGGCTTCTGGGGCAAGTGTTGGATAACTTTCTGAGCAATGCGTCCAAATTCAGCCCATGCGGATCGAGAATCTGGATCGCGATCGCCACGGCAGAAGAGGGCGGTTTTGCGCGGATTGAAGTTTCGGACGAAGGGCCGGGAATTGCGCCGGAAGATCGGGCCGATATCTTTCGCAAATTCCGCCGGGTGGGCCCGGCCCCGACAGGCGATGAAACCAGCCACGGGCTGGGGCTGGCGGTGGCAAAGCGCCTGGCAGAATCGATGAATGGAGCGGTCGGTTGTGAATCGCCAAAGGGAACAGGGGCCCTGTTTTGGGTCATGCTCCCCCGGGGGGAGACGCCGGTGCCCGGCCTTTAATGGAAGGTCCATTTAAGAAGGGGAACGCAACCGTTGCCGGGGGGAGCGGGGCGCGCTGAAGTTCGATTTTATCGACCTCACGCTGTCTGCAAGTTGACAAACGCCAGCAGCCTCGGCTTTCAGGGCACCAACACGATAGGCACATCGAGTTTGCCGCCCAACTACAGGGAGACCCCATCGCCTTCTCCCCCCACGCGAAACGCTCTGCCGGGACAACCGCTACGTACAACGACGTAGCGGGCAAATATCGTCTTCACCCGCCGCGACCCACCTATCTATATCGTTCACATGCTCAACCCACGCAACTTCGCGATCCTGGTCATCCTCTGTTCATCGGCTTTGGCCGGGACGGCGCAGGCTCAGAATTTACTCCATCGCTATAGCTTCACCACGGACGCCAGTGATACGGCGGGTTCGTCCAACGGCACCCTGGAGGGCGGTGCCGTCATTGTCGGGGGGAACGTGGCCCTCAACGGATTTGGCGCTTATGTGAGCTTGCCGATCGGGAGCACCATCGCCTCCCTCACGAATGCTACGTTTGAGGCGTGGGTCACGCGGGATACCGCTGCGAACTGGGCACGTATCTTCGACTTCGGCACCGGCGAAACCTCTAATTTGTTCCTCACCCCCCAAACTTCCGATTTGGGAACACCGAGATTTGGCATTACCACCAGCGGCCTCTCAAACGAGCAGCGTCTCAATGAAACAGTCGCATTCACGAGTGGCTCTGAAACCTACATCGCGGTAACGATCGACGCAGCCACCTCCACGGGCTCATTCTACATCAATGGCCATCTCGTGGCCACCAACACGAGCATGACGCTGACACCGGCTTCTTTGGGAACGACCACCCAGAATTGGTTGGGACGATCCTCCTATTCAAGCGATGCTTTTTTTGACGGAAGCATCAATGAGTTCCGAATCTACAATGGCGCGCTAACCGCTGGCCAGGTTTCGAGCAGTTTTGCGGCAGGCCCGGATATCATCGCCGTTCCCGAACCCTCCGTTTCCGCCCTGCTTATGGGAGCCGGAGCCTTTGCCTATACCCTCGCGCGGCGCCGATCCCGCAAGGAATAAAGAGGCGGGAATATCACCCGGACCGAGCGCGGCAGCCGTAAAGGAACCGCCGCGCTTGTCTCCGGTTCGTGGTTGCCCATTGGGGTCGGCCCCCTTTGGGGTCAGTCCTTGTTTTTTACAAAGCCCCCTTTGGGGTCAGTCCTTGTTTTTTACAATACGCACCGCAAAATTGTAAAAAACAAGGACTGACCCCAAGTGAGGGGTGCACTTTTTTCCCACCGGAGAAAGACCGCCCGGCCGGGCAGCTACGATCTCTGGGGCGTTGTATGAAAATTGGCGCCATGAACCACCCCGGGCGCGACCCCCTCTGCGAGATGGAGTGGATGGGCGCGCTGAAGTTCGACTTTATCGACCTTACGCTGGAGCCGCCAGGCGCGGCATCGTGGCGGGTAGACCCGGTGGCGCTACGCGCGGCGGCCGAGCGGCTTGGGCTGGAGGTGGTGGGGCATACCCCCTTCTACCTCCCGCTGGCAAGCCCCATCAAAACGCTCCGCGCGGTGGCGCTGGCAGAGATGCGCCGTTGCATCGCGGTGCTGGCGGCAGCGGGGGCGCAGTGGGTTAATGTGCACCCGGATCGGAACGCCCCGCACCAGAGCGCGCTGGAAATGCAGGAGCGCAACTGCGAGGCGCTTGCGGTGCTCCTGGATGTGGCGGCAGACCACGGGGTGGGGCTAATGGTGGAGAACCACCCCGGCCGCTTTAATACGCCAGAGGGGCTTGCTCCGCTCTTGGAGCCGCTGCCCGGGCTCGGCCTCCACCTCGATATCGGCCATGCCAACCTCGGCGTGGAGGAAAATACGACCGCAGCGCTGGCGGCGCGCTTTGGCTCGCGCATTCGCCACGTTCACCTCCATGATAACCGGGGGGGCGAGCCCGACTTGCACCTCCCGCTCGGTGCGGGCACGCTCGACTGGCGCGCCGCCCTCTGCGCAGTGAAGGCGACGGGGTACGATGGCACGATCACCCTCGAAGTCTTCACCGAAGACCGCCACTACCTCGCCCACAGCCGCGACCGCCTGCGCGAAGCGTGGGCGACGGCGTAGCCCCTTTAATGAGGAGCTTGATCCGGTTTCGCCTTCAGGATGATCTCCCGCTCGAAAAAGGGCTGCACCAGTGCCGGAAGGTTGCTGTGCCACCGGCTTTCCGGAGGCAGTAAAGACGTGGGGGCGAAGTGCCAGATCTTCCAGTAATTTCCATACATTACGGCCACTAGCGCAAGCAGCGCCAGCTTCCACCCTTTCCAGAAGTCGGGCAGCGGAGCCGAAGGGAGTAGCGCAAGCAGAAACCAGAGGACGAGGTGGATGTAGAAGAACCGCCCCCAATCCGCCACGACCCAGCAAAAAGCCACCGTGGCCAATAGCGATGAGCTCATGAGCAGCAACGGGAGCGGCCGCTCGACGACGGCCTTCAAGCGCCGCCAAACGGGTATGTATGCGACAAACGCGAGTAGTAATGCCGGGAGGTAAAGCGCGTAGTTGGAGCGTGCCTGGCACTTTGCCAGCAGCGCCATCCCCTGCTCGGTAGAGCGCGCCACCCAGCGGATCGCGCCGCTACGTTCCATCGGGTAGCCCGCCTCTTTGAGGCTCTTGAGTAAGGGGCACCTTCCACAAGTAGACCACCAACAGGTAGGGGAGATATCCTGCCAACCCTTCGTGGCTGAGGATCAGGAGCGGGTAAGCCCCAAGGATCGGGTAAAACCACTTGAGAAATGTTTCAGTGCTGCGGGTTGCTGCCAGCCAAACGACCAGCGCAAACACGGCAAAGAGCAGGATCTCCTTGCGGTGGCACCCCTCCACCAATAGCTGGAAGGTGAAGATGTAAGGTGCCACCACCAATAGCAGGAACGGGGCAAGCCGCTCCTGCTTGAATAGGAGCGCATAGCTAAAGCCAAAGTAGACGGCGTACGCCGAGCATTGGAAGAAGGCGATCACGCGCCCGGGGTTGAGCCCCGGAAGCTCCCCCAGCCACAGCGCGGCCTGGCCCGTGGCTCCCCGGCGGATAAAGCCGTTGGCGTAGTTGACCATCCAGTCGCCCATGTTTCATGGGTCATGGACAAGGTAGTTGTTGTAAATATCCACCCATGTGGCCAGCAGTACGAAGGCCACCCCCAAGCCAAGGAAGATCTTGGCCAGCAGCCCCCACCGGATCTGGGAAAACGATGTTTCCCTTACGGACATACCTGGCCCCATGTGTAGACCCGATCCGATGCGACCAGTTGAAAGCCGTTCTTCATTCCCCGGGCAGAAGATAGACGGCAAGAGACAAAACCATTCGGCCTGCCACGGCAAGGGGCCATTGCCCGCTTCAGGAGAAGACGACGGAGTCGTTCGTGCGCTCCTGCCAATGCTTCAATGCGGTGTCGAGCCGCGCAAACGTGGCTCGCCCGGCATCGGTGCGGGCGAGGTTGGCCGTTTCGCCCGGGTCGGTGGGGAGATGGTAAAGCTCGTCCTCACCCACCGTGCTGCGGGTGAGCTTCCAGCCGGAGGGGTCCACCCACGTGCGAACCGGGTCGTTGAGGGCGGCGAGCGCCGTCTCAATCGGCGCGACTTCCTGCGCCCATGCGGGGGTGTTTTCCCGGTGGTGGGCTTTGAGCAGCCCGTTGCTCGTCCCGTTCCACTCCACAACGACGGGGCCGGGGGTGGCGGTGGCCTGCCCGGAAAGGTCGGTCTCCAGAGAAGTGCCCGGCAGAGAGCCCATCCCCTCCTCCCCCAACAGCGAAGAGAGGGTGGCCACAAGGTCGAGATGGCTAACGGGGCGGGCCACCCGGGCTCCACCACGCTGCCCCGGCAACCGCACCATCAAAGGGACGCGGACCGCTTCCTCATACATGACGCATTTCGCGATCATCCGGTGCGAGCCCATCATATCCCCATGGTCGGAGGTAAAGATGATAATCGTCTCGTCCTCCACCCCAGCAGCTTCCAGCGCGCCGAGGATGCGGCCGACCGCACTATCGACCACGCTGCAAAGGCCCCAGTATCGCGCGATCATTTGCCGCCAGTCGGCCTCGGTTTGCAGTGGGTAACCGCTATGGCCCCGGGCAAAGGTGGCGGCCCGGTTGAGGCGCGTGCGCAGCGGAGCCCCGGCCTCGGAAACGTGGTGAAAATTCCCCGGCAGCGCGACTTCATCCGGCGGGTGGAGGGCATCGCGAGGGCCAAAGAACGGCATATGCGGCTCCAGAAAGCTGACACAAAGGGCAAACGGGTGCGCCCGATGTTTGTGAATGAACTCGCACGCCTTTTCGGCCTGAAAGGCGGGCTTGCCGAGCGCCTCCTCCATCCGCGCCGCCTCGGCCCGTGAGAAGGCCTCGCCATGAGCGGGAGAGCGCCCGTGCTCCCGGAGAAAGGCGTCATACGAAGTACGCCGCGAACGATCCCGCCCGGGAGAAAAGAAGGCGCTGTAACCATCTTCGGTGCTCACCCACTCTTCGAACCCGCGCTGGGCAAAGACTTCGTCTCCCAGGTGCCACTTGCCGTTATACCCTGTGGCATACACTCCGGCGGGGAGGCATTCGGCCCATGTAGGAAGACGAGGGTCCAACAAGGTGTTGTTTTCAATACACCGATGCTGGTGTGGGTAGAGCCCCGTCATTAGCGAAGCGCGCGAAGGGGTGCAAACCGGCTGGGCAACGTAGGCGCGATCGAAGACGGTGCTCCGCCGCGCGAGGGCATCGAGGTTGGGACACTCGATGCGCGAATTCCCATATGCCGCCAAAGTATCGGAGCGCTGTTCATCCGTGAGGAGGAAGAGGAGATTGGGGGGACGCTTCATTCTTGGGGATACGGTATACCCGAGCCTGCCTTATAAAAGAAGGTCGGGCATTCCGCGCCTGTGCTGGCCCGACGCGACGTCGGCTACTTCCCTTGCCAACGGGAGTCGAACCCTTCCGTGGCAAAGAGCTGCGCGGGGGTCAGGCTTTCGACATGGCCATCGAGAAAGGCGGCGTTGAGCCGGCCGCCGTGCGGCGCGGTCTGCCGCTCCGGATAGTTGGTGAAGTTGCAGATGTGGTAGGTGTTGGCGTTGAGCGTGGCGCTTTGAATGGAGCCATCCATAAACATCAACATCCGGCTCGGGTGCGGGATGCGGGAGAAATTTTGGAGGCTGTAGTTTTTGTGCCCGTTCGTCGCGTAGAGGTTGAGGCCGTAGGTGCGGCGGAAGACGGAGGTCTGCACGGGGCGTGTCTTCGGGTCGCGCTGGAGGGCAGGGCAAGTCCATTGGGTGGTGGTGCGTGTCTCGTCGTTGATTTCGGAGACGTTCATGTACTCGCGCATCCCCGGGTTGGTCTTGTCGTACCCGCGGTTGTACCATGCATCGGCGGAAGGGAAGGTGCCTTGCCGGTCGGTGGTGTAGGCGAGGAAGCCCGCCGCGCCCTGCCGCAGGTTGGTAGCGCATTTGACCCGCTCGCCCACGGTGCTGACGTGGTGTACGGCCATACCCACAAGTGCCACCAATACAGCCACCACTGCCAGAGCCACCATGAGCTCCGTGAAAGTGAAGCCGCGGGTGGCGCTGGTTTTACCGAAGCGCATGGCTGGCTTGCTCCACGAGGGTTGCGCTGCCGATCAGCTCTCCGCCGGGCAGCTGGTTGGGGCTGCCGGGCAGGAGGCGGAAGTCGCCCCGCAGCGGCTCGGCGTAGGCGGGGTCGGCGTAGATGGAGTGGGTATCTTTACCCGAAAACTTGCGCCACTCGGCCATGTTGAAAAAGCGCTGCCGATCCCGCTCGCTGCGCGCGCCGATAAAGTCGATGATGCGTTTGCTCCCCGAGAGCTGCCCATAGCGCGCGGGGATCTCAAAGCTGGGCTCGGGCTCCCCGGGTGTCACCCCCGCCTCCGCGTAGGCCCGGGAGGCGATGTCGCCGATCTTGCGAATGGAGGTGCCGTAGTTGTTGAAGTCGCACACGAGCGAAGCGAACGCCTTTTTATCCGGCTCCACAAGGTAGAACGAGATGTTGCCGGTGAAGGTAAACGAATTGTACCGCACCTTGCTCCCCAGGGCGGAATCCTTGAGCTGCGCAGCCGAGAAGATGTTGTTGAAGGCGGTGTTGTGCTCCAAAACAAGGTAAGGAGAGCTGATCGCCTGCACCCCGTAAAGCAAACGGGTGAAGGTGTTGTAGACCACCCGCGAGTGGGGCGAGCTCTTGAGCAGCAGGCCGGTGCCTTGCACCATGCCGCGGCCCTGCCGCTTATTGCGGAAGAGGCATTGCTCGACGACCGTATGCGGGCTCTCCTCCACGACGATACCGGCGCGGTCGAAGTGGCGCACTTCGACTCCCCGTACCACGACGTGCGGCGCTCCGCGAAGCTCCAGAAACGCGGCGCTTCGTTTCCCCCCGTCGAGGATCGTCTGCCCGGCTCCCGCGCCTTCGAGCGTGATGCGGTGGCCCTCGGTGCCTCCGTGCAGAAGGATGGCGGGCTCGGTGAACACTTCCCCTGCGAGCTGCACGGTGTCGCCCGGCAGGGCACGGTCGAGCGCATCCTGCAGGCTCTGGCCGGAGCCGAGGGTGTGCGTGCGCACGGGGCCACGGGTGGTAAAGCGGAAGGGCTCGGGTTGTTGCGCCGCCCCGGCCACTTCCACCCGCGCTTCGTACTCCGTATCGGCTTTGATGGCGGGGGGGGCCAGCGCAAAGGCGAGCCGGGCGACGATGGAGCGATCTTCATCCGGCGCGTCGTCGGGCCACTCAAAGGCGTTCAAAGTTTCCGAAGAAGAGAACCCGGCAGATACCGCGCGCACGGTGCGCCACGGGGCGGAGCTTCCCACCGGCCGGTAGTGCAGCTCCCCGGAGGAAGGCGCCGTCAACCGAAGGGTGATGACCGCCCCCTGCGCGGAGGCCGCCACCACGGGTGTGCCCCAGCGCAGCACCCCGGGCTCCACTTCGCGGTAGTGCTCGGCGAGGGCCTTCGGCCACGCCACCTCTTTGGCGAAGGTGGTCTCAAGCGCGGTGCTCACTCCTTCGGGGAGTAAGCTGGGGTTGACGAGTGCAAAGTCTCCCGCTGCGCGGTCGCGGAAGGGGTCGCCCCCCACGAGGTTGCCCTCACCGTGCGCAGCTTCCTTCACCCGGGGGGAGTGGCCGAAGAAGTAATTCCCCTCCACCTGCGCGCCCGTGTTCTTCAACCGCGTAAAGGTGGTGCTCCCGCCGTAGACGATGTTCTGCCGGTAGACGGCGAGGGCTTGCTTTGCGGTGCCGGTCTTGATGTTGTCCAGAAAGACGTTGCCTTCGCAAAGGAATGGCTTGGCCCCATCTTTGCCGGGGGTGGTTTTGTGGTACATCCCGGACCAGAAGCCTGCCGTGAGGTTATGGCGGATGCGCCCTTTCTCTGCGGGGTGGTAGAAGCGGATGCCGTTGCTCCAGTCGTACTCGGCCTCGCCCCGGATGGCGTAGCGCCCGGTGGCGGCGAGGATCGTGCACCGCTCGACCTCGATGCCGATGCCCCCTACCTGGATGCCGGTGGCGACATCGCGAATCGTACACCCGATAATGCGGGTCTCGCGGGCACCGCGTTCGACCACGATCCCCCGCACCATGTTCTCCATGAGGCAATCTTCCACGACCACGTCGCTGGCGTTAATACGCACCGCTGCGGCCCCGGTAGTGCCGAGGTAATCCGCAAAGCGGAGCCCGCGCAAGGTGGTGCGGGCGCGGGTGATCTCGAAGCCGACTTCCAGCTGGTTGGCTCGTAGCTCCTCCGGTGCGGCCCCCTCTGCGGGGTGGACGAGCAACGCCCCATCCTCCATCTCCACAAAGCTGCCGGGCCACGCGCGCACGCCATGCGCATCCATCTGGTGCAGGTAGCGGATATGGCGCACCGGGTCCCACATGGAGAGCACTTCTTTGGCCGGGGCGGTATAGAGCCCCTCGGCCTCGGGCCACGGCGTCCACCCGGAAAGCTTCCGCCCTCCTTCAAAGCGGACCTCTTCCCCCGGCTCGGCTTCGACCACGACGGGGCCCCCGCGCCCGGCAATGTGCACGCTTTCCTGGTAGCTTCCCGCGCGCAGGCGGATGGTGCCTCCTTCAGGAGCGAGCCGCCCCAGCGCTTCGCCCACGGTCGCCAGCGGCTCCTCGCGTGTGCCGGGGGCGCCGGGCTTGCCATCTTGAGCAACAAAGACGGGCTCCCCCGCCATGGCCACGCTGGCGAGAAGCAGCAAACCCCATTTGGTAAGGCGGATCATGGCGTTAGCGTTGTTTCTTCCAGAAACGGCGGCCCGTCAACAACAGGAGGCCGCCCACGGAGAGCAATGCCACCCCGGGCTCGGGGACGACGGTGGCGTCGACCGAAAAGCTGGAGGTGTAGAAGGTGGCATTATAGGTCGATTCGGGGTTGGGTGCCGTCGCCCGGTTGCTAAAGTAAAAGCCAAACGCGCTGATCTCCTCAAACGCCGCCCCGGCTACGTTGTAGACAGAGGGTGAAGGATTGAGCGGCGACGTGCCGGCATCAATCGTATAGGGAGCCCAGTTCGCAACCCCGGCATCAGCAATCCCCAGCGTTCCCGCGCTGGTCCTGCTATCTTCCGAAAGGTACCACCCCCATTCTGCGCCCACCAGTGCATAGACTGCCAGGCGCACCCGTTGCTGGCTGTTGTCGCCAAGCATATTGGCGATAGCAAGTGACAGCGAGCCGCCCTCCTTGAAGTTGACCTTCTGGTCGTTCGTCACGTTGAGAAAATCCTCCTTCTGGAAGAAGACAAGGCCGCTCATGGTCACCGACCCGGTGGTGCCATCCGCGGTGATGCCGAAGCGCATCTGGTCTCCCGCGACGAGGTGGGCATACCCAAAACGGTTGTTGGTGATCGTCACCGCCCCGCCGCCGCTCCCGTTGACGACGCTGAAGGCTCCATACACCTTGGGCCCGACAGGCGCGATGTTGCGGGTGGTGGAGTAGACATACGTCTGCCACCCGGTGCCGGAGCTGGGTGTCCCGAACGCAAAGGGCTGGTAGGTGCTGACATAATCTCCCCCCCACTGAACGACGGTGGCGGCCTTCAATGATAGCGGGAAGAGAAGCGACGCCAGGGCAACCGCGAGCCCACGGCCAACCTTCGGGGGGAGGAATGTTTGCATGAGGTAAAGGTGCCCCACTCCCGCCTCCCGGCAAAGCGGGAGTTGTGGACTTTTAAAAAGACCAAAATGACTAATGAACTCCTCGCTATTCATTCAACGATGCCGCTCGAAGCCAGATTATTACAGCCTCGAAGCGCACTCCATCTCCTCGTTATCGCCACATCGCCCCTTGCCGAATCCGCAAGTTCGGCATTATTAACAGACCATATGAAGCCCCCCTTACGCGCCTCTCCCTACCAATCCCGCGCGACGCAGGTAGCGGAGTATTTCCTTGAGCTGGCGCGTACCGGCCAGTGGGGCGAGAGGCTTCCCCCCGAGCGCCTGCTGGCAGCGCAAACGGGCGTGAGCCGCGACACCGTGCGCGCAGCGCTGGCGATCCTCCAGGAAAAGGGGGTCGTCACCGAACGCAGGCGGGCGGGCACCCGTATCCGCAAGGCCGCTTCGGCGGGGCGCACCGGCCCGTATACCGTCGGCATCCTCGTCGCCATGCGGATGGATTATGCCAGCTACCGCACCATCTCGTGGGTCGATGGGCTGCGGCGGCTCCTTTACCAAAAGAACGTGGTGGCGGAGACCTACGATGGCTATGCCCACAAGCCAAACTTCTTCCGCACCATCAGCACCCGCACCCGGCACGATGCGTGGGTGGTCTTTTACCCCCCACCCGAGGCGCTCAAGTGGAGCCTGCGCAGCGGGGTGCGTGCCATCATGGCAAGCACGGTCGATCCCACGCTGGGGCTGCCGAGTGTCGATATCCACTACCGCGCCGTCTGCCACCACGCGGCAGGGCGGCTCGCGGCGCTGGGGCACCGGCGGCTCGCGCTCATCCTCCACCGGCGCGAGTGGGGGGCCGATAAAGAGAGCGCCGCCGGGTTTCTCGAAGGAGCCGCCGCCCACCCGGAGGTGACGGCCAATATCTACCACCACAACGGCACCCCGGAGGGGATCTGCGAGCTGACGGACCGCCTACTTGCCATGAAGCAGCGGCCCACCGGCTGGATCACCGCCGTTGCCCCGCATTCGCTCACGATCCTCATGCATTTGCAACGCAGGGGCGTGGCGGTGCCGGGGGAGATCTCGCTCATTGCGCAGGATGCCGAGCCGTGGCAACACTTCGCCATCCCCGAGCCGACGCGATATGAAGCCGATATCTCCCAACTGGCACGGGCCACCGCGCGGGAGATTTTTCGCGCCCTGAGCGGAAGCACCACGCCGCCCAAGCCGCAACGCATCATCCCCAACCTCCTCTTCGGGCGCACGCTCGGCCCCGCGCCGCATTGACGCGCCCGCTCCACGCCGCTACCACTACCCGGGTGAAAACGGATCGTAGCGCGGAAATCACCGACCTTCTCGACACCCTTGTGCGCATTGGTGCGCCCACCTTTCGGGAGCAGCGGCGTTCAGACTTCATCCTCGCGTGGCTCAAAGAGCACGTCCCCGCCGAGAGCGGGCGGGATGCGGATGGCAACGTCTGGGTAGACCTCTCGGGCGGAGCCTCGGGAGTCCACCTCCTTGATTCGCACATCGACACCGTCTTTTCCCACGAGGTGGTGGAAGTGACCAAAGAGCCCGGGCGGTGGCATGCCCCGGGTATTTTTGATAATACCGCCACGTGTGCCTCCCTGCTCATCTGGGCCAAGACGCGCGCGGAGCAGGGGCTCCCGGCTCCGTTTCTGTGTGTCTTTACCGTCGGTGAAGAGGGCGAGGGCAACTTGCTCGGCGCTCACGCCATGGCGCGCCGCTTTAAAGACCGCGCCGCCGATGCGCTGGTGTTTGACCTAAGCCTCGCCCGGGCCGCGCGCACCGCCGTGGGGAGCCTGCGCGAGGAGCTTACCTTTACCGTGCGCGGCGGCCATAGCTGGGGAGACTTTGGAGACCCAAGCGCGCTGCATGAAGCGGCCCGCTGGGTAGCCGCGCTGGAGAACGCCTTCCCGTGGAAGCGGGGCGAGCGCACCTTCAATATCGGCACGCTGGAGGGAGGCACCGGCATCAACGTCATCGCCGCGCAGGCCCGGCTCAAGCTCGACATCCGCTCCACGCAGGCCACCTTTCTCGACGAAGCGGCCGCTTGGCTGGAGGCCGAGAAGGCGCGGTTGGATGGCACGCACGGCGTCACCCTCACCTCCCGGCGCATCGGCCTGCGGCCCGCCGGGGAGCTGCCTGCCGGGCACCCGCTCGTCACCCTGCTGGAAGCGGCACAGGCAGAGACCGGCCTCTCCCCGCTGGTTTGGGATGCGTACAGCACCAACGGCAATGCCTACCTGCATGCGGGCATCCCCACCGTTGTAACCGGGCTGGCCGAGGGGCGCGGCATCCATACCGAGCAGGAGTGGCTGGAGATGGCTTCTCTGCCTACCGGGTGGCGCAAGCTCTGCGCCATCCTCCAACGGCTGGAATAGCAACGAGGGTTTCCCCTCGCAAGACACGGGGGCGCAGCAGGAGGCGGGCTCTTTCTACCCACCTTTTTCTTCTTAAACCGGGAAAAACCGTCTCCCTAGGTTTTCTCCGGAGGCGGTA
This sequence comes from Chthoniobacteraceae bacterium, assembly GCA_037189965.1. Classification (GTDB taxonomy): domain Bacteria; phylum Verrucomicrobiota; class Verrucomicrobiia; order Chthoniobacterales; family Chthoniobacteraceae; genus DATMFV01. The sequence goes on along the minus strand of JBBCKB010000061.1, from coordinate 17,730 downwards.
GGTTTGAAAGGGGGCGGCAGGAAATGCCCCGCCCTGCCCCGCATGGGCTTGAGCGATTGGTTTGCTGAAAACGCAACCTCACTTCAATCCATGAAACCAAACCTCCTTTTCACCACTACCCTTGTGGCTGCGACCGCGTTCGCTTTCGGCCTCTCCAGAGCAGAAGCTCAGGACACGATCTACCGGTACAGCTACATTAACGGCAACCTCAACGGCACCTTCGACTACCCCACCGGCTTTACCACCCCTGTTGGCACCAATGCTCCCACCGACCTTGCCGGAGCCACCTGGGGCGAGCTGATCACCAGCGGGCAGGTTTGGGGCACCGGGCACACCAACCTCGTACGCGCCTTTGACTGGGCGGAGGACAACCAGGTCAACTACCTTACTACCGGCGGGGTGGCCACCTGGTACTTTTCCACCAACGCCAACACCAATGCCCAATCGGGCACACCGGGGCGCACCACCTTTTTCGGCGGTGTTTTCGATGGCCAATCGATCATCGGTAACGAGAATATTATCGCCGTTTATGACGACCAGGTCGTCCTCTACAACCCTTCCTCCGGGTCCGACTCAACCTCTCTAACGCTTTACAGCATCAATACCGGGGTCGTCACGCTGGCGAGCTTCGGGTTCAACACCTTCAGCGGCTCCGGGCCGCTCAGTGGCCAGACCCTCTCTTCGCAGCTCCCCAACCTCATTGGCGCAGAGGATGGCTACCTCTGGTTCCTCGACCCGGATGGCAGCTTCTCCGCCTACGGCATCACCAGCGGCGCCACCGTGCTCAACCCGTTGTGGACCACCTTCAGCGATGGCCCGCTCGATGGGATGACGCTCACGCAGGCGCTCGACTCCGGCAAGTATCTCGGCATCGGGGCCGGGCCCGACTTCTACTTCACCGAGACGACCATCCCCGAGCCTTCCACCGTCCTCCTGCTGGGGGGCGCGGGGGTGCTCGCGTTGGCGCGCCACCTGCGGCGCTCGCGCTCGTAGCGGGAAAAGATGGGGCTTTCCCGCGAAGGAGGTTTGGGGAATCCTTCGCGGGGAAGAGCCCATGAGTCCCGAGCTAACCAAAGTCCTCCTGCTGCTGGCGGCCTGTGTCGCCATGTTTATCGCCAACCGCCCGCGTATGGACGTGGTGGCGCTCATGGCGTTGGTGGCGCTGCCGGTGCTCGGGCTGGTCTCGCTGCCGGAGGCGCTGGCGGGGTTTTCAGATCCGAATGTCGTCCTCATCGCCGCGCTCTTTGTCATTGGCGAGGGGCTCGTGCGCACGGGCGTTACCTACCGCGTGGGGGAGTGGCTTGTGCACCGCGCCGGGGCAAGCGAGACGCGCCTGCTCGTCTGCCTGATGGTGGCAGTGGCAGGCATCGGCTCGGTGATGAGCTCGACCGGGGTGGTGGCCGTCTTTATCCCCGTCGTCATGGGGATCGCGCGGCGGCTGAGAGTCCACCCCGGGCGGCTGATGATGCCACTGGCGTTTGCGGGGCTGATCAGCGGCATGCTTTCGCTGGTGGCTACGCCGCCCAATATGGTCCTTGATGGCGCGCTCAAAGAAGCCGGGCACGCCGGCATGGGGTTCTTTGGCATTACCCCGCTGGGGCTGGTGGTGCTGGCGATGGGCGTGCTCTACATGCTCGTGGCGCGCCGCTGGATCACTCCCTCGCGCGAGGAGGAAGAAGCCGGGCACCCGGAGCGCGGCCTCCCGCAGTTTATTGATGACTACCACCTCCACGGACGCGGCTTCCGCTTCCGCGTGGAGCCGGGCTCCCCGATGGTCGGCGCGCGGCTCGACTCGCTAAACCTCCGGCGCGAATACTTTGCCAACGTCGTCGCCGTGGAGCGGGCAGACGCCTTCCACTCCGAAGTGCTCCACCCCAACGCACGGCTGCGGCTCCAGGCCAACGACATCCTGCTCGTCGATTTTTTCTCCACCAAGGGGGTGGAGCAGTTTCCGAGAGAGATGCAGCTCCATACGCTCCCCCTCAAAGGGGCGTACTTTATGGAAAGCTCGCACCAGGTGGGGATGGCCGAGGTGGTGGTGCCGCCGGAGTCCACCCTCATCTCGCGCACGATTGTGGAGCAGCGCTTCCGCTCGCGGCACGACCTCAACGTCGTCGGTCTGCGGCGCGGCGGCAAGCCGCTGGAGGGCGGCCTCCTCGATGAAAAGCTGCGCATGGGCGATATCCTCCTCATCGCGGGCCCGTGGAAGGCGATCCGCCGGCTGCAAGGGCGCACCCGCGATTTTGTCGTGCTCAACCTCCCACCCGAGATCCACGACGTCGCCCCCGCACTCGGGCGCGCTCCGTTTGCGGTGGGGAGCCTGCTGCTCATGGTGGGGCTGATGGTGTTTGGCGTGGTGCCCAATGTGCTGGCGGCGCTCATCGCGGTGCTGCTCATGGGGGCCTTCCGTTGCATCACGCTGGAGAGCGCCTACCGGAGCATCCACTGGCAGAGCCTGATCTTGATTGTGGGGATGATCCCGTTTGCCCGCGCGCTCGATACCACGGGCGGCATCGGCCTTGCCGTTGGCACGCTCATGCACGGGCTGGAGGGGGCGGCCATGCCGGTGGTACTGGCGAGCCTCTTCGGGGTCACCGTGCTCACGGGGCTTTTTATCTCCAACACCGCCACTGCCGTCCTTATGGCCCCAGTGGCCTTGAGCGTGGCCAACTACCTCCAGGTCTCGCCGCTGCCGTTTGCGATGACGGTGGCGCTCGCCTCTTCGTGCGCGTTTCTGACGCCGGTTTCCTCGCCGGTTAATACCCTTGTCCTCGGGCCGGGGAACTACCGGTTTGCGGATTTTGTGAAAGTCGGCCTTCCCTTTACGCTGCTGGTGCTCATCGCCACGGTAGTGCTGGTGCCGCTCTTTTTCCCTTGGTGAAGGTTCTTTTTCTCGCGCTAAGGGCGGGCATCCGCTTTCCTTGCCCGGCATGAAAATCCTCGTTATCGGCAGCGGCGGGCGCGAACACGCGCTCGTGTGGAAGCTGCGGCAATCTCCCCGCGTTACAGAACTCTTTGCGGCCCCCGGTAATGCCGGGACGGCGCAGATTGCCACGAATGTGCCGATTGCCATTGCCGACCACGAGGCCCTCGTCGCCTTCGCGAAGAGGGAGGGGATCGGCCTCACCGTCGTCGGCCCCGACGACGCCCTGGCTGCGGGCGTGGTGGACCGCTTCCGCGAGGCGGGCCTGCGCATTTTTGGCCCGCAGCAGGCGGCGGCACGGCTGGAGTCCTCCAAAGTCTTCGCCAAAGAGTACATGCAGCGCCACGGCATCCCCACGGCCTCGAGCGGCCATTTTGCAGACCCTGCGGAGGCGCGCCGCTTCTGCGAAGGGCGGGCCTACCCGCTGGTCATCAAGGCCGACGGGCTCGCGCTTGGCAAGGGCGTCATCATCGCCCAAAACGCGCAGGAGGCCGACCGGGCGATCCACGACATTATGGAAGCGCGCCAGTTTGGCGATGCGGGCAACCACGTGGTGATCGAGGAGTTTCTCACCGGCCAGGAATGCTCCGTGCACGCACTGGTGGATGGCGAGAACTACCTCCTCTTCCCCGCCGCGCAAGACCACAAAGCGATCTTCGAAGGCGACCAAGGCCCCAACACCGGCGGCATGGGCACCTTCTCGCCCCCGGCCAAGCTGGTAACGCCCGAGGTGGAGGCCGCCATCCGCACGGAGTTGATGGAGCCTTTCATGGCGGGGCTGAAGGCCAGCGGACTCACCTTCTCGGGGCTCCTTTTCCCCGGGCTCATGCTCACCCCGGGGGGGCTGCGGGTGCTGGAGTTTAACTGCCGCTTTGGCGACCCGGAGACCCAGGTGCTCCTCACCCGGCTCAAGAGCGACCTCCTCGATCTGCTGGAGGCCACGGTGGATGGCACGCTCCATACCGCCCGGCCAGAGTGGGATACACGGGCGGCTGTGTGCGTGATCCTCGCCTCGGGCGGCTACCCGGGAGATTACCAAAAGGGGCTCCCGATCACCGGGCTTGAGGAGGCCGAGGCGCTGGGCGATGTCACCATTTTCCACGCGGGCACCCGCATGGAGGGGGGGCAGCTTGTCACCGCCGGGGGGCGGGTGCTCGGCGTGACCGCGCTGGGTGAGAGCCTTACCCAAGCCCGCGAGAAGGCGTACGCCGCCGTGGCCAAGATTCATTTCGAAGGGGCCACCTTCCGGCGCGACATCGGCGCAAAAGGGTTGTAGGATCTGCGGGTTATGAAGACCGCCCTCTGCCGTGCCACCCCTGTGCGTCTTGCCGCCGCGCTCCTGCTCGGCCTTGGCCTGCCCTGCCACGCCCAGCCCACAGCGCCTGTAGCACCCGCAGCGGCCGCGCCGCCCACAGAGGCCACCCCGGCCCCCGCCGCCACGCCCGCAGAGGCTGCAACCCCGGCGCCCTCGCCCTCCCCCACCCCCGCGCCGCAGCCCATCCTTGAGCCGCTGGAGCCCCGCGCAGGGGTCGACGCCCTTTCCGATACCGACATCCGCCAAGCACTGGAGCTGCTGCGCACCCATTATCTGGATACCGCCGCCGTCTCCGAAGAAGCGCTCGCCCGCGCCAGCCTCCAAGGCGTGCTGGAGCGGCTGGGCCCGGGCATCACCCTCGCAGAGAAGCAGCTCTCCACCGAAGAGCCCTCCCCCGTGCGCGCGGAGATTTTGGACGACCGCATCGGGTACATCCGCGTCGGCGCGCTCACCAAAGACCACCTCGCGGAGTTTGATGCCGCGCTGGGCAACTTCGCCGAGAAGAACCTCCGCTCCCTGATCCTCGACTTCCGGGCCACCCCGGCTGCGGGCGATTACGAGCTGGCGGCAGAGTACATCAAACGCCTGACCCCAAAGGGCAAGCTCCTCTTTGCCGTGCGGCGGCCCAGCGCCAAGCAGGAGCAGATGTTTACCTCCAACCAGGACCCCGTTTTCCAAGGGTTGCTCGTCTCTCTCGTAAGCCCGAATACCGCCGGAGCGGCGGAAGTCATCCCCGCCGTACTGCGCACCGTGCAGAAGGCGCTTGTCATCGGCGGGCAGACGGCGGGTGAAGCGGCGGAGTTCTCCGAGCTGCCGCTGCGGGGTGGCAAAGTGCTGCGCGTGGCGGTTGCGGAGGTGAAGCTGGCGCAGGAAACGAGCATCTTCCCCGAAGGGCTCAAGCCCGACCTTGCCGTGCCCGTGCCCCCCGCTCGGGAGGCCCGCATCCTCGCCGCCGAGCTGGAAAAAGGGGTAAGCGGGTTTGTCTTTGAAAGTGAACGCCCGCGGCTGAATGAAGCCGCGCTCGTCGCCGGTACCAACCCGGAGATCGACGAGACCGACTCCGCCCCGCAGAAGCAACAGCGCCCGCTCTTTGATTCCGCGCTCCAGCGTGCGGTAGACCTCATTACCACCCTCGGTATTTTTGATAAAGAGCGCTAATACGGTAGCGATATAGGCTTTCTCCTACGGGGGCCCCCGCGCTACCGTTGGCCCCTCGTTTTTCTCCATGTCGTTCCGTTTCTTCGATCTCAATGACCCCCAGCGCCAGGCTGCCACCACGCTGGAGGGGCCGCTCCTCATCCTTGCCGGGGCAGGCACGGGGAAGACGCGCGTGATCACCGCGCGCATCGCCTACATGCTCGCGCAGGGGATCTCGGCGGAATGCATCCTCGCCGTCACCTTCACCAACAAAGCGGCCAACGAAATGCGCGAGCGCCTCGCCGGGATGGTGGACCCGGAGGTCGCCCGCAAAGTCACCGTCTGCACCTTCCACGCGCTTTGCGTGCGCATCCTGCGCATGGATATCGAGAAGCTCGGGTATAAGAAGAACTTCACTATCTATGACGATGGCGACCAGACGGGGCTGATCCGCAAGATCATCACCAAAACCGCCGCGAAGGACGAAAAGCTGGAGCCTGCAGCAGCCAAATCGCTCATCAGCAAAGCGAAGAACATGGGCCTTAGCTCGCCAAAGGATGAGAACCTCCTCATCGGCGCTGTTTTTGCCCGCTACCAGAAAGAGCTGCGCAATCTCAACGCGGTCGATTTCGACGATTTGCTGCTCCTCACCGTCAAGCTACTGGGCGAGCATGCCGATGTGCGCCAGCGGTGGCAGCGCCGCTTCCGCTACCTGATGATCGACGAATTTCAGGACACCAACCGCCTCCAGCTCGAAATGGCGAGCTACCTCGCCAAGCCGGATGATGGCGGGCGGCCCAACATCGCCGTGGTGGGTGATGACGACCAATCCATCTACGGCTGGCGCGGTGCGGAAGTGGCCAACCTGCTGGAGTTTGAGGCACACTTTACGGACCCCACCGTCATCAAGCTCGAGCAGAACTACCGCAGCACCAACATGATCCTCAACGCGGCCAACGCGCTGATCAAAAACAACCCGCGCCGCCGCCCCAAGGAGCTTTGGAGCGCGCTGGGCGAGGGCGAAAAGATCCGCGTGGTACAAGCGCCCGACGACCGGCAGGAAGCCGAGTTCATCGCCGGAGAGATCCAGCGCCGCTCGGTGGAGATGGGGCTGCCGTATGAGGCGTTTGCCATCCTCTTCCGCATGAACGCCCAATCCCGCCTGCTGGAGGAGAACCTGCGGGCGCTCCAGATCCCGTACCGGCTGGTGGGCGGCAAGAGTTTCTTTGACCGCCGGGAGGTCAAAGACGTCCTCGCCTATGCCTCGATCATTTTAAATACCGATGATGATGTGAGCCTGCTGCGCATCATCAATACCCCGCCGCGCGGCATCAGCGAAGCGACGGTGCAGCACGCGCTCGACCTGAGCATCCACAAAGGGTGCCCGCTCTTTGCCGCGCTCCAGCTCCCGGAGCTGCGCAACGTGCTGGGTACCCGGGCGATCAATGCGATCAGCGAATTTGTCGAGCGCCTCGACTCCTGGGAGACCCAGCTCAACACCCCGCTGGTAGACCAATGCGCCATCCTGCGCACGATCATCGACGAAACGGGGTATTATGACGACCTGCGCCGCTCCTGCAAAACGGCGGACGAGGCGCTCAAACGCGAATCGAGCATCCGCGATATTCTCGAAGCATTTGACCTCTACCAACAAAGCCACACCGAGGGGTTGCGCGGCTTTCTCGACACCATGGCGCTGCGGCAGGAGAAGGAGGAGGACGACAAGGATAAGGAAAAGGGCGCGGGCGTCATGCTCATCACCCTGCACGCGGCAAAGGGGCTGGAATTCCCCCACTGCTACCTTGTGGGGCTGGAGGAAGGGATTATACCGCACGACCGCTCCAAGCTGGAGGGGACACTCGATGAAGAGCGGCGGCTGCTCTACGTGGGCATCACCCGGGCGCGGGAGAGCCTCACCATTACGCACTGCCACAGCCGCTTCCGCTATGGGAGCGCGGCTCCGTGCACCGTCAGCTCCTTTCTCAAGGAAGTCGCGCCGGAGACGTACGAGCGCATCAATTTGAAAACACTGCTGGAAACCCCAGTGGAAGCTCCAGCGGCCAAGTCGCGCTTCGCCGCGCTGCGCGATACGGTGAGCAAAGTGGGCGAGTAATATTACTACGTCAAGCGGGTCCCCGCAGGACGCCTGCGAAGCGTGAATTGTAGGCCGTCTCAGTAGAGACGGCAGTCCAACCCCATGGCGTCTCACAGAGACGCCCTACAATCTCCAACCCTCGCACCGAACCTTCAGACGATCCAACGCAGCCATAGTAGGTCGCGTTAATCAAAATCCGCATCGCGGGCGGCGTGCCAGCTTTCGCCGCCATCGCGGCTGAGGAGGAGGACGGCGCTGGCTTCATCTCCCGGGCGCTCGGAGCGGTAGATGGAGTTACCCGAGCGGTAGGTGTAGTAGAGGTAGAGGACGCCTTTGCGGTCGATCGTGAGCTTGTGGTAGTAGACGGAGTAGCCGGGCAGCGGCGGGAGCACGATCGGCTGCGGCGGTTCCCACGGCTGGCCGGGGCGCTTGCGCTGGAAGGAGAGGGCCCGGTAGCGTTCGTCAAAGTCGGGGAAGAGCCCTTGGGGGTTCTGGAAATCGTGGCGAAAGGCGGTGTAGAGCGTGCCATCGGGCCCGCAGACAAAGCCCACATACGTCTGCGCGCCGCTCTCGCGGTGCTGCTTGCCGGGCAGGCGCAGGCCGGTGGTGCAGACGACTTGCGGGGGGCTCCACCCATCCACAATCGAGCCGGGCCGCAGGGAGTGGGTGTGCTGGAAGGGCTTCTTGCCATGCGCACCGAGGAGGACGTGGAGGGTGCCCCGGGCATCCATCGTCAACCCCGAGCTGTTGTGCATATCGTTCACCGGCGGGGCATGGCCGACGAGCACCGGCCCACGGCGCTCTCCCGTCTGCCGGTGCCATGCCACAATATAGGTGGGCACTCCGGCGGCGGAGGAGGTGGAGGCATCCACCACCTCGCCATAGAGAAGGTAAACCCACCCGCCCGCCGAGAGGAGCGTGGAGGCTCCCCCCGAGTGGGTGCAGAGGGAGATGGCGTGGTTGCTCACCTCCCAGCGCTTTTCCAGAGAAAGGGTGCCGTCGGCCTGTTTCTCGGGGAGAACCAACGTCAACGCGGCGGCGACTTTGAAGGGCTCGTCCGCGTTTTCCTTGCCGCCCTCACGGTAAGCGTAGTGGACGAGCGGGGGCGGGGCGACCGATTCGCGGTTGTGCCCGGTAAACCCTTCCAGGTCGACAACGGCGCGGCCCGGCGCATCCACCGGGTAGACTTGGAAAGGGGCCTCGGCCCGTGGCTGGTAGAGGAGGTAACGGCTCCCGCCCTCGGGGCCAATGGCGGTGAGGGTGGTGTATACGCCCCCTTCGGCATCAAACGCGGTGCGGGTGGAGAAGAAGGCGGAGCCCCGGTCGGTGCGTACAAAGCCGGGGATGGCCTCGCGCACGGCGGAGATGAAGGAGCGCAGCCGCCACGCCCCACCCTCCCGCTGGGAGAGGCCCTCCGTCTCATGGCGGGAGAGGGTCTGGCGGATGAAGGGGCGGTTCTGCGGATCGAAATCGACCTGGTTGGGGGGGATAGAGAGCGGCTCGCCGATCTGCTCGGCCAAGTGCTTGAACGGCTCGTACACCAGCGGGAGGGCAAGAGCCCCCTCCCCCGTGCCGGGCGGGAGGAAGCGGAGGGTGGAGTAGGTGGTCCACGCCGAGGTTGTCACGTCGCGAATGCGGATGCGGTGCGCCTCTTCGCGGGCCAGCGGGGCGGAGAGCCGGAAGGAAAGCGGGACGACGCGCTTCTCCCCGGGGCCAAGCACCACTTCCTCCGACGCGTTGGTGAGCGAGAGGGCCGCTTCTGCGGGCGGTTCTACAGAGAGCTGGAAGCGGCGGTCGTGAATGCGCGAGTGGTTGTAAAGCTCCACCGCTACCTCGCCCTTGCGCTCGCCCTCTGCCAAAACCCGCACGCGGGTGTAAGGCAGCAGGCTCCAGCGGTGCGTGGCGATGGGGAAGAACGCCTCGCGGTGGAAGCTCCAGAAGGCGTGGTCTTCATAGCCGTAGCCACCCCAGCTCTTCCAGGAGGTGACGCCCGCGATCTCCAGCTCCACCGAGAGCGAGCCGAGTGCCACGCTCCAAAGCTCCTCGCCTTCCGGCTGGGTGGTGAAGGAGGTGCCTTTGGACCATTTGGGCCCCACTTCCAGCTCCAGCGGCTTCTTGCCCCCCGGCCGGTGGAAGGTGACGTGGCCACTCTCTTCGGAAAGGGTGCGCAACTGCACGCGCGTCTTCTCCAGCGTGGGGCGGAAGAAAAGCTCCAGCGGCTCGCCCCCCAAGTTGAGGAGCGAGATCGGGGTGCGCCCTTTGGTTTTGGCGAGGTCGACCCGGCCGATCATGTACTGGGCGGCATTGGTGGAGAACCCCCAGACAATATCGTTGCGTTTGCCATCGAACCCCGTGAGCTGGACGAACAGGAGGTAGACGCCGGGGGTGGCAACATCGACCTCCAGCCGCAGGCTCTCTAGGGTGCCCGGGCCGGAGCCCCCGGGAGCTCCGGAATCGACAAGGTGCCCCTTGGCCGCCACCTGCCGGTCGGGCGTGAGCAGCCAGACGTAGAGGTTATTCTGGTACTTGTCGGCGAGGTTGAGGTCTTGCTTGGAGATCTCGACCTCCAGCTTGCCGGGCTCCACGGCAAGGTAGACGCCACCGCTGGAAGCAAGGACCGGGGGGACTTGCCACCGGCGGCCTTCCTGCGCGGCAAGTTGACCAACCAAAAGGAAAGAAACAAGGAGGAGAAAGCGGAACATGAAAGGAGAGGGCTCAGGGGCGGCTCGGGATCGGCTCGGCTCGCCAGTCGAAGAACAGGGCGTTGCGGAAGGCGCGGTGGTGGACGGGCTCGCCAGGCACGCGCCCGGCGTAGTTGGCCACCAACCACGCATCGGCATCGAGCAGAGCGGGCTGGAGGGCCGGGGTGTCGATGAGGAGGTAGCGTACCGGCTCCTGCTTGGGGTCGGTGGTGCGGCCAAAGACTTCCTCGCGCACCCCGCCGACTTGCGCTTTGAGCAAGATGTAGCAAGGCGTGGTCAGCCGATCTCCGCCGAGGCCGAGCTTGCGCTCCCACGCGGGGCAAGCCAGCTCGTGGGCGTAGCGGGTTTCGGCAGTCGGCTCCGGAAGGCCAAGGTAAGGGCCGAGCACGATGGGGAGGTGGTTTTTATCGCTGGCGCTGCCCTTGCGGTAGCCGAGGCGCTGCCCATCGGTAAGCGGCCCGGGCAGGATGCCGTTGTGCTCGCCGATGGAGGCTTGCATGGCGGCCCCGATGTTGCGCAGGGTGGAAAGACACTTCACCTTGGCCATTTGCTCGCGCATGGGGGCCGCGGCCAGAAAGGCGATGGCCAGCAGCACGGCCACGATGCCGAGCGATACCAACAACTCCAGGGTGGAGAACGCCTTTTGGCCAGCCGTGGTTGAAGGGGGGGCAACCATTGCGTGAAAGAGAAGTTTACCGGGCCGCCCTGCGCCGCGCCACCGAGCGCCAGAGCCCGGCCATGGCGAGCCCGCCAAGAGCAAGCCCCCCGAGTGTGGGCTCGGGGATGACAGTGAGCGTCCAGCTCCCTGCGGCGTTGAGCTGCGTGACATCCCACAACAAGCCGGGCTGGAGGTCGGGGAGAATATACGCACCGATATTTCCCGTAATGAGCCCGGTATTGCCCGCTAGGAAGCTCCAGCTATCGCCCTCCTGCGGGGTATAGCTATCGGCGAGCGTGAGGGCGAAGGTGACGTTGGCTGCCAAGTCTAGCGCAGCCCCTGCTTCGAGGAAGAGCTGGTCTCCTGAGCTACCGGAGAAGAGGTGGAACTCGATCCGGCTCCCTTCGTTGAAGGTAACCGCATTTGAAAGCGTAAGCGTGGAAGCGGTGGTGGCCCCGGCCCCGCCGACGCGGAGGGTGGAGCCGCCTTCGAGCGTGGTCTGCCCGGCAGCCAGCCCGGCCCCGGCTGCCTCCAGCAAGCCGCCATTTTGGATCAAAAGAGAGGCGGTTTGCAGCGTGCCCCCTGCCTCCAGCCGCAGGAGCGCATCGGCCCCGATAAGCACGCGGCGGCCAACGCCTCCCTGTACGACGGAGGCGGTGTCGCCAATGGCTAGGTAGTTGCGCCCGTAGGTGGTGGCGGCAGCGGTGTCGTACCCGTAGATGGAGATGTCGCCATTCGTCTCCAGCGCGCCGCCATTGCTCAGGGCCACGCCGTTTCCACCGGTGTTGATGGCGGTGCTGCTGCGGCCCACGGTAAGGGCGGCCCCGCTTTGTAACACCATGCGGGAGCCCGTGCCCTCGATGGTGGCGGTGTTCTGGTAAGTCCCCAGCCGTTGGCCGATGGTGACGGCTTGCTGCGAGTTGAAGGTGCCGCCCGCGGCGATGGATAGCTCGTTATGGTGGGCATTATCCCCAAGGTTGGTGCCTGAGCCCGCACCAATATCGACCGTGTCAGTGGTGACAGAGAGCGAGCTATTGCTGCCGGCAACGATGACGCGGTTGTTCGAGACGCCATCGACCCCCGCGATACGGAGGCTATGCAGGGAGAGGGCCGCGCCGCTCTCCACCCGCAAGGTATTGCTACCGCTAGCAGCGCCGACGCGCGTGCGGTTCCCGGAAGCGGTGACGGAGAGGTTGGTGCCTGAGAGGGTCATCACGTTCCCGTTGATCCCGCCCGTGTACCCGAGCAGGATGCTGTTGAACGAAGCTGTGGCAGCGGCAGAAGCGGTGTTGGCCAGCGTAAGGCTCGCGGTGCCGGTAACGCCAATACGCGCGGTAGTGGAGGCGAGGCTCGCGCCACTGGCAAAGGTGAGACGGACATTCTTCTCCCGGATTTCCAACAACTGGGTGACGGCGGCTCCGCCGATGAAGAGCTCGTTATCTACCGTGGTCGTCGCGTTGGTGAAGCGGGTATCCGTCGTACTGATGGGAGTGCCGCTGCTCCAGTTTCCGGGGGTGAACCAATCGCCATCTCCCCCTTTCCAATAAGTGATACCTTGGGCGAGGGCGGCCACGGGCAGGCCCGCAAGCACGAGGGAGGTGAGGGCGATTTGGAGGGGGCGCTTCATGGTAGGGAGGAGGGTGCGGGGGTTAAGGAATGGAGGCGAAGGTCGGCCACGGAGCTGCGGCAGACCAGCCGGGGGGAGACAAGGACTTTGCGCGGGTTGGCACCGGGGTGCTCCAGCCGCTCCAGAAGGGTGCCCACGGCCACGCGGGCAATCTCGCTCATACATGGGTCCACCGAGGTCAACGGGGGCGAGGTGTGCGGGCTGGCGGAGACGTTATCAATGCCCACGAGGCTAAGTTGCCGGGGGATCTCGACGCCGCGTTCGGAGGCGATCTTGAGCAGCCGCAGGGCGTTATGGTCGGTGAGGACAAGCGCCGTGGGGGCCTCGCCCCCGGCTGCCACCCACTCCAGAAAGCGAGCCGCTTCTTCGGGGGGGAAGCCGCTCAGGCGAGCCATTTCCTCCGTAAACATCGGGAGCCGGTGGCGCTCGCAGTAGTCTTCATAAGCGCGGGTGCGCATCATCCAAAGCCGGTCTTTAACAGGGCTCTGCGGCATGAAGGCGATGCGCTGGTGGCCTTGGGCGCGCAGGTGGTCGAGCGCGAGCAAAATCAACTCCTCCTGGTTGGAGGAGACGGCGTCGGCGTTGATCGCGTCATGCCGGTTGATCTGGACGGTGGGGAAGCGATCCGCAATCCACTGGAGAAGCACTTCGTCACGCGCGTGCCAGAAGACGCCGTCCACATTCCACTCCGTGAGCCACTGCATGAGGCTGGCAGCATCGGTATACGGCTGGGCCATGAGGGCGTAGCCCGAAGCGTGCGCCACCGTGAGCATCTCGGCGTGGATGGTTTGGTAAAATTCTTCGTAAGTCTGGTAGATCCAGTCTTCCTGGTGCGCGCCCCGGGCTACCAGCGGCTGGATGTAGGCGAGTAGCTTGCCGCGCTTGGCCGGGGCCACCCGCTTTGCACGCGGGGTGTACCCGAGCTTCTGCGCCACGCGGAGGATGCGTAGGCGCGTCTCCTCGCCGACATCAATACTGGAGCCGCTGAGCACGCGGGAGACCAGTGCCTGAGAGACGTTGGCCTTCTCGGCAATTTCACGTTGGGTGCCTCGGGTAGAATGCTTCACTAATTATGAGTAATAATGCTCATAATTATTCCCGTCAATCCTTTTATGATCAGATAAAAAGCAAATTTCACCCTTATGTACCGGGTGACCCGAGCACATTTATTTAGTAATCAAAACCAAAGCGATGCGCTTTGGCTGCAAACTCCGGGCGAAAACCCAGGAGCGCTACCACCATACCCGGCGCAGGCGCAGGCCTGCCCAGACACCGCCCACCAGCCCGATGGCAAAGAGCCAGCCGGAGAGCGAGAGCGCGGTGATCCCCCCCAACAAGGTGCCGATGGTGCACCCGAGCGCCATGCGCGAGCCAACCCCCAGCAAAAGCCCGCCCAACGCCGCGGAGGCAAGGCGGCGCAGGGGCGGCTTCTCCCACTCGAAGTGGCCACCCAGAAAGGAAGCCACCAGCGAGCCTGCCACCAACCCGAGGATGAGCAAGGCATTGAGCGAAAGCGGGGCGCTCGATGCGGGGAGGATGCAGCCGCGCAGGCCATCAATCCCTTCCAGCCGCTCCGGGGCCCAGCCCCATTGCTGTGCGAGCTGGTGGCCGCGGGCGGTCAGCTCCGCCGTGACCCCCAGCGGCTGCGTGCGCAAAAGCGCCACGCTCAAGAGCGCTCCGACGGCGAGCCCACCGGCCCACCAGGGCCAGCGGCGCACCCAGAGTGCTTCATGCACGCTGGCAGGCTGGGGCTCCGGGGTTACAGGTACGCGCCGCCGCCAAAGCCACCACGCCAGCACCCCGAGGAGCGCAAGCTGGCCCAGAAGCGCCGCGCCAAACCCGGCGATCTCGGGGAGCCAGACAGGCTTGGCCATCCGGTAAGCGGCGAGGTAGAGCGGGTTCCAAAAAAGATCACCCAGCGCGAAGCCGCCAAGCGCGGAGAGGAGCGCCACGGGCGAGAGCGGCGAACCTTCGGCAAGCCGGTAAAAATGGGCGCTGATGCACGAGCCGGAGAAAGCCATCCCCACGCCAAAGAGGAGCCCGCCCGCCAGCATGGGCCATGCGGCGGGGCTGATGTGGCCGCGCTGCGGGAGGTAGCCCGCCGTGGCGTCGGGAATCCACGCGCCAAAGATAATGACAGCCCCCACCGTGCCCGCGGCCAGTGCGGTGAGGATGCCGAGCAAGGGGCGCGGCTCACGCTCTTCGAGCGCTTCACGCAGGTTGCAGAAGAAGCAGAAGCGCGCCCGCTGGAGCACCACCCCGAGGGCTATGCCGACCCACCACGTGAGCGAGGCATCGCGGCCAAAGCGCGCATCTCCATGCAGCCAGTAGCCGGTGGCCACGGCCGCCGCCACCAGCGCGAGGGCTGCGACTACCTGCAATTTGCGAGTCATTGGAAAAACAGAAAACCGCCCGGAGGCCCACACACAGCCTCCGGGCGGTACACCAACTGAAATTTACTTACCTGTCCAGACCGTACCGGCCGGGTTGTCGATCGGCACGCCTACGGCGTTGCCGTACTCCGTCCACGAGCCATCGTACTGGCGGGCGTTGTAGCCCAGGAGCTGGTTGAGCACGAACCACGAGTGGGCCGAGCGCTCGCCAATGCGGCAGTAGACGACCACTTCCTGGTTCCCATCGATCCCCTTCTCGGCGTAGAGCTTCTTGAGGTCTTCGGGGGATTTAAAGGTGCCGTCTTCCTTCACAACGACCTTCCACGGGAGGTTCACCGCCGTGGGCACGTGCCCGGCGCGGATGGCCAGCTCCTGCACCCCGGGAGGCGCGATGATCTTGCCTGCAAACTCATCCGGCGAGCGGATGTCGAGGAGCCGGGCGTCTTTCTTCCCCTCGGCGATGGCCACCACATCGGGGAGGCGGGCGCGCAGGTTGCTGTTCACCTCGGTCACCTTGTACTGGGTGGGGGTGACGGAGGCGATCTCGGTGGAGTAGGGGCGCTTCTCGGCCTCCCACTTCACGCGGCCGCCGTCGAGCAGGCGGACGTCTTTATGCCCGTAGTAATTGAAGATCCACGCGCCCCAGGCGGCAAACCAGTTGTTGTTATCCCCGTAGAGAACCACCGTCGTCTCGGGGGTGATGCCGAGCTTGGAGGCAAGCGCCTCAAACTGCTCTTTGGAGATGATGTCGCGGCGGACGGGGTCCACCAAGTCGGTGTGCCAGCGGACATTCTGCGCACCGGGCAGGTGGCCTTTTTCGAAGACCCCGGGGTCCACACTCACTTCAACGAGACGCACTTTGGCGTCCTGCGCGTTTTTGGTGGCCCACTCGGTGTCGACCAACGGCTGGTTGGCGGCATGGGTGGTGAGAGTGCCAAACGCGGAGAGCGAAAGGGCGGCGGCAAGGAGCAAGGTCGGTTTCATGCCCCCTATAGTCTATAGAAAAAGTAGGATTTCAAGCGGTATTTTCATTTTTTTTCAAATTTCCCGCTTCCGCCCTCTCTTGCCTCTCCTGAAAAAACCTGTTTTAATCATGTCGGTTTACGCTAAAATGCTGACCTTTGCCCCACCCCCACTCACTTAAACGGGGCATCTGCACTTTACCCAGACACGTTTATCGAACAGCAAAGCAAGTGAAGCCCGCCCTCCGAAGTAGGGCTGATCTCTCGAAGAGATCTGTCGGCTTCCGCCCGACCTTGCATGCAGGATTCTCCGTTCATATTCCCGAAAACGAGCTCCGCACCTCCGCCCGCCTCGCCCCGGCCTACCACAGCCCGGAGCCGCAAACGGGAGAGCCCGGCCAGCTTTGCTTTGCCCGCGCTGGCCACGATCGCCCTCGCCTACCTCTCCATGGCGGGGACTTCGGTGCAGACGCAAGTCTCTGTCTCCATCGCGCTGGTGGTGCTGCTGCTGGTCTTCCGCTGGTTTCGCAAGAGCTTGGCTTCGAGGGTCATCTTCCTGGTTCTCTCCTCGTTCATCATCCTGCGCTATATCTTCTGGCGCACACTCTACACGGTGGAGTTTACCGACTGGGTGAGCTTTTCCTGCGCGATCATCCTCTACCTTGCAGAGATCTACGGTGTGTTGGTGGCGCTCATGGGCAACTTCGTCAACGTCGCCCCGATGAGCCGGGAGCCGATGCCCCTGCCCGAAGATCCGCAGGAGTGCCCGACGGTGGATGTGATGGTCCCCTCCTACAACGAGCACATCTCCCTTCTGGAGACGACGTTGCTGGGGGCCGTGCAGATGGAGTACCCCGAGGGGCGCTACCGCGTCTACCTTTTGGACGACGGGGCGACCGACCAGAAGTGCCAACGCGGCACGCGCGAGGCCGTGCTGGCGGCCCGCGAGCGCCGCGAGAGCTTGCAAAAGCTTTGCGCCACCCTTGGTGTTACCTACCTCACACGGCCGGCCAACAAGCACGCCAAGGCGGGCAACATCAACGAAGCGCTCGCGAAGACGGATGGGGAGCTGATCGCGATCCTCGATGCCGACCACGTACCGACGACCGACTTTCTGCAAAAGACGGTCGGCTTCTTCCTGCACGACCCGAAGCTCTTCCTCGTCCAGACGCCGCACTTCCTCGTCAACCCCGACCCGATCGAGCGCAACCTCGATACCTTCCACCAGATGCCGGGGGAGAACGACATGTTTTACCGCGAGATCCAGCGCGGGCTCGACTTTTGGAACTCGGCCTTCTTCTGCGGCTCGGGGGCCCTCCTGCGGCGGCGCCCGCTAGAGAGCAACGGCGGCCTGGCTACGGATACCGTGACCGAGGACGCGGAGACGGCGCTCCACCTCCACAGCCAAGGCTACCACAGCGTCTACCTTTCCAAACCGCTGATCTCCGGGCTGGCGGCGGAGACGATGAACGGCTTCATCTGCCAGCGCACGCGCTGGGCACAGGGGATGATCCAGATGTTCATGCTCAAGTGCCCGCTCTTCATGCCGGGGCTGCAGCTCTCGCAGCGGATCTGCTACTTTAATAGCTGCTTTTTCTGGTTCTTCCCGTTTGCCCGCATCGTCTACATGGTGGCTCCGGCGGCGTTCCTCATCTTTGGCCTGCGCATCTATGCAGCCAATGTGGAGACCTTCTTTGCCTACGCGATCCCGTACCTGGTGGTCATGTTTGGCGCCACGCACTACCTTTTCGGCAAGACGCGGTGGGCATTTGTCTCGGAGCTTTATGAACTCATCCAATCGATCCATACGATCCCGGCGGTCATCAGCACGCTGATGCGGCCGCGCGCGCCGACCTTCAAGGTAACGCCCAAGCAGGAGACGCTGGAGGAAGACTATATCTCGCCGGTCGCCATCCCG
>JBBCKB010000060.1:0-23179 GCA_037189965.1 Chthoniobacteraceae bacterium | reverse complement strand
CTCTCTCTTTTCTCTCTCGCTGACGAAAGCTACCCCATCCCGCGAGCCATCAAATCCCGCACCATCCCCACAACTTCCGAATCCCCGCTCTGGTAGCGAGCGTGATACGGGTTCGCCGGGTTGGTCATGATGTCCTTGGCGTTCAAGCTCGCCGCCTGCGCCGTGCCGCCGAGCTGGGCAATCTTGTCCTCTGAGATCATCCCACCCATGCGCACCAGCGCCTTCACAACGTTCGGATCACGCAACCCCGGACTCTCCGGGTCGAGCCCCACCGTGTTCGCCACGCGCCCGGCAAGCTGGATGTTCTTGTCAAAGTTCCCACCAAACTCCTTCCGCAGCTCGGTGCGACCCGTCTCCAGCTCGGCATACGCCGTCTTGGAGTATTCCTCCACCTTCGCGGCCTCACTGGCCACAAAGCGAGCGGTAAGCTCCTGCATCGCCGCCGGGGGAATGTGGTGCTTATGGGCGATCTCGGCAAAACCCTTGGCCAGCTCATCATCCCACTGCAACCCCTCGGGAAGCTGCTCGGGTTTGATCTGGTAGCCGTCGGGCGAGTCCGGCACACCAAGAGCCTTGCGGTAAGCCGCCACCTCTTCCGGGGTAGACTTCTCGTTCGGCACCGCCACAGCAGCCGCCTTCTTACCGATCACCGTCTGGAGCGAAGCATAGCTCTTGGCCAGATCACCAAAGTTCTGGAACTTACCCAGCGTCGGCTTGGCGTCGGCCAGCTCGGGCGGGAGCCGATCCAGCCACCCCTCGGCAAACGTGCCATCCGGGTTGATGAGACCGGTTGGCGCTGCTGTCGTGGCGGCAGCCGTCGCCGTGGTTGTTGCAGCCGTAGTGGTTGCGGCGGTTGTCTCTGTCGCGGCAGGCGGAGTGATTAGGGATTCGCTCATCGTTCGTTACGTTCAAATTTCCGGTTCGCGTACCGCTTCGCCGCCTTCTCGGGGTGATTGCGGAACATCCAGTTGATAAAGGCCGGGGTTTTGTCCCCCCGGTAGTCCTTCGGCGGCTCGGGGTCGTCTTTCGGGGCTTCCAAGGGCTGCTCCGGTTTATCCTCGGGCGACTGCTGGCCATCATCGGCCTCGCCGTCAACCACCACCTTCAGCCCGGTCTCCTTCTCGACTTTCTTCACCACTTGGTGATGCAGCTTCTCCGTCACGATGATGGTTTCACCCTCCACCGTGCCGAACCTTTCTCCATCGCGGTACGCCGCGCCGTCTTTGATTTCAATCATTTGATTACCTTTGCTTGTGTTTCCTCGACATTCCCGTCCCCTTGCGCGGGGAGGGAAGTTTGAAAATCAATGTGAATCACGACCTGCCGCTGCCCGTCCCGCACCGCAGCCCAAAGCGGATCGTACCCACCGCCCTGATTAGGGATGAACGCAGGTTTCTCCGTCCCAAACCGCTCTCGCAGGTCATCCAGCACCAGCTTGCCTTCATCGGAGCCAAAGAGCCGCCGGTAGGCGTTAATCACCCGCTGCTGGTGCTTGGCCCGGTCGAGTTCGCTCCTCATGGCAGAGTACCCCCATTTGCAATGCGCCGCCTGACACTTGCGTCCATCAGGGCGGTGTGGCCAACGTGCTTCAGTAATTCGGAATCGCCCTTCAGGGCTTCCAGTTCAGCGAGAAGTTTATCGCGCTCGATAGTAAGCTCCGCCACCCGACCCTCGGCCCGATCTCTCTGGGCAATTACCGGCACCCGCTGCTTCGTTCCGGTGATTGCCCTGTCGCACAACTGACGGATCTCTTCCGTGGCCCCGGGGCAGGATCTGATCCGCAAAAGATCATCCCGCAT
The DNA here is from genome assembly GCA_037189965.1 of Chthoniobacteraceae bacterium. Taxonomy (GTDB): domain Bacteria; phylum Verrucomicrobiota; class Verrucomicrobiia; order Chthoniobacterales; family Chthoniobacteraceae; genus DATMFV01. Next base: position 21,380 of record JBBCKB010000060.1, on the reverse strand, counting down.
CAGATCGATGTGGTCGATTAACTCGCTCGTGCTCATAGCCCTTCCTCCAATGCCCGGCCCACCGCGCTCTCCGGCTTAATGTTCCCGGCCTTGCCCGCCGCATCCGCCAACATCTGCGCTTGCTCCATCTGCGCCTGCTGGGCCGCAGCCTGCGCCCGGGCCTCGCGCATTTTCGCCACGGCCTCGGCATCCAGCATCCAGTCCGCAGGCAACCCATCATTGCGAGCCATCGAGCGCACGATCCGGTCAAAGTCAAAGTTGTCGAGGATGTCAGGCCGCAGCTGCGCCACCGGCATCACCTGCGCCAAGCTGCGGTTGAAGGAATTGTTCTCCAGCGCCCGGATGCTCATCGCGATCCGGGAGGAGTACGAAATCTTCGGCTCCGGCAGGAACGCCCCGTTCGCGTCCTGCATCATCGCCTCTGGCGGCGGCGGCGGGAAGTACCCCCCACGCAGCAGCAGCGAGAACGCCCGGTGCAACATCGGGTTGAAAAGCTCCGTCGTCATCCGCGCAAAGGTCGGTGAGAACTGAATCAGCTTCTCCGAAGCCCTCTCCGAAACCTCCGTCGCCGTCATGTTGGTCTTATCGAGCTGCCGGAACATCTGGAAGAGGTCCACGTGGTAGGCATCTTCAATCGCCTTCGCCTTCCGATTCGCCCGATCAAGCCCGATGTCGTACCGGCCAGCGGTGGCCCACTCCTTCGGGATCGCGTTCGGATTCGCCGGGTCAAAGTAAGTCACCCCGCCCGCCCGCGTGTCGATGTCGCCCTGGTAGTTTTGCGGGATCAGGATGCGCGGAAACGCCGCAACCTCCGCCAGCGCATCGAGATTCTTCTCAAGAAAGTTCAACTGCCGCGACTCCGGCAGAGCAATCCATGAAGGCGACCATCCATAAGACTCCCGCCCCCACTTGAGGAACCGGGTTACAAAGAATGGCAGCTCCCGAAACCCGCTCACCTTCACGATCTGCTTCGCCTTCTCGTCAATGTAGACCGAAGCAAACGGCATGTTCTCCGGGTCCGCCCGCGTCGGGTCAATCGTCGCCGGATCACGCGGGTAGATCATGTGGATGAACGTATATCGCTCATCGAGCTTCTTAGGCTCCTGCTGCGCCTCGGCCAGCTTCTTGCGCATCTCCTCCGAGAGCGCCTCCTCGCCAAACGCCTGCCGAGCCTGCCGCAGCGAGAGCGAATACTCCCTCGAAGCCGTATCCACCTGCCCCTCGTCATCCTCCGCCACGGAGAACGAACCCACATCCCAAGTCTCAAAGCGAAGCGGGTTACGCCGCCCCTCCTCCAAGAAAATCGCCGCTGTCCCAAACGCCCCCCGATCAAGGTAAAGCTCGTGAATTTCCGAGTAGAAGTTGCACCGGGAGAACTCCAAGTGCGCAATCTCTGAGCACCGCTTAAACCAGTTGGCAACCGCATCGCTCCCCGCCATCTCCGGCGGAGCATCGAAAGAGAACCAAGACGACTCATGTGGCGTCATCCAAGCCAGTTGCCCATTGGCAAGGATGTTGTTGGCCCGGATCGCCGTAGAGTCAAAGAGCACCTGCTGCTTCACCGTCGAAGGCACATTCACCTTCGAGACGATCTGCGCCTTCCGTGGCATCACGTAGTCGCCCACCTCCTGCCAGAAGGCATCCCACGGAGCACGCTCCGCCTTGAGCGCCGTATGACGCTCCAGCAACTCTCTGGCCAACCCTACGCGCTCCTCTGCCATATCAGCCAAGCAGTGTCCGCTTCCCCGCGCTCGCCCCGCCCGTCTCCCCAGCCAACAGCGTAGAGCCAATCCCCTTCTTACGAGCATCGCGAGTGCGAGCCTGCAATGTTACCTCGTCGTGGTCAGGCCGAGTCTCCACCGCAGGCGGCGGCGGCGGCAACGGGTCCGGCACCTTCGGCAGCTTCACCTTCTGCTGCTTCGGCGCTTTCGGCGCACCGCCTTTGAAGAAGATCATCCCCGGGCCGGGCCGGTTCTCGGGAAAATGGAGCATCCACATACCGTCACCGAGCGGTTTCCCGAAGGGGCATGCAATAGTTTTCTTTCGCGAATCTCGCCAAGCACCCGCTCCGTCCGCCAAAACCGCAGTTTGTTGCCCCGCTCCCAAGCCAGCCATGGCAGTGGAAACGGCATCAACCGCGGCACATCCCGCAGGATGCACCCGGCGGAAAGGTAAACCATCCAGCAGTCGCCCGCCTCAAACCGATGCCACGGATCAACGATCAACGCCGGGTCAGCATCGCGCTGCACCACACGGCCCATCAAAAACGTCTCCGGCGTCGAGAACACATACCCGTTGAGCAAGTGCGCTTCGAGGTCTTCCCGGAACGTCCGCGCACACGGTTCCCGATCGTAGACCGCCGCAGCTCGTTCAACGGGGGAAAGGGTCCGCTGATTATGCGCCCCCTTCATCGCAACACACGGACCTCCCCGCCCAGGTCGCGAATCCCCGTAATCACCCGCACGCCCCCGTTTCCGCGCCGGGATTGCATCGCCGTCGCGCTCCCGCCCTCCAGCATCCCCGCAGCATCTGCCTCGGCAAACATCCGCAGCGCATCCGCCGCGTGGCTCGACCAGTCGTGCACCGGCATATCCTGCGCGAGCCCGCTGCTACTCTCTCGCCGCGTGTGGTAGTTGGCCAACGCCTCCACTCCTCGTTCGCAAGCCGGAAGCCGGAACGTCATGCGCGGCATGAGCTGCCGCAACCGATTGATCCCGATCCAGATGTCCGTCGTCCTCGGGATGATCCGCACATTGCGCAACCCCGCAGCCTCCAGCTCCATGTGCACCGAGCGACCACTCGTCGGCGTGGCCGCCCCGTCATGCGGCAGGTAATGGTGCCCAAAGAGATACCCCTTGCCGATCATCTGCGCCACGCGCTCCGTCAGCGTCAGGTCGAGGTTGATGTCAATGTCCACCACTCTGATCTCCGAACTCACCAGCTGCACGTACCATACCACCGTGTTCACTGGCGATCCCAAGTCCCAGAAGGTGTGAATCAGCGCCGAGCCATCGACCGCGCTGGGACGAATCGCCCCTTGAGCCTGCAAGCGCGTAATCAGGTCGCCGTAGATCGCCCCTTCAATCGGCGCGGTCATCGCCTCATCCAGCGTCGAAGGATATTCGCGCTTCACGAAGATGCCCTGCTCCAGCTTCTTAGCCGCGTACCACTTCTTCTGCTCTTGGGAGAATGTCCGCCCGATCCTGTCCGCCAGCTCCCGGAAATAGTGCTCAAGCTCCCCGTCCACCTGCCCGGTTGTGCGCACGCAAGCCGGATCACCATGCCAAGGAAAGAAAAGAACCCTCCCCTCTGCGTTGGGATCATGCTGAAGGATTGGCTTCACCAACTCCCAAAGATCACCCCCTTTCCCGCCATACCACGTTGTCTCAATCACGCGCCGCCCACGCCGGGCAGAAGGAAGCGCCCCCGTCCGAATCTCCCGAGAGCGCCCCGGATCAGTGGCGGAAATTGGCCCCCATTCCGAAATCCAGAGGAAGTTATTCGTGCCGCCGCGCGAATTCTTCCCGGCAAAGATGCGGCTTACATCCTCCATGCCTTGCCCGCTGACACGCACTTGAAGCTCTCCGTCATTCCTCTTCGGAAACTCCATCCGTTCAACCAGCGGAACTGGCATAGACATCAGGCCGTACCGGATGATCTCGCTCATCTTACGCTCCGCGTCCGCCTGCGTCTGGTCCACGAGCGAGCCCTGAAACCCGTTATTGAACGCCGCGCAGTCGGCCAGCATTAAACCGATGGCTGTGGACATCCCAAGCCGACGAGACTTGATGATGTAAAGCGGCTCATCCGGCCTCTCGGCAAGCGACGTAAGCACTTCGAGCTGCTCTGCCCGCGGCTGAAACGGAAGCGGCCGCCCCTCATCCTCCGTCTTGATCTTGTAGAGGTTCTGGAGCCTCCAAAGAGGATCGGCAAGGCACCGCTGAAGTTCGGCTTCGGTCATGGTTTCCCTCCCCGGATCAGCTTCAGCAGATCGGATACGCCATCCACCTGCACCTCCACCCGCTCCTTAAACTCGCCCTGCAACTTCGCCGAAAGCTCGATAGCCTTGAGCTTGTCCGGCATCTTGAGCTTCTTGCCGCTCTCGGTCCACTCCACCGACTGGCAGAGCGGACTCGTTTCATTCACCTCGCCAATCGGCGTCCGCTTCACCGCCGCCAGATACTCCAGCTTCTCTTGCAGACTCATCACCGCGCCTTCGGCCGCCTTTTGCTGAAGTTCCGCCATCCTTTGCTGGATTTGAACATTTTTCAACAAACGCCCACCGGCAGAGCCAGCAACCTTCACCGTCGTCTTGTAGACCTTCCGGTAAGCCTCCGTGGCGCTCTTGCCCGTCGCAACAAGCTGGGCAAAGCGTTCATGGCGCTGGTTCTTCAAGATCGGCATGCCCTATGCAGAGAAGCATCCGAAACGCCGATGCAATAGATTTCTACCGCCCCGCCCGGTAGCGTCCTTCCCCCACGTCTCGCCCTTTCCCAACCTTATACTGGTGAACCAGCTTCCGTTTCGTGCCCTTTCGGCGTCGGCCATGATCGCGGTTGCCGCACTCACGCCCGTGGAACTTCCCATCCGGCTTGCGCACCACCCGCCCGCAACCGCAGGCGCATCGAATCAGCAGATGCTCCAGATTCACTCCTCCCTCCTTTCGATCACCATCTCCACCCGAGGGTGCGCCTTATCCACCGCAAATATCGGCATTTCCCGCCGCAGATGCCGCGAATCATCATCCACGACCAGCCCGGCCTCCACCAACCCGTCATAAGCCGCCTTGAGCGACGCCACCGCGTTGTCCTCATCTCGCCGCCGGTTATCCGGCCAGTAAAATGTCACCGTCGCCACCGCCCGCTCCCACGGCCCAGACTCCACACAAGCCGCCTCGACCGCCTCTTTCGCCAGCGTCCGGTACTTTCGAGTTGCCGCCATCTTCGCGAACCGCCCGCCCCGGGTGGCAAATGAGCAGTTCGGGGAGAGTCGCCGGGGTGGGATGGGGAGGATGACCGTAACGGTTTCGGGGCTCGATACGTCAACGAACGTCAACACGGGCTTGTTGACGTTCAAATCCTTTTGTGGAGAGGCCTCGTGGTCAAACATCAACGGATTTTTGGAAGTGTCCATAAAGGGAGGGGTGAGGAAGGAAATTAGGAAATGGGTAAGAGTGTGTTTTTGTTGACGTTTCTCATCTAGGCCTGATGGTTACTTGATTTGAACGTCAACAGAGCTTGTTGACGTTTGTTGATGTTCAGCGATCAACCCATAGGGGGTCTTAAAGAAGGTGCTCGCCTTCCCTTCGGTCTGCATAACGACCTCACCCGACTCCAAAAGGTCGCGAATCGCCATCTCTCGAACATTAGGGAGCATCCGATGGGTCGCCCGGGTGATCTGGTTCTTACGCACCCCTATGGCCCCCCCTCGCTCGATTACCCGGAGCACGAATAGCTTATCCCGCTCAAACTGCGTCTCGGCCATGTGTTCTGTCACCAGCTTCAGGAAGTCCTCCACAATCCGGCGCACCACCCCACAGGCCCACTCCGCGTGCCGCAGTTCAATCTCCCCGCCCCACTGCCCCTCCTTGTGGTCGCCCACGGCGCAAACCATCGCCAGCTTGCGGGCATTCTCCGCCGCCTTCCCCCAGAGGGAGTTCTTATCCTTATCCTGCGGGGAGATCAGCTTCGCGTGGCATTCCCGCGCAAAAGCATCCAGTCGAGCCTCCGCCTCCGGCGTCTCGATGATCGTCGCTTGGTGCGCTCGCGTCTGCGCCTCCACGTTCCCGGCCTCCTGCGGCGCAGGCACCGCCAGATTCCACAGCGCCCGCACCTTCTCCACCAACTCCGGCGGTACCGGTTGCGTCTTCATCTTCCCTTTCCGGGTGTCCGGCATTGGTCGACTCAGGCTGATAAACACCAGCAACCGCGAAAGAAACCCATCCGAAAGCTGCTCCGCCGAGATCCCCGAGATAAACCGCCCCGGCACCCCCGTGCCGTAAATCGAAAGATGCGGTTGGTCGAACACCTTGCCCGGATTCCCCGCATACGCCTTCCCGATCACCGTCTCCGAGGCCGAGGAGTACAGCATCATCAGCATTGGCAGAATCTTCTGCGCCGCCGAGTTGTTCTTATCCCGCTGAATCGTCCCCAGTAGGTGCCCAATCTCGTCCCACAAAAACAGCGTCACGGGCTGAAGCTCAAGCTGCGTCGCAATCGCAGCATCAGAAGTAACATCCTCCCCGCCAATCAGTTGCAGACATCCAGCTTCCGCCGCCAGCCTCCGGAGCGCCTTCCGGGCATGATCCTTCCCGGCGCTCGTCTCCGCGACTGCCATCGCGTAGATGTTCGTCCGCGTATCCGTCTCACTGCGTACCTTTCGCCCCATCAGCGCCCCCGCAAAAGTAATCGCCGCGCCAAGGTTAAGCCATGGCTGCGTGCACATCGCCGTTTCCTCTAGCCACGCCGCAATCTCCCCCACCAGCCCCGGCGGCCGCAGCAAATCAACGTCTATCGGATTCGCGATAGACCCCTCCGCCGTTGCAGGGGTCTCCATATCGACCTTCACGCGCCCAAGAAGCCGCTGCGCCAGCTCATCCGCAAACGACTGGAAGACCTCATCCACCGGCGGCGCAAACTCTTCCGCTAGCAACCACCTATCCGGCTTCTGCGCCGGGGTTCGTGTCGCCTCCGTCACCTTCCGGCGAAAATCCTTCGCCTCGCGCGGGTCGGCCAAGTTCCACGGCGGCACGCACCGAGGGTTAAAGTGCGCCACCAACAACGAATGCGCCGCCTCTTCGGAGAGTTGAAACCCCCGCACCATCGCCCGAGCCGCCCACAACAACTTGTCATGGCCTGCGTACCCCTGCATCGCAGGTTCACACGTCGCCAGATACGCCACAGCCCGCTCCTCCACCCGGCTCGCAGGCGCGGGGATCTTCGGGGCTGGGGGCGACGGCGCGGCCCATGGTGTCTTCTTGGGCCGCATATACTCCGGGTACTCCGCAAGCTCCACCTCCCAAGGTGATTGCTTCTCCCGCCACTCATACACTCCACCGTTGGGGTGCACCGAGGGTGCAAGCAGCACATAATACCCGTCTCCTCGAATATCCACCCCCTTCTTAAAGGAGTTCTTATTCGCAGGCGGGTCGTCTGTTCTGTAGAGCCAATGGATTCCACCCCGAGGCGTATCAGCCATCACCGTCCGGGGTAGCGCAGGCAGGTAAGAAAGCGAGGCCAGCCCATCCACCCCCTTCGCCGGGTCTACATCTACGTCAATCGCGTAAACCCCTGAAGCCTTCCCACACGCCAGCCCGATATTGTAGGTCGGGTTCTCCGTCCACCACCGCTCAACCTGCGCCGGATCGTTCGAGGCATCCTTCACCCCATGCTTCGACGCCGGTCGCTTTTCGCGCGGCGCACACGGAAACACAAACCACCCCAGCGCCACATACCGCAGCGCCGCATCTTTAAGGGAGCATTCCATGAGCTACCTGTTGAACCCGGGAGCAATCAGGCTGGCGGATCGCTCAATATCGGAGTCTACGACCCCGTCCCATCGCTGCCAGTTTATGTCCTTCGGACAGCGGGCATTATGTCGCCGAATCCAGCTTTTTGCGTCCGACTTAGTGTCATTCACCGCCTTCTCTATCGTCGAACCATTTTTGACTCGGCGCAGGAGCAGCCTAAGGGCGTCGGCCTTCCATCGGTACTCAATATTTTCCGCGCCGATGGACACACGCCCGAAGGCGAACCCCTCGTCTATCTGCGCCTGCTTTTCAAACAGGCTCGCAAGGTGAAGGATGGATATTTCGGCGGCTCCAATAGCTGCCTGATCTGGTAAAGTGCTCATAAAAATCAAATCAGTTCGTAGTCCAAAATGTCGTAATACCGCCCGCGCCGGATCGCCTTGATCCGTTTCGTCTTCGCCTTAATCGCCTGCGGCAAAAAGAGGTCCGCCATCGCCTCCGCCACCGTCACCGTCGAGTAATCCCCCGGTAATCGCCGCGCGAGCCACCACTGGCCAGCGGTCTTCCGGGCAAACCCGGAGTGATTCAGGCACACCCACTCACTCGCCACCGTCAGCCCGCAGCGGTACTGCACCCGGATCGAGTCCGGGCTATCCGGCTTGCGGTGCAGGTGCACGCTTACATCATCCACATCCAGCCACACCGGCTCACTAATCACCGGCGCATTCAGTGGCTTTGTCCCATGCATCCGGCGCTCCCGCTCCGCTTCCTCTTCGCCCTCCAGCTTCTCCATCTCGATAGGAGGGATCACCCACCCACAATGCGGGCACTCCCGAATCGCCCGAGAGAACGAATCCCCGCACCCACCACACCGCGCCATCCGCACATATCCCGCCTCAATCTGGTCAATCGGCCCGTGTTCCTCAATACACCCGGCGAAGTCGAGCACCAGGCAGTCTGCCTTGTCCGGGTGTAGGCGCAGCCCGCGCCCCACCATCTGGACGTAAAGCGCCTTCGAGAGCGTGGGCCGTAGCAACACCACGCAGTCTACTCCCTTCGCATTAAACCCTTCCGTGAAGACATTCACGTTCAGCAAGATCGGTATCCGCTTTTGCTTAAACATCTCCGAGAGCCGATCCCGCTCCGTCACCGGCGTCTTTGCCGTCACAAACGGAGCGGAAAACCCATGCTTGCGCAGCTCAAGACTCACATGCTCGCAGTGAGAGACATCTACGCAAAAGACAATCACCGACTGCCGACGCTCCGCCCGGATGATGCGCACCATCTCCGCCACCGCCGCAGATACCACTTCGCTTTGGTCCACCGCCGCCGCCAGCTCACTCTCGATATAGTCCCCTTTGCCATTCCGCTTTACGCTACTCACGTCCGGCTGTACCTCGCCAATCCGCGAGCGCAGCAGGCACACATACCCCTCCGCAAGCAACCGCGTCACCGGCACTTCATAGGCGATCTCATTCAGGATATGGTCTTTATGGCAAATCGGCCCCTCCATCCGGTATGGCGTCGCCGTCACCCCCACCACCCGCAGCCGAGGGTTAAACCCGCGCACCCCAGCAATAAACGAGCGGTATTTCCCTTCACCCCGCGCCGGTATCCGTTGGGCCTCGTCGATAAAGATCAGGTCAAACGGCTCAAACTCCCCCCACTTGTTCCACACGGAGTCGATGGAGGCGTAAAGGATCGAGTGCGCCACATTCCGCCGCCGCAGCCCCGCCGAGTACACCCCGATGTCGCCCGCAGGCCAAATGGCGATCAGCTCGTCACTGTTCTGCTTCACCAGCTCCTTACGGTGCGCAAGGATGCAGACCCGCAGCGGCGGATGCGCCAACTTCCAGCGTTGGATCGCCAGCGCCATAACCAGCGATTTCCCTCCCGCCGTCGGGATCACCACGCACGGGTTATTCTCCTTCGTCGCCAGATGCTCATCGAGCGCATCAATCGCTTCGAGCTGGTAAGGTCTCGGCGTCAGCTTGAGTGGCGGCGGCGCAAATTGCAGGGCAAAACTCATAGATCAACCCCTTCCTCATCCACCACCCGGCACTCGTTCTCTGTTACCAACACCGGGTCATCCGTCGCGCTCTTGATCCAGTAGCCATACCCGCGCTCGTCCACGCGCACCACGTCCCATACCGTACCGATTCGCAGCCTGTGGTAGGCATAGACAGGCGGCGTCTTCGTGATCTTGATCTTCATTTCTTCCGCCCTTTCTGTTGAGTCGCCTTCGCGTTGCCATGATTTCGCTCGATGTAAGCCTCCACTTCCTTACCTTTCGGAAGCGCCCACCACTCGCGCATGACACCGAGAACAATCTTCGCGCACTCTTCCTCGCTGCCAACAAAGAGCGGTAGGCGCGGATCTTGAAACGCTGGCGCAAGCCCCGCCGCCCCGTTCTCCAGCTTGACGACCTTCCGAAAGTCCTCGACCCCCTCCGGCATGCGGGCATACCGAGCCGTTCGCTTTGTTTTGTAGTGAGGCGGAAATGTCGCCTTAAATGCCCCTACGCAAGAGGGGGAGATGCCCAGCTTATCGAGCACCTCTGAAAGAGAGAAAGGAAACGCATCCTTAACCTTGATTTTCATGGGGAAAGAGTCCGGTTTAACCACCCACCGGAAAGGGTTGGTTGTTAGGCCACCTTCAGCGTCAGCGTCGGCTTCTTCGGCGTCACCGTCACATGCTCGCTAACTTTCTCGAACAGCGCCGGGTTCGCCTCGCGCAGCGCCTCATAAGCCTTCACGTCGAGTTCCGCCTTCGTGGTGATCTTGAGCAGGTCGGAATCAATCCGCTCGATCTCCACCACATCGGCCTTATAGCCAAGCTCCGTCTTCACAGTGATCTTCAGCCCATTGCCGTCCTCCACGGTCAGCGTCTGCTTGTCGCCCGGTTGCAGCAGCGCCACGATGGCTTCCTCTGTCTGCACGCGGCGATTCTTTGCCTCCGACTCATCCCGCCGCGCCTCGGCGAGCTGCAACGTCAGCTTGGAAAGCTCCTCTTTATCGTAAGGTTCCATAGTGCGTTACTTCTCCCAAGGCATCTTCTTCTTGGCGGGCGCGGCAGCCTGCGCCGTTGCCGGGGCGGCCTGCTGCGCATGCTGCGCCGGAGCCTGCTGCTGCGGGGCACCCCCTGAGATCGGCTTGTAGCCCTTGATCTCGTTGTCGCCATCCTTCACCTTCAGCGAGGCGACGAAAGCCTTGCCGACCAGCTCCGAAGTGTCCTGCACAGCGGGCAGCCCCACCGCAATGGCCAGCTTCGCCAGGTCAGCCCGCCCGATGCGCTCCGCCTCCGGGTTGGAGTTGACGATGTTGAAGTTGTTGAACACCTTTCGCCCGGCATAGCTCGGCCCGGTGATCGTGGTCTGGACCCAGACATACTTGTTTGCCGAGTTCTTTTGCGAATCCCGAAGCTCCGCCTTTTCGATCAAAAGCGCATACTCGCCCGGTGGCACCGGAGAGTTGTTGTCGGTCGTGTCGTGTTCGTTGGGGTTAAGAGCGCCACCAAGGACGCCAGCGATGTTACTCATAGGTTTTATGGGTTTTAGGTTTGTGGTTAAAGAAATTGACTAAGCAGCCGCCGCAACGGCCTCCTTGAAGGCGTCCCACGAAAGCGGAAGTTCCGCCGGGAGCCGTCCGTACACCCCGCGCCCGCCGCCCGGGTGCGCTGGGGTCTTCTGCGTGAAGAGGTAGCGATTACCATTGGCGGCATCTACCGCACGTGCCCGCTCCTTACCGAAACCCTGCTTCTCGGTAGCGGTGATAAGCTTATTGTTGGCAAAGCCGATAAAGTCAGCCCACCGAAAGAGCGCATTGCTCGCCCTGTCGTTAATATCGAAGGTGTAACGCGTGTAACTTTCCCGCTCAGGATCGTTGAAATTCGATACCTTCACGTGTCCGATAATGATGCTGGCCATGCCTTTGTGCTCGCGGAGCGCATCCAAGCCTTCCATTAACTGCTGCCAGCGCAAGAGAGCCTCGATATACCCCTTCCCGAAACCACCTCCGACCTTCTCGATGGAAGCCACGTTGCCATTTTCCCGGCAAACATCCTCCCAAATCACCGGCTCCAACGCAGAAGACGAATCCACTACGGCGGTTTTATAGGGATGGTCCTCATTATAGAGCACGCCAATCGCACTCATCACATCCGTGAATGTCTCGCACGCCGGAAACCGCGCCACATCCAGGCTATCAATCCCTTCCTCTCGCTTGATTGGGATGAAGATGGGGTCATCTGCCCCCGCTGCAAACGTACTCTTGCCGATCTTCTCGACGCCAAGGAGAATCGCCCGAGGCGGCTTCAGGATCGACGAAGTCGTAATAGACTGAAGTGAAAATGCCATAAGTTAATAAGGGTTTTAGTATGGAATGTTGTTGTATCTGACTTCTGCATAGTCCTGCGCGGGAGCCGTCAGAATGAAGTGCCCGCCCGGAAATTCGGTGATCTCATAGCCCTCGCCCTCCTCCGTCTTCAGAGGGTCGGGAAAGTCATCCAAGCCAGTCAGGTGCTTCCATGCGGCAGCCAGATGCTCCAGCCCATGCACCTCATACGCGCTCATTTCTGACCCTTGGCTTCGCGCGAGCAGGTTCGAGGTAGGCCCGCTCAGTTTTTTCACCGGAGTCGACATCAACCCAACCGCAGACCAATGCCCTGCCGCCCCATCCGGCCCGTGGTGCCAGATCGCCCCGTCCACATGGTTCTTGAACTCAATCACATCATCCCCATCCGCCGTCTTGTGCGCATCCACCGGGTCGGCAAACGTCACAAAATCCGGGATCAGCAGAAACGATTCGCACCGCCGCTCCTGATCCTCCGTCGAAAGGTCGCGCCCATGCCTTGCGCAAGACCAGCGTCCATCTCCATCCATCTCCGGCGTTGCATGCACACACTGGCGGCAGGAAGGCTTCGCAATCGGCACAGCCACATCCCCGCCCCCGTGGCAAAGCGCCTTTGCCGGGCAAAACTTGCAGCGGAAATCATCTCGCCGCTCCGCAATTCGCGCAGGCGGCTTCGTCGCCAAGATCACCCGCCGCGCCTTCGCGCTCTGCTGCGCCGCGTAGGTGTGGTCATAGCGCACCCGCTCCGTGTACACCTCGTCGGTATCCTTGTTTACCGCCACGTAGAGCGCTCGAGTCATCCCCGAATAGCGCATATACACCTGCATCTGCGCCGCATGCACCGGCTTCGCCTTCGCCACCCCATGCTTCACAAGCTCGGCAAAGCTCTTGGCCGAGTGCGTCTTAATCTCCAGCGCATGCCAAGTCTTCGGCGCTTCAGGCACCCCACGCACCGCCCCGTCCATGTGCCCACGGAAGTGCCCACCAATATCGACAAAACCAATCTGCTCCCCATCCAGCCCCTCCGTTGCCACATCGCAGCCGATCCCGCGCAGCTCCTCTGCCACTACCGCCTCCTCCCGGTGTCCTCGGTTAAAGAGCCGGTAAAGCCGCCCGGGGAAATCCTCCGTCGCCGCGTGGCGGAAAGAATACCAGAGCCACCGCTCGCATTCCGCCCCAATGGCCGACATGCCGAGGTAGCGCCGCCGAGGCTCCGCATCGCCCCGCTCCTTCCAGTAGGTCATGATCGCCGCCGTCGTAGGCGGCACCTGCGGCAAGATGGATGCAATATCAGCCATTACTCCACCTCCATCAGTTTGCCATCACGCACGACGTACCAAGTGTCCGCCTTAATCCCGTCCTCGCCGACATAGCCAACCACTACTCGGCGGCGCTCGGCCTCCTCGCACCAGTATGTCGCAATCACGGCCCCATTCTCGCCAGCGCGAACCCTCGAATCGTTCCCGAGAGCGCATCCAATGCCGTAGTCCCCCGTCGCGCTGGCATGGCCGGAGTACCCCGTGGCGCTGGCATGGCCGGAGTTCCCCGTCGCGCTGGCATGGCCGGAGTTCCCCGCGGCGCTGGATTCAGGCGACGCCGGACGCGGCATGTGCTCGCGGGCCAGCTCGAACGCTCCAATCCATGGCCCGCAAAAGATAACGTTACCCTTCTCGAACTTCACCTTGCCGTCGAGGTCAACAATGCCCTCCTCGCGCACCTCAACAACGAGCCACTTGCGATCATGCTCGCCGATTCGAGCTGAGTAGTTACCGACACCCCATAGCCAGCCGTGCAAGCCGCTGCCGCATCTTACCTCCGGGCTCCAGTCAGGAGCAATAACCTCGCCGCTTTCAGGCCACCGGAATCCGCCATAAGCGGTCATATCAGCCTTGCAGGTTCGCACCACGAGAACGTGGTCTTTCTTGAGTTTGTAGTCTTTCATAGTGTGTTAGTTAGTGTTTGAAGAAATACCGCTCCTCCCGCCCGCTGCTCCGCTGCCCCACCCGTCCCGCCTGCATTAGATCCCGAAGGATCATCTCCCGCATGTCTGGCCCCAGCCGTTGAAACGCCCTCGTCAGCTCCCGGCGAGCCACCCCCAAGCGCCCGCCGCGCTCGATCACCCGCAACACCTTGTCGCGGTCCCGCTCGTAGCGCGTCTCCGCCGCCACACTCCCGGAGAGCAGATCATTAAAATCAGCCACAACCTTCAGCGCCCGGCGCACCAACGTCGCCGCCTTCACCTGCACTTCATGCGTCTCGCGTACTCGTCGCTGGAGCTTTTCATTCTCCAGCGCGAGCTGCTCCGCCTTCGCGGCCTGCTCCGCCGCAAGGGCAAGCGCCGCCGAAAGCGTCTTAGGAATACGCTGATCCATAATAAGGAGAAGGGAGAAACTAAGGCTGCAATCGCCCCCTGCGGGTAGAGGTCCGCAGCTACCGGGATCGCCCTAAAAGGGGGAGGCTTTACGTTTTAACGCCCGTCGAGCCTTGAAAAATTGGTTAGCGAAGCCCGCGTGGCCAGTGCTTGTGCTGGAAGTTGCGGGACGGTGGCCGAGCCTCGCGACGGGCCAGGAAGGCGATCACGTTTGCCGCCAGCGCAATGAGGATGGGGGGAAGTATGCTCATGGGTTTAGCGTGCCCTTTCGAACATCCGGTTGATCCGTTCGGCGCTAAATGTCCAGTCATGGCCGAGCTTGCGAGCGCCCGGGAGCTTCCCGAGCCGAGCATAGCGGCGCACCGTATCGCAGTTCACGCCTAGCGCCTTCGCCACCTCGGGCACCCGCATACGGGGGGTGATCGTGCTCACGCCGCCACCTCCCTCTTACTGCGACCCTTCACCGGGAAGAGATCGGCTTTAATCGCAGCGATCACGCGAGGGAACTTCCACGGCTCTTTAAGCGCCGCCGTCACCGTATTGGCGCGGTACTCAATTCGCTTACCCAGCGCCGTGATCGTGTCATCCCGCATCGCAAGTTCCGCCTTCACCTTGCGGCGAAACTGCTGCCCTTTGATTTGCACTTGTTCAGTAATCATAAATTAGATAAAGAAAGCTCTACTTGGAGATTTCCCGGCTGGTTAGGCCAGCCGGGCCGTGAACAACCGATAAGACAGAAAGGAGACTAAATCCTTGAAAGCCCTATTGATTTCCGGTCTCTCGCTCCTGCTCGGACAAGCAGGGTGAGTTGCCACAGCCGGAACGGAAACAGCCGACGCAGCAAAAAATGAGGGAGAAAGGTAAGAGCCGGATCGCTCTTTTGGTTCCCCGTTCCAGCGGGTGCTGTCCGACACCTGCGGACTTCCCAAGAAGATATGCTGAAACCCCGTGTGCGCAGCGAGCAGGACCACCGGCCCAAAGCAGGCGACAGCCGCAGAGGACAACCGGAGGAATCGCTCAGTGAGAGCGGGGTGTCGTCGGCGCTCCTCCTTTTCCTGTCCCGCCGCCTTCGAGTCTGTTAGAGTTTTCTTCATGAGAGTTTCTTGGTTTTTAGGTTTTTCTCCGATAGGGGGTTGCTGATGAAGAAAAGTAGTACCAAAATTGTTACTTCGGCAAGCGGAAAAGTAGAATTCTCCGAAGATTTCCCCCGTCGAGTAAGAACCGCCCGTGCTGAAATGGGGCTCACACAAGAGCAAATGGCTGTCCTTCTAGGGATTACAAAAGGCTACGTTTGGTCTATCGAGAAGGGTGAGAAAGTACCGAGCAAAAAAGTGGTATCAAAATTAGAATCGCTCGAAAAGGAGTCGCACAGAGTCCAGGAGTCCGCAAATGCCGCAGGGATTTCTGCACGCTCCCTTTTCTCTCTCGCTCGGGAGAACAAGAAAATGAGCGTCAAAGACTTGGCGCAGGCCACCGGGTACGGCGTCGGCTACATCCAGGCATTGGAGGGTGGCGCACGGCTCTCCGAGAAGTTTGCCCGCGTCGTCGCTCCTGTTCTCGGCGTCGAGGCTGAAGACCTCATGGCCGGTTCCGATCACCCGCCAATTACTGGGGAAACCGCAGGTGCAGTGGGAGCAAAACCAAACGTCAATGTGATAGGAGACATCAGCGTCCGTTACGTGCCGCTGATTTCATGGAGTCAGGCAGGTATGTTAACGGATTTTACGGACGAAGTTTACGATTACGAAGGCCACCTCGCGGTGGACATTAAAGACCCCAAGGCAATCGCTGTGCGCATCCGGGGAGATTCAATGGAGCCGCGCTTCCACGAAGGAGACGTAGCCATCCTCTCCCCGAGCACCATCGCCCAGACTGGCGACCTGGTAATCGCACGCATTCGGGACCAAGGAGTCGTCTTCAAACGGTTCCAACGGGCCGGGAGGGCGCTCCAGTTCATTTCCTTAAACCCCCGTTACCCCATGATTGAAGCTCAGGAGGAGGAAATTGTGTGGGTCTACCCCGTTAAGTCGGTGACAGTCAACACGCTGTAAGGGGGATTCAACTCATGGAGAATGTCATTATGGTATTTGGGATGATTGTGGTGTTAATTGGCATACCTTGGAGCATTCATGAGGCGGCAAAGGATGCTGATCCTTCGAAGCAAAGCGACCGAAATGGAAAAGTTCTTGTCGCTTTGCCGAAAGTCGTCGGATCAGTAATTTTTTCGATTTCGACCGTAGCTTTAGCAATGGCATTCCTTATTGCCATTGCTGGAGATGAGGGTAGCGCCTACAGAGTTATTGGATGGCTGTCTCTAATCGTTTTATCGATATGCGCGGGCACATCTTCTTTTTATTCTGTCCGAATGGTGTGGAAAACTGTAGTAGCTCGCGACTCAGCAAGTCCGTCTCTATTTTGGGGTAAACCGGCTTTTATGATTGCCGCGACTGTCGGCATGATCGCCCTCGCTATCTGGCTTGAGGATTGGTTCAGCTTTTCAGTAGACGAAGAACCCTTGATTCTCCTTGGGGTGGTTTCGTTTTTTACGTCCTTCTTTATTCATGTTTCTTCAAGCCGATAGCATCACCCCATGAAGCCTCTCCTTTCCCTTCTTCTCGCCATCACGCTCACCGGTTGCGCCACACATCGATATATGCCAGCACCCGGACAGGATGTGATTTACACCAATGGATCGGCCATGACAAAGAGTTCCATGGGAAGATCCCTAGTCTATATAACGCCCGTTTCCATCTACAAAGGAAGGGCGCGTTTTGCCCTCACGGTTGGCAATAAATCCCACGCTCCATTTACGGTCTATGCAAATCAAGTCACGGCCACAAATGAGTTAGGCAAACCAGTGAAGGTATACACTGCTCAACAAATGGAGCAGGAAGCGAGGACCAGAGCTAACGTCATGGCGGTTGCTGCTGCTTTGAATGCAGGAGGGCAAAGCCTATCGGCCAGCTTGCCGGATACGACGTATCACTCCGGCAGCATTAACACCCAATACTCTCACGCCACCTACTCAGGTGTCTCCACGACCTACTCCCCAGCAAGGTCGGCAATGGCGCGCCAGCGGATCAACGATCAGGCCGCTGGAACCATGTCGATGATTTCGCAGAATCTCGGCAACGACCTTGAAGAAGCGCAAGTGGTGTTCGACACAACAACCATACTCCCGAAGCAGGCGCATCCGGGAATGTTAATCACGAAGGCCCCGAAAGAGATCCACTTCACGGTAACTGCCGGCGGGGATGTTCATCGGTTGAGCTTCATCAAGTCGAAGTAGCCCCCACCCGCCCCGTATCCTAGCCAATTCCCATCATGAAAGTCATCGCCTACGCCCGCTCCGAGGAGACTCGGGGAGCAAACATTCCTTACAAAGAGAAATTTCATTCGTTTCGTGTCACCATTGAGAACGCCCGCGCAAATTCGCACGACATCATTATCGCAGAACCATGGGTCATCGGGGATACCTACGAAGAGATCACGGAAAGCCTTTCCCGTCTCGCGGGAACGGGCGTCGGCCTGCATATTGTGAAGTCCTAAATGGCACCAATCCGGCACCAATCAGCCTCTACAGAGTAAATATGAAGCCTCCGAAGCCGAAGGTTGTGGGTTCGATCCCCGCCGGGCGCATTTGCGGTAAGCCCCTTCAAAAGCCCTTAAACAAAGGGCTGCAGAGCCAACCTACGGTTCGCTGCCGCGATGTTCGTATGCGTGTTTACGCGGTTAAAAGCGAGTTTTCGCGTCCAAATCCGGCACCAAAGTGGCAGCAGAAAGGCGGCGGCGGCGGGCGCGCACGCCGAAGAGTAGGCCAGCTCCGCAAACCAGCGCTAGCAGGCCCGGCTCCGGCACGGCGGCGGTGGAGATGGTCTGGTCTTCAAACTGGAGCCACTCGATGCTGTAGAGACTCTTCTGAAAGCCAAAACCTTCGAGGAAGAGCTCCTGCCCTCCATTGGCGTGCCAGAGGACGGTGTAGTCTGAAAGAAACCCACCGAGGACTACGGTGTCCTCGCCCAAGTCGCCGTAGATGGCATCGTTCTGCCCCAATGCGAAGATGACATCATCCCCCTCGGCTCCGTGGATGAGGTTATCATCCCCCGCACGGCCACGGATAATGTCGCTGCTTTTACCACCCCAAATGGGCATCCCGGCGATTTGGGCAGCGATGCTTTCTCCGCTTTCGGCCCACTCGATCTGGAAGAAGGTGTTGTCTCCACTTTCCCGAAAAATGTTGAAGTGGGCTTGATCTCCCGCTCCATAGGCGGGCAGCACGTGCAAGGTTTCGCTGAGGTAGCCGGTGCTTTTGGTCCATCCATCAGGGAGCACGGCATTGGCAAAGTAGGTATCGAGATCGGCATCCGTCGGCGCGCCGCTCGCTCCCATGATGTATTTATTCCCCCACGCATCGGTGATATAATAACGTTTGATAAGGGCTCCCTCGGCAACATTTCCCTCCCTTGCCCAGAAGATCATCTCCTGGTTTTTCTCATTGGAGCTAAACTTGATGGTGCGGGCAGGCGGAGTCACCACCACCGAGGCGGAGCGATACGGGTTGGTGGGAAATGGCAAAGCCGAGAAATCGCCCCACATGGCACTCTGAATCTGGGCGATAAATTTCCACGTATACGGCTCGCCACCGCCATCGCTACCGATACTAGCGATCACCACCTCTCCCGCCGGCTTACCGGGGCTGCCAAAGGTGTGCTCTGCGTTAAACTCCGGGTTGCGTGGGGAGTTCTTCAGGTACCCATCGGGCGGGGTAAACGTCTCCCACTCGCTTTCATCGATCGGGTTGTCCCCATCGTTAAGGTAGACTCGGGTATACCCCCGGTAGTCGTTATCGGAAGCATTCGTGATATCCGCAATCTCATAGCCCGCGTAGAGCGAATGGCTGGTAGCCAGAGAGATGAGCACGAGTGTACGAAGGGGTGGCGTAGGAAGCTTCATACCTCCCGTGGGATACGCCGATCCCCCCCGTTTGCACGCTATTCTTTGCGAACCGGCCCAAATCGTTTACCAACCGGGCAAACACCCGGTGGCTACTCCTCGCGGATGTCGGTAGAAGGGGCGTTTTTGCGCACAGAGGCGATGCCGTTCTCCATCGCTGCGGGGGAGGAGTACATCTCGCTCTTGCCGATGATCTGCCCGTTGGCCGCTTTGAGGACAAAGTACGGCTGCCCGGCGGTAGAGGTACGGCGGTCAAAATTACCGTCGTCCGTGCCGTTGGTCTGCACGGAGGCGATCCCATTAAGAGCCGACTCTCTTTGTTTGTAGACTTCGCTAGTGAGGATCACTTCCCCATTGGCAGCCTTGAGGTTGAAGGAATATCCCGCAGCGGTTTGTTTGAGGGCGTATGGCATAGTGATGGAGTTATCGGAGGTTTCTTTAGTTCCAGGAGGCAGCTCCCCTACAGAATCGCTGGCGCAATGAAGCCCAGCTAACGGCAGAGCTTCCATGACTCTCAGCGGTTCCCTACGGCTTCGTAGGGTGCCACATCCTCCGCGCCTTTCCCAGCGTAAAAACTACCCCACGGCTGCGACAAACCTCGCTGTGGAGACAGCAGTATCATCCTTCCGCCAGGCGATGCCAAAGAAGATCACCGCTTGGGCAGACTCCAGCGGGCGGATGATGAGCCGGTTTCCCGAAAGGTTGCTAAAGCTTTCCTGCACGATGGCAAACCCGGCCCCGGCCTCCACTGCGGCAATAAGCGCGGTGGAGCTATCGAACTCTGCAGCCAACACCGGCGCAGGCCGCGTCTTGCGGAAGGCTTGCTCCAGCATCGCGTGGTACTCCGGATACTCCGCGCGGGAATAGGCGACGTAGGGCAACCCTGCAAACGCCGCCGGAGTCAGCTTCTTCTTGCGGCAAAGCGGGTGCCCCTGCGCCATGGCTACCGCCATCGGCAGGCGCGCCACCTCGCGGAAGACAAGCCCCTCCAACCCCGCTCGCGAAGACCGCGCCAGCAGCGCCGCCTGCAACTGCCCCGCCCGCAACCCGGCGAGCATTTCCTCGGTCGAAAGATCGTGGAGCCGCACCTGCACACGCGGGCACGCTTCGTAAAAGAGCCGCAACGCCCGCGGGAGAATCTCCGTCGTCAATGAAGGGGCATAGCCAACATGCAGCTCCCCCCGCTGCCCGTGGGCAAACTCGCGCACCGTTTGCAACGCCACCTCCACCTGCGCGAGCACCTTGCGCGCTTCATCCAGAAACAGCCGCCCGGCCTCGGTCAGCCGCAGCGCCCGGGCCTGCCGCTCGAAAAGGACCACGCCCACGGCTTCCTCCAGATCGCGCACCTGCCGGCTCAGCGCGGGCTGTGCCACGTGGAGCCGCGCCGCCGCGCGGGTGACGTTCTCCTCCTCCGCAACGGCGACGAAATATCTCAAATGGCGCAGCTCCATAGGTTCGCCACCGAGCATACCCGGCAGGCATGGTCAGCGGAACCACGAAGTATTTCTTTCTTCACGCGGCAACCGGCATAGTGGGGAGCGTCGAAGCGAATAACCACACTTACAAACACACCATGAGCCAATTCAAATACAACCGCCTTGATAAAAACGACGTCGCCGTTCTCCTCGTAGACCACCAGACCGGCCTCTGCAACATCGTCCACGATTTCAGCCCCGACGAGTTTAAGAACTCCGTGCTCGCTCTGGCAGACCTTGCCAAATACTTCAAGCTCCCAACGATCCTGACGACCAGCTTTGAAGACGGCCCCAATGGCCCGCTCGTGCCGGAGCTCAAAGAGATCTTCCCTGACTCGCCCTACATCGCCCGCCCCGGCAACATTAACGCTTGGGACAACGAAGAGTTTGTCGCCGCCGTGAAGGCCACGGGCAAAAAGCAGCTCCTCATTGCAGGGGTTGTCACGGAAGTCTGCGTCGCCTTCCCCGCGCTTTCCGCGTTGGAGGAAGGGTACGAGGTCTTCGTCGTGACGGACGCCTCGGGCACGTTTAACCCGGTCACACGCGAGTCCGCGTGGTCGCGCATGGAGCAGGCCGGAGCGCAGTTGATCACCTGGTTTGCCGTAGCTTGCGAACTCCACCGCGACTGGCGCAACGACGTCGAAGGGCTCGGCACGCTCTTCTCCAACCACCTCCCCTCTTACCGCAACCTTATCGGCAGCTACACGGCTGCCCGGGGCGCTCGTTAACGGGAGCTACCCCACCCCCTCGGGCGGCCGCCCCCC
>JBBCKB010000059.1:0-97233 GCA_037189965.1 Chthoniobacteraceae bacterium | reverse complement strand
TGAGCTTGTCATTTTGCCCCAGGGCTGCGTTGTCAGCCCGAAGCAGTTATCTAGAGATAGCTGCTTGGGCTTCCGCCTTGCCCTGAGGCAAAAATCCGGCGTTCCATGCGTCATTTCAACCGTGACTGAACACTAGACGATTTCGTCGTCGGTGAAGCCGCCTTCTCCCCGAATGGAGTCGAGCGTGCGGCGCATGCCCCGCTCGGTGTTGGGGCCGCCGACCCGCCGGGCCACGAAGTCAAACAGCAACGGGAGCGTGGAGAGAGCGCCCACCGAAAGCATGGCCAGCGCGGTGTTGCGCCGGGCGTTGCGGTCGAGCTTGTCTGCCAAAAGCAGGCCGATGCCGCAGCTAACGGCCGTCTGCGTGATGGTGGCCAGGCTTTGGACAGAGAGTTCCGATTTGAGAAGCGGTTTGGACATGGCGGGAAAAAAGGTGCGCCTCACTATTTGTTTGACCTCTAGAACATGCAAGCCAGATTCCGATATTCAACCATGAGTGGGAAACTTCATGCCCTCATCCTCGCCGGAGGCAGTGGCGAACGGTTTTGGCCGTTGAGCCGTCGTTGCCGGCCCAAGCAGCTCCTTTCTCTCTTTTCGGGGGAGAAGACCTTGTTGGAGGCCACGTTGGAGCGGCTTTCCGGCCTGGTGCCGCCCGAGCAGGTGCTGGTGCTTACCAACCGCGACCAGGAGTCGGCCGTTCGCGAGCTGCTCCCTTCGCTGCCACCCGAGAATATTGTGGCCGAGCCCGCCAAGCGCGATACGGCGGCGGCGATTGCCCTCGGGGCGGGGTGGATCGCGCGGCGCGACCCGGAGGCGACGATGCTCGTGCTCCCGGCAGACCAGCTCATCCGCAATGTGGCGGGCTTCCACGAGACGGTGCGCCGCGCCGTGGAGGCGGCGGGCGAGGAGGAGGCGTTGGTGACGATCGGCATCCCCCCCACGTGGGCGTGCCCTTCGTTTGGCTATATCGAGCAGGGGCGCGTGGTGGCCGAGGCCGGGGCGGGCAGCCCGGCGGTGTACGAGGTGCGCCGCTTCCGCGAGAAGCCCAATGCCGATGTGGCTGCCGAGTTTCTGGAAGCGGGGAATTTTCGTTGGAACGCGGGGATGTTTGTGTGGCGGCTGCCCGTCATCCGCGCGGAGCTGGCCCGCCACGCGCCGGAGCTGGCGGCCTTTGCCGAGGAGCTGGCATCGGGGGGTGCGGCGCTGGGGCCGCTGCTGGAGGCGCGCTTCCCCGGGTTGCCGAAGATTTCGGTGGATTACGCAATCATGGAGCGCGCCGCCCGCGTGCTGGAGGTGGAGGCTGCGTTTGATTGGGATGATGTCGGCGGCTGGCCCGCCGCCGCGCGCTATTGGGAGCAGGATGAGGAGGGGAACACCGCGGGGGTGACGCCGCTGCTCGCGCGCAACAACATCGTCTACGCACCTAAAGAGATGCGCGTGGCGCTCGTAGGGGTGAGCGACCTGATCGTCGTGCAAACGGCGGATGCGTTGCTCGTCTGCCACCGCAGCGAGGCGGAAAAAATCAAGAACGTGGTTGGCCTCCTGCCCCCGGAGCTGCAATAAAGAGCGGCATGACCCGCATCCTTGGCATTGACGTTGGAGAAGCCCGCATCGGCCTCGCCCTTTCAGACGAGCTGGGGATGCTCGCGCACCCGTTGGAGACGATCGTCGTCAAAGAGGGCAAGGCACTCCCGCGCGTAGCTGCCGTGGTGCGCCGGGAGAAGGTGGCCACCGTGGTGATCGGCCTGCCGCGCAATATGAATGGCACCTACGGCCCCGCTGCCGACAAGGTGCGCGAGTTTGCCGCCAAGCTGAAGGCGCTCGTGCCGTGTGAGCCGGTGTTTTGGGATGAGCGGCTCACCACCGTGGCCGCGCAGCGCTCGCTGCACGAGGCCGGGCGCGATGTGAAGAAGAGCCGCGCGGTGATCGACCAGGTGGCCGCGCAGTTGATTCTGCAAGGCTACCTCGATTCGCAGGCGCTCAAGGGAGAATAGAAGGGCACCCATGGAGCCGACCTCCCGGCGGTTGCGGCTGCTTATCTCCTATGATGGGCACCCCTTTCGAGGCTGGCAGAGCCAGGCCGATGGGCGGGGCGTGCAGGACCACCTTGAAGCCGCGTTTGCCCGTTTGTGCGGCGGCGAGCGGCTGCCGGTGCATGGCTCGGGGCGGACGGATACCGGAGTCCACGCGCTGGGGCAGGTGGCGCATGTGGATGTGCCCGCCACCCGGCTTGCGCCGGAGCAGTGGCGCGCGGCGCTTAATGCGCACTTGGTGCCCAAGCTGCGCGTGCTGGAGTGCCGCTGGGCGCGCCCGGGCTTCCATGCGCGTTTTGACGCGAAGGGGAAGGTCTACCGCTACCGGCTCTGGAATGGCCCCGTCTTCCCCCCGCTGGAGCTGGGCCGCGCATGGCATGTGCCGGTGCGGCTTGATGCGGCGCTGCTGCGCGAGGCGGCGCAGATCCTCACGGGGCGGCACGATTTCCGCGCCTTCTCGGCCAGCCGGGGCCGGGGGCAGGACCCGGCGGACACCGTGCGCCATCTGGGGCGCATCGGCGTTACCGGCAAGCCGGGTGGGCTCATTGCGCTGACGTTTGAGGGGGAAGGCTTCCTCTACAAAATGGTGCGCCTGCTCACCGGCTCGGTGGTCTACTGCGCGCAGGGGAAGGCCCCCGCCTCGTGGCTTTCCGAGCTGCTCGACCCGCGCAACGCCCCTGCCAAAACCTCGCACGCCGCCCCCGCCGAGGGGCTCGCGCTGGTGCGGGTGCGGTATTAGTGTGACTACGTTGGATCGTTGGAAGGTTCGGTGCGAGGGGCGGAGATGGTAGGGCGTTTCTGTGAAACGCCATGGGGTTGGACTGCCGCCTCACAGAGACGGCCTACAATTCATGCTTCGCGTGGGGGCAGCTTTCTAGCTCAGATCGCAGAGCGGGGCACTTAGCCGGTAGTCTCCCGGGCCAAGGCGGAGCGTTTGGTATGGGCCCCGGCGGAGTGTGTGCGTCTGGGTTTGGGGCGCGGGGCACCCCTCCAGCTCCAGCAGCCCGGTGGCTCCGGGGAGCCCGGCGAGAGCTTCGGTGCCGGGCGGCACCCGTAGGCGGAGGTGGGCGCGGCCTGTGGTGGCCTCGTACTCGGCGAGAATGATGCCGTGTGGCGTGGGGATGCGTGCCCCGGCGTGGGCCAGCCCGCCGGGGGTGGGGAGAGCTTCGAAGCGGGTGTACCCGGGCTCCAGCGGGGCTACGCCGAGCACGTAGCGGGGGAGCTGGATCGTTGGGGCTGCCCCCCAGCCGTGCGAGTGGGAGGTGCTTCCATCCCACTGTTCCCACGTGGAGGTGGCCCCTGCGGCGAGGCAGCGTCCGTACTGGGTGCGCACGGTATCGAGGGCGAGCCGGGCGTGCCCGGTTTCGAAGAGGGCCTCCAGCGCAAAGAAGGTGAAGTAGGGCGAGCCCACGGGCACCCACTCGCTGTCATCCCACGGCGGGGTGTGGCCTTCGCGCAGCGCCTTCCAGAGTTCGTACCCTTTTTCGGGGAGCCAGGTGGGGAGCGTTTGGCGGCCTGCGAGGAGCTGCTGGCAGATGGAGGTGGCCTGCTCGGGGAGGGCGACATCGTAGAGAAGGGCGAGCAGGTTCTCATGGTAGCCGGCGCGGGGGCTGCCCGGGGCGTTGACAAAGACGCCGCGCCGGGCGTCCCACAGCTCGGTGCGGATGGCGGCGACGAGGCTTTTGCGCCGGGCTGCCAGAGCCTCGGCATCGGCCCGCAGCCCGAGGTGCCGAGCGATCTCCACCGCTGCGCCGAGGTGCCCGGCGTAGAGGAGGTTTAACGGGGCAGAGGCCGGGGGCCGGGCGAAGGGGGCCCAATCGACCAAAATGTACCCGGCCCCGGGTTTGCCGAGGTCTCCCCACTCCACGAGGCCGCCCGCGTGGCGGTAGCTCTCAAGGTGCTCGGTGACGCGCAACAGCCGGGGCCAGAGGGCGCGGACCCACCCGGTGTCGCCACTATGGAGGAGGTAGTCGCGCACGGGGAGGGCGAGCGAGGCATTGAAGTCGGGCATCCGGTAGGCGTCGATGCTTGGGTAGCGGGCGCTCACCCAGCCGGGGTGCTCGGGTCCGTAGTCGGTATCGCGGCCGGGGCGGTCCTGGCTTTGGAAGAAGAGGCCGAGGCTGTGGCGGGCGAGCCGGGTATCGCCAAAGGCGTGGGCAGCGGCGAGGGCTTCGATGCGCAGGTCGCCAAGCCAGCCGGCGCGCTCGCGCCGGGGGGTGTCCATGTAGATATCTTCAGCGCAGATCTGCACGGTGTGCGCGCCGATGTGCCACGCGGTGTCGAGCACCGGGTCGGCAGACCAGAAGCCGCCGCGCCACTGCATCGGGTAGGTGCTTACTTCATGCCGCAACGCTTCCACCACCGCTTTACCGGAGACGGCGACGAGCAGGTAGCGGAGCGTTTTAGGGAAGGTGGTGTGGAACTCCGCGCTCTCCGGGCCGACGACGACGCGGTCTCCATAGCGGATGCCTTCTTTGTGCAGATCCCACTTTCCTGCGTGGGTGCTCTCCAGATAGCCGAGATCGACAACGGAGCCATCTTCCCCCCGAAGCCGGAGGGAGAGGTAGCCTGCCGAGACGCTCCCAAAATCGAACAGCGCGTAGGCTAGCTGGTCTTGCGCCGGGCTCTCCAGCTCCAGCGGCAAGGTGGCGGTGGGGGTGAGGTGGCGCGTGGCGGCTTCATCCGGCAGGCGCGGGGCGTGGGCCAGCAGCTCGGCTTGCGTGGCCAGAGGAGGGGGCGCTTCCCCCGCCGGGAGGAGGAGCACGCCCGACTCGACGATGCGCACGGGGAGGCGCGGCTCCAGCGTCAGGAGGGGGATGTCGCGAGGCCGCAGCCGTTCCCATGGAGGGAGGGTGCTGGTTTTGCCTAGCAGTGTGGCGGGTTGCCATGCGGAGTCATCAAAATCGGGCTCAGCCCAGTGGGGGAGGGCGGCGCGGGTGTCGTAGCACTCGACATGGCCTTGGTGGTTGGAGTAGCGAGGAGTGCCGTTGGTGTAGGCGGGGTCGTGGCGGGTCTTCCACGCGGCGTCGGTGGTGAGCACGGTGTTGCCCGTGGTGACTACGGCGACGAGGCCGCAGCGTACCGGCATGAAGCTGGAGCACCGGTAGACCTGCCCCATGCCATAGACGCGCACGGCGATGACATTGGCCCCCGCGTGCAGGTACGGGGTAAGGTCGTGCGTATCGTAGAGCGGCTCCTCCACGGAGTAGCGCCCCGGGCCGAAGCCAACGCGCGTGCCGTTGGCGTAGAGCCAGTAGCGCGAGTCCGCACAGAGGGAGATGCTTACGGGCCCAAGCCCGGCGGGTAGCTCCAGCTCCCGGCGGAAGAGGGCGTACTGGTTGGGCTCGTGCGGCGGGGTGTCGCACCAGATCCAGCTGGCGGCTTCCATCTGCTCGTTGCGGGAGGCGGGGGTCATTTGGCAAAGGGCTCGAAGGTCCGGTAGAGCTGCAGGGTCGCGGGCCCGGGGGTGAAGAAGGCCTCGGGCGAGCGGCTCAAAATCAACGGCTCGGCGGCACCCGGTGTTTCATTGACGGTGAGGGAGCGGGTGCGCGTCGTCAACCACGCGCCGCCTTCGGGCAGGGGGGTCTCCAGCGGGGTGGCTTCCTCAACGGTGTGGAGGCCATCGTAGGAGGCCAGCTCGCGGCCATCCATTGTATGAATCTGAGCACTTCCTTTGAAGCGGCCCAGCCCGAGCCGCTCCTCGGGCCGGTTGGCCGCGCCGAGGTAGAAGCGCCCGGAGGAGCCTGTGGGGTAGAGCCAGTAGTCTGCCGGGTAGACTTCCTTGGGGAGGTCGCTCACGGGGGTGAAGAGGGCATCATTGCCATCCACGTCGAGAAAGAGGAGGTAATCTCCCGCGCGCCCATCGGGCGGTAAAATTACCGAAGCATGCGACTTGGCGGGGAGTCGGCCTTTGTAGACGACCTCGCCTGACTCATGCACCACGGTGAGCGCCATCTCACGCGGGGTGCCCGCCCGCGCAAAGGTGAGGGTGATGGGGCGGTCCTCCCCGGCTTCCTTGCGGAAGATTACGCGCGCCGGGCGCTTTGGCTTGATGCCGATATTGAGCGGGAGGAACGGGTTCTCCAGCAGTGGCGCGGCCCCGGCATCTGCCGCCACTTGCATGATGAAGGGGAGGTAGAGGAAGTTATCCGGCAATAGCCACGCCGCAGGGGTGTTTTCCCCGGGGTGGGCGAAGGAGTGCGCCAGCCGGGGGAGCTGCTGGCGATGCAGCTCGCTAGCAGCATCGTGGATCAAGGCGCGCGAAGGATCGAGCCGCGCGGCTTGGGCAAAGGTCTCCGCTTTGTTGTAGCCGCCAAAGACGACATAGGGGTCTGCCTTGCCGCCGGCGCGCCGGGTTTCGGCGGCTTCGAGGAGGCGCTGCTCCATCTCCGGGTGGCGACGGTAGGGGAGAGTGGAGGCTGCCGAGAAGCCCCACGTGCGCTGGTGGTCCTTCATGATGTCGACGCGCGGCTGGATCAAAGCGAGCAAACGCGGGTCGTGGGTAAATTGGTAGAGCTCCAGCAATTCGCCAAGGGAGTTGTTATTATCCCGCCCGGGGCCGAAGCGGATGGCGCGAGCGGCTTCGGGGTTGGCCCGGTCTTCAAGGAGGCTCTGCTGCCAGAGGAGCACGCTGTCGCGAAGGCGTGGGTCTCCCGTCAGGTAGTGAGCGAGGAGGATGCCGCCATAGCTAGTGAGGTGGGCGAGGGTGGCGTGGTCGCCCCCCCAGTAAACAAAGCCGTTGGTATGCCGGGTGGAGCCAAGCACCCGCCCTTGCCGGAAGTGGAACTCGAGGTGTGGGTAGGATGCGTCGGCATGGTGGATGAGGCAGAAGTCCGTCATATGGCGGATGGTGGCGAGCCCCATTTCCGCCCAGATCGGGTCTCCGCTGCGCAGGAGGTAGAGCCACGGCAGGTACGGCTCCTGGTGGTGCCCGGCGCTGTAGAGCCGGTAGGGAAACCAAAACCCTTTCTTGAACCACGAACCGTGGTGCCACCCTCGGTAGATGAACATGCCAAACTCGCCGGTGTCCTCCTGCCGCTGCCAAAGGGCGACGAGGGCTTGGCGCGCGGCCGCTTCCAGCGTGGGGTATTTCTCGGGAGCGTACGGGTGGAAGGGGCCGAGCACCCCGGAGGCGGCTACCCAATCCGGGTGCGGCAGCGCGAGTGGGCGGCGCTGGAAGGCATCGGCTTCCTTCCAGGCATCGGCTTCGCTTTCGCCGAAGTGGAGCAATAGTTCGCTAGTGATGGCAATGCCCATGGCGCTGGAGTGGACGCCTCCTGCTGCCGTTCCCCCTGGGGCGTAGATGCCGGTCTTTGGGTTATCCGTGAGCTTGAATACGGCAAAGAGGTTCTCCCACGGGATTCGGAAATCGAGCAACTTGCCCTGGTGCAGCGACCAATGCTGGTGGAGGCGCTCCGGGGCGGTGGGGTTGATCTCGGGGTGCTCCCGGCCATGGCGCGGCCAGATATGGAAGCGCAGCTCCCCGGGGAGCGCCTCGATCTCTTTGGGGAAGCGTTGCCACGTTTCGCGGTGGCCTACGGCGAGTAGCCTGCTCCCATCGCTGCCTGAAAGGAGGACGGTGCCCGAGCTGCGCTTGCCTTCGGCGAGCAGCGGGCCCGTGCCCCCACGGCGGAGGTCAAAGCGGTCTGGTAAGTGCTGGAGGAGCGAGACCCCTTCCGGGCCGACCTCAGCCCGCAGTGGCGCGGCTCCTTCCACGCCAAAACGGGCAACTGCACCGGGGTGGTGCAGTGAGAGGCCGAGATCTTTGAAAAAGACGGTATAGCTATCGGAAGTATTGATCCACGTATGCTGTACCCGCACCGAGGTTTGCCCGGCGGTAAACTCCAGCCGCGTAATGAAGCGGCAGAGCCGGTCGGTGGGGAGCTGGTAACTCTGGTGTTCCCCGGTGGTGCCCTCTTTGACATACCACCCCTCCGCGCGGATGACGACGCGTTCCGGCCCCTCCTCTTCGATGACTAGCTTGACCTCGCGGTCATTGGCCGCACGGTAGGTGGCTCCTTCGTGGTCGATCAGGTAAGCCCCGCCGGAGCCTCCTTGCTCCAGTGCGGGCCGCCCATTGAGGCGGACGTTCTCCAGTAGGTTGAAGTGCTGTGCATTGATTGTGGCTTCCAACGGGCCGGTGGAAATGGAAAGCCCCTTTTCGCTCTGTTGAATACGAAGCTGTGCCTTGGCCTGGGGTGGGGTAGCAGAGGGTTTGCCAACTTCGATGTAGAACGGAGTCTCCTTTCGTTCGGGCCACCAGGCGGGCAGCTCGGGGGCAGTGAAGGCCACGCCGAGCCAGCGGATCGGGGCATCTGCCTCATGGCCCCAGCGGGCGCGGATGGTGAGCTGCGCGGGGTGGGCTTTACCCTCTGCATCTACAAGGCGGATCTCTTCTACACTACGCACCAGCCCCCGTGGGATGGGGATGCCTAGCTCCACCGGATAGCCACCCGGTGTTGACGGGATGCCGGAGGGAAAAATGAGGGGGATGCGCGCACCAACCGAGGGGGCGGGGGCTGCATCAAGGCGGATCGCGAAGTCGCGGCGCTCGCTAAGGAAGGGGGTGCCGTTGCGCATGGCTTCTGCGGAGAGGGTGTAGCGCCCGGGCTTGAGGCCGCGTAGGGGGAAATCGACCACCAGCATCCCGCTTTCCAGCGAGCCATGGCCGGATGCGACCAGGCCCTCTTCCCCCGGCCGCGTAAGATTCCACCGGGCTTCGACGCCGATGGCGGATCTGCCGGGTACGCCGGTTTGGAGGGCGATGACCCAGCGACCCGAGCCGTCAGCAGGTTCAAACGTTTCGCGCTCCAGCCCAAGCACGAGGCTGGCCGTCTTCTCCACCTGTTGCCAGTTGGCGGTGGTTTGGCGGAAGGTGAACTCCGATGCCGTAAGCTCCCCGGCCGGGAGCCACGTGGCAAGAGCGAGCCAAAGGCCCGCGCACGGGCGGGCCCATTGATGAAGATTCATGGAATGAGGTACGACTAGCGTTGCAACCCCCAGAGCGCATAGTACTCCGCACTATTGGGTTTTTTGGTGAACTCCGCGGGGGTAAGTGATTCGGTGCGGCCATCGAGGAAGAGGACGTTTTGCCGCTGGTTGTGCGGCCACGCCATCCGCGAGGTGCCGGGTGCAAGGCCCAGCTCGACGCTGCCCGGGGCGATGTAGCCTAGTGACTCAATCTTCAAAGATCCTTGAGCATCCACTCGCGCACCTTCGGTATAGATCCACATCTTCGCGGGCTCACGTACGCGGGAGAGCTTTACGGGCCACCCTGGTGGCGGGGAGACGGGGGAGCCACTTACCGTTTGGATGAGGTCGTTGATAAGGGTGTAGTTTGGCGAGAGGCGGGGTGAGGAGACATCCCTCGGCCCCGCCGCCGAAACGCGAGGGCAAAGCATCGGGTTATCCGTTGTATAGAGTGTCTTGAAGCTGAGGCCGGGCTGTACGTAGGGGAGGAGGTTGTTGATATTATCGCGCTTGTCGAAGAAGAAGCCGTCATGCTCTTGAACGTAGCGGGCAAAGGCTACCGAGATGCTTCGGTGGTTGCCGATGCACCGGGTATCCTGCGCCCGGGCCCGTGCCTCCCGAAAGGAGGGGAGGAAGAGGGCCACGAGAATGGCTAGTACCGCCAGTGCGGCTAGCAATTCCAGCGTGCTGAAGGCGTGGGGCTTCCGGGTCATGGTGGGTTATCCGTTGCGCCGCCGCCTTGCGACCCCCCGCAGGCTCAGTAGCAGGCCGCCCGCTCCCAGTGCGAGAATGTAGGTGGAGGGCTCGGGTACCGCGGTGTAGTGGAGAAGGAGCTGGCTCTCCGCGAGGTCGAGGCTCAGGGAGAAGCTGCCAAGGAAGGTGTGGCCGAAGTGGCTGGTATCGACCTGCCATTGGCTTTCCGAGAAGCCGAGGATGCCGCCGGTCGCGGTGGCGATGACCCACGAGGCGTCTGTCTCCGCGAAGTTGGCAAGAGGGCCCGCCGCGTTGCCGGGGGTTAGCGATGTGATCTGGAGGACCAGCGTTTCAAACGCGGCTCCGGAGAGGTCGAGCGTGCCGAGGATGTTGACTTGGTCGTACGTGCTGCCGGCGGTGCGCTCGCTCCAGTCGTTGAGCTCCCACTGGTAGGTCATGGCGTTCCATGCCTGGTTGGCAGAGTAGGTTTGGATGCCGGGGCTATTGCCGGGGGCCAGGATCTGGTTGGCGTGGTTGAGTGTCAATGAGCGGGCGACAGTGCCGGAGCCGGTAATCTTCCCACCGGCCGCGCCAAAGAGAAGCGAGCCGCCCGATGCGAGGGTGCCCTGCACCTCCAGTGTGCCGCCCTCGAGCATAAAGGCATTGGCTACGGAGCGGCTGGCCGCCAGCGTGGTCGTGCCTCCGGTAAGGGTGGCGCCGCCCGTGCCGAGCCCGCTATTGTGGTCTACGACCAGCTGCCCCGCAGCTACCGTGGTGCCACCGGAGTAGGTATTCTGCCCGCTCAGGGTGAAGGTACCCGAGGTGCTCTTGGCCAACCCCGTGGCTCCGGCCAGAACGGAGCTTATCGAGCCGGAGCGTGCATCTACGACTCCGGAGGTTTTGGTGAAGGTGCCGGTGGTAATCGCTCCACCTGCGACGATGACCGCGCCGGTATCGGAGCGTTGGTGGGTGCCATTGAGGTTTAACGAACCTCCGTTGACGGTGATCGCTCCGGCTGCCGGTAGGTAAAGGTTGGAGGTGCCCATCTTGAGGGTGCCTGCGTTGATGACCGTGCCTCCCGTGTAGGTGTAAGCGGAGGAGCTGTGGTTTAAGACGGTAGTGCCTGTGCCGTTGTGGACGACTTCCACATTTCCGGTGATCCGGCTGTTCAATAGCAGCTCCGGCATTGTGTGGTAGAGGTCCATCGTGCCGGAACCGGAGCCGCTGGTAATCAGGTTTCCAAGTTCCAGCGTGCCAATTGCGCCCCCATTTCCGATCTGTAGGGTGCCATGCCCGGTGCCGTCATTGTGGCCGCCGAAGGTGATCTGGCCGGTCACCTTGAGGCTTGCCTGATTCTCCAGCCGCACCACTGCATCGCCTCGATATCCTAAATTGAGCCCTCCGAGCACCTCCAGCTTCGAGCCTGCTCCGTTGACCGTCACTAGCGTATCCGGGTTTCGGTTGGAAAGCGTTGCGGCGGAGGTCGTGAAGCTCCCCCCGTTGGTGATCGAAATGGTTGCCGGGCCGCCTCCGTCGAGATTTGCGGTGATTAGCGAATTGACGGTAACCATGCCTCGGTTGACGTTTACTGTTCCGGTGCCGCCGTTGGAAGCGACGTAAAACAGATCGGCGGAAACTCTGCCCCAGTCGGTCACATCAAGCTGGCCGGTTCCGGAGTAGCCAACATGGAGCCGGGTAGTCCCGGCATTCCAGTGGCTGTTGGAGCCCGTGACAAGAACGTTGGAGGTGGTATTGGCCAAGTAGGCAAGGTAGCCAAAGTTGCTGGAGGTGAGGGTGCGCCCATCACGAATCGTGAGGCTCGTACTACCGGAAGCCGCGTTGCCCATAAGCAGCTCGCCCACCAGAGCATCGGCTGTCGAAATGACGGGCATATTGGAGCCAGCATTGATTGTAGCCCGAGTGCTGGCTCCCGGAATGTTGTTTGACCAATTGGCACCGAGGTTCCATTCGCTGCTGGTTGCGCCGGACCATACCGTTTGCGCAGTGGCGGCGTTGCTCATCGCGAGGAGTGCGAAGCAGCCAAGGAGAAGGGGGTGGGTAGTCTTGGAAGGGGAGTTTGGCATAAGGTGATTGGGAGTGGGGGTTGAGATGACCGGAGAGACTGAAGAAATGCCAGATGGCGTTTTTTCCGGAAACGGGGGGAATGTTTTAAACGAGTAAAAGTTAATTGATGCCCGAGAGTCAAGCTTTTCATTTGGCTTCTTTCCTGCATGGAATAAGAAACCAAGATGGAATATCTTTAGATCTTCGTAAAAGAACAAAGGGCTTGCGCCGTGGAAATTTAAATGTTTTAAGGTCAACTTATTGATGGGAGGCGCGATGCACCGGGCTCCGGTTGCTTTCACTCCGCTCCAGCCTTTCTCTTCCTTTCTTTTCTCCTAAAGAAGAATGCTATGGAACATTTCACAGTCTATCGGGATGCCGGTTGGTTTGCCGGGTGGCCGCACAATGGAGGGCTCTGGCAGTTTGCCGATGGCGAGCTTGCAGTGGGCTTTGTACGTGGGCGCTGCCGGTACGATGAACCGAAAACCCTTTCTCATGTGACGGTGGATTGCGAACAGGGCGAGCACGTGGTCCTGCGTTCCAAAGATGGTGGGCGCACGTGGCCTTTGGAGTCGTTGACTAGTGTCTACACCCGCCCCGCGCTGGATGAAGCGCTCCCTGCGTTGACTCCCGTAGCCGACGACCGCGTGACGATCGTGCCGGACCCGGCTGCGGATGGGTTCTGCCTTCTGAGCGGCTTTGGGATCCCGCCCGATGGGCAGCGGCATCTCGCGTGGGTGATGTTTTCGCAGGACCGTGGGCAGAGCTGGAGCGGGCCGATCCGCCTGCCGCGCGGGCTGGTTTCAAAGAATCCGTTTACCTTTCTTTCCAGCCGCCCAAACTATGTCTTGCGGGAGGATGGCACCCTTCTCCTCTTCGCCTTTGGCTCGCGCACGGGGGATGAGGTGCTCTCGCGGCCCATTGTTTACGCCAGCCGCACTGGGGGGGCGAGCTGGGGAGTACTTGCCGAGGTGGAGTTGGTGGGCCCGGAGATCATGGGGATCATGCCTCACCCGCTGCTGCGGGGGGATGGAACGATCCTGCTCGCTGTCCGCCGCCAGTACGATTCCACCACGGCCTACACCGAGATCTACGCCTCGGAGACCGGAGGGCGGACCTGGCGCTACCGCTCGCGCGTGAATGACTGGGGCGCACCTGCCACGCTTGTGGATCTGCCCGATGGGCGTATCGCCTGTGTCTACGGCTACCGCCGCAGAGGCGCGGGCGTGCGAGCGAGCATCAGCTGTGACGCCGGGCAGACATGGGGTCGGGAGATCATCCTGCGTGACGACGGGGGAAGCTTCGACGTTGGCTACCCACGTACGGTGCTGCGTAAGGATGGCAAGCTCTTGAGTGTCTATTATTTTAATGACCGGAGCGACCCGGTGCAAAGTGGCACGGGTGGAGTGCGCTATATCGCTGCAACGCTTTGGACTCCCTGACGCTATGGCTGCTTCCTCTTTTCCCTCTGCCTGCGCGGTTACCTTCGGCCCTGCGCACCATTTCTTTGGGTATTATGACAAATCGCCGTGGGATGCGACAGGGAGGTGGATGCTCGGCTTGCGGGCCTCATTTCGCGACCGCGAGCCTGGGCCGGAAGATCGGGTGGAGATTGGCATCATCGATACCGCTGAGGGGAACGCCTGGCGTACCTTGGCCGGGAGCCGGGCGTGGAACTGGCAGCAAGGGTGCATGCTCCAGTGGCTAAAGGGGGGGGAAGCGGGTGAGATTGTCTTCAATGATCGGGATGAAGGGCGGTTTATCGCGCGGGTGCTCAATGTATGGACCGGGGCAGAGCGACGGCTGGAGCGGCCTGTCTATGGCGTAAGTGCCGACGGGTTGCGCGCCGTTTCGCTCAACTTCGCGCGGCTGCACCACCAACGCCCGGGCTACGGATACGCGGGGGTGGAAGATCCGTGGCGTGGAGAGGCCGCCCCGGCGGAAGATGGCATCCATACGCTCGATCTGCTCACCGGCGAAAGCCGCCTCATCCTCAGCCTGGCCGAAGCGGCGGCCTTCCAGCCGCTGGAGCGGTTTAAAGGGCGCATCCATCGGTTTAACCATTTGCAGTTTTCGCGCGATGGCTTTCGCTTCGCCGCGCTGCACCGCACCAAGTTTCCGGAGGAACGCGCGGGCGATACGCGGTTGCTAACGCTCGATTTCGCCGGCGGTGGCCTTGCCAACCTCTCCGACTTCATGGTCTCCCACTACGACTGGGCGGACCACGAAACGCTCCTGGCCTGGGCCGAGCGGCCCGCGCTCGGTCGGCACTACTTCCTGTTTCGCGACCGGAGCGCGGGAGTCTCCACCATGGGTGAGCGTTGGTTTTCGGGTGATGGGCACTGTTCCTTCTCGCCAGACGGGCGCTGGGTGCTTACCGATACCTACCCCGACAAGGAGTACCACCGCAGCCTCATGCTCTACGACCGGAGGCGGGACGTGCGGATTGATATCGGGCGCTTCTATTCCATCCCGACGGAGTCGCCGATCCGCTGCGACCTTCACCCCCGTTGGAGCCGCGATGGCCGGAAGGTCTGCATTGACTCCACCCATGAAGGTTCACGGCAGATGTATGTCATCGATGTTGGTCACATCGTTCAAGCCGCTGGTTTATGAAAACGGTATCCTTACTCATCCGCTGCCTCCTGCCTGTCGCGATGCTTCTCCACTTCCCTGCGAAAGGGGAGGTGCAGGAAGGGGGTACATTTTTCTTCTCCGAGGCGGTGGTGCAGAAGGCACCGGGGAGCGAGTTGCTGCTCACTCTTTCGGGATCGGTGGCACCCTTGGCGGGAGCCTATCTCTTGGTGCAGGAGGGGGAGCGCATCCTCCTGCGGCACCCGATCCCTTCGGGGAAGCTGGAGCGCGGCGAGATCCCCGTTCCCGGCGTACCCCGGGAGGCAGCGGGGGAGTACCGCATCATCCTCGTGGGGCACCAAAGCGCCATTACCGGGCTGGAGCTTCCGTTGACGAATGCCGCCCGGGAGGTGTACGGCTTCGGGTACTTCGGCGCGCGCGAGCGGGGTACCTTCTGGTTCCAGCCCCCGGCGGGGGTTCAGGAAGTTCGTTTCTCTACTTTGAAGGGGGCGTTGGATGTGTTGGATGAGAATGGCAACCGCCTCGCTTCGGTAGAGCCGGAGCGGCCGGAGCAGCGCCGCCCCGAGGTGGCTGTGCCGTTGGAGCCGGGGCGGATATACCAGGTGGACCCGAGACGCACCTTCTACTTCCATACGAACCCAGGCATCTACCTGAGCCCAAACCGTGCAAGCTACTTCCGGCCCGACCCGCGCTGGCAGGAGCGCGCGTGGTGGAGGTAACGCTACTCTGCAACGAAGTTATCGAAATAGAGGCGCAGGCCCGGGCGGTTATTCATCAGGCTGAAGCCGGTGTAGACGATGTCTGTGGGGAAGCCGCTTAGCGGTACGGCTCCCAAGGCTTCACCCGGCTCGCCTTCGCCTGTGGCGGTGTGGAGCGTTACTTGCCCTTTGGCCGAGGGGCCTGCCGGATCAGGGAGATGGACTTCGACGATATACCAGCGGTCTGCCGAGATCTTCGCTAGTGAAGCTTCGGCGTTTCCCGGGCCGGAGACGACGAGCTGGCCCTCATCCAAAAGCCGGAGACGCACCTGGCCCGTGGCGGGTTTGGTGTTGAGAGTGATATCGACCCGGCCGTCCGGATTCCCTTCGATGCGGTTGGCAAGCAGGGCGAAGGAAAAGGTGAGCGGGCCGTGGGGGCTCACGAGCTGGTGCGTCGGCGTGCCCCAAAAGCCCGAGAGCGATGAAGGTGGGGCAGGTTGCTCCGGGGCCTCGCTCCCCAGCTCCAGCACAAGGCTGGCAGGCAGAGAGAGCGCCTTCTCATCGGTTACGCAGGCCAGTTGTGCCGTGGGCCGTTGAAACCAGCGCCCCATAGCGATTTTGCCGGCCCCGGTGGCAAGGGTGGGATCTCCATCCCACCGGGCATCAAAGCGGTCTTCGAAGACAAGCTCGGCTCTTAGTGGGGCTAAGGCTAGTAAAGCAAAGGCGAGGATGAGGGGGGATTTCATCAGGTAGAGCAACGGTGGCGTTCACAAAGGACATCAAGCAAGTCGGGAGAAGAGAAGCGTACGGTTTGGGAATCGACCCGGGCGCAACCTTGGCGGTGTTCGGAGAGGTCCGCAAGCTGTGTATTCTTCCAGCGGATATCGAAGTGGTAAGGGCCGGGGCGTTTGTGCGGAGGGAGAGGCATCTTTCGGTGCGTCTCTACGGCTTTGGCAATCTGCTCGCGGATTTTGCACCGAGCCGCCGTTGCCGAGAGTGTGATCTCCACGTTTGAAGAGATCCCTTTCTTGACGGCTGCCGTAACCACCCCGGGGATCAGCGCCTCTGCCTCTGCGCAGGCGGCTTCGTCGCCGCTCACAAAAATAAGAGGCACCTCCTTGGCGCCTGCCCAAAGAGCCAGCAGCGCGATCTCGCCGATCGGCTGGTTGTTGAGGTGCATCGAATCAATCTCCAAACTGCTGAGGGTGTGGTTCTGGTTGCCGTGGCGGGTGCCCGCCATCGCGTGTTGGCCGATGATCGTCAGCGCATCGCAATCGTGAATCGGCCCATAGAGCTGCTGCCGCGTGATGGGGCGGCCGTGCAGCAAACGTGCTTCAGGGTGCAGCTCCTCAAATACAATACCCCCAGGGCCATGAGCATCGATGACAAGGACTTCCTCCACCCCCACGCTTCGAAGCCCCTCCACCCCTGCGTTGACTTCCTGAGTCAACAGGCGCTTGGAGTGCTCGTAAAACGGGCCCGTGGCATAGGAGTGCTCGGTATGCGAAACCACCCCGGCGACTCCTTCAATATCGGTAAGAATGCAGATCTTTTTCATGAAACTCCTGAAGACAACCCTCTCCCACCAAAGGGAAGGAATATCTTTCAAACATTTTAAATTTTGACAGAAATCTCAAGCGGAAAATCGAATCCAACCTGCGGATGTAGCTTATAAGAATAAGAGAATCGAAGGATCGTCCATGTTGGAAAAAGATTGCAATAGGAATTTAAACCATTTAAATAGCGGCTCGTTCTTCTGCTTTTCCTCTTTCAACGCGGGCGGCGGCCTTTCCTTTCGCCCTTTTGGTTTCAACGAAAATCCGGAGGTCTTTTTTATGAAAACAAAGCTGTTTCGGTTTCCGAAGTGGATCGTTTTGATGGGGCTCTTCGGAGCCCTGCCTGCCACGGCTGCGATGGTGTTTGATGAGCATTTTGACGATGCTCCTCCCTATGCCAATGGTGCGGCGCTTCCCACGGGCTACAACGTCATCCACTATGGAAAGTGGGATAGCGAAGCCAGCGGCGGAGGGGTGACGACGGGGACTTCCCCCGCCTACTCGCCGACGCGTTCCTTGGCGCTGGCGGTCGATCCAGGAGGCAGCTATGCCATGGCATCAGGTACGTTTGGCGAAGACCATACCGGGCCGACCTTGGTGTCTACACCGCTGGTGGTCCGTATGAAGTTTCGCCTCACCCATGTGAATGGCACCGATACGACCTGCACGACCGTTGGCATTACCGACTCGGGAGATGCCGAGAAGCTGCAGGTGAGGCTTGGCAGCGGAGGGAAGGCCAAGGTCTATTTCCCCGGCCATGGAGTGGAGGAGATCGGGGCGGTTGCCGCCAACACCTGGTACCACCTCGAAGTTCTCGTTCCGCAGACGCTTGCCCCCGGAGATCCCGAGCGGCCTTGTACGGTCTCCCTCTTCGCAAACTCCGGGAGCGTGCGTGGCGCCCTCATCGGCAGCATTCATAACCCGGGTGGTGGTGGTGAGCTTCCTCATGCGGGCCTCAAGCTCGTTAACCGCCTTCCCGGAGCGAAGGCATACCTGGATGATGTGACGGCGGACTCCGTTGCTGAAACATCGCTACGGCCCGGCCCTTATAAGATCACCAACCTGGGCTCCCCGTTTAACGACGCCACGCTTGCGGGCCAAGCGGTCATGTTTCGGGATGCTGCCAACGAGACGCACCTCATGCTCCACTACGTGAGCGCGCAGTGGAAGCAGCCGATGGATATTTTGCACCTGAACCTGACGACAGGTGTGGCCCGCCGCGTTCCTGCAATTCTAGGGCGGCCTGGGCCGCATACGCCGCTCTACTACGATGGAAAATACTATGTCGCCAGCTCGGACCCCGGTTACTTTTTCCAGTACGATTTGGCCACGGGTAGCGGTCGGCAGATTGCCAAGCTCGGCCAGCTCCACTCGCAGACTTCGCGGGTGGGGGATGACGGGTGCATCTACATCGGCGAAGTCTACGGTGGCGGCAGCCTCCCCGCCGGGTCGGGTGGGGGTGTAGAGCGGTATAACCCCGCAACGGATGAGTGGGTGAACTTCGGCTCCATGGACCCTTCGCACCTCGGGCAACAGTATGCCTATACCTTGGGGGCAGACCTCCGCTATATCTACGTTGGCTTGGGGCAGATCCCGTGGTACCTGGCCATTTACGACCGGCAGACGGGCGCTCTCTCCCACTACTGGAAGGCTGAGGGCGACCGCGCTGGAACGGTGCGGCGGGCCCTGGCCGGGGGGTGGTATTATGAGCGGATCAACGCCGCAGGCATCCGGAGCTGGTACCTGCTGGAGAATGGCGTGCCCACCGAGGTGCCGTACTCCAGCGTGCCGCCCTTGCAACACTGGGCCGAGCGGCAGGAAGGCATGTCAACAGACCAGAGCCTCTTCCCCAGCCTTTTCGGGTATGAGATCGACTTGGAAGACGCTTATGTCCACTCCTACAATAGCGCCACCGCCACGGTTCGCTGGAAGGCGGTTTCGGACACGGTGTGGAGCTCCACCAGCGTTTCCGGGATGACGATTGGCCCCTCGATCATCAAGCGGCTGGTTTCCCTCGGGCCGGACGAGATGCTCGGAATCACCGACCTTTACGGCCCTCAGTTCCTCTACGATACGGATAACCACACCAGCTCACTCATGGGATGGTCGCACCGGAGCATTTATGACATTTTGCTCACGCCGGATGATGCCTATTACTCCGGCTACACCGCCGCTTTTCTACGGCACGACCCAAGCGCGCCTTGGACGGTGAGCGCCTCAAACCCCGTCAGCTCCACGACGAACCCCCAGGCGATCGGCTTCCCTTCAGGAGTTGCAGGCAAGTACAACTTCTACATGGCGCAGGCGGCGGATGAGAAGGTCTACGTCGGCATCCACCACGAGCGCAACTCCACTGGCGGCGCACTTGGTTGGTACGACCCGACGCTGGGGACAACGGATGGTCTGCGCACTCCGTTTGTGAATGACGACGTTGCCGATCTCCTCGCCGTGGCCGGGGGGAGCAAGATCCTCTACTCCAGCAACGCTCTCGCTCCAAATACGGTAGGGCGGATTTTTGTATTCGACGTGGCGACGCAGACGATCACTCACACGTGGAACTGCCCCACCGGAGCGGCCTCCGCCGGGAAGCTGGTGGAAGTGGCCCCGGGGGAGATTGTCGGCGTCACCGGAGACCGCATCTACCGGATGAACTACACCACCGGCGCACTCATCTACGACGAGCCGCTCGGCGGCACGGCATTTGGTACCGTGCGCGGGTATGACCGCCGCATCGTCATCGGCCCGGATGGTTACCTCTGGCTCTTTGTGGGCAACACTCTTTGCCGGGTAGACTTGGCTACCGCCGCCAAGGAGACGGTGCTTACCACCCCTTCATCGAGCTTCATCTTCCAGGGAGAGCGCCTCTACCTCTTTGGCGTGGAGGCGACGGTGAAGACCGTTGGGGGCTTCTTTTGGTAAGGGTGGCGTGGTTACGACAGGAGGCCGAGCCGCGCCAGCGTCTCGCGCACGAGGGCGCGCTCGGGCTCGCGGAAGCGGTGCATCGGCTCACTCATGAAGTCGTTGCAGATGCCAAGCTCGCTCAAGGAGCACTTCACGCTTTTGATAAACGAAGAGCCGTGCCGGCCGATACGATAGAGCGTGCAGGCCATCTCCATCACGCGGGCGTGGAGCTCGCGCACGGTGGGCAGGTTTCCGCAATCCGCCGCTTCAAAAAGGCGGACAAAAAGTTGCGGGTCCAGATTTGCCCCACCGCAGACGCCGCCGTCTCCCCCGAGCAAGACAGACTCCGCCAGCAGCGTCTCCGGCCCGGCGAGGACCGCCCACCCGGGCCGCTCGGCCCGCAGCCTCAGAAGCTCGTGGAAGTAGCTCATATCTCCCGAGCTGTCTTTGATGCCCGCGATAGTTTCCTGTGCCATCAACCGCCGTACGGTACCGACTTCGAGGAACGTTTTGGTATGCGTCGGCATATTGTAGAGAAAGAGCGGCAGCGGCAGCGCCGGGGCAAGGTGCTCGAAATACTCCACCAGCTCGGGTTGCCCATTGGGGAAGTAGAACGGCGGCGCGGCCACCAGCGCCGTAGCTCCCGCCTCCGCAGCCGTCGTTGCGAGGTGGAATGTCTCTGTCATCGAAGTATCGGTGATGCCCACAAGCACCGGCACCCGCCCGCTTACCTGGGCGCACACCTGCCGCACCAGCGCGTGCCGTACCGGGTGCGCAAGGCCGGGGGCCTCCCCCGTGGTGCCGAGCACAAAGAGCCCGTGGACTCCACCTTCCAGAATGTGTTCCACCAATTTTTCGACACCTCTTTCATCGAGCGTATCGGGCTTGGAGAGGGGAGTGACCATCGGGGGGATCACCCCGCGCAGCGGTTTGGGCAAAGAAGGCATGGCAGATCTTTTGGGTTTGAAGGGAAGAAAGAGAGAGGCAACGGAGCCTTTGGAATCATGGAAAATCCGGGCTTAAACGTCCATGGAAGCCCTTTTAAAAAGCATGGCAAATCTTAAGAAAGCAACCCCGCCCCCAGTAACCGAGGAGCCTCCCCGGCTGACGCTCGCCGGGCTACGACAATTCTTTGCGCCGCCTGCCGTGGGGAGCCCCGCGCTATCCATTCGCGGTATTGGCGTTCGGGAGCTGATGCCCCCCTGCCTCATCCGCCGACCGGGCGGCACGGAAGATTGGCTCATCATGCTTTTTCATGATCCGGCCACCGTCTCCGCCACCGCTGCCGCGCCGCTCCACCCTGGGGGGATGTTTATGATCTGGCCGCCCGGTGCGGCGCAATACTATGGGAACCCCGCCGCTCGCTATTGCCATAGCTGGATTCACTGCCGCGGGAGCGCCATCACGCCGATGCTGCGCCGGGCCCGCCTCTGCCCCTTGCAGCCGGGCAGGGCGGCGCGTCCGCTCGATGTGGATAAGTACCTTCTCGAAATCCACGCCGAGTTGCTCGCCCATCGCCAGGCCGACCGGGTGATCGTGGGCAACCTATTGGAGAATGCCCTGCGGGAGCTGGCGGGCGGGTTTCGCGAGCCCGAGGCGCGGGGCGGCATCCCTGAAGGGCTGCTGGCCGTGCGCCGGTTGATCGCCGCCGACCCTTCCCGCAAGATCACGCTTGCCGAGATGGCAGCCACGGCTGGGATGTCGCCCCCCTACTTCTGCACCCGCTTCCGCGAGGCCTTCGGCCTGCCTCCGATCGAGAGTCTGATCCGCCACCGCATGCACCATGCCGCACACTTGCTGGGCAACGCGGCACTTACGATCGCCGAGATCAGCAGCATGGTCGGGTATGACGACCCATTCCACTTCTCAAAGACCTTCAAAAAGCAGTTTGGCGTGAGCCCCCGCCACTACCGGCAGAAGAGAGCCCCTCAGGAAAAGCGGCTATCGTAGATCCGCCGGATCAGCTCCACGCTCTTGCGGCCTTCTTCTCCCGAGATGAGGGGCGGGCGGTCGGAACGCACGGCGTGGATGAAGTCCGCAAGGATGCCCGCATGCCCCTCGGCAAGGGGTTCCACCGGCTCGCGCTCGATCGCCTCTGCCGTGGTGCCGCGTAGCTCGCAGCTTTCCACCTTGTCTCCGGAAAGGATGAGGCGGCCCAGCTCGCTATGCAGCGTCATCCTCGCGGGCTGGCCGGGCTCGCAGCAGGTAGAGGCGATGACGGTGCCGATCATTCCATCCGCATATTGCAAGAGCGCGGCACCGTGGTCTTCGCACTCGATCGTGTGGCGGAAGGTGCCGCAGGCGCTGGCCACATGGCGCGGGAGGCCGAAGAACCAGGTGAGCAGGTCGAGATCGTGCGCGGCCTGTTGGATAAAAGGGCCCCCGCCGTCGATGGCGCGGCCTCCCCGGTAGGAGGCCGAATCGTAGTAGCTCTGGGGGCGGTGGAATTTTGCCTCCACCTCGACGGCAAAGATTTTCCCGAAGGCTCCGGCGGCGATCAGCCGTTGCACGCGGCGGTTGGTAGCGCTGGTGCGGCGTTGGTAGCAAACGCCGAGCTTTACCCCCGCGCGTTGGCAGGCCGAGATCATCCGGTCGCACGCTTCGAGCGAGATTTCGAGGACTTTCTCGGTCAGCACATGCTTGCCCAATGCGGCGGCGGCAAGCGCGCCTTCGTGGTGCAAGCCATTGGGTGTGGCGAGGAGCACGGCATCATAGGCAACGCCCAGCGCCTCCAGCCGGGGAGCCACTTCCGGCCCTTCGGCAAGCCCTGCCGGGAGCTTCCCCTGCCGGGAAACCACGCCGACCAGCGCGGCCTCGGCCCCGAGCTGGGCAATCGCATCCACATACGCAGAGGCGATGCCACCGGTACCTATGAGAACAAAACGAAACGGAGCGTCTGCCATAAAATCAAAGGTGGAAAAGGCGGCGCGCGTTGCCGTGGAGGATGAGCGCGCGGTCTGCTTCGCGAAGCGGAGCATGGAGGATCTGGCCCAGCTCGAAGCCAAAATCCATCAACGGGTAGTCGGAGCCGTAGAGGATTTTTTCTGCCCCGGCGAGGTCGATCAGCTCTTCAAGGAAGCCGGGGAAGTTTCGCGTGGCGGCGAGGTCGAAGTAAAGGTTGGGCACCGAGCGCGCCCGCGCGGCGAAGCGGGTGGCTTCGGCGTGGTCCGGCCCCATGCCGCCGACGTGGGCGAGGATGAAGCGGGCCCCCGGGTAGCTTGTGCAGAGGCGCTCCCAGAGGTCGGCATCCGGGCGGCCATGCACCAGCACGGGGAGGCCGCGCGCATCGGCATGGCGGAGGATCGGCTCGCAACACGGCTCCTCAATCCGGAAGCCGTGCGTCTCTTCGTGGAGCTTGATGCCGCGAAACACCGGGTCTGCCGCGTAGCGGGCAATCTCGGCCTCGGCTTCGGCGGGGTGCTTGGGGTCGAGTGTGAGGTAGCCGTAGAGGCGGCCGGGGAAGCGCCGGCCCGCTTGGGCCACGTCGGCGTTGCCCCGGCAGACTTCGCCGTAGCAGGCCCAGAGAGAGGTGGCGATGGCGGTCTCAACGCCGCAGCGGTCCATGTCGGCCACTGTCTCTTCAGGGCGGCCGCTGGCGGCGGCCGAGGCGGCCCACCCGCCGAGGTGGACGTGCGTATCCACCACCCCCGGGTGGGCCGGGGCAGGTCGCAGCGTGGGGTGGGCCCCAAGTGGCGCGGAGCCGAGGAGGCGGGTAAGGTTGCCGTGCAACAGCGCGTCGCAATCTGCCACGCCGAGGCCGCTTTTCTCCACCAGCGCAAGTGCCGCCCCCGCATGGCGCAGCGGCAGGCCCGAGCCGAAGACAAGCCGAGCGGCGTACCCGCTGCGGGCCAGGTGGGCCAGCTCTCCGGGTGTGACCATTTGGCTGATCTCCAGATGGAGGTTGGGGCAGCTCTTCAGCAGTGCCCGGTAGTTGGCCGGGCCGCTCATCGGCACGCCGCAGAGGAGAATCTTGAGCCCGGGGTGAGCTTGGCAGAGCGCGTAGAGAGCGCTCCACTCCACCCGCGAGTCGGCCCACGAGGGGCCTTCGAAGTCGATCAACAAAAGCCGCCCGCTTTCAGCCAGTGCGCTGG
The DNA here is from genome assembly GCA_037189965.1 of Chthoniobacteraceae bacterium. GTDB lineage: Bacteria > Verrucomicrobiota > Verrucomicrobiia > Chthoniobacterales > Chthoniobacteraceae > DATMFV01. The sequence goes on along the minus strand of JBBCKB010000059.1, from coordinate 73,633 downwards.
CAAACTCTCCCAGGCACTCGGGCGCGATGCTGAAGTGGCCGCTCGTGGGGAAGAGGCGCACCGCGCGGATGCCGTGCTCCCCGAGCCGTGCCAGCAAGGTGCGTGGCTCCTCCCGGTGGGGGATCGCCACCCAGCAGGGCTCCAGCCGGGGGTGGCCGGCGGTGGCTTCGAGCAACAGGCGGTTCCCCTCCATAGGGTCGCTCTGCCGGGCAAGGGTGGAGTGGACGAGCGCCCGCTGGATTCCCAAAAAATCCAAGGTTTCCAACAGCGCAGCCGCCGTGGGGAACGAGCGCCCACGGCTGGCGGCAAAGCGGCCAAGGGCCACGTTGGCATCAAAGGCGATCATGCAAGCGCGTCAACCCGCTCCATCACTTTACGAATCCCCCCGGCCATGGCAACGACGATCTCGGGCTCGACCCCGGCGTACGCCTCCATGCCGACAAGCTGGCTGACCACCGCTTCCGAAACCGGGAGTGACACTGCCGCGCGCGGCCCGGCGGGCACGGTGGGGTCGTAGTAGCAGCCGCCGATGGAGCGGAGGTCAAACGAAGTGAAGAGCGGCGCGGTGTGCAGGAGCCCGTAGGTGTAGTTGAAGCTGCTGTAACGGTCGGCCATGAGCGGCACCCCTTCCGCCTGCACGGCCTCGGCGATCCGCTCGCGGCTTGCGATGGCCAGCACTTCCGGCGTGAGCTTCCATTTGAACTCGAGGTAGCCGCCGCGCGTGGTTTCGGGCAGCGGGTCGATGATCTCCACCCCCGGCACGTCGCGCAGATGTTCGTTGAGGAGGCCGTAGTTGCGGGTGCGCAAGGCGTTGAGCTCGGGGAGCCGACGGAGGTCTTCGTTCCCCATCGCCACTGCCCAGGCGTGGGCGCGGTACTTGGCTCCAAGGCTCATGTCGCCGACGTTGCGGATCGCCTCGTTGCCGCCGCGCTTTTTGCGGCCGAAGTGGCCCAGGAGGATCATCCGGTCATACAGATCGGCATCGTGGGTCACCGCTACGCCAAGCTCCCCACCGCTCACGGCTTTGGGCCCCTGGCAGCTAAAGCAGCCGATGGCGCCGAGCCCGCCCACGGGGCGGCCCTTCCAGGTGGCTCCGTGGGCGTGGCTGCAATCTTCCACCACCGGGAGCCCATGTCGCTCGGCAATGGCTAGGATGCGCTCCATATCGCACACATTGCCCCAGACATGCACCACGGTGATCGCCCGCGTGCGCGGGGTGATCTTGCGCTCGATATCCTCGGGGCAGATCGTCAGCGTGCGCGGGTCGATATCGCAAAACACCGGCGTGGCCGCGCAATGCAGCACGGGGGTGATCGTGGCATGCCACGTGTAGGCGGGCACAAGCACCTCATCCCCCGGGCCGATGCCGAGCGCGGCATAGGCGCTGTGCAGCGTGGCCGTGCCGCTATTCATCGCCAGCGCGTGGCGGGTGCCCGTCATCGCGGCGAAGGCGCTCTCGAAGGTTTCGACCACGCCGCCGCCTCCGGGGATGGTGGAGATATCGGCCTCCATGAGCTCCAGCACGGCCGCGCGCACCTCGGGCGTCACCTTTCGCCAGGTCTCCTTGGGCGGGGTGGCAAGGTGGCGCGGGCCCCCGAAGAGGGCGAGGTCGCTTTTACGGGCGGAGCTTTCGCGAGGGGCTTGCGGAGAAGAAATCGAAGACGGCATGGCCCCAGCATCACCCCCCCCGGTGGGGGAAGGAAACCGCCTTCCGGTGTTGATATTTCTTGCACAGCGGCTTGGGGCGGCGGCATCCGTTCAACAAAAACACACGGTCGCTCCGGCTTTACCCGAGGCGGCCCTCGGGCGATGGTCTGGGGCAATGGCTTGCCTCTCCCCCCGCTTCCTGTTGAGCCCGCTCGGTGTGGCTCTGGCGTTCTGCCTGCCACAGAGCATGGCGGTACCGTTTACCGTTCCGCAGGAAGCCCCGCTACCGCTGGTCTGCCCCAAAGAAGCCGGGGCGGCCTCCGGCGAATCGTTGGAGCAGCTCCTGGCCCGCACCAACCAGGTGCAAAACCGCTACGTGCAGGAGAACCCCTCTGTGGAGGCGATCCGCTTCCTGCACGAAGGGCTGCGCCGGATGGGGAAGCACGGCCTTACCCTTGCCCCTGCGGCCACGGCAGGCGGGCCGCGCATGCAGCTCACCACCTTGCGCAATGCGCCCCCCGAGCTGCGGGAAGACCCGGCCATCCAACAAGCCTTGCGGGCGGAAGGCCCGGAGGCCGACGCCGCGCGCGAGGCGTACTACGTGCGCACCGGGCCCGGGGGCATCCTTATCGTGGCCAATACGGTGGATGGCTTCAACCACGCCGTGGCCGATCTTCTGGAGCAGGCCGGGTACGCCGTGCTGGGCGTCGGGCCCAACTGGACCCACGTGCCCGACCTTGCCGGGCGTCCGCTGGTCTTCGACACGGAGCGCGCGGGCCGCCCCGGGTTCTTCATCCGCAACCTCGCCCTCTCCTCCGGGCAAGGGCATGGCCTGGGGACGCTCTTTAAACGCAAGCTGCCCGACCCTGCGGACGAGCCGGTGGAGGCGAGCTTCAACCGTTGGACGATCGGCACCCACATCATCGGCCAGAGCATCCCGCGCTTTCTGGGCCACCAGTTTCAACGCTACCATGCCGAAGTCGCCCGGCGCATGCGGGCCGAGGGGTTGGACGAAGGCTTCCTGGCCCGACCCGGTACCCTCCCTACGCCGCGCGAGGGGAAGTTCTACCCCGCCGGGGCGGATGCCAAGGCGCGCAGCCTCAAGCTCGACCTCTCTACACCCCTGGTGCGCGAGGTCTTGCTCGCGGCCTTCAAGGAGCAGTCGGAAGCCCATTTTGCGGAAGGCAAAGAGGGGCTGTTTCTTTTCGGTACCGAGCCGGAAGATGGCATCGTCGCCGAAGATACCCGCTGGCTTCGCCACCCCAACTGGTACCCCGACTACCTTCGCCAGCGCGGCCTCCCCTTCGGCCAGCCGTACCGGCTGCACGGCGTGCTCGGCCTGGAGCAGCCGCATGAAACGTGGGAGCCCGGCTCCCTGAGCGACACCGTGTTCGCCTTCAACAACTGGCTCTTGTGGGAGTACGACCGCTGGCTCGACTCGCGCCCGCCCGAGGAGCGCCTTGCCGCCGATGGCCAACCCAAGAAAGCGCGCGTGCGCACCAGCCTCTACTCCTACAACACGCACGACGTGCCGCCCAACTTCAACCTCGACCCCCGCATCCGCGTGGCCGTGGCCGGGTTCCCCAAACACCGGGGGCTCGGCAAGTGGCGGCGCTTTGCCACTCCGGTGGATATGGGGCGGGCCTTTCGCGCGTTGCTGCCCGATGCGCCGCTGGGCGATTACTGGATCATCAGCATCGCCTCGCACCGCGACTTCGGCCCCGGCGGCATCTCCGGCTCGCGGCTGCCCGAGAGCATCCACCGGCGTGTCCGCGAAACGTACGAGGCCGGGTTCCGCTCCGTCTCCGCCGAGTGCGACCTGAACTTTGGCCGCTACGGGCTCGAGTATTACCTCTACGCCCAGATGCTCTGGAACCCCCGCCTCACGCTCGCGGAGCTGACCGCCCTGCGCGATACCTGGTTGCAGCGCGCCTACGGGAGCGGGTGGGAGCCGATGCGCACCTACCACGAGCTGCTGGCCCCGGAGAGCGGCCACATCAAGGCCCCCAACACGTGGGCTCGCGCCATCGCTTTGATCGACGAGGCCGATGGCAAGATCGACCGCCAGCGCGAGCCCGATGCCGGGCGGCGGCTCGATGATCTCAAGCAATTCTGGTACTTTCACTACCTCTGCGAGAGCGGGCAGGGCGGGGCGGATTCCGCAGCGATGCGCGAGTTCGTTTGGAAGGGGCAGATGTCGTACATGACCTCCATGAACATGGTGGCGCAGCGGATTTTCAAAACCGCGAAGGTCAACGAAATCGTACCGCCCGCGCTGCGCGAAGGGCCCGCACACTACACGGCAAAGGAGACGGCTGCCTGGTGGGCCCGGGTGCGCGAGTTTTGGCGGTGGACTCCGGTGGCCGAGTTCCGCAATGCCACGCTGGCCAATGGGCGCCCCGCTGCGGGCGTCGATCTTTGGGATCTCGTCTCCGTTGCCGAGTTTGGCCCCGCGCAGACGCCCGAGCCTTTCCTCTACCAAAGCGCCACGCAGCAGAATGCCGCCTTTCTCACCACCGCCACGCGGGAGGGCGAAGCCGTTGGCTTCCGCATGGCATGGCCACGGCGCGAGGGGAACCTCTTTGCCGCCAAAGCGCTCAACTACGGCATCAGCCGCTGGGTTGCAGCGGAAGCCCGGTGGGAAGACCTCGTGGATGAAACGATGGCCGCCGCACTATCCAAAGAAGCCGCCGGGGCGGATGGCAAGCCGTACCACGAAGTGGAAGTCCGCTTTGCCGCGCCCGCGCCGGGCACGTACCGGTTGAGCCTCAGCTACGGGGGCAATGAAGCGCGCCTCTCGGGCCCCGCCTACCTTCCCGGAGCGACCGGGGATGCGGCGCTGCCGCCCGGAGTGGCCGGGGGCGTCACCTTCTTCGGTGCGCTTACGGGGCTTGCGCAGGGACCGGTCTACCTCTACCTGCCGAAGGGGACGCGGAGCTTCGATGTCGAGACCTGGGGCCCCGGCTCCCAGCGTCGCGCCACTTTCCACACCGGCTTGCCCGGCAGCGGCATGCAGGCCACCCGCACCGTGGAGCTTGCGCAAAAGGGCACCTGCGTCATCCCCCTGCAAGCGGGGGAAGATGGCTCGCTCGTAAAGCTGGAGAGCGCCGGTTTTGCCATGCCGTATACCTACTCCGTGCCGCTGCTCTGGGCGCGCTCGCCCGGCGCGCTGCTTCTCCCCCGCGCCATTGCCGAAGCCGATGGGCTGTCTCCTCTTCCATGATCCACCGCCTCTTCCTCATCCTTGCCGTGTCTCTCCTCTCGCTATCGCTTCGGGCGGAAGAAGTGGTGCTCGTGGAGGGCGGAGCCGCCCGCTGCGCCATCTACCTCCCGCCCGAGTTCATGGAGCCCGACCGCCCCTTCACCAAGCACGACCCTTACCAGACCCGGGTGCCCGAAACCCACCGCCGCCGCCTGCGCGACTCCGTGCTCGACCTCAGCCAGACGCTCCGGAAGCTCAGCGGCGCGGAGGTGCCGATCCACACCCGCCCCCCGCGCGAGGGCGAAGTGGCGGTGCCGTTGCTGGTGGGCGAGTATGCACGCCAACGCTTCGGTGAGCCCAAAGTCAAAACCGCGCAGCAACAAGGGTGGCGGCTCAGCATCACGCCCGGGGGCATCGGCCTCCAGGGGGAGACGCCCGAGGGAGCCAGCTACGCCATCTACGAAGTGCTCGCCCGGCTCGGCTGCCGCTGGTACCTCCCGGGTGATCTGGGCGAGGTGCTGCCCGAGCCCCGGCCCACGCTCAAGCTTGCAGGGGGCGATACCTCCTCCGCGCCGCGCACCGCCGTTCGCGAGCTCTGGTATGCGGATGACGCCTTCCGCCGCCGCAACCGGCTGGGCGGCTCGCCGATCGAGTGCAACCACGTGCTGGAGGGGTACATCACCGAAGCGCAGCGCGAGGCGCACCCCGAGTGGCGCGCCATTATCGGTGGCAAACCGCACAAAACGCGCCTGAAGTGGAGCCACCCGGAAGTCGCCGAAGCGGTTGCCGACGCCATCATTGCCAAGCTCGACAAAGCGTATGCTCCCTCCATCTCCATCGCCCCGGGAGATGGCTCCGCCTTCGATGAAAGCGAAGACCCCGCTATGGATGCCGGAGATTGGGATGCCGCCAGCGGTACCTACTCGATCACCGACCGCTACATCGCCTTTTGCAACCGGGTGGTGGAGAAAGTGGTGCGCAAGTACCCGGAGGTCCGCTTCGGCTTCCTTGCCTATGTGCAATACACGCGCCCGCCCATCCGCGAAAAGCCGCACCCAAATCTGGTACCGGAGATTGCGCCGATCAACTACTGCCGCGCCCACACGTTCCACGATGGCGCGGCGTGTCCCTCGCGCGCGGAGCTGAAAGAGATCGTCGAAGGGTGGGCGAAGGTCTGCCGCGAGGTCATCTACTACCCTTACCTTTACCACCTTGCGGAAGTGACCGCGCCGTTTCCCATGCTGCGGCAGCTGCGCGCGGAGCTGCCCGATCTTTATCGAAACCACGTTCTCTACTGGCAGCCCGAGACGCTTTCCAACTTCGAGCAAGTCCTCCCGGGGATGTGGCTTTCCTTGCGGATGGCGTGGGAGACGGGGGTGGACCCCGAGCGCGAGCTGGCCGAGTTTTACACCCGCTTCTACGGAGCCGCCGCCCGGCCGATGCAGCGTTACTGGGAGTGGATGGACGATGCCTGGGCGCACCCGCCCCTCCACGCCGGGAGCTTCTGGAGCTATAACCGCCGCTTCACCCCGCAAGTGCTCGAAACCGCGCGCGGCTTGATGAATGAAGCGCTCGCTGCCGCTTCCGGGAATGTCTTGGAATACCGCCGCGTGCAAATGCAGAACGAAGCGCTCCAGCAGCTCGAACGGCTCATGGCCATGAAGCGCGACCTCAATGAAGGCCGGCTCAAGCACCTCGACCTCCGCGCCACCGAGTGGCAGGGGACGCAGATGGGCCTGGCCAATGCCTACGCGGAGAACTTCGCGTTCTCCAAAGCGGGGTGGACTCCGCGCACCGTCGGCAACGAATACTTCCACCATTTCCAGGAAGCCACCCTGCGCGATGCCGCGCGCCTGGCTCAGACCCAGGCGCTCCTCTCCCCGCCGTTGCGCCAGTGGCGCTACCAGATGCTGGCCCGGCCCGACTCCCGGCAGGGGGAAGCGGCCCGGAAGTTCGATGGCGTGGCCGAGGGGAAAGCGCGCGGCTGGCACCAGCCCGACTTCGATGCCAGCGCGTGGAAGGAGACCGACAGTGGGCTCGATACCTTGGCCGACCTCGGCCTGGCCAATACCTTCGGCACCCTCTGGTACCGTGCCACTGTAGCCGTGCCCAAGCGAACGCCCGGGCGTAAGCTCACGCTCTGGCTCGCGGCGGTGGATGGCGAGGCGAGTGTTTACATCAATGGCCAGCCCGCCACCCCGGTGGGGGCCGATGGCAAGCCGGTGGAGAAGGCCGAGGGGTACGCCGTGCCGCTCGCATTTGAGGTGCCCGCCGCCGCGCAGCCGGGCGAGCCGCTGCACATCGCCATTGCCGCGACACGCTTCCTTTACCTTAATGAACTTGGAACCGGCGGCCTGCTCGGCCCGGCGTATCTTTTCGAGGAGAAGCCAACTCCGTAAGGCGCGGCCTCACCCCCCGGGCGGTGGCGGCAGGATTGTCCCCCCGGGGTGAAACTCCGTCATCACCCGTTTGTGAGAGCGGATGTGGCGACGATCCGCCACCGCAAGGATGGCCCGTACAAACCGGCCCACTGCCGTGGCCGGCTGGCGGTACGATGCGGGCACGGGGCAAAGACAGTCCAGAATCTCCTCGTACTCGCGGCTGATGAGGGAGACTTCTTCGGGGACGCGCCAGCCGTGCCGCATCAGCCAAGTCATCGTATGGATGACGCGCTTGTTGATGGCGATGACCAACCCGGTAGGCGCCGTCGCCCGGTTGAGGAAGAGCTGCCGCAGCAGCCGCTCGAAATGGGCGTTGGTGCCGTCGTAGGTGCGCACGGCTTCCCACGGTTGGGGGTGGCGCTGGGCGACCGTGGCGCGGAAGGTCTCGAGGCTTTCGGGGTTGTTGCGCGCGCTCCAATCGACCGTTAGCAGGCAGATGCGCCGGTGCCCCACGGCCTGAAGCTGGTGGACGGCGTGGCGGTAGAGCGCGCTGTAGTCGATCTCGAAATCGGGCAGCGGCAGGTCGGGAAGGGTGATGCCGTCGATAAGGCATGGAAGCCGTCGCCGGGCGAAGAAGTGCTGCGCTTCGGGGGTGGGGCCCAGGAGCACCCAGCAATCGGCCTCTTCCTGCGAGACGATCCGCTCCAGCTCCTCGTCGCCGTCGTTGGCACGGCAGCGCACGTTTTCATAGAGCCGCACGCGAAGCCCGCGCGCGCGCAGCTCTTCGAGCACGCCCTGGTAGTAGGCGCTGCTGGAGATCCAGTGCGAGGCAAAGGTGAGCAACGCCACCTGGTGCGTGGCGTGGGCGCGTGGCCGGGGGCCGCCCCCCTCCCACAAAATGCGGGTGCGCCGCCCCGGCTCGGGGTGGACAAGCCCCTCGGCCTTGAGGACATTGACGGCCCCCAACACGGTGGGGATGCTCACCCGCAGCTCGCTGCTGAGCTTGCGCACGCCCGGCAGGTGGGTACCCAGCTCGCCGGAGCGGATCGCCTCCCGGAGGCTCTCCGCCGTGCGGTTGATCATGGATTGGCGCTGGGGGACTTTCATGCGGCCACCCCACGGAAGGGGGGAGCGGGTATCTCCCCCGGATTGGGTGCGCAAAGTCAAGGGGCAAAGCGTTTGGTTTCCACGGTGCGGAAGCGGTAGAGCGGCTCCAGCGAGCGGGTATCCGGGTCGGTATCGTTCTGGAGGAGGCGCTCATCCATCGGGTCGATATAGCGCTCCAGCAGGGTGGAGCCCCGGTATTCTCCGGTGATGCGCTCCGTCCCCACCGCAAGCGTCTGTGCCCAGACATGGACGGTGTAGGTATTCGACTTGGTGGTGGCCAGCGGGTAGAGGGTGGCGTAGGGGCGCTCGCGCAGGTTGTCGCCGGTGGCAAGGTGGCTGCTCCACCAGGTGGGAGTAGTCTCCAGTGTCTCGCCTTCGGGGACGAGCCAGAGGGAGCACAACTCGGAAGCGCTGCGGAAGACTTCCCCGGAGGCGAAGCGGGTGGCAAACTGCCGGAGCGTTTCGGGGATGTCGATCGCGTGGCGCAGGCGGGTTTTGTTGGCTTGGATCTGGGCTTGGACGGCGAGGTCCGGGTGGCCGTGGCGGAGGTCGGCAATGGAGTTTGGCAAGGCGGTGATGCGCTGCGAGCTCAGCAGCGCGTGCAGCGCACTGGCCCGCTGGATGCCGGTGAAGGGGAGGATCTGGTAGTTGAGGTTCACCCGACCGGCGGTGGAGGCCGGTTCGCTGATGGCATACGGCTCCACCACGGGGAGGGTAAAAAGATCGAGCAAAAGGCTGTCGTGCGGCGCGGCGGCCCCCGGGTGGCCCGGGGCGGGGCGGAAGAGGAGCGTGCGCCACGGCGCGGCATCGGCATCGTTCCCCGAAGCGTAGGCCGCTTCGGTGCGTTTGACGCCCGTGGGCAGCGAGCCGAAGTAAACCGCCGAGGGAAGCTGCTGCGTGGGGGAGTAGAACCCTGCCCCCGAGTACCAGCTAAACTCACCGCCGAGGTAGAGCGCGGTATGAACGGGGTTGCGCACGCCATCGTCGCTCTTGCCAAGGTAGGCCCCATCAGGGTAGTCGCCGACGCCGTTGGCCCAATCGCCCGCCCACCCTTTGGCGGTGAGGCTGGTGATGTCGGGTGGGATGTCCGGGTGGTCGCTCCAGAAGCTGCGCGAGCCGGGCTCCGTTGTAGCGGTGGAGGCGGTGGTGTAGGTGAGGGCTTCGAAGCCGCCGTTGGTGGTGCCATCCTGCATCCCGCTGCCGAGCATGGCGGTGTTGCGCAGGGTGCGCAGGCTATGGGCGAAGGCTTTGTCGCTCCCATAGTCCGGGTGGGGGCGGAAGAACTCTTTGGGCACATGTGCCAGGTAGGCGAGGATGCGGTAGTCGCCATCCTTGGGTACGAGGCTGTGGACGACATCTTCCGGCTGGAAGTTGAACCCTTTGAGGAAGCGGCGGCTGGCTAGCGTCCGCAGCTTGGAGGGCTTGGGGGCGGGGAGGCTCGCGGCCTCAAACTCCAGCTCGTAGGTCTGGTACGTCTGGCCGTTCATTCTGAGGGCGACTTCCGTGGTGGCTTCATTGAGCTCAAGGCGGGCGGGGTCTCCCGGCGTGGCGGGCGGGGGGATGGGGATCGCCTCCGTTTGTGGCCGGGCAAACGGGTAAGAGGCGATGGCGTTGCCCGTGGTCCACATGAAGCCGTCGGTGCCGCCGATCGGCTGGCTCCCGGAGTCGTACTGCGAGCGGGCGATGGAGCGGTTGATCGCCGGGGTTGTCGCCCCCTCGGGGGCCGAGGCGAAGACGGGCTCCCCGGCTACGGTAAGGTCGCTGCGCACCTGGAGCTGGAAGTCTATCGGAGCCCACGGCATGTAGCCGTGCATGGGCGAGAAGGTCTCGAAGAAGAGCGCCGTCTGCACCTTGTCGCTCCCCACAGGGGGCTCCGGCTCCGGTTGCCCTGAGGCGGGGGAGTTCGCCGCCTGCATGGTAAAGAGCGCCACTTCCGAGAGCAGCGGTACGCGGCCCGCGCCGCGTGTGGAGTGGCCGCCGTGGTTGATCACGATCGGGAGCACCAGCCCCGCGCCCCGGTAGGTGGCGGCGTTGTTGTACGCCCACGCCCACAACGCCGCGCTGCTCGCCAGCGCGGAGGGGGGCGCCGCCACGGCGGGGGTATAGCTCACAAACCCGGCGGGCTTGCCTTCAAACGCTTCGTTGAGGTTTACACAGCGGATGTAGTCGAAAATTTCGGTGAGGATCTGGTCGCGTTCTCCGGCGGTGCCACCGGTATCATACTTGTTGAGAAACGAGCCACCGAAGCCCGGGATATCCCGCCCGGTAAGGCGTTGCAGGTAGGCGAAGAGCGCGCGGTTGCGGGGGATCTCGCTCCAGTCCTTGGTCTGGCTCAACGGGTCTTTGCGGGTGAAGAAGTACTGGCGGCCCGAAGGGCCCGCGCCATACGTGGAGCAAAAGGCGATGAGATTATCCTGCGTGGTGCGGTGGAGCGCGTCATTGGTATCGTGGATCGGCCAGATGGTGACACGTGGCTGGCCGAAGAGGTTCAAGTCTGGCGAGCGCGAGGCGGTGGTAAGCAGGAAGCGCCAGCCGTCGATACGGGTGGCCTCATCCCCCGCGCCTGCGGGGAGCGCATTGGCGACACGCGCCCCCTCGCTCAGGGTGGGGCTGAAGCGGAGCTCATCCACCGAAGCATAGAGCCGCTCCTGCTTCTGTTGGGGGCCGGAGAGGGCGGTGCGGGAGGCCGCCAGCGTCCACGGGATGCGGTTGTTCTCCGAGCCGCCCCAGCGATACGCGGGGAAGAGGGGAAAGAGGCTCTTGAGCAGCGTGCGCTGCGCGCCCTCCCCCATCGCGGCGAAGGTGCTCCCGCCAAGGATCGGGAGGAGGTTGATGCTCGCCGGGTGCCCCGCGTAGCGCTGGTACTCACCTTGGCTCGGAGCGCCCCGGCCGAGGTTCCAGTCTTCGGTGAGCTGGGTGGTGGGGATGTCCCAAAAGCTGTACCCGAGCGTGTTCTCCGACCCGGCGGTGGCGCTCCCGGGCGGGTAGGTGGCAACGGTGGGCGAAGAAGCCGAGGCGGAGGCGGTGTTGAGGTTTACCTTGCTTGTTTCGTCATCCGTCCAGAAGGCGATGCGGCCCACGGAGTCGCTCTGGAGCGTGTCGCTCAGGTCACCATTGCGGCCGACGTAGATCCAGCGCACCGGCATGGCCACCCTGGGGTCGCCGGTGATCTTGGCTCCCTCTTCCGCAGTCTGGTTGGAGGCCACGCCCGGCACGGTGTTGAGCACACGGGGGTCGAGGATCGGGTAGCGCCAGAGGGTGGAGGCCCCCGTGCCGGTGGCGACCGGCTCGTTGAGGTTGACGTATTGCTGCGGGCGGGCGTGCCAGTTGGCGGGGATTTCGCCGGGCAGAAAGGCGAGGTCTGTCTCCTGCATCCGTGTGGAGGAGTAGAGCTTATAGATGCGCCGGAGAGCCCCCGCATCGTCCCAGACCCGGAGCGCTCCGGGTTGGCTCGCCCAGGCGTGGGTGCCAACGCCATCCGCGCCGATGCCCGAGAGGGTGGCCTCGCGGATCTGCCCCATGACGAGGCTGGCCGCCGTCTCGCTCAAGGCGGTGGCTTCGCGGCCCGCTTTGTAGTCGGCCACCATGGTGAGGTCGCTGCGGACCGATAGCATGAAGGCGACCGTCATCGCCGCAGCGAGGAAAACGACGCTCAAGACGAGGATCAACGCCGCGCCACGTTGGCTGGCGGGAGGCTGGAGGGGGAGGCGGCTCATGGGGCGTGGAGGGTGGCCCGGGCAGTCCAAGGGTCGATTTGCAGGGTGGCGAAATCGACCAGCTCGCCCGGCGGGCGCTCGCGGTCGCGCTCGGGGACGACGGTGACAAACCACGGCTCCGCCAGCGAGAGCCCGGTGCGCGGCTCCAGCATCCCGTTGGGGCGAATGACGATGGCGGTGTACGCCGCGGTGCCGCTGGTCTCGGGCGGCTGCGCGGCGATGATGGGCGAGAGGGCGGTGTCCGAAGCCAGCACCACGCCGACGGGTAGCCGCGTGAGGGCTCCCACGGGTGTAAAGACCCCGCTGCGGTCGATCACCCCCGTGCGCAGGCGGTGAAAAGTGGGCGGGTCGCCCCCCTCCCGCGCGGCTTCCTCGAAGCGGACCTCCACACGCACGTTGCGCCCTGCCGCGAGTTGCCGGGCGCGTTGCAGCTCCTCGAGCACCAGCCGCCCGCCTTCCTCCAGCCGGCGCGCCGCCATCATCCGCCCAAGGCCAAGGGTGCTCAGCATCATCAGGAGCACAAGGAGGCCGATGACGGTGAGCATCTCCGCCATGGAGAAGGCGGCGGCGGGGTGGGTGGGGCGTTTCATTGGCCGTTATCCGGGAGGTGCAGGCTGGTGGTGCCGCTCTGCCGGGTTTCCACGTTGCGGATCGTCAACCGCGAGGTGCGCACCCGGGCGGTGCTTTGGCCACCGGGGAGGTTGGTTGAGGCTTCGTTGGTGTACGCCACTTCGTAGCGAACTTCGCCGGTGGCGCTGGTCTCCACCGCTTCGGGGGTGAAGTAGAAGACGCCGCTGGCCGGGAGCGTGGCGTAGGGGTAACTCAAAAGCCGGGCCCGCGTGGCTTGCACGAGCTCCAGCTCAAGGCTTTTGTCGATGGCATCGCGCGAGCCGCGCAGGGCCACGGGTACCAGCGCCATCAGCGTTACCAAGGAGAAGCTCAGGATGCCAAGAGAGAGCGCCACCTCCACCAGCGAGAAACCGGTGGTGCGGGGGGAGGGTTGGGGGAAGGGGAGTGGCCTCATCACAAAATCTAGTGGCTGCTCCATTTGGCACCGCGCAGGGGCACATCGGCCGAAAGGACCTGATAGCGGATTTTCAACCCGGCGAGCTTTTCCTCCCACTGGCCAAGGTCGTCTTCAAACTCGGCCTCGGTATCGAACCAATCCGGGTCGGGGAGGACCGGGGGCGGCTCTCCGCCGTGCTGGGCCGCCAGCCGCGTGGCGGATTCTTCATCCATCATTACCACCGTTACGGAAATGACCGGGGGGAGCTGGTGAAGCGTGGGCGGAGGTGTGGCCCCGGGGAAGGCGCGGGAGTCGTACCCGAATGCCACCACATCCCCCGAGGGTGAAGGATGGCGAACCCGCAGCAGCAGGCCGATCACGTTATCTGCCATTGGGAAAGACCACCCTGCCGCTGCGGCGCGCAGCCACCCCATGCCTGAAGCGTTCTCATACACCGAGAGCCGCTGCCCCGGCTCCATCACCTGGTAGAGCCGGTAGCGGTAGCGCGGGGGCACGCGGCCCCCGAGCGTGTCGAGAAACGCGGGCCTGCCGGTCTGCGGCCCAAACCGGACGTAGAAGCCGCAGGCGGAGAGCAGCTTGACCAGCGGCTGGTCGGCGGGCGTCTCGGCGATCCCAAGCGGGGCGATGAAGAAGACGGCATCGGTGGCGGTATCCTCCAGGTCGGGCAGCAGCGCCGCTGCTTTGCCGACGACGAGGTGCAGCTCGGACTTGCGGAGGTAGCGCGTCGGGTTGCCCCGGTCATCATAGTCCCAGTAAGTATTGAGCGTGGCTTGCCCGAGGCGGTTGGCCACGATCTCAAACACCGCGCGGGCATTCCCGAAAGCCCCTACCCGGGCCTTGTGCGCCCGCCAGGCCGAGCCGATGGCGGTGATAACGGAAAACGTGAGCCCTGCCACGATCCCCAGCAGCACCATCGAAACCAGAAGCTCCAGCAAGGTGAAGCCACGCGCGCCTCGGGCACCGGAAGGTCGGCGGCTTGCAAAGGCGCGATAAAGTTTCCACATGCCAAAAGGGGGGGAGAAAAGGGGCCGTCGCAAGGGCGAAAGCACACGGGGTATCATCGGCAGCCACCCTGAAATTGTAAAGGGAGGCACGGGCGTTCATTTCTCTTTAACAGCCGGTCGCTCAAGGGGGTGAGGAGGGGTTCACTGTTCAAGAAAAACGTACACCGAGCGGGGTTTTACATCTTCCCGTAAGAGCCGCTTAAATGGGACGATGAACCGTACCTCCCCTCTCTCTGTTACCTTTGGCTCTTCCTTCCGGGCCGTATCTCTTCTGGCCGGGCTCCTTTTACCTGCTGTAGCGGCACAAGCGGCGGTCCGCGACTTTGCCGTGGCAGATGGTAATTGGGGCGTGGGAGCCAACTGGAGCGGTGGAGCCTACCCGGTTGCGGGAGACACGGCGCGGGTCGATAACAACCGCACGGTACAGATCACGAATCACCAGGAGGCCAGCATCCTCCACGTCGGCTTTACCTCCACCACGGGGACCAATAACTTCCTCAACATTGCCACCACGGGAACGTTGACGCTGGCGGGGGAATCGCGGCTCGGTTACAGCGCGGGGACGAAAGGCACCGCCACCGTTGCCGGACTCTGGACGGGGATCTCCACCTTCTACATCGGCGGCGCGGGCGAAGGAAACCTTACCGTGGCGACCACCGGTACCGTAAATGCCAGCGCCATCCAGATGGCGGGGGGGAGCGGCTCGATCGGCCGGGCAGAAGTCAATGGAGTGCTCAATGGCTCCACGGCGTCGATCGGCCACGCGGTGGGAGGTGTGGCGTACGCCTCTGTCAGCGGCACGTGGAGCAACTCTTCGACCCTTACGATCGGGACGCTTGGTAACCTCGTGGGCCCGGGGGGCGCGGAGGGGCATCTGGTGGTCAACAGCGGTGGGCTGGTCTCCAGCGTGGGGTTGACGACGATCGCCTCCGGGAGCAACACCACGGCCACCGCGCTCGTGCGGGGCACCCTGAGCAACACGGGCGACATCCGGGTCGGTACTTACGGAGCAGGCAAGCTGACGGCGGGCGCGGGCGGTCAAGTCAATGTGAATGGCGGCACGGGGGTCGTTCACCTCGCGTTTACCGCGTCGGCTTCGGGTGCGCTCAATATCGGTGGAGACGTCACCGGCACCACTCCAGCCACCGCGGAGGGCGCGGGCGTGCTCAACGCGGCCGAAGTGCGCGGGCGCGCCACCGGCGGCACCACGTTTGTGAACTTCAACCACACGGGGAGCGACTACCACTTCACCAAAACCGGCCTTTCGGGCGGCGCGTCGGTATTGCTCACCGGGCAGACGCTCGCCGTCACCAGCTTTGCGGGGTCAACGCGGCTCTCCGGGGCCAATACTTATGGCGCAGGGACGACCATTCGTGGGGCCACGGCGCGGATCATCGCCGCGCACAACAGCGCGCTCGGCACCGGCGCGGCCTCGGTGCGCGAGGCGGGGGTGCTGGAGGTTGCCTCCGGCATTGCGGTGGGCAACGCCATCACGCTGGATGGCGGCCACCTTCTCCTTACCAGTGGCACGGCCTCGGGGGCGGTTGCCTTCGCGGGCACGGCCGGCTCCCTCTCCGGGAGCGGGCATCTCTCCGGCGCGCTGACGCTCACCAGCGGCAACACCCTCGCTGCGGGAGGGGGCAACCTCGGCACGCTCACCTTTGGCAACCCCCTTACGCTGGCCAGCGGCAGCGTTACGGAGCTTCAGCTCCACGGGTTCGACCCGGGCGAGTACGACCTGCTGCAAGGCGGGGGCGGCGTGCAGATCACGCTTGGCGGTACGTTGCGGATCGACTTCGGCTCCGGCTTTGCCACGGAGGGCTCGGCGTTGCTGGTCGATTTCAGCGACTATGGTGGGGCGTTTGCTAACGTGGAATTCTCGGGCCTTGCAGCCGGGTACTTTGCTTCGTTTGACGATGGCACTGGCATGGTTACCGTGATCCCCGAGCCTTCCACTTGGGCATTGCTGGCGGGGGCTGCGGGGCTGGCGTTGCTCCGCCGCCGCCGGGCCTGAGCCCGGTCGTCTTTTAAAATACCCACCTTATGTCTGCGTACCGGAGTTGCATCCGCCCCCATGGCGGCCTGCCCACTTTGTTCATAAACGAGGAGCCGTATTTCCTGACGGCTCCTTACCCGAAAGGCGAAGCCCCGTATGCCGAAGGCCGCCCCGTGGCGCACCCGATCCCCTCGCGCGTCTATTGCGTGCGCGCCTCGCTCGGCATGGGGGCGGATGGCCGGGTCGATCTTGCCGAGGCGTGCGACGTGGTCGACCGCTTCCTCGCATGGCGGCCCGATGCGCTCTTCTTCCTGCGCACGATCACCCGCGCGCCGATGGCCTGGCTCGATGCCCACCCCGAGGAGGAGATGCGGTTTGACGAACCGGTCACCCACCTACCGGGGTACGCCGAGTATCGGGATGCCTCCGTCGGCTCCGCGAAATGGCTGGAAGACCTGTGTGCCGCCTATGGCGACTTCTGCCGCCAGCTCCACCGGAAGTATGGGGGGCGCATCATTGGCTACCAGTTTGGCGGCGGCAGCCAGGGCGAGAACAACCCGATGGGGAGCTGTACCAACGATTCACGCTGGTTCTGCGGCGACTTCAGCCCCGCCATGCTCCGCTCCTTCCGCCAATGGCTCGCGGTGAAGTATGGGAGTGATGCCGCCCTTGCCGAGGCATGGGGCGACCCTGCGGCCACGCTGGCCCAAGCCACCGTGCCGGACCGCGTGGAGCGGCTTCGCTCCGAATGGTTTACCTTCCGCTCGCCCCGGCGCGCGCAAGTGGCCGACTTTTACCGTTGCTGGGCCGAGCGCATGGAGGAGCAGGTGATCGCCGTTTGCACCGCCATCAAGGAAGCCACGGGGCAGGAATGCGTGGCGGGCAGCCACCTCGGGGCGATGATGGATGCCGGGCTGCATGCCTACCTCCTCCACCAGACATCGGCCACCCTCTTTTCCCGCGCGGCGGCCCACCCGGCGGTGGATACCTTTACCTCCCCGTGCTCCTACCTCAACAAAGGGGCCGGGGGAGATTGCGTGCCGATGGCGCCCGTCGCCTCGCTCCAGCTTCATGGCAAATACCGGATTCAGGATCAGGATACGCTCATGAGCACCGCCTTCGGCCCCCATGAGCTGACGCGGGAAATGGAGATGCTCTACTTCGGCTACTACCGGCTGCCCAAGACGGTGGCGCAGTCGATCGAGCTGCTCAAGCGCGACATGGGGCACATGATCATTCGCGGCTATGGCTGCTGGTGGCACCCGTTGCGGCCCGGCTCGTATGACCACCCGGAGATTGTCGCCGCCATCACCCGGCTCAACACCTTCGCGCAGCGGAGTCTCCACGTCTCGCGTGGGGTGCGTGCCAGCCTCGCCGTGGTGGCCGACAACGGGAGCGCCTTCCACCAGCAGAATGCCAACCGGCTCTTCTTCCCGATGCTCTACTACCAGCGGATGCACTTCTGGAGCCGCACCGGCACGGGGTGGAACCTTTACCTCCACCCCGACCTCGGCCACGAGGCGATGCCGGACTACCCGGTTTACCTCATCCTCAACCTCTTCTACCTCACCGACGAGGAAGTCACGCGGATCGAGCACAAGGTGAAGCGCAGCGGCGCCATTGTCATCTGGATGTATGCGCCGGGCATCCAGTCTCCCACGGGGTTCGACCTGCGGCGCGTGGAGCGGCTCACCGGCTTCCGCCTTGGCGTGGCCGAGGTGGAGGCGCTGCCGCGCATCACCGTCACCGACTATACCCACCCCTTTACGCAAGGCTTGGGCGCGGGGACGCAGGAGCATGGGCGCGCCTTCTCCTTCGGCACTCTCAACCACCTCGGCAGCCCCGAAATGTCCACCAACGACGAGCGCGAAGGGATGCTCGGGCCGATCTTTTATGTCGATGACCCGGAGGCCACCGTGCTCGGCGAGCTGGATTGCCTGCGCAAGCCCGGCTTCTGTGTAAAGGAGATGGAGGGGTGGACCTCCGTTTATGTGGCTGCCCCGATGCTCTGCCTGCCGATTCTGCAAAACATCCTCCGCCATGCCGGGGTACACCTCTACTCCGAAAGTGGCGATGTCTTTTACCCCGGAGAGAGCTTCCTCGCCCTGCATGCCGTGCGCGGGGGAGAAAAGACGATCCGCCTGCCGCAGCCCGCAGATGTTTACGACCTTTGGAACGACTGCCTTGTCGGGCATCAGCTCACCGAGTTTACCGCCCCCCTTTCCGAATACGCCACCGCCCTCTACTATGTCGGGGATCTCTCCGCGTGGGAGCATACTGCTGATTGAATGAAACCCCTCCTCTTTGCCGCCCTTTGCGGGCTCGTGGGGCTCCAGGCCAACGCGGAGCCCGCCATTTCCCTCACCTCCCAACCCGCGGATGTGGGAGATGTCCGCATGGACTGGATCTTGCAACACCAGATCCGCCTCAAGCACCTGCGCGAGCGGCAGCCCGAAGTCGTGCTGCTGGGCGACTCCATCACCGCCGGGTGGGTGAAGTCTCCCCTCTTCGAAGCAGAGCTGGCCCCGCTGAAGACCTTTAATGCGGGGATCGGCGGCGATAGCACGCAGCACCTCCTCTGGCGGGTGCAGCATGGCGCGGTGGAGACGAAGCCGAAAGTTGTCGTCTTGCTCATCGGCATCAATAACGTCTCCAACGGCTATGCCCCGGCGCAAGTTGTCTCGGGCATCCGCGCCATCTTGCGTGAGATCCGCGAGCGCTCCCCGGAGACGAAGGTCGTGCTGATGGGGCTCTTCCCCAAAGGCGAAGCGCCGGGCACGCCGATCCGCGTCAAGATCCGCGAAGTCAACCAGGCGCTGGCGGGGCTTGCCGAGCCGGGCCGGGTTGTTTACCTCGACATTCACGACAAACTCCTCGGACCGGATGGCCACCTGACCCCCGAGACCGCCCCCGATGGCCTCCACATCGGCCTGCCGGGGTACGAAGTCTGGGGCGCTGCGCTTGTACCGGTTCTCAAAACTCTCCTCACCCCCACGTCATGAAACGCCTCCCTTTCTTCCTGATCCTCCCGCTCCTCTCCCTCGTTGCCCTTGCCCCGCTCCCGGCATTCGCGCAAGCGGAGGGCAGCCCCGTTACTTCGGTGGACCCAAGCCACGCGGAAGCCGCCATCCAGCGGGCCATGGAGTGGCTCTCCGGCAAGGAGGCCGACCCAGGCAACCCGCAATACTCCGATTATGTCGTCTTCTGCGGGCAAGAGGTGGGCAAGGCGTACCCACAGTTTCAGCCCACGGTAGAGGATTATCAGAACTGGGTCATCGCAAAGACGGTCTTCATCGAAAAGCTCCCTTACCAAAGCGCCTGCCACGTGATGGCGCTCGATGTTGCAGGAGCGGCGGACAAAGCCAAAGAGATGGCCACGCAGCTGATGCCGCGCGCGGATAACGGGCGGTGGCTCATCCCCTTCCACATCGGCTGGTACCTTTACGCCTGCGCCGTAGTGGGCGATACGGCGTTGGAAGACGCCACCTTTGGCCATTTTGAGGAAAACATCCTCCCCAACCCCGATCGGCACCAATACTTCACCGCCTACTGCCTCTGGAAGCTCTACGAGCGCTCGGGCAACGAACGCTACAAAGCCGCCTTTTCCCAACTGGTGGAGACGCTCGGCAAGCATAGTGCCTACTACACCGCTGCAGAGACGGCAGACGGCCACGCGGGGATGATGCTCTCCGTCTTCGCCCGTGCCTACTCCCTCTCCAAAGACCCCCGACAGCTCGCCGTTGCCGAAGAACTGGCCACTCTCCTGCTTCGTCTTCAGCAGGAAGACGGCTCGTGGAATGGCAAGACGGCCTACACCGTCATGCCCGCCGAGGGGCTCGCCCTCTACCTGAAGTTCTGCCGGTAGAGAAAGGAAAGGGCGCCGAATCCGGCCTTTCTGCGTTGCTCGATGCCTTTGCCGCCGCCCCTTTGGCGGGCGCTTGGGCAAGATTCACGCACTCTGCGTGGGCGGCGAGTAGGTGTGGCAACGGGTGGGTCAACGCGAGCCACGGGGGAGCGGCAGTCGATTATTCAGGCGGGTGATTTCGGGGATCTTCCCGCTCGGATCAATACATACCCACGCAGCCTCCGGGTGGGTGGGGAATGAAAGGCGCGTCGTTTTGGGAAGGAGATCCAGCGGGGCCTCCAACGGCCCCGCTTGCACTGTGGCGAGGACTTCATGGTTGCGCCCCAGCAGGGCGACTTCAAAGTTCTCCACGGCCCGGGAGCCGATATTGTGTACGGTGACTTCCAGTCTTCCTTTGGAAGGGGGGGCGATGTCGCGAGGGGAGATGGCAAGGTCTGCCCTGGCAAGCAGGTCGTCATAGGCTTCGACTTGTCGTGAATGGACGAGCACCGAGGCTCCCGCTTTTACGACGACCGGGATCGATGCCATCCGATGAAGCGGGTGGATGCTCTTCCGGGCCTCGCCCGTGGGCTGGAAGGT
Organism: Chthoniobacteraceae bacterium; assembly: GCA_037189965.1. Taxonomy (GTDB): domain Bacteria; phylum Verrucomicrobiota; class Verrucomicrobiia; order Chthoniobacterales; family Chthoniobacteraceae; genus DATMFV01. The sequence goes on along the minus strand of JBBCKB010000059.1, from coordinate 53,109 downwards.
CGCTGGGTTTGCCGGGGAGAAAGTGGTTTCATACGAGCCGTTTCCCAACTGCCACGGGTGCAGGAAACCGTGGGCATCGGTGGTGGAAAGATTGGTAAGAAGCACCTTGAGGGTGGTCTTCCCTTGCTCAAGAACCACCGGGGCAACCGTGTCTCCAAAGCCGGTATAGCTTACCGCATAGGAGGGCCAGATCCGGTTGCGGACGCTGTAGCCTCCGAGTATGACTTGGGCCAGCAACGGCGTGGGAAGGTAGACGCGGTCGGCGACAGGCTCGGCTTCCGTCATCATATAGCGGAAGCGCTCCACGCCACCCCATAGCATGCCGGGGCTCCCCCAAAGGCAAAACTCCAGGGCTCGCTCAAGAAGGGCGGTGTCCTGGAGCAGCGCCCAGGTGAGATCGCCCTTGAGGATGTCATTGGTAAAGCGGCTTTTATAGGCGGCCCACCCGGGCTCGTCGGGCAGGCTGGGGTTATGGATGAGCAGAGCGGGAGTGCCTCGGGCGTACCGGATGTTGAGCTTGCCTTCCGGGGTCTTCAGGCTGCCGAGGTAGCGCTTATCCCCGGTGATCCAGTAGAGGCCGAAGCTGATCGACTCGCCGTTGTGAAACCCTCCGGAGATGTGGTAGCCCATCCCTTTGGCATACGCCTTGAGTGTCTCTACAGCCCGGGGGTTTTGGTTGTACCAAGCGAGGATCAATTGCGGATGGAGCATCAACGCGGAGGTGACTGATGGCCTTCCCGGAGGAGGAGATAGCGCGGGGTTCTGCGCGATGGCATATCCAAACTCGGAGACGGCGAAGCGGAGCGTTCCGTCCGGGCCGGGCTGGAGGTACTTCTCCGAGGTGCGCGCGGCTTCCATCAGTAGTTCAATGTAGTACGGGTCGCCGTAGAAAAGGAGAGGCATGATGGAGAGGTGGTTGAGCCCTTCTTCGTAGGCGTGCAAGGGGTCCGTCTGGCGGAGGCTGGTACCTTCCTTGAGGTTGTGCTTGAGGAGGAGGTCGCACAGTTTGGCAAACGCCGGGCGTACGCGCTGGGCAAACGAGTCGTCCACCATGGCAAGCGGTACCCACCATTGCAGAAGGTCGGTATCATCCCCCAAAAAGGAGCCGAACTCACCCTCTGCGCTCTGTCGGTTGGTGAGCCACCAGTTGCAAATACCAACTGTAGCCTGAAGGCTGCGCTGTAGCAAAAGCACCCAGCGGGGAACGCCAGGGGGGGGCGAAACTTCGGGTAGCTCCGAAGCGTCCAGCATGCCGCCCCGATGCTGATTTCGCATAAAGGTGAGGTATTGCCCCACGGCAATAGGGTGGCCGGGCTGTAGTGTTTCGATACGCTCGAGGAGCAGGAAGAGTTCGTAGGCAAGGGGGCGGCGGCGTTGGAGCGCCCAGTCACTCCCGTCATACTCTTCAAGCCACTTGGAGCTGAGGGGGTGGGAGGCCCATGGTCGGGCGCTGGCGATTTTGCTATAGATACCTGCCGCGCGCAGGAGGGTCTGGGCGATCGATTCCTCGGTCGCCTTTTGCGGTTCTTCGGGAATCAGGACGACTTCTGTTTCCGGAAGGAGCGTGAGCTCATCGCTGGCTGAAAGGGTAAGCCAGAAGCGGCTGCCCTCTTCCGCGATATGGTCGGGGAAGTCGAGCTCGCAGATGGCTGTGGAGCTAGCGTTTAGCGTGAACCCGAAGCGGAGCAACTCATGGTTTCCGTAAAGAGGATCGTGAATGACGGCTTCCACCCGGGTGCCTGGGCTCGGGTGTTTGAGGCGAAGCTTGAGCTGCGCCTTGCCCAAGGGGAAGTCCTTTGGCAGCGAGGGAGAGAGGAGGTGGACCTGTACCTTCTCGGAAAGGTGCAGAGGGCGCTCCCCTGGCTTGGTTTGTAGCTCGGAGATCTCCCGGTCTTCCCGCCGGAAGAAGCGACGGTCAAAGTTGCTGAGGTACTGGTTCTTCTCAGGTTCCACGGCTTTGAGCGCCCGGAACGCGCGGCCCAAATGGGGGGCCGCCACCATCTCCCGCCCCGGGAAGTAGACCAAGCTACCTGGAGCTCTATTTTCTATCCCTGCTTGGCCAATGCGCAGGAACGACACATCTGCCAGAAGCCCCTGCTTCTTGAAAAACGAAACCTTCTCCTCCACGACCAGCTCGGGAAGGTGGACTCGTGTGATGGCGAAATGGTCGGAGCCCACTGGCGGCCCCGCTTTCTCGCGGATCTGGGCGATTTGCTTTCCCTTTCCCGGGCCGTCATCCGTATCAACACCGGTGTAGATACTTCCCATGAAGCCTCCGCGGACGATAAGGTGGTTGAAACCCCCTTTGTCCGCCAAGGAAATATGAACCGCTGGCTCCTTGGTCCACTCATAGGTGGCCAGTTCCCAGTGGGGGGCGCTGTAGCCCGCGTGGTCGTATTCGCTAACCAGGCTTGAATAGTGAAAGCTGTCATTCTGGCCGTCAATCGGCTGGATCACGAAGGCTTTAACCAATCGGCAATCCGCATAGGGAAGCTTGCGAGCCACGAGCATTTTGCCTTCGGGTACGAGCGGGAAATCCCCGCCACCTTCGCCAAGGCCCGAGACTTCTCCCTTGGGCTCGGGTAGCAAGCCCATGAAGCGCGGGTCGCGCCCCGCTTGGGTGTAGCGTTCCCATGCTTCGGAGAGAAGGCCGCCGCGGGTATCAGCCGCCGTAGCCTGCTGAGGCGGGGAGTGCGCAAGGTTTTCGGGAAGCTGGGAAAACCAGCGTACCGACTTCAGCAAAACCCGGGGCAAGGGGGCATCCTTACGGCGTCGGGCATTTGCCCCGAGGGTGATGGAGTCTGCCAGGTGAGCGGAGAGGATGGCGTGGAGTGCCTCTTTCTCCGGGTTGGAAAGGACGTGAGTTGTCTTGAGCTCCTCATCGAGAAAGAAGGAAACATTTCCATCAGCAAGATCCCACCCACACGTTACTTTAGCCCAATCTCCCTCGGGCAGGGGCAGGGTGAAGAACGGGGCAATCTCTGCGGAGTCCGAGGGCTTCACCAAAATGCGCCAGTGGAGGAGGTTTCGCACCACGAAAAGCTGGATAAAGCATTGCGCCTCTCGGGAGCTACCCCCAACGCTAAAAAGGTATTGGCGCGCCCCTCGAGGCGCATCTTGAGTGCCTTGAAGCCGCAGAACCAGCTCCAGCGCACCCCTGGAGATATCGATCGGGGGCTTCAGCTTCCAGGTGAACTGCGTACTCGGAAGCACCAAGGCGTTGCCTTGCGAGGTCGACTCGGTAAGGGGAGCCCCTTCTGTCTGGGCGGGGCTGGAGACCGTGGGCCCCGTGGTAACAGGGTGGCCTGCTTCGTCGAAGGTCACCCCTATCTCTGGGGATGCAGAGAGTGGCGCATAGCCTCCCGAAAAGAGGATAAGCAAGATAGTGCAACCTATTGAAGTACACGCTTTGCCAATCCGGGATCTCCGGAGAGGGCTTTCTGGGGCGATGTTAGGCATGAGACTTCGGAAACCGTAAACAGAGGGTGCCTCATCAACAAGGATTGCCATCATGTATGTTCTACAGGCAGGAATAGGTTTTTATAGATGGCGCTGCATTCTTGGGGAGAAGGGTCTATTGGTTGGAGATGCGATTCTTTCTATCTCTATTCCATAACGATTGAGGGACGGAAATCGAAGCGGTTGGCTGTAGGAGTGTCTGCTTTCCAGACACGTTCAAGATGCTTGCCGGGACTAGATAATCTCCTATGGTTGCCTGAAATATAGAACTATGAGACTTAATCCCCCCTCCGTGCTCATTCTTATGGTGTCCTTGCTGCTGGGAGCGAGGGTGGCCTGTGCCTCTACTTTGGTATTTGATATAAATGGTATTATTCGGGATGGGTCGCCGGGTGAGAATACCTTTATCACTAGTACAAGCGGCGGGGCTTTCGCAAACTTGGGGGCTGGGCCATCGCTGACGTTCTCCGTCGGTTCACTGGGAGCCGCCATGGTAAGCTATTTTGATGCCGTATCTCTCAATCAGGTTGGAGAGAAGGTTTCTTTCGAGTTCACCGGTGCATTCAGCAACTTCAATGCGACAACGAGCCTTCGCTTTGGGCTCTTCAATGTCAATACAGGCTCGCTCCTTACGGGAGATGCCTCTGCCTCCACTTCCAATGACTTTGTAGGCTATGCAGGCTACATGCGGATCGGGCGTGGCACCTCTGCCATTGCAGATGGCACCATCACCCAGCGTAGCACCGGCGCGGGGGTGACCAGCTTGTTCACCTCCTCCGGGGGGAGTAACCTGGCAACGAGTGTTGCGGCATTCAATATTACCAACGGGCAAGTTTACTCTGGCTCTTTCTCGATTGAGCGGTCGGGGGTTTCCGAGGTGAAGATTACCACACAATTTGGTTCCCAGACGGAGACCCTAACGCTCGATGCCGACTTACCTTTGGTAACCAGCTTCAATACCATCGGCTTCTTTGGAAGTGTGAATTCAACCTTCCAGCCGGAGATCGTCTTCTCAAAATACAATGTTACGTTCACGGCAGTGCCGGAGCCGGGCGTATCGGCGGTCGCAGTTTTTGGGTTGGGGGGCGGGGTGTTATGGGCCCGGAGGAGGAAGAGCGGGCGCCGGTAGAGGGATCGCCCCGCGGGCCACGCGGGAGGTTCCTGTATTGATCAAGCCATGAAGGCCCCCCTTCAGTATTGTGTTTTTTGGAGAAGTCGCCACTCGGGTTGGACGACCGTGGAGCTTCTTGTGGTCGCTGTTGTGGTGGTGGCAATGCTTGCGTTGGTGGCCCCGGCATATAAGTCGATGGTGCAGCGCTCTCGTGATGTAAAGTGTCTTGCAAATTTGCGGCAGATTTCTGCATTGGCGTCTCAGTACTCCGCTTCGACAGGAACTTATCTCCCCGCCTTGAATGGCTTGCGCTGGTACGACTTACTTGCAGATGCGGGGCTAGTGAGCGCCAGTGAGAAGCGCCACGGGGGGATCCTGCGATGCGTCTCCAGTAAAGGAGTTGCCAGGGGGGGTGTCGCCCCGGGCTACCTCGCGCAGGATTTGGTAAACTACTCCGTAAATGCGTACCTCGGACAAGTGGGGGGGGCCTACAATATCACCCCTGCGCGAGTGGGGCAGGTGCCGCGCGTGAGCAGCATTATCCTCGCGCTTGACGCGCCTTACCGGGTGCCGAGGCGGGAGCTGGCTACTTCCCTTGGTCTACGCCCGGAGATCAATACGAGTGTTATTGCGGTTGTTACCGGGTTTCTTTCTCCCGAAGGTGAAGGGCCACCCCATGGTCGCCCGGTGAAAGATGCCGATGGAACCTACCATGGAGGCGGAGTCAACGCCGTGTTTCTGGACGGGTCGGCTCGATACCTTTCAATGGATGATGCTGACTTCAACCAGCGTCCGAACGCCTCAAACGGGGCCACCAACTACTGGACTACAGGGAAGACCCCCAGCTCCGGCCCCGCATTTTAGAGCATGTTCACTTTAATTTGTCGCATGCTTTGCGGCGGCGCGGGCCGCTGCACGTCGTTTCGAGCTTGGGCTGTATTAAAAATACAGCCGCTGCGCTCAAAATGCCGCGCATCGGCCCACGGCGCTCGCAAATCATTGCGTCAAATTTAACCGAAAATGCTCTAGATGGCCCGCTCGAAAGATTCCCGAAACTCACCCCCTCTTCAAAGGAAGGGCGGGGCCGCATCCGCCCGGGTGGGGGAAGGGGCTATCGAGCGCCAGTATGTCAGTACGATGACGGCCGATGCTTTGCGCGCTCAGATCGCCGAGGGGAAGTGGGAGCGCTACCTTCCCGGAGAGCACTTCTTGTGCGGTTCCTTTCAGGTAAGCCGGCACACCTTGCGCCTTGCGCTGGAGATCCTGCGAGCGGAAGGAGTCATCCAAAGTCAGAAGGGGAAACGCACGGAGATCCTCAAAGTGCCCTCTGCCCGGACGAAAATGAGAGGAGGGGTGATCAACCTCATATCGCCGGATGCGGTGGCAGACTTCAGCCCCTTCATGTTCGGTTGGGTGCACGAGCTGAGGCAGATTTTGTTTCGGAGAGGGTTTACTCTTCAGGTGCACCAGACGGTTCGTATCTATCAACGGTTCTCTGAGAAGTTGCTTAGGGAGTACGTGAGGGAACTCAAGGGGGATTTGTGGATTTTGCATATTTCGACCTATGATATCCAACAATGGTTTATGAAATCGGGGCTGCCGGTCCTTCTCGCCGGTACCCCACACCCTGGTATCACCCTTCCGTTTGTGGATGTGCATAGCCGGGCGGCGGCTCGCCATGCAGCGGGGCGCCTGTTGGCCTTGGGCCATCGGGATATCGCTTTCCTCTGCCCCGACCGCCACTTCGCGGGCGACTATGCGGGCGTCTCCGGCATTAAGGAGGCGATGGGCGCGCTTCATGAGGATTGCCCCCGGAGTCTTGAGGTCGTGGAATACTCTTCCGAGCCGGGTAGCTTGTATCGGAGGTTTCGGTTTCTCTTTGATCTCGACCGACCTCCAACGGCGATTATTACCAGCAATGCGGCGATTATCCCGGGGCTTCTTAGTGTTCTGATGCAGTTGCGCAAACGTGTGCCGGAGGACGTTTCACTGGTGGCGCTCCAAAGCGCGCAGTTCTTCTCCTATATGACCCCGGCGCTTGCCTGCTATACGAGCGATCCGGTTTCTTATGCAAAGAAACTTTCACAATCCGCACTTGCGATTATTCAGGCAAATCCCCTCCGACCGTGGAATGGGTGGGTCATTCCGGAATCGACCCCGGGAGAAAGCGTGGCTTCACCAAAAGGGGGGGCTTGGGAATCATGAACGTTCCTTCCAAGTTTCTCCATATTCTCTTCTGCCCGCCGGGTGCAAACTCCAACGAGCTTGGAGATATCGCCATCATCGAGCACGAGGGGTGGCTGCACCTCTTTTACCTCGTTTTGCCGAACCACGATCTCATCGGCCACGCCGCATCGAAAGATGGGCTGCATTGGGAATACCGAAGCCCTGCATTGAGCACTGGGAAAATCGGTTCCTTTGATGATGATATGTTGTGGTCGATGCATGTGGTAAAGAACCCGCAGGAAGCGTTCTTCCGAATGTACTATACCGGGTGTTCGACCCGCGAGGATGGGCAGGTGCAGCGGATCGGGTTGGCGGTGAGCCCGGACCTGGAGCATTGGGAGCGGCATCCTGACGGCCCGGTGCTGGAGGCGGCGGCACCCTACAATGCAGACATTGGCGAGGTCGGCTTTGTTTCCTTTCGGGATCCATTTGTCTTTTTGGATGCGGAGGGCGGGTGGCAGATGCTGCTGACGGCTCGCCAGGAGGGAGGAGCGCGGCGTTTTCACCGGGGATGTGTTGGCCGGGCGACCTCTCGCGATGGGGTATGCTGGGAGCTGCGGGAGCCCCTTTTTGCGCCAGGTGAGTATGAGGATCTCGAGGTCCCGGAGCTTGCCAGGGATGGAGGCCGATGGGCGCTTTTCTTCAACGAATTTTCCACAAGCCGCACCCAGCTTCGGGTAGCGGATTCTCTCAGTGGCCCTTGGCTTCGCACCCCTTATAGCGAGCCCCTTTCCGAAGGGAACACGGTTGTCCGGCTTTGCGATTGGAAGGGCCGGTACGTGCTCTTTCACTGGATGATGTATGAATGCGACTGGAAACGCAGGGGATGCTTTATCGGCCAAAAGGTTCGAACGCTCTCCGCGCCCAAGCAGTTGGTGTGGAATGCGAGCGGGGAGCCGGAGATTCACACCTTCGGGGAGTGGGAAAAGATCGCTTCACCTCCCAGGAGGGTGCTTCCGGAAGCATTCCTCGGCGGGGCTAAACGTGCGGCATGGGGTGCCGGGGAGAAGCAGTGCCTCGTAGGGCTGGCCTATGGCGAGGAGCTGGCGGTGTACGAAGAGGCGGTGGACGATTTCATCCTGGAGTTTACCGTGCACCGGCTTGCCGCAGCGAAGCTTTCCCTCTGGTTTCGCGCCGATGAAGCGCTTGAGCAGGGTAACGCTATCGAGTTTAACACCACCCGAAATAGCGTTGAGCTTCATCGGTACGGCTGGCGGGATGTGAGTGTCAACCGCTACAAACGGCAGCAACCTACCCTTAGGCAGGCCGCTCCATTTACTGACGAAGGGGTGTCGCGCCGGTATCGCCTTCTTGCTTGTGGGGAGTACATTGAAGTTTCTGTCGAAGGTCGCATCCTTCTCTCTTGCGCAACCTACAAGCATGTCTGCGGGAAGCTGGCCTTCGGGCTCTGTGATGGAGAGGTGGAGCTAGGCGAGATCGTGTTGCGGCGGCTCGCTCCCCCTTTCCAGTAGCGGGCTACTTCTCGGTAGGCACCGCGATGCCGCGCAGGATCACGTTTTGGCAAAGGATGAATACCAGCAGCGTGGGGAGGGCCGTGAGGATCAATGAAGCATAGACGATCGGAGTTCCTGCGGATTGCTGGAGCTGGTAGACGTAGACCATGATGGTCCACATCCTTGGGTCCGGCGCTAGGATGAGCGCGTAGAAGAAAGCGCCATAGGCGGACACAAATGCATTGAGCGCCATCACGGCGAGGATCGGGCGTGAAAGGTTCATGGCGATCAGCCAAAACATGGTCCACTCGCTGGCACCGTCGATCTCGGCGGCTTCGTAAAGCTCGCGGGGCAGGGTGTCGAAGAACCCTTTGAGCATGAAGATCGAAAAGCCGTTGGCCAGGGTGGGAAGCACCAGCGCGCCAAAGGTATTAAGGAGATTAAGCTCTTTGAGCTGGAGGAAGACGGGAATCATTGTCACCTCTGCCGGGAAGGCGAGGGTGGCGAGAAAGAAGAGCAGGAGCGAGTACGTCTGCCGCATGCGGAAGCGCGAGAGTGCATAGGCCGCCAGCGGGTTTACGAGCAAGGCTCCGCCGACCGTGAGGCCAACGAGGATGAGGGTGTTGCGAAGCGGTGTGCCGTGGAAGAAGAGCGCATCAAGCACGTGCTGGAAGTTCTGCGTCAGGAAGAGCCGTTTCCAGAAGCCGCGCTCTGCCGAGAAGGCGGCAGAATCCAGAGCGGGCTGGGGGATGCGGGCATCGGCGATGCCGTGGAGGCGCTCGGCCCACTCGGCGTAGCGCCGGTCGAGGGTGACGACCCGCACATCCTCCGGCTTGGCTGCAACGCGCAGGAACTCCTGGTGGCCCAGCCCGCTGGCGGCGTGGCGGGCTTGCCCCTCTTCGGTAAGCTCTACGAGGTCGGGCCGCAGCATCCGCCCTACAAAGAGGAACCACGAGTCTGCCGCCACCTCCGGTACGGTGGCGGAGAAGGGGACTTCCTCGAAGCTGGTGTAGCGGGTGCCGTAGCGGGTATTGAACTCCTTAATGCCGCCTCCGAGCGTGCGCGGCAGAAAGACGGAGCGGTAGAAGCCCGCAGCGTCCCACGCAAACTTGCGGGAGGCGGGCACCCGCTGCGCGCTGAACTCCAGGAACTCCCGGGCCAGCGCGGAGGAGCTGGCGGGTGGGCCGGAGATGCCGAGGTTGGGCGGAAGCACGACCTGGATGGAGCGAAATGTGGTGCCTAGTGCTTCATTGAGCTTCTCGCGGGTGCCGTAGCGGGCTTCCAGCCAGCGCCGGAACTCGCGATTATAGTAGTGCGGCGAAAGGACGCTAACATCGCAAAACCCGACGCCCCAAAGCATCTCGGGGAGGTCCGGGTGTGCGGCTTGAAATTCCTCCCAAAGCGTGATTTCGGCTTCGGCTACCCGTGGCGGGGGAGGCTGGGTGATGCGGGCTTCCGGGTTGCCCCATGCCATGCGCAGCAGCTCGCTGCGGCTCCGGTACTTGGCTTGAAGGTAGCGTTGCCAGAGGTCGCTTTCGTTGAAGAGGTACGTCGGCCCCCAGTGGCTGGCCCGGCTGCCGGGCTCCACGGCCCCGCCAAGCATGAGCAGGAATGGGCCTACCATGCTCAAGCCGCCCACCGAGAGGGCGAGGTAGAGGAAGGCATAGAGAAGGCGGACGCGGAGGGAGCGCTCCGTGATGGGAGAAAAGATCATGGCAAAAAGGAGGGTCAGCGAGCGGTGCGAAACTCCATCCGGCTAATGCGTTTGAGCTGCATGACTGTGAGCCCCAGCAGCATGCTGCCGATGATCCACGCCATCGCGGTGGCCGGGCCGAAGCGGAGCCTCGAGAAGGCTTCAAAAAAGATCAGCAACGAGGCGACTTCGGTAGCTCCGTTGGGGCCGCCGCCGGTCATGATCAGAATGTTTGTCGCCCCGTGGAAGGCGGCGACCAGCGCGCCGATGAAGTTAATAATGATGAGACCTTTGATGCCGGGGTAGACAATATGCCGCGTCTTGCTCAAGAACCCCGCACCGTCGATCTCCGAGGCTTCAAACTGCTCGGGGGGGATGCTCTTGAGCGCGGCGAGGTAGATGAGGCAACCGGGCCCCGCCCCTGCCCAAATGCCGGGGATAACGCACGCCAGCATGGCCAGCCGGGGCTCTTCAGTCCACGCTCGCGGGTTATCGAAACCGGTAAGCTGAAGGATCTGGTTGAGAAGGCCATCGGCATCGAAGAGCCCTTTCCAAAGGAAGAAGACCGCCGTGCCACTAATGACGGCCGGGAGGTAGTAGACCGTGCGGTAGAAGATCTTGTGCTTGGGGATGAGGTGGAGCGCGTAGGCCAGTAGCATCGGCAGGAAGAAGCCGATGGTGAGCATCCATGCCGCGAAGTGCGCGGTGGCGAGCAGAGAGTTCCAGAAGGAGGGGTCGAAGAGGACGTTGGCGAAGTTATCAAGCCCGACGAAGGAGGACTTGAGCAGGATGCGGTAGTCCAGAAAGGCCATCTGCGTGCCTCGTACCATGGGGAGGTAGTTCCAAAGCAGGACGGAGGCTCCGGCGGGCAGGAGGCAGAGCCACGCCGCCATCGGCTTTTTGCCTACCGGCGGGGCGAGCCCGGCCCCTGCTTTGGAGAAGTGCGCAATGAGCGAGCGCCCCACGAAGATAAAGGCGATGGCGATTGCCGCAACCAGGGCAGCCGCAACCCTGCGGCGGTGAGCCATTTCCTCCGGGGGGACGTGGCCGATCATCCGTTCGTTGGTCCGCTCGGCCGCTTTGGAAAGAATGGCGCGAATTTCGTTGCGCAGGGCGGCGGTGTCGCCAGCTTCCCAAGCGCGGCGGGCCGGCTCGCTCAGGAGGATCTCATCCATCGGGTAGGCAACCTCCATATAGATCAGGTTGCAGTTGCGCCCATACGGCTCGGGGCGGCAGTCGGCCATGGCTTCTGCAAACTCGGCTTCAAAGCCGGGTGGCGTCATGACGAGCACGTCTTCGTGGCCAAACTTGCGCAGCGCTGCGGGGTTGACGATGGCCCCTTGCCCCAGCTCGACCAGCGCATTGATGCGGACGCGGTCGGCCTCCTCGCTCGTGACATAGCGGATATACTCCCAAGCAGCGTGGCGTTTGGCTTCTTCGGTAATGCCTGCATACATTGCCAGAATACCCGCGTTGATCTCGGAACCGCGATGCCCGCGCGGCCCTTTGGGCACAGCCCCGAAGCCCCAGAGGTCCGGGTCGATCGCGGCGGTATCGCCCACGTAGCGAAAGAGCATCCCCGTGGTTTCCATCTCTTCGGGGGTGAGGTTCCGGGCCAGCCGGTAGGCGAGCCGCTCCCCCTCTATGAGCTGGTAGTACATGAGGTAGCCTTCCTCGGCCTCGGGGGAGTCGAACACGGCGACCCACTCGTCTGGAGCGCGTTCGTGGAGCGCATCTCCACCCGCTGCGCGGATGAAGTTCATCAACCCAAAGCCGGTGCCGGTACCGGAGGGGAGGAAGAGCGGGTGGACCTTCCCGAGCGTTTTGAGCTTCCGGGCAAACGCGAGCAGCTCCTCCCAATCGCGAGGGGCGCGAGGGGGCAAGCCCGCTCTCCGGAAAAGCTCGCGGTTAAAGTAGAGCCCCATCCAGACCGGTTGGGTAGGTAGGCCGTAGACTTGGGGCTCGCCGCTCTCCGCACGGCGCTGGATGACGGGGAGGATCTGCGGCTCGATCTCCCCCAGGATCGCTTTGCCGCCCTCGGGCTCGCCCGCGAGGTAGGGGTTGAGAGAGGCCACCAGCCCCTGCCGGATATAGCTATCCGAGCTTCGGAACTGCATTCGGATGACATCCGGGGCGATGCCGCCCGAGATCATCATGATCGTAGCGGCTTCCGTATTGAGGCCTTGAACCCGAAGCCCCTCTGCCGGGACGAGCCGCACCCCCGGATGCCGCTGCTGGAAGGCGGCCACCACCCGCTGCTCTGCCAATGCCGCAGCATCGGTAGAGGCATCGTTGGGCAACCCCTGTACCCGGAGGACGATCTCTGCGCGAAGGGTCCCGGCCCCCAGCCAGAGCAGGAGGAGAAGGTAGAATAGCTGTGGCATACTTCAGCGCCGAAACTCGGCTTCCGCCCGGTGCAGGGCGTCTACTACGTCCCGCACGTTCTCGGCCGTGAGGTTCTCGTGGAAGAGCATTCGGAAGTGCTCTTCCACGGCCTTCCGGGCATTGGGGAGCCGGGGGGGCGGGAAGCCGCTTTTGCAATACCATTCATAGTCGCTGGGGATGAAGTTGTAGTCCGGCTCAAACGGCAACCCCGCACTTGCCAGCCTGGCGACAAATTCCGCCTTCGGCACCCGGAAGCTCCCGGCATCAAACCGGAAAAGGAGGTACCAGTAGGCCGGCTCGGTGTCGGCCCCGCCTGTGACCATCCGGATGTGGGAAAGCTTCCGGCACCCTTCGGCGATGGCATTGCCCAGCTCGCGCCGCTTGCGGATGATCTCGGGGAGCTTGGCCAGCTGTACGCGGCCAATGGCGCAGTGGAGTTCATCGGCGTTGAAGTTGAGGCTTGCGACCACGTTCCGAGTGCCCGGCGGGCGGCCGGAAGGTTTACCCCGGTCGGCATACTCGCGGATTCGGTGGGCCAGCGCTTCATCCCGTGTAAAGACGACCCCGCCCTGCCCGCCAAAAGCGTGCGTCTTGCCAAACATGGTGGAGAACGCGGCGATATCTCCAAAGGAGCCAACGGGCTTGCCCCGGTAAAGCGAGCCATGCGCCTGCGCGCAATCTTCGACGACCTTGAGGCCATGCTGCCGCGCCAGCTCAAGCACCGGCTCCAAGTCCACGGGCAAGCCGGCTGCGTGCATCACCACAATGGCGCGGGTGCGCGGGGTGATCTGAGCCGCCATCTCTTCTGCCCCGACGTTGAAGGAGCCGGGTGCCGTATCTGCCACTACCGGGGTACACCGCAGGAGGCTCACGGGCATGATCCCGCCCGCGTCCGTAATGGGAGGGACAATCACCTCCGAGCCCGGGGGGAGCTCCAGCGCCGCCAAAGCAATGTAGAGCGCGTTGGTTCCGGAGTTGACGGCATCTGCATAGCCGCCTCCAAGGAACTTGGCGAAGGCGCTACCATACGCAGCCTCCTCCGTGCCTCCATAGCCAATCGGCTTGCCAGTGGCGATGCATTCATCCAAAAGGCGGTTGACGGCTTCCTTCTCCTGCTGCCCAAAAAGATGGCGCGCTGGCCAAGGCGCGAGCGGGCGAGGGGTGGGGCTTTTCAGAGTGGGCTGTGGGCTCATTGGTAGCAAAAGACTAGGCACGCCGCTTGCGGGTGAGGAGGAAGAGCGCAGCGAGCCCGCCAGAGGCGAGGAGCAAGCTGCCCGGCTCGGGAACCACCCCGACCCAGGTGGTATCGGTGCCTGCATCGTAGAACGTACCGATTTCAAACGAAGTAAGGTTATTCCAAGTGATGGCGTGGCTGCTCACCAAGGCATTGACTTGTGCGAGTTGGTTGCCTTCCCAGCCAAACCCGGTATAGAGGCCCGTCGGCTCCTCTTCGGGGGCGCGGAAGGTAATGAAGTAGCCTGCATCCGTATCCCCCGCTCCCGCACCGAGTGAGGCGATGGAAAGCGCGCTCCCGGCAGAGAGGACCAACCCGGCGCTTGCACCATCGACGGTGACGGTGAGCCGGCCTGTCAGGTCGATGTTTACATCGCCCCCGATGGAAAGGAGCGTCCCTTCCAGGTCGAGCAGGCCGGAGCTCTCGAGCACGCTATCGCCCAGCGTCAGGTTGCCGCTTACTGCCGCAGCGCCGCTGGCCACCTCCGGAAGCCGTAGGGTGCCATGGCTACCCACGCCAGTGCCGTTTCCGATAATCAGGTCGCCAGCGACATCGAAATGCGTTACCACGGCCGAGCGGAGGTCGACCGTGCCAGTGGCTGTGTAAATCTGGTTGGCCACGGGGGCGGCGTTTTGCGAGCCGATCGTTACCGAAGAAAGGTGGCCCGAGAAGGTGCCTCCCGTCGCGGCGATGCTGCCGGTGCGGGTGGTATGCACGATGCTATTGGCCGCGGGGGCACGGGAAGCTTCGCTGGTCCCCACCTCTAGTGAAGCGCGCTGCACCCCCGCCTCCCCTAGTCTCACGTCTGCTCCGTTTGCGAAGGCGATGGAACCGGTAACGGTGTCATAGTTCGTTACGTTGGGTGCGGCTGTCCCGGTAAACGCCTTACCTACCCCGATCCGCACGGCTTCGCGCGCCGTGACGGAGTGGGCTCCGATAGCGAACGTCCCCACGGCGCTGGAGTTGAGGCTGACGCCGACATCAAGCCGGTTGGTGTCCACACTTGCAGCGGTAAGGCCGGAGAGGTCGAGACTTCCGGAGAGGTTTTCGTTGACGCCGCCGGTCGATACGGTGGAGGCATTGAGGCCCACCACCAGGTCATCCACCCAAGCGGTGAGCGTGCCGCCATTGCCGGCACCCGTGGCTTTGACACTGCCGCTGCCGCCATTGGTGGCGTGGAAGTTGATCCCGTTGCGGCGGCCGATCCACCAGTCGGAGCGGTCGGTCTGCGTGCCAATGCGGAGCGTTGCCCCGTTGCTGATATTGAGCGTGCCTTGCACGTTGCCTGCCGCTACTGCGCTGGCGGTATCGGGCCGTGCACCCACCCGGGCGATGCCGCCGGTGAGCTGGAGTGTTCCGGACACCAGGGTCATCGTGCCATTGGCGTTGAAGTTATTGGTTGCGGAGCCAATGTTGAGCTCCCCGGGCACCGTGCTGCTACCGATGGCTAGTGTTTGCCCGGCTGCGGAGAGGTTTACCGTGTAGAACCCGGCTGCCGCTGTGTTCGCAAAGCCGATGGCTAGCATCTTAAGCGTTACGCTATCGTCGAGCGTTACGTTGCGCGTGGTTGTCGTGTTGTTGCTAAAGTAGGCCGCATCCCCCAACCCATTAGGATACGCAGCGTTTGGGTGCCAACTCCCGGGGGCTGTCCAGAGGGCGCCATTCGCACCGACCCACGAGAAGTCGGCAGCGGCGCAAGGAAAGGCGGAACCCGCCAGGAGGATGAGCGAGAGAAGGGGGCGTTTCATATGAGGTTTGAGGGATGGTTTGGAGTTTCTTTGTGAGTCGGAGGGAAAATGAGGCGTTACTGGTTAAGCCAGAGCACGTCTTTGGGTAAGACATTCGCCAAGTCTGGGGCGGCTGGGTTCTCCGGAAGGCGACGGCCCACATGGCCATCGGCAAAGAGAATATTCATGCCGCTACTGTGCGCGTAGGCAAGGGAGCCGAGCGCACTGGTTTGGGTAACAGTCATGCGGTTCGTCTTTCCGCCAAAGAGCGTCCATGCTCTTTGGGCAGGAAAGACCTGGACCTCCAGAAGCAACAAAAAGCGTGAGGGGTTTACATGAGCGCTTCGCTGGCGCGCATTGCGTTGGTTACTGGCGATGACTTGGTTGTACGCGTAGTTTCGCCCGAAGTGGGTATCGGTACACTTTTCGGATTCCGGGCAGTAAAAGACGGTCTTGGTGCCGCGTTCCGCATTGTTTAGCGAGAGGATCGGCCCGAGCTGGGCATCCCATTGAAGGCCGGTGCCTTTCGGGTTTTCCTCCGTGGCGGGTTCGTCTGGCAGGAAGCCGTTGTGGTCTGCCGCATACGTTGTGAAGGCGACGCCGAGTTGGCGCAGGTTATTGGCGCAGGCGGCGGCGCGCGTGTGCCTCGACGCGGTATGGATCGCGGGCAGCAAGATGCCTGCGAGCACCGCCACGAGCGCGACGGCGATCAAGAGCTCCCAAAGCGAAAACCCTTGGGCTCGCTTCATCGGCTGGCTGCCTCCCTTCCTGCTTCATTTAACAGAGTGGCTTCCGTTTGCGTTCCTTGCTTGCGGAGCTGGAAGGTCTGCCGTGTGTCGCCATGGCTAGTCTTCAGGCGAAGAGAGAGCACGCCTTCGGTGATCGGCTTCTGGCTGATGAGTTCCAGCACGCCGGTCTCCGTCGCGTAGGGGATGGAGGCGCCTTCAAGAAAGCGGCCCGTGGCAAGGGAGCGGCCGTCTTCGTCTTTAAGGTCGGCTTCCAGCACGGCCTGCTCAAGCATTTGGTCGGCAACGATGCGGACTTTGAAGCGCAGGACGCTAAAGATGCCGTCGTCCAGTGTTTGGGTTTCCAGCTCGGCTTCCTCCAGTGCCAACCGGCCCGCTTGTGCGGTAAACAGCTTCTCTTCAGGCTTGGCTATAGGAAAGGTATTAGCCCGGGGCAGGAGGTTGCGGAAGGAGCCCGCCATTTCGGGCCCGAGCGGAAGCAGGGCAGAGACGCCACCGAATGCCTCCCCACCATAACCGCGCACAAGGAAGATCCGCCACGGCTCGCCCCCCGCGCCAAGGGCTTGCCCGGTGGGGATGTACAGCTCGCCTTCCCATGCATCCTGGCCTTGGCGGATTTGGTATTTCACCTCATTGGCAAAGGAGGGGGGCATGGCGTAGACGAGCCCGCGCTCAAACATCTCAATCGCCTGCACCGGGGCTTCCTCTCCTCCCTTTCGGAGGTAGAGGCGAATGAGCTCGCGGCTACGGGCCGAGGCCCCCTCCGCTTCGCCCGGCAGGTAGGGCGCTTTGAAGGCGACGTAGAGGGCTTCGCCGTGCTGTGCTACCCGGAACTCCGCAGGTGCCCGGGCGGGGGTGATGCCCTTTTCACCCTCAAACATCGCCCCCACGGGCCAGGCTCCCGCCCACTCGGTTGGGGAAACTTCGCCATCAAGCACCGGTGCAGCGGGCAGGGTAACGACCGGAACCGTTTGGTTCTTGCTGCGGATCGCCTTGAACTCCCGAGCCGGGATCTTGCCCGACTTTGCTTGCTGCAAGATGCGCTCCCGCATGCTGGCGAATAGCCCGGTCATCGCTGCATTTAGCTCTTCCTCCAGCGCGCTTTGGATGGCAAAGAGCTTGGGAATGGCGAGTTGAGGCGGCTTCTGCGCTGCCACGGCTTTGAGCTTTGG
Organism: Chthoniobacteraceae bacterium; assembly: GCA_037189965.1. Classification (GTDB taxonomy): domain Bacteria; phylum Verrucomicrobiota; class Verrucomicrobiia; order Chthoniobacterales; family Chthoniobacteraceae; genus DATMFV01. The sequence continues at coordinate 35,902 of JBBCKB010000059.1, read as the reverse complement.
CTCCGCTTGCTTGATAAGCTCGCCCCCCTCGGAAAGGGCGGCGAGCGCTTCGGGGTACCGCGCGGCGGCCAGCAGGCGCTCGGCTTTGTAGAGCTGCTCCTTCACTGCGGCAACCCACCGGGAGGCATGGTATGTCTCGCGCAGGAAGGCTAGCGAAGCGAGCACGTAGGGGTCGCACCCTTGGAGGGCACCCGGCTGCTCGAGCGCTTTCTGCCACGCCCGGTCGAGCGCTTCGGCCCCGGCTTCGGCCCGGCTGCGCTCGGAGGCCATGCGCGTTTCAGTGCGGTCATCCATACCCGGCTTTTTACGGCGGCTGAAGATGACATAGGGGCTGATGTTTTGCTCCATCGCTACCATGACTTCGGGCGATATCTCCCGGCCGAAGTAGTTGCGCACCAAGCGAGGTAGCACGACGCGGAAGGTGTCCGTATCCGTCTGGTTGCGGGCTTCGTTGAGCACGTCATAGCCGGGGGGAAACGGGGCGCTGCCCGGCGCGGCCTTGTTCCACGAATACTCGCGCATGGCGAAGTTGAGCAACGGTACCGTGCCGTGGCCGATATAGTCTTGCCCGGTGAAGACGATATCTCCCGGGTTGCCGGTAAAGAAGGTGCCCAGCCAAGCCGGAGAGTTATTGAAGAAGGTGGTGCCCCCCATGCCCCACCAGAGAAGGAGGGGCCGCCCGGGCATATTTTCGCGGAAGTTGCGGGCGGCATCGGGCGATGCTTCGCGGATGCAGAAGGAGACGATCTCTTTCGGGAAGGCTTCGTCAAAGCGCCGCCAGAGGGTAAACGTCTTTTCCCTCAGGGCGTTTACGCTTTGCGCTGTCCAGCCGGGCATGAGAGGGGGCTGGTTCCCAAAGATGCGGATGTTATACGGCATCAGGGTGAAGTGGATCTCCATGCGCGGGTTTTCGCGGAGCAGCTCTTCGAGGTAGATCCGGTGGGCATTGATAGTCGCCGCGCCATAGTCATCCCCCCAGCGTTTGCGGTCGGCATCGCCCCGGAAGTCCCACTGGGCCGGGTTCTCGGGCAGGCCATTATCGGTATCGTGAAAGCCGAAGATGTCGAAGCCGATCTCCCGGACGACCTTCGCCAGCCGCCGGGCGTGCTGCCGCCGCTCCTCATCCATGGACCAGGAGCGCACCCAGTCTTTGTAGCGGCCGCTGCGTTGGTAGGAATCTTGTACCAGCAATGCGGGATCTACGTTTGGCAGCTCGGCTTGCAGGCCGACAAACGGCTCGGCGGAGTAGTAGAAGGAGCGCACCCCCCATTCGCGCCCCATCTCCAAACAGAGGCGCAAGGTTTCCCTGGCGTATGGGTGCATGGCAAAGAGGCCGCGCTCGCCTCCCACACTTTGCGACTGCACAAAGTAGGTCGGCATCTTGCGCCGCAACATATATTCCAGCGTTTGGCGGAACTCGGCCAGGCATGCTTCGCGCAGTTGGGGGGAGGCGCTTTTGTCTGCCAGCGCGCGGCGGAGCGCCACGGCTGCGGCAAAGCGCGATGTTCCTTTTGCACCCGGCATTAGCGTAAGGTTATGGAAGTCGGGCCAATCCCGCACTTCGCAGATGCGAGCCCGGGGCATCGGGCCGGGCTCCAATAGCTCGCCGAGGGTGATGCAGGCATACAGCACCCCTTGCTCATCTGCCCCCGCGAGCCGTAGCTCCTGCCCGGAGCGGGTAATCTGGTAGCCCGCGAGGCCCGGCTTTCCTTTGGCCACCTGTAGGTCGCCCCGCGCGGCGGCGGCTTCGATAAGGGAGTTATCCGAACGCGTGCCGATGACGACCAATGTACGCCCTGCTGCCTCTGGTGCGCCTTCTTCGAAGATGGGGAGCGGCTTGCCGCCAAGCGCCTCGATGCGCCGGTTGATCCACTCCGCCCCGCGGCGCGAGGTTTCGGTGGCCTTGCTTCCTACCAACAAGGCCACCTTTTGAGGGTCCATCTCCACCCATTCATCGGTAAGCCGAATCTCCTTGGGCATCGGCACCAGATCGAGCTCTTGCCAAGCCCGGGAGTCTACCTCCGCATGGGCCACGATGCTCCCGCACATCCATGCCAGTAGTGATGTATGGAGAAGCCGCTTCATTGGGTTACCTCTTCTTGTAAGAGCCCGGCTTCCACGGCCACTTCGTCCAGAGAGAATGCCACCGTTCCTTCACCCCGCCGCTTGTGCTCCAGAAAAACGAGGGAGCGCCCGCCAAGATTTGCTGCGAGGTCGAAGCGGAGCCACTCCGAGGTAAATGCCCCGCTCCCTCCGCCATCCGTATTGGCGATCTTTACGCGGTAGCGGTTTTGCAGCGGATCCACCTCGATCGTAAAAGAGTAGGTGCTCCCCAGATCAACCCGAACGCCGGTGGAGACACCGTCGAGGATATTGCCTGACTCATCGTACCCGTGTCCGTTACTCAAGATCCACTCGGGTGCCGAGGCTTCGCGGGTGGATTGGATGGCCCATATCGTGCGTTCCGCCCCGGCGATGAGCGGGGTGCCCTCACCGCTCCATTCGCAGATCATGACTTTGCCGAGGTTGGCATTAAGCCGGCCGCCCGGTACTTCTTCGAGCCGGTAGAGAAACGAAACGGTGTACGGCTGCGCCAACTCTTTGGTGGGGTAGCGCAAATGCACATTCCACCGTTTGTTGGTCTCCTCGGATGCCACCGCAACCCGGAGGTATGGGCCACTTTCCGCTGCAAGGGGGTGCGCCTCACGGATGCCGATATCGGTCTCTTGTGGCGGCGTGGCACCGTTACCCGAAGAGGCCCATTGCACGGGGGGCTTGCCGTTGCCCCATTGCGCGGGGTCAGAAAAGCTTTCTTTGAATTGGGCCTGCGCTGCCACGGTGGCCAACCCAAACAGGCCGCACCCCGCGATGCGCGCCAAGAGGGCTTGTGGCGCACGCGGAGCGGCGGCGCTGGGCCGCTCCGGGGCGAAAGGGAGGGGGGACATGAGGGTGAACATAACCGAACAAAAAAGATTCACTCAAGCATAAAAGTGATCTTTCTAATGGATGGATTGCCACTTTGGGCAGAGACCAGGCGGGGGTGAGGGGTGGGGGCGCGCGAAGCCCTGCCTTTTGCACGCCGACGAGGGGCTGCTAAAGGGTGGGGGAACTGATAAAAATGGAGATGAGCTTAGACCAGCAGGCGGTTCTCCGCGGCGGTGGTGCTTGCGCCTTCACGGACATCCATCGGCAGGTAGACCCCGGGCTCTGCCCGCCCACCGGAGCGGATTTGTCGGCAAAGCATCTCCACCAGCTCCATGCCAATCTGCCCAAGCGGTTGGCGGATCTGTGTGATCCCCGCCGTCAAAGCCGCCAGCGAGAGCGCCCCGAGCCCGGCTACCACGCTTACTTCCTCCGGCACGCGGATGCCGTTTTCCATACAGTAGCGCCGCGCGCCGACTGCCAGAAAATCACCCGCACACACCAGTGCATCGGGCTTTGCCTCCCCATTGGTAAAGGCGGCTTTTGCGGCGCGGTAACCATCTTCTTCCAGCGTGCTCTCGGCGACGATCATCTCATAATGGATCTCTTTACCGATCCGCGCCCCGATCGCTCCCACGAGGCCGCTCGTGATCAGGCTGAAATTTCCCAACCCGGCGTAGGGGTGGCTCTCAATGCAGAAGATGCTTTTGCGGCCTGAGGCGACAAGCGCCTCCCCCACGCGAAGGAAGCCGGAGAGATAGTCCGCAGAAACGAAGTTTGACGTAGCGGAAACCCACGGCGGATTGAGATGCACGATCGGGAAGCCGTGGAGCGAAGATTCCTTGAGTAGCCGGGGCAGCCCTTCAATGGGCTTGAGGATGATGCCGTCTACCTTGTCGCGGTAGCTTTGGAGGATTTCGAGCGACTCCCCGGCGCTCTGCCGTGCGAGGTTGATCGGGTAGACCGAGGCATTCCCCATCTCCCCGATGCGCTGGAGGATGGCTTCCGAAATCGCCAGTTGCCAGACATCGGTGGCCTGGTTGCCCGCCAGGAGGCCAAACGTGACCCCAATGCGGAGCGCCTTTGTTTCGCTTACCGGTGGGTTGATAAGGAAGCTGCCGTTGCCAATTTCCGTGGCGATCACCCCCCGTTTGACGAAGATCTGAAACACATTCTGAACCGTCGAGACGCTCACTCCGAGCTTCCGGCTCAGCTCCCGGCTGGAGGGCAGGCGCGTCCCTGAGGGAAACGCTTGTTTGCGAAATTCCTCCTCCAGGTGAGCCAGCACCTTCTCTCGGGCCCGAAGGCCGCCCAACGAAGCCTTGCTGCTCATGCTCTGCGATTCCGGTGGTTCATAACGCATGCACTTTAGGAGGGGTTGCGGGGGTGGGCAATTTAAATCACTTTCGTCCTTATGCCGAACACTTCAAGCGCGATCATCGAGGTTATTGTGGAAGGTGAAGTCACGTTGCTTGAGATCAAATGCTTCGCTTTATCTGGCCCTTGGCCTGGATGAAGCCGCCGATATCCACGGAGGGAATAGGCTGAGTATTTTTTTCATAAAAATGATTGCAAAAAATAATCAATTTCCTATTTTGGATGCTCAACTCTGTCGGTCTCCCCCCTTAATTCTTCGCTTCCCATGAAAAAGAACACGCTTTCCCTCCTCCTCGGGATCACTGCCGCCCTGTTTTGGGCTGCCCCGGCGTTCTCCCAGCCGTTGTTGATGACGCGGGATGATTTTCAGTCCTACACCGTCAATGCAGAGTTGCCGATTGCGGCGGTGCCGGGAGTTCACGGGGCTTATCTTACCGGGGGGGATGCCCTTTGGGTCGTTACAGACCCGACGGACGCCGCCAATAAGGTGGCCCGCATCACCCGCACCGGCGGGAGTGGCTCCTATCTTTACGCGGGGGCGCTCGGTGGGACGATCCAGACCTTCAGCCAACTGGCGGTGGCTGGCGCGGGGCTCCGGCTCAACTACGACGTGTATGTCAACTCCGGGAACTTGAACCAGTTTTACGGGCAGCTCCAGTATGGGAATTCGGGGAGCGCGGCGTTGATGGCGGTTTACTTCAAGGCAGGCGTTGGGGGGCAGCATGCATTGGAGTATATGGTGGCGGGCAAGACGGCCACGGCGCTGGGCATCAACATCTTGGGAAACCATTGGTATAGCCTCACGTATGACGTTTACCAAGTGGCTGGCCAGTGGGTTGCTTCTGCGTCGATCACCGACAAGACGACCTCTATCTCCACCGTCCTCTTCAGCGACCAGGCGCTCACTTTGGCCGACACGAACGTCAACTCCTTCCTGCGGGTTAACTTTTACCAATTCGGTACGGCTGCCAATACGAACTTCTCGTATGTCGATAATCTCTCGCTACAGGTCGTGCCGGAGCCGGGTAGCGTAGTGCTGACAGTGGCCGGGGTGGCCGCGCTGGCATGGGTGCGCCGCCGTCGTGCGCGCATGGGTTGATTGGGCGGTTCCACATCAAAGCCATTAACGGGAATGAACCGACTGGCGAAACGAGCGGGCTGGGCCGGGTTGCTATTGGGCTGGGCCTTGGTGGCGGGGGCGGAGCCGGTGCGGCTTCTGCAGGAGGATTTTGAAGGCCACACGGCGGATGAGCTCCTGCCCAAAAAGGCTGGAGAAGGGCGCGCCACGTTTGGGTATGACGATGCCGCCCCCATACGGGTGGTGGGCGATTGGATGTCCGGCCTGTTGGGCGAGGGGAACCTCGCGGCGCGGCTTTTTAAGGAAACAGGCAAGGGTGGCTGCTACCTCGATGTCTTTCCTGCGCGCAGCTCGGTCTTGAGCTTCAGCGAGCTGGCTGCCGCAAAGCTCAAGCTCGTCTACCGCTTCAATGTCAACTTTGGTGGCTCTAATACGAACCGGTTTTACGTGGCGTTGCGCGCGACTTCCAATTCGGAGAACCTCTGCACCGTGTTCTTTGGCCCGCCTGCCCAGCGGTTGGCGCGTGTCGGCTGGGCCATCGCGGGGGAAGGGGAGAAGGAGACGGGCATCCGCGTGCCGGTAGAGACTTGGCTCCAGGTGGTGTGCGAGCTGCGCCCTTTGCCGGGAGGGGAGTGGGCCTTCTCGGCTTCGCTGATTGACCGCGAAAGCCAACATGCCACGCAGCTCGTGGAGAAAACCGTGGTGCCGCTTATGGAAGAGGGGCCTTCGTTTAACCGCCTGCGGTTTTACCAATTTGGCTCTCCGGGAGGGGAGAACGTCTCGCTGCTCGATGAAATCTCGGTGGCCTATGAGGATGCGGAAAGCCCGGCCAGCATCGCGCCCGCCCCCTCCGCTGCGGCACCGCAGGCGGCCCCGGCCCCCAAGGCACCGGAAGGCTTCCGCGTGTTGGAGGAGAAGACGATCACCAACAGCGCCGGGGGGTACACCGCGTGGCCGAGCATGGCGCTCCTGCCCGATGGGGAGCTGCTTGTGGTTGCCTCGGGCGGCCGGCTCGCCCATGCCTGCCCTTTTGGCAAGGGGCACCTTTATCGTTCGGGGGATCTTGGCAAAACATGGAGCGGCCCGCAGACGATCCAGAATGGCGGGCTGGATGATCGCGGCTTCAGCCTGCTGGCCACCTCGCGGGGCACGCTTCTGGCGGGCAGCTTCCCCGGCATCACCTGGCTCCACTACCTGACCGCGGATAAGGTCGACTTCGACCGCGAGAAGTTGAACGAAGCCGCCCAAAGCGTGACGTTGGAGGATTTCCGAAAGGAAGCCGGGTTCTGGCAATTGCGCTCGGTGGATGGCGGGAAGACGTGGGAGCGCCAGCGCGCCCCGGTCGATAGCCCTCACGGCCCGTGCGAGCTGGATGATGGCAGCCTCCTCTTCGTCGGTTACGAAACCTCCGCGCCCGCCAACTTACTGGGCGGGCGGCCCGCCACGGGCGGGTTGGTGGCGGTGCGCTCGGAGGATGACGGGGTGAGCTGGAAGCCGCTCTCCCGCATCCCCACCGCAGCGGGGCACCGCTCTTACCAATACCACGAGCCGCACGCCGTGCAGGCGGCGGATGGGAGCGTCATCGTCCACATCCGCAAAAACTACCCGAAGAACGCGCGCACGCTGCAAGTGATCTCGCGAGATCGTGGGGCGACGTGGAGCCAGCCCGAAGAGGTCTACTGGGGCTACCCGAGCCATCTTCTGCGGCTCAAGGATGGGCGCTTGCTGGCCACTTACGGCTACCGCAAGGCACCGCTGGGCATCCGCGCCTCGGTCTCGACAGATAACGGGAAGAGCTGGGGCGGGGAGGTCATCCTTGCCGACAAAGCCACCAGCGGCGACATGGGCTACCCCGCCACGGTGGAGCTGCCCGATGGCACGCTGCTGACCGTCTGGTACGAAAAACCCAAAACCTCCTCCGAAGCCGTTTTGAAAACCACCCACTGGGAGCTTGGCGCAAAATGAACCGTAACTTTCTCTTCCTCGCGGGCCTCGCCGCCGTGAGCGCGCTGCTCCCCTCCGCCTTTGGCGCAAGCTTGCGCGAAGGGGAGCTGGGGGCTTACCCGCGTGCTCAACGCACCGCCGTGGCCACCTCCGGGGGGAAGTGGTTGATTGCCGCCTCGGTGGCGTTGCCGGGCGCGGAGAACCCGCTGGCCAAAGTCCACCTTTGGGAGTCGGCAGACGGGGGGGCGAGCTGGTCTACCCCCAAGCCGCTTTCCGAAGGCCCGTTTGAGGAGACCGGCCCCGGGCTCGGCGTTTCGGAGAAAGGGACCTTGTTGCTCAACTACTCCACCAGCCTTGGCTGGGCGCTGGAGGGGGAGATCGCCGACCCGGCCCTGCGCGCCTGGTGGGAGAAGGTGAAAACGACGTCTTTGGGGGAAACCAACGCCGCCGTCAATTTCTGGATGCGCCGCTCTACCGATGGCGGGGCCACGTGGTCCGCGCCGTACGAGATCCCCTGCAACCCGCTGGGCGGCGCGCTTGCGCTCGGCGAGGGCTCCCTCTTCCTCTTCGGCCACCGGGGCACGGATAGCATCCGCCAGATGATCGGCGGGGAGCGCAATAACTTTATCCTCTCCAACGCCGTCTCCACGGACGATGGCCAAACGTGGAAGCGGGTCAAAGATCTCGGCGCGGTGGATGGCGCGGGGCTCGTGGCCGAGTGCCTGCACGAAAGCGGAGCCGCCCTTGGCCCGGGGGGAGAAGTGGCCGTGTTTCTGCGCAACCCGTACTCCCCCGGCAAGACGCAGCTCAAGCGCTTTGGCGTGGAGCGGGCAAAGCCCGAAGTGTGGAGCGCCCAGCGCCCCGCCGGAGAAGCCGCCGCCTTCCATGTCGCCTCCCTGCCCGGGGAGAAAGTATTGATGAGCTATCTCGAAGCCGGGGGGAACGGCACCCGGCTGCTCGCGAGGGTGAGCGCCGATGGCGGCACCACCTGGGAAGAAGCCGGGGCCATTGCCGAAGGAGGCGGGGCGATCCGGCCCGGTTTCTCCTCCGTAGCGCTCGAAGACGGCTCGGTGCTGACCGCGTGGTTTGAGGAAAGCGCCGCCCCCAGCGCCCGCCTGCGCTACCGCGTCTGGAAGCGCTGAACTCCGAAGACCGCCGGGGTGCGTAGCGAAGGGCGCGTCTCCCCGGAGATGAAGTAAACGCCGCCTTGCCAAAGCACCGCCGGGGCCGCCACTACCGGCTCCGCACCGGGAAGCGAGGGGGGCCGCCCGCGCGGCGGGGGGAGAAATGGCCCGGGTGTCCATTGGTTTCCTCGGGGCTGGTAGCGGAAGGTGGCTCTTGAAAACCCGGGGTGCTCCTGCGCCGGGCCGGGGAAGACCGCTTCATACCCGCCCGCGACCCAGAAGGAGCCGTTGGCAAGCCGGGGGGCGGGGCTCGCCGCAGCCACTCGCGGCGCGGGGAGCGGGGCGAGCGCTTCCCAGCGGTTCAAGCCGGGGGTGAGCCGATAGGCGTCGGCAAGGGGCCGCAGCGGGTTGAGAGCGAGGCCGCCAAAGATGAAGACTGCCTCACCATCGGAGCCCGCCACCATGAGGATGCCGCCCGGGCCCGGGAGGTCCGCCATTCGCCGCCAGACAGTGGGGCCGCGCCCCGGCTCAAGCGGTAGCGCCCAGCACTGCCTCCCCATCGAAAGCCCCGGCGACTGGCCACCGACCACGTAGAGCACCCCGCCCGCCACCGAGGCGGTGGCAAAGACGAGCGGGTGCGGCAGCGGCACGAGCGGCTCGACTTGCAGCGCGCCGTTGTGCAGCCGCACATGCCAGACCTCCCGCCGGGGGCCAAAGGCGTTGACCCCACCCGCAAGGAGCACCCCGCCCCGCCATGGCGCGCTGGCGGCATGGGCCACCGGCATCGGGAGCCGCAAGGGCAGCTCGCGCCAGGTGCCTTGCGGGCTGGAGAGGGTGTAGACCGCGTTGCCGAACACCTTGCCGCCTCCGGCCCAGAGCGGGCGCAGGGGGAAGCGGCTCCCACCTCCGGCCAGGAGCACCCCTTCGCTCTCTGCGGCAAACATCCCCCCGAAGCCGTGGGGCAGCGGCGGCAGGTTGCTCCACGAGCCGCAGAGGCAGAGCAGCGAGAGGAGGGCGGGGCTCATGCAGCGTCGCGGGAGGGGCGGATCAACCAAAGGAAGAGCATGCAAAGGAGCAGCCCCCCGCCAGAGAAGATAAAGAGCTCGCGCACGTTGACATTGGCATCGCGCAGCGCCCCCCCGGCGTAGATCGTGAGCCCGCCCACCGCGCAGGCAAAGAAGTTGAGGATGCCAAACCCGGTGGCGCGGTGCCGGGGGTCGGAGATCTGGCAGAGGATCGGCATGGTGTTGCCATCGGCCCATGCCCGCCCGAAGCCGAAGATGAGCAGCCCGATGATCGCCACCCAAAGCAGCGGGGTGCTTGCCGTTACAAAAATGGCGGGAGCCGCAATCGCCAGCCCCATGATCGCCACCTGCAAGCGGCCACGCGGGGTGCGCAGGCTCATCCGGTCGGCCAGCCGCCCCCCAACGAGCAGCCCGGCCACCGTGGAAATTTGGAGAAACCCCGTCGCCGCGAGCCCGGCGCTCCCCTGGCTCATGCCAAACTGTTGCTGGAAGTAAGTGGGCATCCACCCCAGCACGCCCCACCCCGCAAGCCCCAGCACGGCCCAATAGCCGAGCAGGAAGCGGTAGGAACGCTCGCCAAAAAGCGTGCGCGCGACCACGCGGAAGCTCTCCTTGGGCGGTGGGGCCGCGGCCTCCACCCGGGGCGGGCTGCGCAGGCCGATGGCGAGGACAAAGAAGTAGGCCATCCCCGCCAAGCCGAAGAAGTGGAAGGCGGTGTTCCAGCCATATTGTTGCGCCAGCCAACCGCCGAGCCCCGCTAGCCCCGAGCCGATGCTGATCCCGCAGTTATGAATCCCCACGGCCAGCGAGCGGGTGGGCCCCCGGTGCAAGTCGGTAATGAGCGCGAGCGCCGCAGGCAGGTAGCACGCCTCGCTGATGCCCATCGCCACGCGGGTGGCGAGCAGCCCCTCGAAAGTGGTGGCGTAGCCGGTAAGCCAGGTGGTGAACGACCAGATGAAGAGGCTCGCGAGGATGATGCGCCGCCGGTCCCACCGGTCGGCAAGGAGCCCGGCAAACGGGCTCAAGCCCCCGTAGACCCAGAGGAAGACCGAGGTGAGCAGGCCAAACTGCGCCTCCGTCATCGGGATGCTGGCCTTCACCGACTCCCGCATCGTCGTGAGCATGATGCGGTCTAGGTAGTTGAGCAGCGCCACGCCGCAAAGCAGCCAGACAGCCAGCCACGCCCGGGAGGGGAGGGATGTCTTCACCTCTCCGGTTCCCCGGCTGGTACGGCGGCCACTTCTTCGCCATGGGCCAAGAGCGCCTCGCGCAGGCGCGCCGCTTCCGGGGCGTCGCTCCCGAAGAGGTAGTGGGGCGCTTCCCAACAGACGAGCTTTTCCACATACGGCGCGGCGGCATCAATCTGCGCGGCCACGCGGAGCGGGCTCGCGGGGATGGAGTTATCCACCTGCCCGAGGTCGCTTCGCTCGAAGAGTTCCACATTGGCCCAGAGCCGGATGCCGCGCCGCTCGCAGATCCGCTTCCAGACTCGGTACATCTCCTCCGCATGGGCGAGGCGCGAGCCGCACGTGCCGATGGAATCTTGCGGGGCGAGGATGTCGAGGGGGACGTTGGCGAGCATCGCCTCCCAGTGTTCCTCCATCTCGGTTTCCTTCCCGGGGAAGAACTTGGTGGCGGGGGACATGAGGATGCGCACACTCGGGTCTGCCGCCTTGAGGTGACGGAAGAGCGACCCATAGATCTGGTTGAGGCAGGCGGCCTTCTCCGGGTTGGGCGCGCCGGTGTACGCTGTTTCTGAAGTGAAGTAGAACCCTTCGAATGCCTCGCGATAGGCGAGCAGCTCGTCCAGACAAGCCACGCAGGCGGCTTCCTCGCGGGCGGCTTCTCCGGTGGTGAGGTGCTCCTGCCACCCGGTGGTGGAGCCGTAGCCGCCGAGAAAGACGGCCACGCCCTCCTCTCGCGCGGCTTCCAGAAACGGCTCGATCACATTCCAGCCCCGGTACCCGGCAAACGCGCGGGAAGGGTAGTAGCACTCGGCCAGCTCTTTCCAGACGGCGGCCTGGAAGATGGCGGTATCCATCCCCATTGCCCGCATCTGTCTGAGAAGGCCACGCCATTCCTCGCGCCCCCACTCCAGCGTGGGGGTGCCACGGTAGTTGGGCGGGTGGGCGTAGACGAAGGAGCCGGTGATCCTCCGCCCCGGGCCCACCGGGCCGCGCTCTTGCAGAAAGGCGTTGTTGGAGCGCCCCGCCTCGGCAATGAGCGGCTCATATAGCTCCCGGGCCCGGCGGCTCGCCTTGAAGATGCGGAACCCTTCGATGGAAACAATATCGTACATAAGTTTAGCGCGGCTCGGTGAGGAAGAAGGCGCGATAGTCGTTGCGCGGCAGGGAGCAGCGGAATTTCCCGCCGTTCGTCTCCACCGGCTCTCCGGTTACAGCGTCCGTCAGCTTGCCGGTGTTGGGTAGGGTGAGCGTCGGCTCGGCGGCGTGGGTGTTGAGGTTCGAGACGATGAGCAGCCGCTGCCCGGGCCGCGTGTAGGAGGCGATCTTTACCCCCGCATCGTCGGAGGTGATCTCGCCGTTTTCCCAGAACGGGGTGAAGACGACTTCGGGCGCTTCGATCCCGAACGCCTTGCGGTAAGCGAGCATTTCGTTGACTTCCGCCTGGTTGATAAAGAGCGGCCAGATGAGCGCATCGACCTGCTGGAGCCGACTCAAGAGATCCCGCGTGGCGACGCGGCCTTCCATAATGTCCTTCTGGTTTTTGAGCTGGGGCAGCCAGGCGATGGGGACACCCCACGGCTTCCCGTACCCTTCGGCGATGAGCCGGTCGAGCGGCAGGACGTGGCAGTAGTAGTAGCCTTGCGCGCGCTCCTCCTCGGGCGGGAGCAGCTCGGGGGCATCGGTCTGGAAGTAGCCGGAGTTGAGCTGCTCGCCCGCGAGGAAGACGGAGTACTCGCTCATGGTGGGCAGGCAGTAGGTCGAGGAGTTGTGGATCATCGACCGGGGCGGCGTACCGCTCCGCTGCTGCGCGAGGTAGTGGATGCGCTTCATGTAGGCGCGGCTGCCCTGGAACTCGAAGGTCGCCCGGCGCTCGCCGGTAGGGGCGTCGTAGCCGCCGTTGCTGGCGGCGCGCCGGTTGGGGATCGGCTGCGTTTCATCAAGGTAGATGCCGTCGGCCGGGCCGAAGACTTCGTTCCACTCGTTGAAGCACCAGACAAGGTAGTCTGCCCAGCCGGTGGCCATGGAGACGCGCCGGTGGTCGAGCCGCGCCCCGGGCGGGCGGTTCGGTTCGGTGGCCCAGGTCTCCAGCATTGCGGCGGCGTCCGGGTTCATCCGCTCCTCATGGAAGACGGGGAGGTGGATGCGCGTCCAGTACGGGAGGATGCGCCGCCCGGCGGCCCGGTCTTCGCGGACTTTGGTGCGGGTGGCTTCCACGCGGGCGGGGTCGGCCCGGTGGGGCTCGGCATCGAGCTGGAGGGTGCGCCACTCATCCGGCCAGTAGATGACGTTGTTGCCGCGCGGCTTCGGCCCCGAGGGGCTGCCGTACTGGGCGGTGAAGGTCCAGCCGCGCCACCCCACCGGCATCGGTTTCACCGGGGTGGCCACCAACCCGAAGCGGAGCGAGCCGCTTGCCTTACCGGGGGGCGCGCTTTCGCGCAGGGCGAGGTGGAGCCGGGCTTGCCCGCTCGGCTCCCGCTCGATGCGGATGCAATCCTTGCGGTCGAGCGGCCACCACCCTTCATCGCTTTCCGCAAACCATTGCAACCCGGCTTCGCGGTTGCCGATCCAGACATACGTTTTGAAAGGGAGCGTCCGCGTTTGCCCCGCAGCGGGGAGCGCGCCGGAGCCGGAGTTGCGAGCGAGGTTCTGCGATTCGTACCGGGCCGGAGCGCCCACGTACTGCATCGACTCCGCTGCTCCGGCTTGGAAGGGGATCTCCAGCGAGAGCGGGGCGGGGAGGTCGCCTTGAAGCTCGACCCAAAGCATCCCGTCGTACTCAAGGGTGAAGGTGGCTCGCAAGGTTGCCTCGCCCCGTTTTGCCTCGCGCTGGAAGACGAGCTTGCCCGCGTGGTGGCTCAGGAGCTTGGGCTCGCCAAAGGGGATCGGCCCGGAACCGTCGCGCAGGATCATCGGCCCGCGCAGCAGCGGCTCCTTGGCGGAGACGATCTGCTCGACCAACGCCTCGCCGCCGAAGCGGTAGAGCCGGTTCCAAACGGCGGCCTCGGCCCCTTCCCAGCGGATCGCCTCAAATGGCTCGGGCACGCGCTCCGGGGCCAGCGCCTCCAGCGCAAGCCGGGGCTGGCCCGCCGCCCACCACGGGGTGGGCTTGCCGTTGGGGGTGCGCTCCGGGGTGGCAGCCGGGGCAGAGCCGATCTGCAAGAGCGCGAGCACCGCCGCCTCGCCTTGGGGCGTGGCCGCATCGCCAAGGCGGAAGGTGTTGCCCCACGCGGGGGCTCCCGCCCACCGGGCTTGGGCAAGCTCGCGCCCGTCGGCCACCAGGTGGATGGCTTCGGGGGTGTAGTGAATCTCCAATAGGGTGTCGCGCCCGGTGTTTTTGGGAAGTTCTTCAACGTCGAGCTGGTAGCGGGCGCCCTGGGCATCCACCCCTTCGAGCCGGAAGCCGCCCTCTGCACGCCGTGCGAGGCGGAGCGTTTTGCCCTCTTCACCGAGGCTCAGGAGCGTCCAGCCGGTTTCGTTTGCCCGGCCAAGCCGCCCGGCCAGGAAGCGTAGCGAAAGGCAGCCGCTTTGCTCGGGGAGGGCCGCTTTGCAAGCGAAGGCGGGAGCCCCCGGCCCGAGCCGTACGCCAAGGGCGCCGCTATGGCCCACAAGGTCTGGCTCCAGCGCAAGCTCCCCCTCCACCTTCTGCCCCGGGGGGGAGGTGAACGAAAGCTCAAACCGGGGTGGCTCACCCGCTGCGGCGAGGGGGGTGGCGGCAAGAAGCGTCAACACGGGGAAAAGGGTGAGCCCAAGTTTTAAGCAATATTGTTCAATTTTGGGAAATGAAATATTCATTTGATGAAAAAAAAGACGCAATTGTCCTGAGGGTTGATCAGAGCCGCATTTCTTACGGCGCGAAGCGGAGCTGGCTGAGGGTGCGCCAGCGGTAGAGGTCGGGCAGGGAGGGGGTGCTGCCGGGTTGCGAGGCGTAGTCGGGGATGTTGCCGGAGTTGGGGTTGAGGTAGCGCTCGATGAGCACGGCGGCCTCGTACTCCCCGGTGATCTGCCCCCTTGCCTCCACCCATTCCCCGGAGGGCATCCCCGGGCCAGCCTTGAGCGTCTGCACCTTGAGGTGGACGGTGAAGGTGTTCGACTGGGTCGTCACCCTTGGGTAGAGGGTGGTGTAGATGCGCTCGCGGAGGTTTTCGGCGGTGAGGAGGTGGTTGTTCCAGAAAGCGGGCATCCCGGCAGCGGTTTGGCCTTTGGGGACGATCCATAAATCGCAGATCTCGGAGGCGGCGCGGAAGATATCGTCATTGGCAAAGCGTTGGGTGAATTGCTGGAGCGTTTCGTCGGTGTCGATCTCCAGCCGGTATTGTGCGGTGTTGGGGGTGGCGGCGTTGCGGTCGGCGTAGCGGGCGCCCTCGCCGGTGGCGATGGCGGCGATCTTCTCCCCCTTGAGCAGGGCGTGGAGGCCGGTGGCCCGTGTGATGGTGGAGAAGGGGAGGATCTCGTAGTTGAGGTTGATCTTCCCCGCCGTGGAGAACGGCTCGCTGATGGCGTACGGCTCGACAACGGGCATCCAGAAGAGATCAAGCAAGAGGTGGTCTTTGGGGGCAGCCGCCCCCGGGTGCCCAGCCTGCGGGCGGAAGAGGAGGGTCTGCCACGGGAGGCCCCGGGCCACGCCCGTGGGGAGCGAGCCAAAGACTCCCGCAGAGGGCATCTGCCGGGTGGGGGAGAAGAAGTTGCCGATGTCGCTCGTGGAGGAGGCCAGCTCGGCGAAGTACGGGTAGCCGCCAAACCCCGAGGTTGTGGTTGTGGGGCGCGTGGTCGTCCCCTCATCGGGCTTGTTGATGTAGGGGCCATCGAGCATGTCGGCGAAGCCGCGATCCCAATCGCCGGTGGTGACTTCCGCGCCGCCGGGCGGCCGGTCGGGCATGGCGGCGGCGGGGTAGCTGATGGCGTTGCGGTACTTGCCCCCGGTGTAGAGCCCCGCGAGGAGGTAGTTGGGGAGGTTGTCGTAGAGCGTGGTGGCAAAGGATGAGGAGGCTGACCACGAGGGGTGCGGGGCAAAGGGGGAGTTGGCCGCCGGGAGGTTATGGGAGGCGGCTACGAGGCGGTAGTCGCCATGCGAAGGCAGCCAGCTTACGACGACATCGGCTGTATTGAACCAGCGGGCATTACTTGCGCCGGGGCTAGTGGAGCTGCTTGTGAGGCTGGAGAGGCCGTTGAGCCGCCCGGGGCTGCCTTCGCTGAGCGCGGGGGAGCGCGAGAAGGTCCACCACTTGTTGTCGGGGGCAAGGGTGGGGACGCGGGTGGCCCGGGCCGGGTGCTCGGGGATCTCGATCGTCTGGACCAGCGTGCGGGTGGTGGGCGATGCAGGGTCTACCGAGTAGAGCTGCATCCGCACCGGCCCGGAGAGCGAGATCGCCATGCCAGCAGTGTGGTCGATGGTAAAGGGGTCGCTGATGAACGGGTAAAGGTGCTCCCAATGGGCGTAGCTGCCGGGAAGGGGAGTGTCGGCAGGGACTCGCCCGCGCGCCGGGGCGTATTTGAGGAAGAGCGGGTAGCGCACGCCGGGGTTGCTCCCCCACCCGCGCCCGCCGACCAGCGAGCGTTGCGAGGCGTTGATCTGTGTGGAGCCATTGGCCGAGGCGGGGAAGACGGCGTTGCCATTGACGAGGATATTCTCCAGCCCGGTGATCTCGACCTCCATGGAGGGGTGGAGGATGCTCCACCCGGCTGCGGGGGAGAAAAGCTCGAAGAGGAAGGCGGCCTGGAGGCGGCGTTCATCTTTGGCCAGCGGGGTATCTTCCTCCAGGGTCCGGTTTTCTTCCGGGTCGTTACTGGAGGAAGTGGCTTCATCCGCCGTGCAGATGAGGTGGAGGCTGGCTTCGGAGAGGGTGTAGAAACGGCCAAACCCCATGGTGCCGTTGCTCGGGTGGCGCAGCGGGGCGGCTTGCCCGTGCCCGGGGGTGGCGACGCGGAGGCCGGACGCCCGCCTGGAGGTGAAGGGCTGGCCCTTGCTGGCGTCGAGCACGGTGTCGAAGAGGTTGGCGCAGCGGATCACATCGAAGATCTGGGTGAGGATCTGCCGGCTCTCGTTATTCGGGTACTTCGTCGCAAAGTTGCCCCCCCCAAAGCCGGGGACCGGGCGGCCCAGCAGCGAGGCGAGGTAGTTGTAGAGCGTCTCGTTGCGGGGGATGGCGAAGTCTGCCGTGGGGCTCAGCGCGCTGGAGCGCTGGAGGTAGTACGGCTCGCCGTTGATGGTGGAGCACCGGGCGATCTCGCGGTCGATCGCGGTGCGGTAGGTGGGGGAGTCGGTGGCGTGGATCGGCCAGATGGCCATGCGCGGGAGGTTAAAGAGGTTCAACTCCGGGGCCCGGCTCTGCGCGGTGAGCAGGAAGCGGCGCTGCTCGATCTCCTCGCGCGAGAGGCGGCTCTCGGAGCGGTCGGGCGCGAAGACGAGCTCATCCACCGAGGCGTAGAGCCGGGTCGTCACCCCCCGGAGGTCGAGGATGGCGTTTTGGCTGGTGGTGGGGAGGGTGCCCGCCTCGGAGCCGCCCCACCGGTAGCGGGGTGTGAGCTCCTTGAGAACTTGCTCGCCTGTGAGGAAGGGGAAGGCTGCGAGCAGAGAGGTGGTGCCGGGGTGGCCGGGGTAGCGCTGGAATTCGTTGATGAAAGGCTGGCGGTCGGCAAGGTCGCCCTCCTGTGTGGAGAAGGCGCGGGGGGCGTCCCAGTAGGTGCCGTCGCCCGCGGTGTTGAGGTTGATTTTGGCGGTTTCGTCATCCGTCCAAAAGGCGATCCGCCCGACGATGGCCGAAGAGTCCGAGCCCGCGACGAGCACCTTGGTGCCGGAGGCTTCCGGGGCGACGAGCTGCCCGTTCTCAAGCACGTAGAGCCAGCGCACGGGCATGGCGGTATCGGCGGGGTGGTTGGGGTCGATGGTGAAGCCCTCGGCCTTGGTCGGGTCGTTGGCGGCTGTGGGGTCGAGGATCGGGTAGCGTTTGACGCCCTCGGTTTCCACCCAGGCGTTGAGGTTGGTCCACTCGGCGGGGCGGCTGGCCCAGTTGGCCGGGGGGGCATCCTCTGTGCGGAGGGTAGCGACGGAAGTGGCCGAGAGGGTGAGCGCGGAGTAGAGCTTGTGGACGGCGACGAGGTCTCCCGAAGTGTTAAACGTGCGGACGGCCCCCGGCTGCGAAGCCCAGGAAACGTCGCTCTGCCGGGTGGCTTCGTTGATCTGCGACTGCACCACCCCGACGGCGATGTCGGCCAGCGCAATCACCTTTGCGCTGGCCCGGTCTGCCGCCGAAGAGCGCATCTCCAACGAAGTCCGCGAGAGGAATGCGACGGTGACAGCCGTGAGCAAAACAAGGATCAGCAGGATGACGATGATGGCGAGGCCCGCCCGGGGGTTGGCAGAAGTCGGTTTCACGGTTGGTAGAGCTGGGTGCGCCCGTTGAGCGGGTTGAGCTGGATGACGATGTAGTTGGCCGGGCGGTCGCCCGCGTAGCGCCGGGGCTGGAGGACGAGGTAGCCGGTGGCGATGCCGGGGTTGCGCGGTTGGCCGTTGGGGCGCAGGGCCACGCCTTCCCAGGTCGTCTGGTCGGCCACGAGGGGGGAGTTCTCTTCGTCGAGCATGACGGACTCCGGCAGCCGGAATTTTTGGGTGATGCCGCGCACGGAGTCGGTGCCGTCGGCCTTGCGGACGACCTCTACTACTTGGTAGGTGCGGATGGGGTTCTTCCCCTCGCTTGCCTCGCGGAAGAAGGCGACCCGGGTCTGCCGGTTGTGGGCTACGGCATGCTGGCGGGCGGTGGAGAACGCCCCGGACATCGACTCCGCGGCCCCCGTAAGCTCCATGCTGGAGACGACCTTCCACCCGGCGGTGGAAAGCGTCATCAGGAGGGTGATGATGGCCACCACCGTGAGCAGCTCGGCAAGGGTGAAGGCGGCCTCGGCTTTGGCCGGACGTGGGGTGGAGGTCCTAGTTTTCACTCCATTTAGCGGCTTGGATTGGCACGGTGGCACGGAAGACGCGGTGCTCCAGCCCGTGGCTGCGGAGTGCGGTGGCGATCTCCTCGAGGTCGGTTTCCAGCAGGGTGGCGTCTTCGAGCCGGTTCTCCAGTGTCTTGGAGATCGCCTCGGGCGGGGTGGCCCCGCTGGCTTGCGCGAGCCGGGCGGCGGCCCCGCGTTCCACGGCGATGAGGATGACCTCCACCAGCGGCGGGAGCTGGTTGGCGGTGACCGGTTGGGGGGTATTGGCCGCGCCGGCCCGGCTGTCGTAGGTGAAGCCGCCGGGCAGCTTGCCGTTGGCCGCTTCGTCTGCGGGAGAGCGTTTGGGAAGGAAGGCGATGGCGATGATGTCTTCGCCCAGGGGCACGTTGCGCTCGGCAAAGCCGGAGGCCGTGGCGTCTACCGCGGAGGTGTACCAATCGTCGGCGCGGGTGCGCGAGAAGGGGCCGGACTCTTCCGAGGGCCGGGTGAGCTGGATGAGGCGGTAGCGGTTGACCACCGGGAGCGAGGCCGCCACGGAGGGCCGCCACGGGGTGTCTGGGCCGTAGGTGATGTAAAAGCCGAGGTCGTTGAGGAGCTGGTTCATGGCGCCGAATTTTTGCGGCGTGCGCGTGGCTCCCTGGGGGGCTTGGAAGAAGAGAGCGTGCGAAGTCCCCGCGAGGTCGGGGCCGCAGAGGAAGTGCAAGTCCGACTCGCGCCGGTAGGCTCCGGGGACGGCTTCTCCCCCGATCAACTGGTACTGGTAGGCCCAGTACGGGTTGAGGGTGGCTTCGCCGAGCTGGCGGCGGACGACGTCGAACACCTCGCGCGCGGAGCGGAAGGTCTCCAGCGTCTGCGTGGCACGCCGCCAGGTGCGGGTGGTCTGGTTGGTGGCCAGCAGCAGAAAGCCGAGCAGGATGACAAAGACGGTGGAGGCCGTAAGCAGCTCCACGAGGGTAAAGGCGCGGTGGCGGCGGCGTCTGGAGGGGAGCGCGATCATCGGTTAGCGGCCACGGGCGATGGCGAGCGGGAAGGTGGTGGTGGAGATCTTTGCCCCACCGGGAGCGACGCGGGAGATTTCGACCTCTACGATGGCGAGGTTTTGGTGGATGGTACCGGCTGCCCCGGGGAAGGTCTTGCTGCCGTGGTTGACCAGGCTTGAGGTGACGCGGTAGCGGGCAAGGTCGGGGTCGTCGGTGACCACGCCATCGTTATCGAAGAGGAGGGTGCCGTTGGCGATTTCTTCAAACGGCGTCATCCCAAGGTCTCCGGAGATTTTTTGGATGATGCGGGCTTCCAGAAACTGGTCCATCGCCGAGCGCAGGCCGATAAGGCCCACCGGCATCACGGCGACGATGGCCATGAGCGCGAAGGTGGCGATCCCCAAGGCAAGCGCCAGCTCGACCAGGGAAAAACCGGAAGCGTAGGGGGGACGGCGCTTGCGCATGACGGAGGAAAGCAAGGGGGTAGGCCGCAAGGCCGCCTCCTCTTTCAAAGAGGGAGGGCTTGCGAGGTGGAAACTGGGAGGGATGCCGAGGCTGGGTTTACCCGCCTTGGCCGAGAACGTGGTCTTCCTGCGGAAGCGTGGTTTTGCCGAGCCAGAAGTGCATCGGGATGACGACGCCGGGGGTGGCGGCATCGGTATTGCGGCGCTTTGCAAGGAGCATGGAGGCGAGGCTTTGCCCCATTTCTTCAAGGGGCTGCACCATCGAGGTGAGCGAGGAATTTCGCGTGGCGAGGCTTGCGGCAAGGCCGGTGCCGCCGATCACGCTCATGGCTTCAGGAACGCGGATGCCCCTTTCGGCAGCGACCTCCAGCACCACTTGGGCAAGGGTGTCGCCCGCGGTGTAGACGGCGTCGGGCACCCACCCTTGTTTGAGGAAATCGGTAAAGACGCGGCGGGCTTCGGCGGGGTCGTCCCCCTCGATGGTGAGCTTGCGAAAATCGGGAGCCTGCTCCCCGGAGTGAAGCCCCGAGACGAAACCGGCGAGCCGGAGTTGGCACGATTTGGAGCGCTCGGTGCCGGGGGAGAGAAAGAGGAGCGCCCGCTGCCGCCCCGCAGCGGCAAAGGCCATGCCGACCTGCTTGCTGGCGGCAAAGTAGTCCGGAGAAACGAAGTCCGAAGTGCTGCTGATCGAGGGCGGGTTGACACTGGTGGTCCAGATCCCCCGGCGGCTGAGCATTTGCACGAGCTCTTCCTGAAATTCAAACGGCATGACCACGAAGGCGTTTACGCCTTCCAGAAGCTGCTTGAGCTCCCCATGAGCCGTGATGAGCTGCCCCTCCCGCAAGATGGGCACCGCCTTGAGGCGCGGCGAGAAGCCTTTGTTAAACATGCCGCGCACGAGGCCGCCGAGGATGCGGTCGCCCCAGCGGGTGGCCTGCTCGCCGGTGTGCAGGGTCTCGGTATTGACGCCGATGATCACCTCCGCGCCGCTGGTGACGTTCTCCACCGCTTCGGTCCAGAAGGTGCCGCTGCCGACGTCGGAACGGGCCAACCCCCGCTCGGCCAGCACCTGGTAGGCGTTGCGCACGGTGGCGGGGCTGACGTTGAGCAAATCTGAAACCTCCCGCGTGGTCGGCAAGCGGGCACCGGCCCGCTTTTTTTCCGGCGGAATGTTATAATCGACGAACGCCAACACCCTGTCGAGGGGGCGAAGTTCCGTCAGATCAACCGAGGAGAGGCTCATGATGAGGGGAATTTGTCTATTTGATTATAGTTTGTCAATTATTTTCTCCAATTTTAATCAATTGATGATTGTGTTTCAGAGCTTCTTCTTCAGTCAACCTTCCCAAAAAAATAGAAGGTCGGCAGCGGCTGCGCTTTTGAAAGGAGCATGAACCGGGGCGCGGCTTTCAGGCTGCTATTCCCGAAACTCCGGCATGAGCCGGATGGCCTTGAAGGCGCTACCTGCCTGGCGATGGCGGATGGCGCGGAGGACGGCGGTGGCAAACTTCTCTGGTGGCAGGGCGTACCGGCCGGGTGGCGGGCTGAGGTGGGAGAGGAACGGCTCATCATCCCGCGCCAGCAGTGTCAAGGCGGGGGCGGGCCGTCCACGCGGCTCCCGTTGGTCGAGCCAGCTTCGCACGGCGAGATAGGCAAAGGAGTTGGCAAAGAGAAAGCCCGTGGGGGTGGGCCGTCGCCGTAGCACTCGCGCAAAGGCCGCTACCACGGCTTCGGGGTCTTCCCCGGCAAAGACGGTGGAGCATTCGGCCACTCCGGCTTCGCGGAGCCCGGCTTCGCATTCCGCATCTCCCGTCTGGCGGTTGGGGCCGAGGAGGAGGACGATGCGTTGGTGGCCCCGCCGCGCCAGTACCGCCGCTGCGTGCCGCCCCAAGGCGCGGTGGTCTACATCGACGCTCGGAAGGGAGACGCCCGGGTGTACGCCTCCGGCTACGATTGCAGGGATGCCCGCCGCTGTAAACCACTGCTGCATGGCTGCGCTGGAGCGGCCCAGTACCCAACAGCCAACCGGGTTCTCGGCTACCAACCGCTCCAGCGAACGGCTGGAGCGGGAGCCAAAGAACCTGCGCCCGTGGAAGACCTCCAACCTCCGTCCTTCTGTCTGGAGCGCGGTCATGACGAAATGCACCCAGAGCGCGGTGAGGTGGCGCATGCTCTCGATCGGCTCGGGTAGCAGCAGGGCCACCCGAAGGTGGGTGGAGCTTTTTGGCACGGCAACCGGTGTGGCGGCCATGGAAGCGCGGCGCGCCTGAGTGGCGAGAGAGCCTTCCTCCCGGAGGATGGCAAGGGCTGCCCGGATCGTCCGGCGGCCGACGCGCAGCCGGGCGGCCAGCGCCCGTTCGCCGGGTAGCGCGTGGGGCCACTGCCCCGTGGCCAGCTCCTCCCGGAGCAGGGTGGCGACTTGGGCGGGGAGCGTCTGGAAGGGGGTGGGCATCTTTGCGAGGAGTATCCCGAAGTTGCCTGCCGGGGGTCAATGGAAACTCGCGGGGCTGGCTCCGAAAAGGGACCACTGCGTCCTGATTGCGGGGCGCGGGGTTCGAGGGCCATCGTTCATGTTGATATGAATACCGTTATCCAGCGATTCAGGGCCGGCGAGCAGCTCAAGGTCTATAGCATGGGGAATTTCGCCTCGCCTCGGCATGTGGATTGGTTGGGGCGCTCTGGTCTGTTTGATGTGGTTTGGTTTGATCTGGAGCATTTTGAAATTTCGATGAGCGATCTTGCGGTTCTTACCATGGTTGCACACCGCCACGGCATGGGGGCGCTGGCTCGTATTTCCGCTACCGACTACCAAAGTGTGATGCGGCCGCTTGAGGCGGGGGTGGATGCGTTGATGTGCGCCATGGTGGCCAATGCGGAAGAAGCCCGGCAGATCGTTTCGTGGGCGCGGTTTCCCAATCCTCTACCCGCTCCGGGGGAGGTGACCGGCACGCGTGGTTGGAATGGCGGCAATGTGGACGCCGCTTATGGGAATACGCCCGCAGCCGAATACCTCCGCGCACAGAATACGCAAACGCTCCTGCTTTGCCAGATTGAGAATGACCCGGCGCTTGCGCAGGTGGAGGCGATTGCGGCTACGCCGGGGGTGGATGCGCTCTTCTTTGGCCCGGGGGACTATGCGGCGAGCCGGGGGGAGGCGGGCCAGATTACCAGCCCCTCTGTGGTGAATGCGTGGGAGCAAGTCTCCCGCGCGGCCCGCAATGCCGGGAAGGCATGGGGTACCGTGGCGGTAGGGAGCGCGATGTGGGACACCGCAACGACCTTGGGCGCAGGCCTGCTCTGCCCCGGGGGCGATGTGAAGGTGATGAACCTCGGGCTGCGCGAGCTGGCCCGGACGTTTACCCCGGATCCGGCCCCCTTTCAAACCACCACGACTTATTGAACCGACGTCATAGAATGAAACTCTTGAAATGTGATATCGCGATCATCGGGGGCGGCGTGGGCGGGTGTGCTGCGGCGTTGGCGTTGGCGAATGCGGGCTTGCGGGTGGTGCTCACGGAGGAGGCGCGCTGGATCGGCGGGCAGTTCACTTCGCAGGCTGTCCCGCCGGATGAACACGGGTGGATCGAACGCTTCGGCTGCACAGCCACGTACCGGAGGTTTCGCGAAGCGGTGCGGCAGTATTATCGCGACCACTACCCGCTTCTCCCGGAGCATCGGGAGGACCCTCGCCTCAACCCCGGCAACGGCTGGGTCTCCCCCCTTTGCCATGAGCCGCGCGTGGCGTTGGCGGTGCTGGAGGCGATGCTGGCGCCGCAGGTAAGCGCGGGGAGGCTGTGTATCTTGCGGCAGCATACGCCCATTGCAGCGGAGCTGGAGACGCCGGAGCGGATCTCCCGCGTGGTGCTGCGGGGCGGGGAGGGGGAGGTTTCCGTTTCTGCCCGTATGTTTCTGGATGCCACCGAGAATGGCGACCTCTTGCCGCTTTCCGGTACGGAGTTTGTTACCGGTAGCGAAGCGCGAGCCGAAACGGGGGAACCGAGTGCCCCGGAAGTGGCCAACCCGCGAAATCTTCAGGCGTTCTCTGTCTGCTTCATTCTGGAGGAGTTGGCAGGGGAGAACCACGTGATCTCCGAGCCGAAGACCTATGCGCATTGGCGCGATAGCGTGCCTCGCCTCAGCCCGCCATGGCCCGGGCCGATGCTCGGCTGGGCGGGGTTGAACCCCCGGACGATGGAGCCGATGCGCTACCACTTTCACCCGCATGGGGAGAAGCCCGGGTTTCTCTCCGGGTTGTGGGCCTTCCGCAGGATGATTGACCGGAGCCAGTTTGAGCCGGGCTTTTTCCGGAGCGATCTCTGCCTGGTCAACTGGCCGATGATCGACTACCTGGAGGGCGACCTCCTGCATGGCACGGCCGAGGAAAAGGCGGGGCACCTGGCGGCCGCGCGGGAGTTGAGCCGCTCCATGTTGTACTGGCTTCAGACCGAGGCCCCGAGGCCCGATGGGGGGTGCGGCTGGCCGGGGCTCCGGCTCCGGGGGGACCTTCTGGGCACCGCCGATGGGTTGGCCATGGCGCCATACATCCGCGAGTCGCGCCGCATCCGCGCGCGGCATACGATCTGCGAGCCGGAGGTTTCCGCCCGGTTCCGCCCGGGCGATAACTTGGGGGAGCGGTATGAAGATTCCGTTGGAATTGGCTACTACCGGATTGATCTTCACCCCTCCACGGGGGGGGATAATTATATTGATGTTCCCTCTCTCCCTTTCCGCATCCCTCTGGGCGCACTAGTCCCCGTGCGGATGGAGAACTTACTGCCCGCCGCCAAGAATATTGGGACAACCCATCTTACTAACGGGTGTTACCGGCTGCACCCCGTGGAGTGGAATATTGGCGAAGCGGCCGGACATCTGGCTGCCTTCTGCCTGGAGCGCGGAAAGTCGCCGGGCGACGTGGCGGGTGCGCCGGATTTGCGGGCCGCTTTTCAAAAACGTTTGGAAGCCGCCGGGGTGGAGCTGCGTTGGCCGGAGAACCTCAATCTTGAAGAGGGAGACCCCCACGCTCACGCGCGGTAGGCCCGCGCTTCATGGGCAGCCGGTCTTCTTCTACCGGCTGCCCACCTTTGGTTAGTAAAGCTGTAGCTCCGCACCGTTGGTGTGGGCGGCGGTGGTGGCCGCAGTCTCCTTGTAGCCTACCCATGCGGGGAGCGCCTCCTTTTCGCGCACATAGAGTTCATCGATGATCGCCTCCGCCGTGGCGATGGAGTTGACGAGGGGGTCTATCGCCAATGCGCGGAGGAGGAGTGCCCGGTCTTCCTTCATGATCGCTTCGATCGTAAGCTCGTGGAGATCGAGAATGAGCGTCTGTAGCGAACGGAGCCCGAGCGGAAATTCTCCCACAGGTAACGGCTTGGGGCCGTTGCGGTCCAGCGTGCACTCCAGCTCCAGAAAGGCGTCTTCGGGCAGGTTGGCGACGGGTTTGCCGCCATTGGTGCAGCTCGAGTTGGCGCGGTTGATGAAGTAGGTGCGGCCATCTTCGGTGATCATGGTATGGATGACCTCCATGGCGTGGTCTGCTTTATGGGTCTTGAAGAACTCCTCGATCGGTTGTTCTCCCGAAAGGTAGGAAGCCACCTCCCGCCACATTTTGGCGGTGCGTTCCTCGCGCTCGTCGCAGTCGAAGACAGAGAGGGGCGGGATCGGCTCCTGAATGGCGGAGCGCCCTTGGTAAAAGGGAAGGTACTCCTTGGTGTGCCCGGTACAGGTGGGCAGAGCGCCAAAGACGTCGCTCAATTCTGCGGTGATAAAATGGTTAAAGCGGCCTTTGGCATAGCCGCCGTCCTTCTCCGTGGTGCCAATCGCCCGGGTGGCTTCTCGAAGCCGGGGGAGGACATCGCACCCGTCCAGCTCGGCTTTGAGCATCCACGTGAAGTGGTTGACCCCGGCGATCCGGCAGTCAAACCGGGAGATTGCTTCAGGCCCCTCACCCAGCATTTTGAGGTAGGCAAGTTTCTTATGGGGAAGGTGGTGGGTGTCGCACAAGGCGAAGGACTTGGCTTTGCAGTGGCGCATGAGGCCGATCCCCATGATGGCGCTTGGGTTGACGTAGTTGATGATCCACGCATCCGGGCAAAGGGTTTCCGCGTCGCGGGTGACTTCCAAAATACGCGGGAACTCGCGCAGGGTACGAAAGATGCCACCGGGCCCGATCGTATCTCCCGAGCACATGCGGACGCCGTACCTGGCGGAGACCTGACAGTCGATGCGCCGGTAGTGCGCGTTCCGGGAGGAGAAGCTCAGAACCACGAAGTCCGCGCCGGGGAGCGCCTCGCGGTGGTCGCTCCAGGTTTCCACCTTTACGCCGGAGCCACTGCGCTCGGCGGCCATTCGCGCGAGTGTACCGATTTGCTCCAGCCGCTCGGGGTCGGTATCTACAAGGGCCAGCGTACACCCTTTGAAACCAGGGAGATGATTTGCGGACCAGATCGCCTGTCGGCCAAAGTAAAGGCTCCCGGCGCCAATGATGACGATTTTGGGTTTGCTCATAGAGGCAAATCTAGCCTCAACAAAGCGATTGTACGGACAGGAGCGTTGTCCTTATTCTAGCACATAGGATGCACAAGAAATCGCACCGGATGATCTTCCGAGCCCATGGAAGGCCGCTCACGGCGCTGCCCTTGGGAGTTCGCTCCGCGGGCCATTTTTCCGTGGGTGAGGGGTGGATCGAGAAGCCGCGTAAGAAATGGTTTGCGCAACTTTTTTGGACCGTACGCGGCAATGGCGAGTTTCTCCGTGGCGGCCAAGCGCATCTCTGTGGGCCGGGGGATGTCTTTATTTACCAGCCGGGAGATACCCACGATCTACGTTCCCATGGGCGGTGGGTTTATCGTTGGTTGACGTTTGACCACTCCGAAGCGGCTCGCTGGCTTCGCGACTTGGGGCTGGGCGAAGGAGTCCACGCCGCAGGGCCCTGCCCGGAGCGGCTCTTTAATGATTTGGAGCGCGTGCTCGATGATTGCACCTCGGATGGCGAACGCGCTGCCTCCCGGCTGGCGTATGCGGTTTTGCTGGCTGCGGCCTCCTCCACCAGCAAAGTGGAGATCTCACCGCCGGCGATTCGGGCGCGGGAGTTACTGGACCGGCGGTTTACCAACCCGGCTTGGGGGATTGCCGATCTTGCCAGTGAAATGGGCTTGCACCGCAGCACGCTGCTGCGCTTCTTCCGGGCAGCTTATGAACTCTCCCCCGCAGATTATCTTCAAAACCTGCGCATCCGCCGGGCGTTGACGTTGCTCAGAGAGAGCCCGCTTCAAATTCAGGAGGTGGCGTGGCGCTCCGGCTTTTCAGACCCGAACTATTTTGCACGTACGATCCGCCAGCGAACGGGGATGAGCCCGAAGGAGTTCCGTGCCCGGTAAGTTGGTTCCGTTTGGGAACCGGCCCTTTTGCTTTGAGCTGCTTCCATAAGGTGGGAGATTTTCTTTCGCATCCATTGCGATACCAATGAAGACGACAACCTCTCTCTATGACCTCGTGGTGGTGGGTGCGACACCGGGCGGCATTGCATGCGCGGTGACGGCGGCGCGGGAAGGGCTATCGGTGCTGCTCATCCACCCGATGGCCCACATTGGCGGGTTCCTTACCAGCGGCGCGGGTGGGTGGGAAGCCCCCTACGACGGTGCGCGCTCTCCGATGTTTGATGAAATGCGCCGCCGCATTTCCGACCACTACCGGCGGGAGTATGGCGAAGGCTCTCCGCAGCATCTGGCCACGCTCCCCAATCTGGAAGATGCCTCCCACCTTGGGCGGCCAAAGGTGGAGCCTCGCGTTGCGGAGATCGTGTTTCACGAGATGCTTGCAGGTGAGCCGAAGATCACGCTTTTGACCTCCTGCGAGCCGGTGGAGGTGGGCCGCGAGGGCGCTCGGTTAAAGTGGCTGCTTCTTCGGCAGGCGCACGGAGTAGAGACGTTGCGTGTGGAGGCCGCTGCCTTTGCCGATGCGACTTATGAGGGCGACCTGGCAGCCGTTGCCGGGGTGCCATACCGGGTGGGGCGCGAGGCCCGCACGGAGTTTGGCGAACCGCATGCCGGCATCATCTTCGCCTTGCCTAGGCCGGAGGCCCAGCCTTACCCGGACTTAAACCTGCGCCCGATGGTAAAGGCTTCTCCCAGTGGGATGGAGATCCTCCAGCCGGAGAGCACGGGGGCGGCAGATCCCTCGGTGATGGCGTATACCTATCGGTTGATTCTCACCAAGGACCCGGCCAATCGCGTGCCGGTACCGGAGCCGGTAGAGCCGGGGCCACCGGTGATCGGCACCCCGGGCCGGAGTATTGTGCCGGGCTTGCCCAACGGCAAGATTGCCTGGAATGCGCAGGTGCTTATCGGGCCGCAGGATCGCTACCCGGAAGGAAGCCGGGAAGAGAGGGCGGCGGTGTGCCGGGAGTACAAAGAGGCGGTGCTCTCTTCGCTCTGGCACGTGCAACACGATACGGATGCGCCTGCGGAGGACCGGGCCTTTTGGCAGGAGTACGGGCTGGCGAAGGACGAGTTCCCGGACAATGGCCACTTTCCTTATGAAATTTACGTGCGCGAGGCTCGTCGGATTGTGGGGCGCCACCTCTTCACCGAGCACGATGCCACCGTGGCTCCGGGTTTGGAGCGCTCGCCCATACATGCCGATAGCGTGGCGATGACCGATTGGCCGCTCGACTCCCTCCCCTGCACCGCGCGCACGGTGCGAGGTGCCCCAGAGGGGAAGTACCTCATCGCCGATACCTGGCGGCCCGCGCAAGTGCCTTACCGATCTCTATTGCCCAGGGAGCTGGATAACCTGCTGGTCCCTGTCTGCCTCTCTGCAACGCATGTGGGTTGGGGGACGATCCGGCTGGAGCCGGTGTGGGTGCAAACGGGCGAAGCGGCCGGGTTGGCGGCGGCGCTGGCCCACCGGCTTGGGGTGGCCCCGGCCCAGCTGGATACCGACACCCTGCTCCACACGCTGGTGGAGCGGCGGGCGGTGGTGAGCTTTTTTAACGACGTGGATGCGGCTGCCTCCGATAGGTGGGTGCCCGCGGTGCAATACTTCGGCACCAAGGGGTTCTTCGGCTCATACAACGCCCGGCCTGCGGATCCTTTAACGCCCGCGCTGGCGGAGCATTGGTTTGCCCTTTGGAGCGCGTTGGCGGCGCAGGCTCCGGGGTTCGATCCGCTCGCGGCGGCTCGGCGTTCCTGGGAGGTGGAGTGTGCGGGTGAGGCGGGCGGCAGTTTTCCCCGGTTGGAGAACTTTCCGGAGGGGCCGCTTTCGCGCGGGGAGGCATGTTTCCACCTCTACCAACTTTTGCCCAAGCGATGAATCCCCCCCTTAGACACCTCTTTCTGGACCCCGCATTTCTTCGGGAACGCGTTCGCGTAGGTTTGGAAGTCTGCCCTCCGCAGCGGCGCGAAGTCATCCTTCGGCCAGACAAACCGTGGGAAGCCCGGATGATCAGCTTCTTCCTCACCGTGCTGGAAGAGGCTGGCCGGTTTCGGCTCTGGTACATCTGCCGGGATGCGGAGGACCAGCCAAACCTCGCTTATGCGGAGTCCCCCGATGGAATTCATTGGGAGAAACCCTCTCTGGGCATTGTGGAGTACCACGGCTCCAGAGAAAACAACCTGCTCGGCGTGCCGGGGGTAGAGGGCGCGGTCTTCCGCGACCCCCGGGCGAAGACGCCCGAGGAAACGTATGTGTATGTGACCCGGCTGAAAAAGCAGGGCCTCTACCGATACACCTCGGCAGATGGGCTGCACTGGCGGCGCGACGCGGAGCCGCTGCTCCCGTTTACCAGCGATACCCAGAACCTTGTTTTTTGGGATGAGCGAATCGCTGCCTACGTTGCGTACCTGCGGGGGTGGAGCCGCAGGCCGGGTTCGGACTCCCGCTGGCGCGATGTCGTACGCACCACCGCGGCAGATCTCTCCCGCCCGTGGCCTGTGGCCCCTCGGGATGGCACCGGCTGGGTCTACCGCCCGGATGCGCCGCCGCTCATCTCCAGTGAGCTGCCCGTGGTGCTGGCTGCCGATGCCGAAGACCCCCCGGAGGTCGATGTTTACAATCTTCCCGCGCAGCCGTACCCACTTGATCCGCGTTGGTACGTCGCCTTCCCCTCCTGGATGCGGCGCGGGCAGAGCCTTTCGGATGGACGGCTGGAGGTGCAGTTTGTGGGGAGTCGGGACGGCGTCCATTGGGAGCGGTATGACCGGCGCCCGTATGTTGCCCCTGGCGCGGCGGAGGCTGAGTGCGAATGTGCCAACATGGTCTTTATGGGCGCGGGCTTGGTCCTGCAGGGTGAGGAGATTTGGCAATACGGCACCGGCTTCCGCAGCCGCCATGGGGATAAAGCCGCGAGGGTGCTCCAGAGCGATGGTGTGGTCTATCGCTATGTGCAGCGAATGGATGGGTTTGTTTCCCTTACCTTCGGTGCCCAAGCGGGAGAGTGCGTTACCGCATTGGTAACGGTAGACGGCCCGCGCCTGCTCCTGAATGTGGATACCGGTGGCCTGGGCGAGCTGTGCGTGGCCTTGCTGGATGAAGAGGGGCGCGAGCTACCCGGCTACGGCTTGGTGGAGTGCACCCCCGTGCGGTGCAACCAGGTCGAAGCCGTGGCCGCCTGGGGTCCGCAGCAGAGCGTGGATGCTCTGCGCGGCAAGCAAGTGGCCATACGGCTCAAAGGGGAGCGCGCGAGGCTCTATAGCTGCCGCTTTGGTTGAAGCTACCCGGGGCGATGCTGATGCACGGTATCTCCAACGATAAGCTCCACCCGCTCCTGGATCACCTCGGGTACGGGGCTTCCCTCGGCGGCGAGCGCCAACGTTTCCATCGCGCGGAAGGCCATCTCCGCCCAATCACAATGCACATGCGTAATCACCCGGCCCGGCCAGAAAGACTCCAGAGGGTAGGAGCCAAAGTTGATCGTTACCACGGAAAGGTCCGTCATCATCCGTTGCCGGAACGGTTCGTACTGAAGGGCGCTGTAAAGCCAGCCCGCCGAGGTAAACATCAACCCGCGAACCTGGTTGACGTAAGGGAGATAGTAGTCGAGCAGCAGCTTCCCGTGGTCTGCCTCTCGGAAGCATTTGGTATCAAAAAAAAGTTTGATGGGATTGAACTCCTCCCCCCTTCGCTGCTGGGCCTGCCGAAAGCTGGAAATCCACCCTTGGTGAAACGGGTCGGTGATATTCTTGCCTACGAGCGAATACATCGGGCAGTGGTGCTCCATCAAATGCTGGTCCACCAGCCGGGCCGCCTGGTTGTAGTCTGGCACGACGTGGTGAAGATTGGGGCCCGAGACGGTTCTCCCCAATACCACGGTGGGGAAAAGCTTGGCCGTGCGGCGCAACAGATCCAACTGCCCCTCTTGCGGATGCACCCAGACAATCCCTGCCAGCTTTTGGTTGCGAATGAGGTTGAGCCATTCGCTCTCCTTTGGAGGGTGCTGATCGAGATGGAGCACGCGGAAGGTGCAGTCTCGCTCGCTGGTCCAACGGGTAATGCCTTCGTAGATCACGGCGTTGTACCATGCGCCGAAGTCGAACTTCTCTGCCCACCAAGGCGGCACGATGCCCACCGCCTTCCCGCGCAGACTTTCCGGCCGCGCCCGCGGCGGCTGGAGAAATGTCCCTTGCCGCCGCCGCCGGGTCACCGCGCCTCGTTCGTCCAAAACGCGAAGCGCCTGCCGGATCGTCCCGCGTGCCACGGAAAACTCGGCCGCAAGCGTGTGTTCGTCTGGAAGTGCCGCCGGTTCCGTCAGGTTCTGACGGCGCGCTTCCAAGGTGCCGACAACTCTCATGTAGGCGGTTGTTTCGGTCATGGTGGTTTATTGGTACAGGACAATAATTCTCATCAGAGCAGAGGTGAGGCAAATATAAATTCAGGAAATTTAATTTGATCATGAACATATTGATGCCCTAAAGTGGCGTTGTTCTTCTCCCCCCCGGAAAGCCATGCCCCCCGTTCTCCTTTCCAGAAAGTTTGCGGAGCGCCCCTTGCGGCGAAGCTCCGCTTTGGCGAAGCCAAGCCGCCACCCTTCACTCAAGGGCAACGCAGGCTTCACCCTTACAGAAATGCTAGTCTTCCTTTGCATTGTTGCGGTTTTGATTGTCTTGAGCGCCTACAGCGTGACTTCAGCCAAAAAGGCATCCCAAGCGGCTAAGAACGTTGACCAGCACCGGCAGATTGCCTCGGCGCTCATTGCCTATGCTTCGGATAATTCCGGAAGTCTCCCTTACGCGATGGAGAAGCCGGAAGTTTCGCTTCCCCCCTTTGCGGAGCAAACCATTAGCTACCCGCGCAAGCTGGTGGAGCTGCGCTACGTTGCCAACCCCGCCATCTTCTTTGCACCGCACGCCGGAGGCTGGTGGAAGGAGAGCGGCCACTTTGCAAACTCGAAGACGCACAAGAACGACCCGTGGAACTACCCGAACTACGGGGCCAACCGGTACGGAGCGATGCCATACAACCTTCCGGAGAATGATCCGAAGCTCCGGCCTGCCAACTTGATTCGCCTCGCCTCCGATGGAGTCCTTTCACAGATGATGCTCCTTCGCGACGTCTATAACGACGAGGATGAAAAATTTGGCGGTGGAGAGCTTCGTGCAAACCCCGCCAACATGCCGCCGCCCGAAAAGACCTATAATGGCCGGGTCTATGCCTCTTTTGCCGATGGGCATGTGGAGACTTTCAACCGCGAGGAGCTCGTGGAGCTCGAGTCGCGCTCCAATAGCCAAACCAAAGGCAACGGCATTGCGCCGATTTTTTACCTCAAATACACCCGCTAACGCTCGGGTGCCGCCGCATTTATGATCCCCTTAGTCCCACTCCGCATCTCTCTGGCGCTTGTTGCCTTAGGCTCCTTCACCGCAACCGCTCAGATCCTTGAAACGAAGACCATCGCCCTGGCTAGCCAGTTGGAGCAACTGGACGGAGCGGCGGCTCCCGTGGTCGATGCCCTTGATCTCGAAGTCCCGGGCGATGGCGGGGGCGGGCGGTTTGTATGGATTCCCAAGCCGGCGAACCAGACGGACGGCGCACTCACGATCGCGGCAAAAGATACCAGCGGGCACTGGAAACGCCACGCCCCCGGGCAACCGCTCAATGTCCGCTGGTTTGGTGCGCGGGGAGACGGGGCGAGCAACGACGGGCCTGCGATCCAACGGGCGATCGATGCCGCCGGGCGCGCCTATGCCGAAAACCGCTCGGTGACGCTCTTTTTTCCTCCGGGGAACTACCATGTAAAGGAGACATTACAGATCAACCAAGGCCCGCTAACCCTCCAGGGAGAAAAGGCTCAGAGCTCCCGGATTTTCTATAGCGGGGCGGAGTACAAGGACTTGCTTTCGATCAAAGTAACTCCCGAATCAAAGCACCGGCACATCAAGATCTTTGACCTGACGTTTAACGGAGGAGGCCGAGCCCGCTATTGTATTTATGGGGAGAACTTCACTCGCGGGTGCCAGATCCAGCGGAGTGTGATCCGGGGTGGCGTCGGGTTGATCAAGCTGGTCGGCTGTTGGTATGCCGACGTTAGCTATAACGACATTCGGAGCGTGGCCCCCGCGCCGAAGCACCTCACACCGGAGCAGATCGCGGAAGTGCATGGGCCAGCTTCCGCTCCGGTTTACTTCAGTGGAGGGGGAGCATCGAGCTTCGACCGCAATATCATGTGCGAGTTGGCGCTTGCGCCGGAAATGCCGGTGGCAACGGCGCGCTCCATTTTCATCTCTTCCTCCGGGTCGAGTTTTTCCAATAATTCCATTGAGAACGTATGGAAGGGCAAATCCCCTCTGGCCAACGGCATTCCCAATGTTCTTTTGGAGATCAAAGGCACGGTGGGTGTGGATGATCTGTATCTTGAAAAGACAGCGGCCAAGGATGCGCTGATCCAGGCCGACCGCGCGACGATAGACGGTGCGCTCATCTACAATGCCCGGGCAGCCACCTTGTTCCTCGCGACGGGGCCGCAGGATCTGGTGGTTCGCAATAGCTTCATTCGGCGCGTCATGGCGGACGAACTCTTCCGCGTTGCCAACCCCCAACTTGCCAGTGGCCGGGGCGCGACGGTCATCTTTGACAACTGCTCCATCCTCACAGGGGAGCGCTCCGGGGGAGATCAACGCTCGGCGACCCTTGTCTATGACCATCGCGCGACGGGGTACAATCCGCTCGGGATGCAAGATCCCGCCGCCTCGGGGCGCAGGGAGCCCGCCCTCGTAAAGCCGGCCGTGGTGGATGGCTACCAAGTTCGTTTGGGGAAGGATGCCCATGGGCCGCTGGTTGAGGTGGCGGGCGGCATCTTCCGCACTGAGGAGGGGAGGACGGTTGTCAGCAAGGAACTACAAATTCTTGATGGGGTGGAAGCGGTTTCCCCCGACTTGCACCAGCCGCTGGAGGGGAACAAACTGCTTGCCTGCCGCCCTCAGGTGCTTCGGTTTCCTCCCAATCCGGCGGGGCGTGCCAACCGGTGGTACCGCGTCTATGTCGGCAAGGCAGGCCAACCTTTTCTGAGGGTTTATGCCTCGGAGCCGCGAGAGGCCCATGGTAACTGGCTAAGCGAGTTCAAGCTGGAGCCGGGTGACCGATTTTCGGCAGCGCGGCAAAACCCTTCATTGGAAGCCGCCGCCGGTAAGTCAGACTCCTGAAAAGTCGCAACGCCCGAGTTCCGGCGGGAGCCGGCTCGGGCGGGTTGCGGATCTACTTCGACTCTGCTGAGACCGGGTGGATCTCCAGGTCACGAAAGTAGACGGGCTTTCCATCATCACCGCCGGAGAACCCGCTGCGGAAGCCGAAGAGGCCCGATTGGAGCCCTTCGGCTTGGGTGTAGACGACTTCCTCGCCGAGCTGGACATTGCCATCCTTCTCCCACAAAGAGGCTTTGATTTCCTTTCCGACGACGGAGAATTTGAGAAGGTAGTCTTTACCGGAGATGAGGTTTTCGGCGAAGGGGGCAAAGGCTAGCTCTTCACCGATTTCGCTGTAGCCCTGCGGGTTTTCGTGGACGGAGAGACCTCGCTGCTTTCCGGTATAGCGGAGGACAAGGTAGTACCCATCAAAAGAATAGGCGGGCCGCTGGGCGCGTAGGGCGATGCCGATGCATGGCGCATTGGTAACCCCCTGGCGGCGGATCACGACAGAGCCGGTGAAATCCGAAAAGGGGCGGGGGGTGTAGAAGATCGCGCTATTGTCCCACGCTCGGCTTACCCGCTCAAACTTTAACCCTTCGGCCCCTTCGGCTACTGTAATCTGTGGCGGCGCCGCAGAGTGGTTTTTGGGAGAGGCGTCAAACCACTCCCACCCGGGCGGGACTTCGCCCAGTGGTGCGGTAAAGCTCTCGCGCAAGGCTTCCTCTTCGGCAAAGGTGGAGGAGAGGGGCGCGCATGCGATGCCGACCCCGATCATCCAATGCGTCCAATGGTTGGAAAACATAGGGTACGAAGTGTTTTCAGCTTTCCGGAATAAGGTGCTTACAGGGTCTTCCCCTTCCGCCTCCGGAGGCCAACCCATGCGATACCGGCTGCACCGAAGATGAGCAATCCCGTCGGCTCGGGGATCACGTTGAGATGAATCGCGTTGTTGGAGTAGAAGAGGTTGGAGAATTCAAACCCGGTGAAACCGGTCCCTTGTCTCAGGTTGCTGATCAGGGCTTCCGCTTCGTCACTCGAAAGGGCGTCAAACGCGAAGAGTGTGAACGTTCCGAGCTGGGCTCCGGTGACGTTGATTGCCGTCCCATTCACCGAATCGAGCACCAAGTCGCCGGTGCTGTAGGAGAGAAAGTTGATCCGGTCGCTGGTGTTTGCGGAGGCCAGGTTAAACGTAAACTCCGCGCCTGCCGCCATGGAGAGGATCGGGGCGGCACCGTTGCTTGCCCCGCTGAG
>JBBCKB010000058.1:0-8749 GCA_037189965.1 Chthoniobacteraceae bacterium | reverse complement strand
GTCGGTTTTCGGTATTTACGGTACCCCCACTGGCACCGGCGCGGTCACGGTAACAGGCACGAACTCCAGATGGATTAACGAAGGGGACTTATTTGTAGGATATCACAATGAGGGTGCCCTCACGGTTTCGAATGCCGGCAGGGTTAGTAGTGTATATGGTACTATTGGCCATTTAGAGGGGTCCGTCGGCATGGTGACGGTGACGGGTTCGAACTCGAACTGGACGAACACCCGTCTTATTATAGGCGTTGAAGGCAAGGGCACATTGACAGTTGCGGATGGAGGCAGAGTCTCCAGTGTTCAAAATACGTTGATCGCCGAGTTGGCCGGCTCCACGGGCGAGGTCCTGGTGACGGATGCGGGATCCTTTTGGAACAACCAAGGAGATTTGTGGGTGGGGGATGAGGGGAACGGCACCCTGACGATCTCCAATGGCGGCAGGGTTAGCAGCTCCTGGGGGGGGCTGGCCTTCAAGGGGGGGGCTGTGGGGACGGCCTTGGTGACCGGGTCTGGCTCAACCTGGGCTAACGCCACCTCTTTCCATGTTGGCATTGATGGCCACGCCGCACTGACGGTTGCAGATGGCGGCACGGTGCTGGCCGGGAGCATTGCGGTCAATTCCACCTCCTCGCTGGAACTCAAAGAGGGCGGTATTTTGCAGGCATCGATGGCAGGTGCGAACTGGCTCTCTTCGGAAGGCACCCTCGCTCTCGGTGCCGGTGGGGGTGTCATCCACTCCAGTGGTTTCGATATCGGCAGTGATGCCGCCTTCAGCGGCGCCGGTTCCCTCACCAAGGAGGGTGAGGGTAAACTGACTCTCACCGCTCAACAGAGCTACACCGGTGCGACTGTCATTAATAGCGGGACGTTACGCCTCCAGGGCAACAATGCCTCGATGGCTTACAACATCGCCTCCGGCGCGGTGCTGGAGCTGGCCCCTTCCACCGATGGCTACTCCGCAAACACCGTCTTCTCCGGCTCCGGCATCTTGCGGAAAACGGGTGCCGTTGCTGCCCGGTGGTCTGCCGCGTCGGCCGCCTTTGCTCTGGAGGCCGGGAGCCTCATCGACGTGCAGGAAGGCACTTTTGTCGGTGGCTCCTATAATAACGAAGTCTGGACGGATAACCAATCCGGCCTGCACGTTGCCGCCGGGGCGGAGTTCAACGGAGTGGAGGCCAACGTGCGGGTGGACGCCCTCACCGGCGCAGGCGTCATCCGCTCCGGATACTCTTCCGGCTACAGGAATTTTACCATCGGTGTGGCCAACGGCTCCGGCACGTTCTCCGGCGTCCTTGCTTCGGGCAGCTATGTCAAAGTTGGGACCGGCACGCAGGTTCTCACCGGGGCGAATACTTATACCGGGAGCACCCTTGTAAAAGGTGGCACTTTGGAGGTCAGCGGCTCCAACGCCCGCATCGCTCATGTCTCGGCTGATCTTACCGTGGGCGACACCGATGGCGACGCCGCCACGCTGGCGATCTCCGGTGGGGCTCAGGTATCCAATCTCCACGGCACCATCGGCAGCGAGTCCGGTGCCAGCGGCTCGGTGGTGGTGAGTGGCTCGGGCTCTACCTGGAGCAACGCCGGAAACCTGCGCGTCGGCCATCAGGGAACGGGTACCCTGACCATTGCCGATGGCGGTACGGTGAAGGTGGTTGATACCCTCTCCATCCGCAACGACAGCACAGTCACACTGGACGGGGGCACGTTGCAAACCCGGCACCTCGATGCCACTGGCGGTAAATTCCAGTTCCTTGGCGGTTCATTGACTGCCGATGGAACGATCACCGGCGACTTCGTGATTCCGGAGCTCGGGGCCTTGGGTGGCAATGCCACGGTCGCCGGGAACCTGACGGTGGCGGGAAGGCTCGCCCCGGGCAACTCCACAGGGTTCCTCAACGTGGAGGGCAACCTTACGCTCGAAGCCACCTCCCGCATCACTTTGGAATTGGCCGATGCCACCGATTTCGATCGTATTTCGGTAAGCGGCGCGCTGACCTTTGGGGGCACGCTGGCCATCCAGTTGATGGGAGCTTATGTGCCGGAGGTAGACGCCACCTTCGCGCTCTTTGGTGGAGCGTACACATGGGATGGGGAGACGCGGTTTGCAAACATTGAATTTTCCGACCCCCTTTACACCGGAGCTTTCGACTACAACACCGGGGTTCTGACGGTTACCAGCGTACCGGAGCCCTCCCTTTACGGGTTTGGAATCACCGTCACGGTTGCCCTCTCCCTCCTGCGCCACCGCCGCCGCAACCAGGCGGCGTAGAAGGGGGGCTTGTGGTTCATCAGGCTCACCCGCGGGAGGTGTAAAAGGGCTTCCTGCTCGGGCCGCACGGGTTGTCTCCCACCGCTTGAGAATGTCGTCCAGGGAGACGGGAAGACCCCGAGAGCCCTTTGACATTGTTCAACCACCTCCTCAGGAGGCATACTGCGGGGCGCCCCACTTATCGATGAAAGACTTCGCCTCTTCCTTTTCTTCGGGATGGCCGCTTCGATCAAACCGACTCCTCATGGGGGTGATCCTTCTGCTCATCGGGCTTCGCGCCCCGGCTGCTCCGGGTACGGGAAAAAAGGTCGATCGATTTCGCGAGATTCGCCTGCGGGTGATTGATCTGGACGGGGCTCCTGCAAGGGGGCGCGATGTGGAGCTGCGCGGGCTCTCTCGAGGTGCGCTTTTTGGTGAGCCCCCGTGGAGCTACACCACCGATAAAGCCGGTCGCGTAACGGTACAGCTCTACCAACTGCACACTTGGGAGGATGAAAAGCAACGCCCGGGCTGGGGCAACTACGCATTGGTCATCACGCCAAAAGAAGGACGCGATGCTGGGGCCGTCTCTCCCATTTTCATGAATGTTGGGAAGATGGGCGACTCCACCTACGGAGGTGATCGCATTGCCGGCCGCTGGGGTGTCCCGATTTACGTGCCGGATGATGGGGTCGACCTAGCCGTGCAGATCACCCGAGGCATCGTGGTCGAGGGAACGGTCTGGGATTACGAAGATCGGGAGAAGCCGTTGGCGGGGGTCTCGGTGACCTTGTGCCACGACCTGGGCTCAGAAACCCACACGGGGTATGGAGGCGAGATCTTTTGGCAGAAAGCGACCACTGACGAGAAAGGCAAATATCGCTTCGAACACGTCTACCCCCAGCAGTTTATTCTGCAGCCCGCAGGGGCCACCCTCGATGTTGACTCCTATTGGTTGCGCACAAGGATCGACGAAAATCCATGGAAAGAAGAGCCGATTTATGGGCTGATGCCTTCCGGCAGTGGAGTGACGCAGATCGACCTTGGGGTGGCGACTCGGAAGCTCTTCCGTTACTTCGGAAAGGTGACTGATCGACTAGGGGAGCCCGTGAAAGGTGCCAAGGTGACTTTCGGAGTCTCGCTGCACAAAGAACCGGAGACTCATCTTGATCACCACCATTTTGTCAACGCGATCTCCGGTGCAGACGGGAGCTACGAGATTCTGCTTCCTACGCCTTGGGTCAACGGGATGAGCGCCGCGATGGGCGAGCAAACACGCGATGACCGCTGGGAAGGCGGCTATGCACCGGGTGAATACAACTTCGAATTCCCGCGTTAATCCAAGGCTCGGGGCAGTGCTGGGTGTCGTTAAGGATGCGCAGAGGCCTCTTTCGGAATGAGGAGTTCGGAGGCACTGCGGGCCGCATAGGGCGGCACCGTC
The DNA here is from genome assembly GCA_037189965.1 of Chthoniobacteraceae bacterium. GTDB lineage: Bacteria > Verrucomicrobiota > Verrucomicrobiia > Chthoniobacterales > Chthoniobacteraceae > DATMFV01. The sequence goes on along the minus strand of JBBCKB010000058.1, from coordinate 5,057 downwards.
ATCAGGAGCTTCTTGGCCCGGTTGCGGAAGCCGCTGATCTTCCATACCCTCCCTTCCCGGGCCTCGGATACTTTGATGGAAAAATACCCCGGACCCGCGAATTTCGTAAAATCGAGAATCGCCACTCCGTCTTCATCCCAGATTTTTCCTCGGGTGTCCGACGAGTATCCCGAGACCGTCTGGCTGATCGGCGGCAGGTAAAAAGAGAATGCGGCGTCTGTGGTGATGGCCGATCGCTCCTGGGGAGATGTGGGGAAGACGGCGTACTGCCCAGCGGGCCAGGAGATTTCGGTCCGGTCATTGCTGTCGCTGATCTCCAGACGATGCAGGCCGGTATAGGGCGTTTCAAACGTTACTTCGTGTGGGGTTTTGTCCTCCGGAATTTCCTTGGTGGCGATGGGTGTTCCCACCAGGGGATGAGCATCGGCATAAAGCGCGAGCCGGACGGGGCCGCGGTTTCCATAAAGAAGCCCGCCGCGAACACGGAAGCGAAGGACGCTCCCCTCCCGCTCTGAATAGAGGTAGAGGCTCCCTGTCCCTCGTTGGCTGATGACGCGGCCGTAGTCTGAAGTTTCAGAGGAAGGAGCCGCTGCGGGCTGGTAAGGCACCAGATCACGCGAAAATGCAATCGGCTCGAAATCGTGGACCTGATGTTTCGCAATTCCTTCTGCGATCCATGTGCGTACCGTATCGCCTTCAAGGGGGGCTTCATTGCGGAAGGATTCTATCATTTGCGAAAGCGCTTCGCGGTTCCTCTGTGTTGCCCGCTCGCCAAGGATTCTAAATACGGTGGCCCGGTCCACCATTCCTGAATCCCGGATCAGGTAGGCAAACCGTGCAATTTCCTCAAACAGCGCATGTTTCTCCTCTCTTGGTGCCGACTCGTAAGGCAGCATCAGTTCGACGTATCGGGTATAGATAGCCAAATCGGTAATTCGCGCCGCAATCTCCGGAGTGTCGGATTGGGCCAGCGCGCGGTCCAGCGTCCGGTACATGCGGCCTACGAGATCCTCCGAGAGCAAAGGTCGGCCGCTGGCAAACAGGTAACGTTCGAAGAATATCCGCATCTCTCCGGAGGCCCTTCCAAAGGAGCGGGTAAAAAAGTCATCCAGAAGCTCCGGGACTTTGTGAGCTTCATCAATATCCCACAATAGTCGTGAAGCCAGATAATAGCCTACCCCGTAAGGGCCCCAGGCATCGGAGGCGTCTGTGCGGTAATAGCGGGCTCCGAGTTGGTGAAAGCGGGGGATGCTTGAGGCGATGTAGTCGAGGTCGGCTGCCCGCGCTTGCGCCGGGAGCGCCTTGTTCCAGACGGCTGTCCCCAGATACTCGCGAATGCCGATTTCCGCACCCTTTGCCCTCCATGCGGCAATGAGGGATTCAGGAGAGTTGCCGCCCTTTATGAAGGCGGTTGCCACGCTGATGATAACGTTGGGGGCGACCGAAATATCTGGGGCTGGCGAATGTTCATTGTACGCATACATGCCGATTTTAGCGCCAGGGAAATCGTGCTGGATCGCTTTTGCAACATGGTTGGCTAGTGTGACAGCTTGGTTGGAAGGGGAGCCGAGAGGGGAGTCGGGCCGCCAGTATCCTCCATCGCTTGGCTCCATGGAGACGGAGTCTTGGTTCCCGGAATCCGCCAGCTCTTTGCGAGCGTACCGCTCGGCGATCTCCAGCACCTCGCTGTGAGAGGGGTCAAGCTTAGCCAATGGCTCCTTCCCATGCATGCCGTGCGGATGCGCATCGAAGTGGTGCCGGTTTTGGCGGAGAATGTCGCCATAGGCGTGGCTGGTCTTCAGCGTAAAGCCGGAGATAAGGCGGTTGCGGACTTTCCACTTCCTCACCTCCGTTTGCATCTCCTTCCACGCCAAACGACCGCCCGAACTCAGATCTCTGGAGAAGTAGTCGGGCTTTTCAAAGTCATTGAACCCGACTGAAATATCCGGGCGGGATGGCCAGATCTCCCAGTGCGGGCCGGGCAGAAACTGGCGAAACCCTAGCCGGTGGAGGAAATCCCATAGCGCGTTTTGTACCCCAAGTTCAGTTCTGCCGATGAGCCATACCGATCCGGCATTCGCTTTCAAGAGGTAATCCTCCCTGCAGAGGGATGCTGCAAGCCCCTCCTCAGGGGCGGGGAGAACGCCGGGCCATTCCGTATCAGTTCCAATGACGATAGCCCCATCAGAATGGCGCCCTTCCTTCAGTTGAAATTGGCCACCTGTAATCTTGTTTAGTCCATCGACCAGCTCGCCTGCCAGTGCCTTTACCTCCTGTGAGGCATCTGTACTAACGAGCACAGGGAGCCGGGCTTTCCCCTCGCTAGCTATGGCGACTGGCATCGCCGCCGCAGCACTGGAGGGGGGGATTGCCAAGAGCAATGGGCAAAGAAGCGCCCACGCCATGAAGGAAGCCGTGGTCAGACTCTTTCCAGAAGGCAAAGCTGTCATACTTTCTCTCAGTCTCAGTAGGCTTGCTCGCCTTCGCGGATCATTTCGATATGCTGCCTTTCGGCTTTCTCCTTGAGTTCCTCGGGAAGCACAGCCGCTTTCCGTTCCAGAACGGGGCCGCTGAAGAGGAATGAAGGGCGAAACAGGCCTCCGGTTCCCAGTTCGTTAAGCAGGCTGTTGCGAACGACCGCCACGGTCAGGACATTCTCGCCTTTCTGGCAGGCATCACTGAGGTCGTACATCGCCGGGTGGCTGAAACTCCTGCCGCTGGAGCCGATGAACTTCCCATTTAGCCAGACGCGCGCTTCGTCATCAAACCCACCAAGGAAGAGCCCGAGCCCTTCTCCGGCCGGGAGATTGCGGTCGGTGGTGAACCGCCACCGGTACCAAACCGCACCTCCCCACGGCGAGAAGCGAAGATTAGCCAGCCCTTGTGCGTCCCAGGTGGAAGAATAGGTTTTGGTCTTTACCCAGTTGCGATCAATAATCTCGGGCCGGAAGTATTCCATCTCCTCGCCAACAATGTTGGGATCAAAGAGCGTTGGCATCTCATCGGGCAGCGCCTCCACGAGCCGGTAGCTCCCCGTGGAGTATTTGAGGGCTCCCTCTGCAAAGCTTCTCAGGAAGCGCTCCATGTAGCGGGTAGGGCTCTTTGAAGTAAGGGCCGCGTTCTTGGCATCCATTGCCTCCTGATGGTCCAACATCGCCTGAAACCATTTCGCTGAACTGGAAAAATCAAAGGCAAGGGTCGCCTTGTGGTAGTCAAGGTAGAGAGCCAGAGATTGCAGGCCGTCACCAATGTAGCCGATCCGGGTGCGGTCCGCCGAGGTGGTCGCCGCTGCCAGAGCCGTGTTTATGTCCTTTCGGGAGTCGCGTATGAAATCGTTGCCAAAGATCAGGGGGAGTGCGTGGTAAGAGCCCGCCTCTTGCCCCGCGGCCTTCTGGGTTTGAACCAAGCGGTCAAAGTAGCGTTCCATGGCGGGGGCCCCTGCACCAAAGGAGTGCCGGCAGTAGTCTGAGAGGATGGATTGCCATTGGAGGCCGGGGTTCCACATCAAGCGTTGGAGGACATAGTTTTGTGGCCCGTGAATAGCCCATGCTTTTGCGGAGTTGATCAGAAATGCGGAGACGCCGACTTTGTGATAGAAAGGGATATCTTCTCCCCAGACTGCCAGCTTGGTCACCGGCGACATTCCTTCCGCAAGGTTGTAATTGAAGTCGCGCGAGATCATGAAGTTTCCCTGCTCTTTGGAGAGCGCCCCCCATTTTTCAACGATCTTCCGGAACTGCGCTCTCGTTTTGGAGCGGGGGTCCACCGAGCTGTAGTGCCGGGAGTAGTTAATGGAGGCAAAGATAGGGACCAAACGCGGATGCGGTTTGTAGCGAAGCGGGTAGTTGGAGTATTGCGCGTAAACGTAATAGCCTAGCCAAACATTGGGGTATTCGGGTCCGAGTTTCTCAAAGATCTGGTTGGCCAGCAGGACGATGAGGTCCGTCACGTCTTCCCTTCCGCTGATGGCGTCGGCCCGCGTAGAGTTCGCTCGCTGCGACTCCGGGGATTGTGAAAAGGAGCTTCCATCTGCAGGCCCAAACGGAAAGCCAACGGCTTTGTCTTTGGGCCAGTTTTGCTCCTCGAAGATGTCCCGAATATCTTGCGCGATCAGCTCAATCACCCTTGGGTGGGTTGATTCCACCTGCGGCCCTTTGCGGATCAACCTGCCATCTGGCAGCCGCACCAGCGCGTACAGGGTGGGGTCAGCCTCAAATTCCTTCTTATGCTTGCGAATGAGGACATCCCAGTAGTGCCCCCGTGTCTGCATGGCGGGGTGGTTGTACTCACCCTTTCCGTTGCGGCGCCTCCATTGGTCAAAAAGAGTGGATTCTTCGGGGGTGGTGGCCTTGGAGCCGCCTCCATAATACTGAGTTCTAATGGCAAACCCCGGGGCTTCGGATCGGTCCAACGCCGGAACGACAACGTGGGTGGAGGTTGGAATAATCTCTCCGATCTTCCCCGGCATGACCCAGTCGCAACCGAGCACGCGGAGTAACTCATAAACTCCAAAAAGCGTACCATCGTCAGATTCTCCACCGATGAGCACGATCCCTTCCTTCGTCAGAAGCCGGAAGGCTTCCCGAGAGGTTGAGCCCTGCTCCGGGGTGGCCCCCATCCGCACCGCAAGCTTTCCGATCACAATGGCTGGCAGGCGAACTTTTCCGGGGTCTTCGGTCCTGACAACGGGCAGCTCCGCCCCGCTCATCTTTTTGAGGTGGTAGTTGAGTTCCTCAATCGCCGTCGGAAGGGCGCCTTCGATCGACCCGGCCTCCTCCTCGGGCGATGCATAGAGCGTCGCTACTGGCTGGCCGTCGCGAACGAGGGCGACGGCTCTATCATCCAGCGAAGCGGAAAGTGCGAGCGGAAATGAAAACAGAAGTGCCATAGCCGCCGAAAGGAGGTGGTGGAGGGTGGTCGTGGGATTCATGCGCAGGGGTGAAAGCGGGCCGCTGATCTCAATGCCAATCTTCATCGCGGAAAAGGGGGGTGATGCCGGAATGGGGTGTCGTTTTCAATGGGGGGGAGCTGAATTCTTATGGGCAGATTGAACTACG
>JBBCKB010000057.1:0-7932 GCA_037189965.1 Chthoniobacteraceae bacterium | reverse complement strand
CGCACCGTTGCGAGCGGGTGCGCACGTTGGCGGGCGTCGAGTACATCAACGACTCCAAAGCCACCAACCTCGATGCGCTGGAGAAGGCGCTCCTCTCCGAAAGCCGCCCCGTCGTTCTCCTCGCGGGGGGGAAGGACAAAGGCTTTGAGTACGACACCCTCACCGCACTTGTCGGCCAGAAAGTGCGCACCGCCATCCTCATCGGTGAAATGCGCGAGCGCATCGCCCACTCTTGGGGCGAGGTCGTGCGCTGCGTGGAGGCGGGCTCGCTGGAAGAAGCCGTCGCGCTGGCCCGGGCCGAAGCGCGCGAGGGCGAGGTGGTGCTCTTTTCTCCCGGCACCTCTTCGTTCGATATGTTCCGCAGCTATGCGGACCGGGGAGACCAATTTCGCAAACTTGTAGAAGCCCTTTAACCGACCCTTGTCCTATGAAAATGCCCACGTTCCGACCCAAGCAGAAGCTGCGCGCCACCGCCACGCGCCGCACCGCCGCACCTTCCCGCGCCGACGAGGAGGAGGAGTACGAGGAGCCGTCGATGAAGTTCTCCAGCGCCTTCATCATCGTCGTCCTGCTGCACCTCGTGGCGGTGGGGGGCATTTTTGCATTCGAGTCGATCAAGGTCAAACAGCCGGGCACGGCTGCCGCTGCAGAAGCCGCGTCTGTCGCACCTGCCGCTGAAGCCCCCACGGCTCCCGTGCAGGCGGCGGAGCCCGCGCGCGAGGTGAAGACGGCTGCCACCCGTACCGCTCCGGCGGCGGCTCCGGCTGCCGTGCCCACCAAGGCCACGGCTCCTGCTAAGACCGTTGCCGCCGCAGCCCCGGCCAAAACCGTCGAAGCGCCCAAGAAGACCCAGAAGGGCGTGGCAGACTCCGGTAAAGTCCACGTCGTCGCCAAGGGGGAAAACCCCCACAGCATCGCCCGCAAACTCGGCGTGAGCTACGACGCGCTCGTGAAGCTTAACGGCATCGACGACCCGCGCCGCCTCCAGATCGGCCAGAAACTTCAGGTTCCCGCGCACTAGGAGGATAACGCTATGAGAAAAGCCGTCGTCGGGTTGTTGCTCTCGGTCATCACCATGCTGGTGCTCGGCATGGTCATGCTCCTGAGCACCGGCGCGTTTGCGCGCGATGCCCACGGCGACCCGGTCTACTTCGTCAAACGGCAGGCGCTCTGGCTCGGGGTCGGGCTGGTGGGGTGCTGCGTCGCGGCGTGTATCGACTACCGGCTCTGGCAGCGCTACTGGAAGCCGCTCTTTGGCGTTTCTGCCGTGTTGCTTGCGGCGTGCTACTTTTTCCCCGCCATTAATGGCTCGCACCGGTGGATCAAGATCGCCGGGTTCTCCCTGCAACCCTCGGAGTTGGGCAAGCTTGCGGCGATCACCTTCCTGGCTGCGTGGTTTGCCGAGCGCAAGGGGCGGGAGGGGGAGTTCCTCGCCGGGTTTATAACGCCGCTGGCGATTATCGGCATCCTCCTCGGGCTGATTGCTTTTGAGGAAGATCTCGGCACCACCGCGCTCATTGGCGGGGCCTCCATCCTCACGATGTTTGTGGCGGGCTCCAACATGATCTACCTCACCGCGTCGGGGGTGATCGGTGTTTCCGGCATTCTTCTGGCGGCCTTCAACATGCAGGAGCGGCTCGGGCGGCTCATGGCGTTTATGGACCTTGAGGCCCATGCCGAAACCTCCGGCCACCAGCAGCTCCAGGGGTTGATCGCCTTCGGCTCTGGCGGCATCCACGGGCTCGGGCTGGGGAACGGGCGGCAAAAGATGGAGTTCCTTCCGTTTGCGCATACCGACTTTATCTACCCGATGATCGGCGAGGAGCTTGGCCTCGTCTGGACGCTTGGGGTCGTCCTTTGCTACCTGATCGTCGTCCTCTGCGGTGTGGCGATCGCCATGAACGCGCGGGATACGTTTGGCTCTCTTCTGGGGTTTGGCATTATCGTCATCATCGCCTTGCAGGCGGCGATCAATATCGGAGTCACCACGGCGCTCCTGCCCAACAAGGGGATCGCGCTCCCCTTTATCAGCTACGGTGGCTCGAACCTCCTCTTTTCGATGATCTGCATCGGCATCCTCATTAACATCTACCGGATGGGCATCAGCGAAGATGCCGTCCAGGTCAACCTCAAGCGCGTCGCGCGCATGACCCCACGGATTTGATGACCCACCGCGCCCTGAATATTGCCATCGCCGGAGGAGGCACCGGCGGCCATCTTTTCCCCGCGCTTGCGGTGGGGGAAGTTCTCCTCGACCGTGGGCACCAGGTGCTCATCTTCATCTCGGAGAAGGAAGTCGATGCGCTGGCCACCCGGGGGCGCACGGAGTTTCGCTTTGAGAAGCTCCCCAGCGTAGGGATGCCCAAGCTGCTTTCTCCTGCGATTTTCCGGTTTTTCCGGCAATTTAACGCCAGCCTTGCCCCGTGCCGGAGGGTGTTTGGCGAGTTTCAGCCCGATGCCGTGCTCGGCATGGGGGGCTTTACCTCCACGCCGCCCATTCTGGCGGGTAAAATGCGCGGGGTGCCGACGTTTGTGCATGAGTCCAACGCCATTCCGGGCAAGGCCAACCGGCTCAATGCCCGGTTGGTGGATCGCGTGCTCCTCGGGTTTGAAGAGTGTGCCCGCTATTTCCCAGCCGGGAAGTGCACCGCTACCGGCACGCCGGTGCGTCGCTCGCTTCTGGAGCGGCTCCCGCGCAAAGCGGCGTTGGCCACCTTCGGGCTGGAGGAAGGGCGCACGACCATCGCCGTCATGGGCGGGAGCCAGGGGGCACACGGCGTCAATGAAGCCGTGCGGCGCAGCCTTGGGCGGTTTGGCGGGGTGGGGGTGCAGTTTATCCACCTGAGCGGGCCGCAGGATGAGGACGCCTTGCGGGCGGCTTACACTGCCGCCGGGGTACCCGCCTATGTGGCCCCCTTCTGCCACCAGATGGAGGCCGTCTATAGCGCGGCAGACCTTGCCGTGGCGCGCTCGGGGGCGGCCAGCCTTTCAGAGATCGCGCATTACGGGATTCCCTCGCTCCTCATTCCGTACCCCTTTGCGGCGGAAAATCACCAGCAGTTCAATGCGGAAATATTTGCGCGCGCCGGGGCGGCCACGGTATTGAAAGAGGCCGAAATAACCGGCGACACCCTTGGCGGAGTGATCTGCAACCTAGTGGGCGACGCCGGGCCGCTGGCGGCCATGGCCGCACGCTGCCGGGCGCTGGCCCCTGCCGACGCCGCCGCCCAGGTGGCCGATGTGGTGGAAGCCGCCGCCCGCAAGCGGCTACGCGGCTAGAAGCCTTGTTCTTTCGCACTCATCCCTTACGACCGACCACCCTTACACCCTTACCGATACCCTTGAAGCAAAGCAGCCAGAGTTTGGCCGAGATCTTGAGCTCGGGCCCGTTGCGTACCCATCTCATCGGGGTGGCGGGCTCCGGCATGAGCGGCATTGCCGCGCTGCTGCTGGCGCTGGGGCACCGGGTTTCGGGGTCGGATAAGGCGGATACGATCGAAGTCCGCCGTCTGGAGAGCCTGGGGCTGAAGTTTGACCTTTCGCAGGAGGCCGCGCACGTGGCAGGGGCGGATATCGTTATCTACTCCTCGGCCATTCGCCCGGGGAACGTGGAGTACGACGAGGCGGTGCGCCTCGGGCTGCGGATGTTTCGCCGGGCGGATGCGCTTTCGGCCATCATGCTCGGCAAGAAGGGGGTCGTTATCGCCGGGATGCACGGCAAGACGACCACCTCCTCCATGATGGCGCATGTCCTGCGCACGGCGGGGGTGCGCCCTTCGCACTACGTGGGCGCGGAGATCCCGATCCTCGGTACCAACGCGCATTGGGATGCCGAAGGGGAGTTGTTCGTCGCCGAGGGGGATGAGAGCGATGGCACGCTGGCCAACTACCACCCGGAGCACGCCGTCATCCTCAACATCGAGGAGGAGCATCTCGACTTTTATGCCGACTTGGCGGCCATCGAGGTCGTCTTCAACCGTTTGCTCGACCAGACGGCCGGGCTCGTCCTCTACTGCGCGGATGATGCGCACGCCACCCGGCTCTGTGCCACGCGCCCGCGTGCCATCTCCTTTGGCGAGGGCGAGGGGGCCGACTACCGCTTCCGCAACTTCGGTAGCGCGGATTTTCAATCCACCTTCGAGGTGGTGTGCCGCGGCGAAGTGCTGGGCGAGCTGGTGCTCAACGTCCCCGGGCGGCATAATGTGAGTAACGCGATGAGCGTCGTCGCCCTTGCCACCGAGCTGGGGGTGCCGTTTGCCAAGATCGCCGAGGGGTTGAAGACCTTCAGCGGCGCAAGGCGGCGCTTTGAGATCAAGCACCGGGGGGCGGAGTTCCTTGTGGTGGATGACTACGCTCACCACCCGAGCGAGCTGCGCGCCACCCTCGCCACTGCGAGGACCGCCGGGCGCCAGCGTATCCTCGCCCTTTTCCAGCCGCACCGCTACACCCGTACCCAGGCGTTGAAGGATGAGTTTGGCCGGGCGTTTGGCGATGCGGACCTCGTTTTTCTTGCCGACATCTACCCCGCCAGCGAACCGCCGATCCCCGGCATCTCGGGGCAGACGATTGCCGATGCCCTTGCCGCCAATGGCCATACGGGGGCGCGCTTTATCCCGGATCGCGACGCGCTCGTGCGCGAAGTGGGGCGCCTTGCAGAGCCGGGAGACTGCATCATCACCGTCGGCGCGGGCAACATCCACGAGCAGGGGAGCGCCCTTGCTCGCGACCTGGCCGCGCTGGAGGCGTTGCGGGCCGAGATGGGCCCCGGCGCGCTGCGGCTTTACGAGCCATTGGCGCGGCACACGACCTTGCGTGTCGGCGGGCCCGCCCAGTTCTGGGCCGAGCCGGAGACGGAGGCCGGGCTGGCGCGCTTGCTGGCGTGGTGCCACGCGCAGGAGATGCCCGTCACCCTCATGGGGCGGGGCTCCAATCTTTTGATTCGCGATGGCGGTATTCGCGGGGTCGTCATTCATTTGGCCAAGGGGGAGTTCCACCGGCTGGAGCGCGAGGGGCACCGGCTGACGGCAGGTGCGGGCGTGCGGCTCAAGGAAGTCGCGCTAGCTGCAAAGGCGGCGGGCCTCGCCGGGTTGGAGTGGATGGAGGGCATCCCCGGGAGCGTGGGCGGCGGCTTGCGCATGAATGCCGGGGCCATGGGAGGCGAAGCGTTTAACCACGTGGCCTCCGTGCGGTTGATCGATGCCGCAGGCGAAGTCCGCGAGCAGACTCCCGCAGAGCTTGAGATCGGCTACCGGAGCGTGCCGGAGCTCAAGACCCGCTACGTTCTTTCCGCCGTCTTCGAAGCCACCCCGGGAGATGCCGCCGAGATCGCCCGGAGGCTGGACGAATCCATGCAAAAGCGGCGCACCACGCAGCCGCGCGAATCGAGCGCCGGGTGCATCTTCAAGAACCCCGGGCCATGCCCGGCGGGGCGGCTCGTCGATGAGCTGGGCCTCAAAAACCGGCGGGTGGGTGGCGCGCGCGTCTCGGAGATCCATGGCAACTTCATCGTCAACGACGGCGGGGCGACCGCCACGGATGTGCTGCGGTTGATCGCCGAGGTCAAAGCCGTGGCACTGGCCGAGCGGGGTATTGCGTTGGAGACCGAAGTGCAGATCGTGGGCGAGGAGGCCCCATTTATCCTTTCATGAGCTTACTGGCAGATAAACAGATCGCCGTCGTTATGGGCGGCCCCGGGTCGGAGCGGGCCGTCTCCCTCGCCTCGGGCCCGGCCGTTGCCGATGCCCTGCGCGAAGCGGGCGCTTGCGTGACGCTGGTGGACGCCGAGGCCCCCGGCTTCCCGCTCCCCGAAGGGGTGGAGATCGTCTTCAACAACATCCACGGCACCTATGGTGAAGATGGCCAGCTCCAGCGCGAGCTGGAGGAGCGTGGGGTGCGCTACACCGGCGAAGGCGTGGCCGGGAGCGAGCGTGCGTTTGATAAAGTGGCCAGCAAAGAGGCGTTTGTGCGGGCGGGCATTCCCACCGCAAAGTACGAAGTCGTGCAGGCACATGCGGTGCCGACCCTGCCGTTGCCCTACGTCATCAAAGCCCCGCGCGAAGGGTCGAGCGTCGGCATCTTTATCGTGCGCGAAGCGGAGCAGGTGGCCGCCGCCGTGGAGGCTGCCGCTGCGTTTGGCAGCCCACTGCTGGTAGAGGAGTATGTGCCCGGGCGGGAGCTGACCGTTGGCATCCTGGGCGACCTGGCGTTGCCGATCATCGAAATCCGCCCAAAAAGCGGCTTTTACGACTTTAAGAACAAGTACCCTTTCCTCGATCCCGAGGGCAAAGGCGCGGCAGACCACTACTGCCCCGCGCCGCTGGAGGAAGGGCTCGCCGCCCGCATTCGCGAGGATGCGCTGGCCGCCCACCGGGCGCTCGGGCTGGAAGTTTACTCCCGGGTCGATTTCCTGTTGCGCGAAGACGGTTCCTGGGTTGTTCTGGAGATCAACACCATCCCCGGGATGACGCGCGCCAGCCTCCTCCCCGAGGCCGCTGCGGCGGCGGGGATTTCGTTTTCCCAGCTTTGTGAACGTATTGTCGAGCTTTCCATTTCCCGAACTTAAACCGTAAGGCATGATCCCCCGACGCACTCCAGTCCGCCGTAACGTCCGCCGTTCCGGCACGCGCCAGCGGCGAGACCAGAACCTGCTGGAAGTGAGCATCCGCTCGCGCCTTGCCACGCGGCAGCGCAACCGGCGGCTCCTGCGCTGGTGCACGAAGCTGGTGCTCGTGGTGTTGTTGGTCGTGGGCTCCATCTGGGGTGCACGCGAGGGGCTGCGCCGTTACTTCTGGGAGAACCCGAAGTACCACGTCGCTGTGGTGGAGATTCATAACAGCGGCAGCGGGGTCACTCGTGAGATGGTCCTCTCCGCCACCGGGTTGGAGGTGGGCCAGCATATCTTCCGCGCCTCGCTCTCCAAAGCGGAGAAGGCGCTCGGCGAGCTGCCGCAGGTGGAGAAGGTGGAAGTCTCGCGGGTGTTGCCCAACAAGATTGCCGTCGCCATCACCGAGCGCCGCCCGGTGGCGTGGCTGGCCGACCCGGAGGCTGCGGACCCGACGGCTTCGGAGCACTCTTACCTCGTTGATGCGCGGGGCATCCTCTTCAAGCCGAAGCGGCAGGTGGGCGAGTACCTGCGCCTGCCGGTCATTTACGGCGCACAGCCGGAGAACTACCTCCCCGGGGAGATCGTGAACGCGCCGGAAGTCGCCGCCGCGCTGGAGTTGATCTCCCTCAACGAAACGAGCCACACCTTTGAGATTGCGAGCCTCGATCTTTCCAAAGGGTACTGTGTCATCGTCACCACCCACCGCAAGCGGGAGTACACCTTTGCCCTGGATGAGCTGCCCAAGCAGATGGAGCGGTGCGCCACCGCCATGGAGCTGGCGGCTCGCAACCAGGTGGAGATCCAGACCATCAACCTGATGATGCAGCGCAACGTCCCCGTCACCTACACCCGGGTGGGCAACGACTTGCCGCCGGAGCCCGTGGCTTCGGCCCCTGTGGAGAAGGAGCCGGAGGCGCAGGCGCCCGTTGCGGCCCCGGCCAAGGCGGCACCCCGAGCCACCACCCCGGCCAAGCCAGTGCGCCGGGCGGCCCCCGCCGCGCCCAAAGCGCGCCCCGCCAAAGCGGCCCCTGTCAAAAAGAATACCGCGCCCGTGCGTCGGGCGGAGCCCGTGATCCGCAAGGCCGAGCCCGTACGCTCCGCCGTGCCGGTGGCGGGAGTCGCCGGGAGCGGGCGCATTGGGTAAACATAGCTGCGTTTTGTAAGAGACATGGGTAGAGACAACATCCTCGTAGGGCTGGAAATCGGCACCTCCAAAATTTGCGTCGTCGTTGGCGAGGCCGACTCGTCTGGGCCGATCCGCATTCTGGGCGTCGGGCAAGCCCCCTCGCGCGGGGTGCGCAAGGGAGAGATTGTCGATTTTGAAATGG
>JBBCKB010000056.1:0-1884 GCA_037189965.1 Chthoniobacteraceae bacterium | reverse complement strand
TCAGGCGAGTGGGTTGATCGATGAACTCCTGGAACGTCATGGGGGGCAGCGGCGTAGCGGGGGGCGGTCCGGTGCTTCCCAGCGAGGTCGCTTTCCACGTGAAGCGAAAGGGACTAGGCAATGATTGCGTTTGCAGAGCCGCCGCTTCAACGGGGGACGGGTTCCCCGGTGCGAAGTATCGACGAGCTTACCTAAACGGTATCGGCGTCCCGGCTCAATACCTGGACGCAATGCCGGTTGAAGTTTCTCTTCCGGTACATCATCGGGGTGCCAAAGCCGCCTACTCTTGCTCTCCACGTCGGGAAGGTTGTCCATGCCGTGCTCCAGCAGTGGAACCTCGCCCGGTGGCGGGGAGTGCCGTTGGATGCCGAAGCGTTGGAAGGCGTCTTTGAACAGGCTTGGAGTGCTGAGCCGAGCGGAGACGCCATCAAGTGAAATGACGAGGAAGGAGCAGCAAAGGCCCATGCGCTCTCCCTAATCCAGACCTATCTGCGCGAAACCCCGATCCCGGTGGAGGAACGGCCGGAAGGGGTGGAAGTCAGCGTGGAGATGGATCTTTCCTCGCACGGCCTGCCAACGTTGGTTGGTGTCCTCGATCTGGTTCGCTCCGGCGGGCGGATCGTGGACTTCAAGACCACCGGGCGCACGCCCACCCCGGAGATGGTGCAGCACACCACGGAAACCCAGACCACTGGTTACGCTTTGCTTTACCGCGAGGCTACCGGGGGGCGGGAATCCGGGATCGAGCTGCACCATCTCGTCAAGGCCAAGAGCCCAAAGCTGATCGTCACCACTACGGGCCCAGCCACCGAGGCGCAGATCTCCCGGCTTCTCCGGGGGATCGACTCCTACGTGGATGGGTTGGTGCGGGAAGACTTCGTCCCTTCACCGGGATTGCAATGCGCCAGTTGCGGGTTCTTCGCGGAATGTCGCGCCTGGCATTGAAAACTCGAAACCCATGGACTTCTTCAAAATCCTCAACACCGCCGGGGCGATTCTGGCCTGGCTCATCATCCTGATCGTGGTCTGGGCCCTCGGACCGCTCCTCATCAAAATTCTCTCCATTCTTGGAGTGATTCACCGGCTCGGGATCTGATTCCCGATTCATCAACACCAACCCTTCGTAACGAAAGCCGAACCGCCTCTGGTTCGGCTTCGTTGCTTTTCACCCTCACATCATGAAATCCACATCCATTCCTTGGCAACGCTTCATCCAGACCGGATGCCGCGTCGCCTTTTCCGGAACCTATTACCTCCTTCGCACCGGTGGCCACCTGCTTCACGCGAGCGGCACCACCTGCACGAAGCTTGGCAAGCTGGTGCAGCGGAAAGCCTCTAACCCCCGGGCGTCCCAAGGCGTCCATATCTGAAACCCCTTTTGGCGACGGAAACACGGGGCCGGATGCGCGAGTGCGTGTCCGGCCTCTTCCTTCTCCATTCCAACACCCATCCAATATTATGGTCGCTCTTCTTCATCCCATTCCACAACCTGCTCCATGCCGCCGCCCCAACTTGCTCCTGCATTGCGGAGCCCGGAGCGTGGAACGCGAACAGGTTATCGAAGTATCCACGCCGCACCCGACGGATACCTGGACTCCGATTCCTCATATCGAGCTGATCCGCCAGGTCGAACAAACCCTCCGGTTCAACCGGCTCCATGTCGGCGCCCAAGCCCATAGCTTGAGCCACGACGGTGCCCGGTACTTCGGGCTCATGGAAATCCAGCGCAATGAATCCGATGAGGATTACTGCTGGGTGCTGGGTTTGCGCAACTCCCACGACAAGACCTTCCCTGCGGGGATTGTCGCTGGTTCTCAAGTTTTCTGCTGCGACAATCTCGCCTTTAGCGGAGAGGTCAAGCTGGCGCGAAAACACACCCGGTTC